>NZ_PDCP01000047.1 GCF_002553505.1 Mycolicibacterium agri | reverse complement strand
GCCAATGTTCTCAAGCAGGACAGGCACTTCCGTGCATTACAAGCCGTGTCAACGGCCCATCTCACGAAACGTTCAGGTTAGTGATCGAATCCAGGCCTTTTCTTCCCGGCCGCTGTCGGCCCACGCGAAGCCGCCAGGTAGGCAACGAAGTACGACGACGCCGAAATCCACCACGACACAGGGCATCTCGGAATCCGCGATCGGCAACGCTTGAATTGGAAATGAAGAGGTCGGCGGGAATTAGCGCGCGTAAATTCGCCGAAGGTGGCAGAGAAATCGAATGTCGAGGGGTGCTAATTATCGCTTGCAATTTGCTGCGACAATTACCTACGCTAACGACTTCAGGTCTGCCTCGGTGTTGATGTTGGTCAAGGCCCGCTGCTGGGGCATCACGATGCGCTGCGTGTCGACCCTGTCGACCAGTGCGCGCATGCTGCGCTCCCCCGCCGCCACCAGCTCATCGACCTTGTCGGCCAGCCCGGTGCGATAGACACCGGCCAGGTAGTGGTCGCGTCCATCCCAGGGCAGGGTCACGTCGGCTCCGAGGCGGGCGGCCCGCTCGGCGAGTTGGTCGACCAGGTCGGTGGACATGAACGGCATGTCGACCGCGCACACGAAGGCCAACTCGCAGCCGGCCTCTTTGGCCGCGCGCAACCCACGCCCAGTCGCCAGCAGAGGTCCCACGCCGCGCGCCTCGTCGCGCAGGATCTCGGCCTGCAACTCGGGCAGCTTCTGCCCGGGGGCGGCGATGACAAAGACCGGCGAGCAGCGGGCACTCAGCGCAGAGACGACAAGCTCGACAAGCGTGGTGCCCTGATACGACACGGTGGCCTTGTCGCGTCCCATGCGGCGAGATGCACCGCCCGCCAATACGACTCCAGCAAGCGGCACAGGCGATGTCACGTCCACTGAGGTTAGTCGACGATCCAGGTGTCTTTGCCGCGGAGTAGTTCTTGCAGTGCGGCCGTGTCGTGCGCCTTGGCCTCGCGCGCTGTCGCCACCTGCTGTCGGGCCGCGTCGTCGTAGGTCGGCCTGCTGACCTGACGGAAGATGCCCATCACCATGTGCTCGAGGTTCTGCTCGGACAACCGCGACAGCGCGAACGCGTACGCCGGGTCCTCGACCTGGGCGTTGTGCACCACGATCTCGTCGGCCGAGACGTCGGCGGTCTTGGCGACCTCGAGCCCGTAGCCCGACTTGACCACGCAGTACTCGCCGTCGGCGCCGAAGGTGATCGGCTCACCATGGCGCACGCTGATCAGCCGCTCCTCGGCGCCTTCCTTGCGCAGCGCGTCGAACGAGCCGTCGTTGAAGATCGGGCAGTCCTGCAGGATCTCGACCAGCGCGGCCCCGCGGTGTGCGGCGGCGGCGCGCAGCACCTCGGACAGCCCCTTGCGGTCGGAGTCCAGCGCGCGGCCCACGAACGTGGCATCGGCGCCCAGCGCCAGCGACACCGGGTTGAACGGGTAGTCCAGCGAGCCCATCGGCGTCGACTTGGTGACCTTGCCGACCTCCGAGGTCGGCGAATACTGACCCTTGGTCAGCCCGTAGATCCGGTTGTTGAACAGCAGGATCGTGATGTTGACGTTGCGGCGCAGCGCGTGGATCAGGTGGTTGCCGCCGATGGACAGCGCGTCGCCGTCGCCGGTGACGACCCACACCGAGAGATCCGACCGGGCCAGCGCCAGGCCGGTGGCGATGGTCGGCGCGCGGCCGTGAATGGAGTGGAACCCGTAGGTCTGCAGGTAATACGGGAAGCGGCTCGAGCAGCCGATGCCGCTGACAAACGCGATGTTCTCGCGCCGCAGACCCAACTCGGGCAAGAAGTTGCGGATCGTGTTGAGGATGACGTAGTCACCGCAGCCGGGGCACCAGCGGACCTCTTGGTCGCTGGTGAAGTCCTTGGCCTTCTGCGGTTCATCGGTCGTGGGTACCCCACCGAGTCCCGGGCTGAGCCCGAGATCGGTTCCGATCAGGTCAGTCATGCGTTAGCTCCCACGCCAGTCGCCTCGGTTTCGATGGTGGCCGCCGCCAACCGCGCGAACTTGGCCTTGTCATTTTCCTTTTCGCTGAGAGTTCCGTCCAGGGCGGAGTCGATGATGGCTTCGACCTCGTCGGCCAAAAACGCCATGCCCTCCACCTTGGTCACCGACTGCACGTCCACCAAGTACTTGCCGCGCAGCAGCAGCGCCAACTGGCCGAGGTTCATCTCCGGGCACACCACTTTGGGGTAGCGCCGCAGCACCTCGCCGAGGTTGGCCGGGAACGGGTTGAGGTTACGGAGTTGGGCGTGGGCGACTTTGAGGCCCTTGCGACGCGCACGCCTGCACGCCTCGCCGATCGGCCCGTAGGAACTGCCCCAGCCCAGCATCAACAATTCCGCGTCGCCGGTCGGGTCGTCGACCTCGAGATCCGGCACGGCGATGCCGTCGACCTTGGCCTTGCGCAGCCGCACCATCAGATCGTGGTTCTTCGGCTCGTAAGAGATGTTGCCCGAACCGTTGGCCGCCTCGAGACCGCCGATGCGGTGCTCGAGCCCCGGCGTGCCCGGGATGGCGAACTGGCGCGCCAAGGTCTCCGGATCGCGCGCGTACGGCTGGAACGGCTCGTCCGGCTTGGCGAACCTGTGCTCGATCGCCGGGTACGTGCTGACGTCCGGAATCCGCCACGGCTCAGAGCCATTCGCGATCGCGCCGTCGGAAAGGATCATCACCGGAGTGTGGTAGGTGATCGCCATGCGCGCCGCCTCGATGGCCACCTCGAAGCAATCGGACGGTGACCGTGGCGCGATGACCGCGACGGGCGACTCACCGTTGCGCCCGAACATCGCCTGCAGCAGGTCGGCCTGCTCGGTCTTGGTCGGCAGACCTGTCGAGGGTCCGCCGCGCTGCACGTCGATGACGATCAGCGGTAGCTCGGTCATCACGGCGAGGCCGATGGCCTCCGACTTCAACGAGATGCCGGGGCCCGAGGTGCTGGTGACGCCGAGCGCGCCGCCGTAGGACGCGCCGATCGCCGCGCCGATGCCGGCGATCTCGTCCTCGGCCTGGAAGGTCAGCACGCTGAAGTTCTTGTGCTTGGACAACTCGTGGAGGATGTCGGAGGCCGGCGTGATCGGATACGAGCCGAGCACCACCTGCACACCGGCGAGCTGGCCGGCGGTGATCAGCCCGTACGCCAGCGCGGTGTTGCCCGAAATCTGGCGGTACTCACCGGATTTCAGCTTCGCGGGTGCCACCTCGTAGGTGCTGGCGAAGGCTTCAGTGGTTTCGCCGTAGTTCCAGCCCGCCTTCAAGGCCAATACGTTGGCCTCGGCGATGTCGGGCTTGCGGGCGAACTTCTCGCGGATGAACGCCTCGCTGTGGTCGAGTTCGCGGCCGTACATCCACGACAGCAGGCCCAGCGCGAACATGTTCTTGGCGCGCTGGCCGTCTTTCTTCGACGCGCCGATGGACTCCACTGCACCCAGCGTCAGCGTGGTCATCGGAACGGCCTGCACGACGTAGTCGGACAGCTCGTCGGTTTCGAGAGGATTGGCCTCGTAGCCGACCTTGGCGAGATTGCGCTTGGTGAATTCGTCGGAATTGGCGATCACCAGGCCGCCGCGCGGCAGATCGGAGATGTTGGCCTTCAGCGCGGCCGGGTTCATCGCGACGAGGACGTCGGGACGGTCGCCAGCGGTCAGGATGTCGTAGTCGGCGATCTGGATCTGGAACGACGAGACACCGGGAAGAGTGCCTGCTGGTGCGCGGATCTCGGCGGGGTAATTCGGTTGAGTGGCAAGGTCATTGCCGAACAACGCGGCTTCGGAGGTGAACCGGTCCCCGGTGAGCTGCATGCCGTCGCCTGAATCTCCGGCGAATCGAATGACAACCTTCTCGAGTTTCTGGCGAGTCTCTGGCGCCCCGTTGCCGTTCGGGCTCACGACCCCTGCCTTTCGTGTCCGCGGCCCCTCAGTCGCAGGCTTGTCGCGCCAAAGGGGAAAACGTGCATAAAATTGCTGTCACTCTCAGTACCGATTAAACCACTTCTCTAAGGCGGGCTTTCACAGTGCCCGTAATGTATCGGCGACCCGTTAGCGGCTTAACCCCCTGCTCACACGGCATGCGCCACAACTCAATGAGACACCAGTGTGTCGTTCGTCACGTTTTGCGACACGCCTTTCTAAGGAAAAAGTTACCGATTGGTAGCTGCCTGCTAGCACGTGTCGAAGTCCGGCAAGCACGCCTTGTTCAGCCCGGTAGTACGGGACGTACCGACCCGGTGCGCAGGCGCTGCTCGAGCTGACGGGCGACGAGCTCGCTGGCCAGTTCGACGGCGCGCCGACAATCCTCGCCCGCGGCGCGGTGCGCGGTGTAGCAGGCGGTGAACATGTCGCCCGCGCCCGTCGTCTGAACGCCTTCGACACGCCAGGCCGCGGGGACGCGCACCACGGTGCCGTCGGCGTAGATGTCGCAGCCCTCCGACCCGTAGGTCACCAGGATCTCCGGCACGCCCAGCCGGTCGGCGGTCGACCCGTCGAACGGGCCGTCGGCGACGACGATGGCCTCGTCCTCGGCGAGTTTGAGCACGCTGATGTGCCGCAGCAGCTCGGGCGAGAAGTGCCGGTCCACGACCATCGGCCCCACCCGGTCGGCGCGCACGAGGCCCTGGCCGTCGTAGACGATGCGATGGCCGCGGGCGTCCAGCAGGGCCAGGGTCTCCGCGGGGAAGTCGGTGCGCAGCAGCGGGGCCAGATGCAGCCAGGTGGTGGACGGGTCGGCGGCTTCGATCTCGGCGGCGCCCCACACCGGGCCGATGGCGTCGACGTACATCCGGCGGTGGTCGACGTCGGTGTAGTCGAGCCGGAACGAGCTGGTGCGGTCGGACGGCAGGATGTGCAGCATCGGTCCGAGCTGTTCGGCGAGGTCGTCGAACAGGGCGTGATCGCGCTCGGCGCCCATCGCCACCAGCCGGCCGGGGACGTCGACGGAAGTCAGCGCGACGCCAGCGAACGACGCGCATCCGCCGGGGGTCGGCGGGGCCCCGTCGATGACGTCGATCGCGAGGTTTCCCATGACGGTCACCCCCGCGATCAGACGGCCGTGCATCTTCACCCCCACGATCCTCACGTCACCCACGACGCCGATCGCCGCGTGCGGCGAATAGTAGTCGCCGGGTTCACGAATCGACGATTCGTGCAGTCACAGGGGCAGGTTGAACGGGGTCACCACCTGGATCGGGGCCGGACGCACCGGCTCGGGCGGCAGCGCCCTGTGTTCCTGCAGGATCAGCCGCATCGCCAGCCTCGCGTCGGCGCGCAGGTCGTTGTGCAGCACCACCGAGATCCGGCCGTCGCGCAGCAGCCGCCGGTTGTCGGCGTCGAGGTCGTGGGCGATGAAGACGCGGCACCTGCGGCCGAGCCGGTCGAACGCGGCGACGGTCGCGGCGTTGCCACCGCCGACGGAGTAGACGGCCTCGACGGACGGATTAGCCTCGAGCGCCTCGAGCACCAGCCGCTCGTTGGTGGCGTCGATGCCGTCGCTGTCGCTGACCTCCACGATCTGTCGTCCCGAATTGCGCAGCGCCGACCGGAATCCGACCTCGCGCTCCCCCTCGCCGCGGAACACGTTGCGGCTCAACGTGATCAACACATCCGACGGGGCATCGCCAAGCCACTGCCCCATCAGGTAGGCCGCGGTCACACCGGCGCCGTGATTGTCGATGCCCACATAGGAGCAGCGCGCGCTGGCGGGCACGTCGGTGGCGTAGGTGACCACCGGCACCCCGCTGTCGACGAGTCGGTCGATCGCCTCCGCTACGGCCGGATCGTCCTGCGCCTTGAGGATCACGCCGTGGCTGCCGCGCAGGCGGCCGAGCGCGTCGACCATCTGTGCGGTCGAACCGGTCTCCCACAGGTGGAACCGGGCGCGCAGCATGGCAGGCGCGAAGACGGGCAGTTCGGCCTCGACGGCGGCGCGGAAGGCGTCGGAGAACCGCTGCGGCGTCTGCATGACGACGTCGATGAGGTAGCGCCTGCCGTTCAGCCGCAGTTGCGCGCGCTGCTTTTCAAGGTCGGCGATCGCCTGCATGACCTCGGCGCGGGTGGTCTCGCGGACGCCGGGCCGCTTGTTGAGCACCCGGTCCACGGTGGCCTCGCTGAGGCCGGACTGCTGGGCGATCTCGCGGACCTTGAAACGGTGCGCCAACGGACGGCCATCCTTGTCGTGTTTGAGGGTTTTTTGATGGATTTTTGGTGTTGATCAACGTGTCGGCGACTACCAGACTAGCTGCCATGGCATCGCCGCTGACCACTGCATACCGGCCGTGGATCGAAGAGTCGGATTGCGGGATCGAGGACTTCCGCGCCGAGGTCTCCCAGCGCACCGATCTCGCCGACTATCCGCACGCGGTCGACGTCCGCGAGAACGTGCTGATCTACCCCGCTTCGGCTCCCGAGACACCCGATGACCGGCGCGCGTTGCAGGCCGAGTTGATCCGCGCGCTGAGCGACGGGCCCGGCGTCGTCGTGTTCGAGAACGCCTTCGCCGCCGATGTGGTCGACGCCGCCAGCGACGCGTTCTTCGCGATCATCGACCAGCAACGCGCGCAGGGCTCGGCGGCGGGGGATCACTTCGGCAAGCCCGGTGCCAACGACCGCATCTGGAACGCGGCGCAGAAGTTGGCGATGCACGCCCCCGAGGTGTACGCCGAGTACTACGCCAACGACACGCTCGCCGTCGTGTCGCAGGCCTGGCTGGGTCCGCGCTACCAGATGACCTCTCAGGTCAACGTCGTCAATCCCGGTGGCCAACAACAAGTTCCGCACCGCGACTATCACCTCGGCTTCGTCGCCCCTGACGACTTGGCCGACTACCCGGCGCACCTGCACCGCATGTCGCCGGTGCTGACTCTGCAAGGCGCGGTGGCGCATTGCGACATGCCGGTCGAAACCGGTCCGACGATGCTGCTGCCCTACTCGCAGCGGTTCGCCGCCGGCTACATCGCGTTTCACCGGCCCGAATTCATCGAGTTCTTCGCCGAACAGCACATCCAGATGCCGCTGCGCAAGGGCGATGCGATCTTCTTCAACCCCGCGCTGTATCACGGCGCGGGCACCAACGTCTCCTCCGACGTTCGGCGCATCGCCAACCTGCTGCAGATCTCGTCGCCGTTCGGCAGGGCGATGGAGGCGCTGGACCGCACGGCGATGGTGGTGGCCGTCTATCCGGCGCTGCTGGCGATGAAGGCCGCAGGCCGCAGCCAGCGGGAGCTGCTCAACGTCGTGGTCGCGACCGCGGAGGGCTACCCCTTCCCCACCAACCTCGACAGCGACCAACCGATCGGCAGCCTCGCGCCGCCGAGCCAGGTCGACACCGTGCTGGCCGCGCTGGGCGACGACCTCACCGTTGAACAACTCGAAGTCGCGCTGCGCGACAAGGACGATCGGAGAAGGCCATGACCACACTCGGCGTGATCGGATTGGGCCGTATCGGCGCCTTCCACACCGACACCCTGAGCGCGCTGGACAGTGTGGACGGTCTGGTCATCACCGATGAGCGACCGGAGCTGGTCGCGGCCGTCGCGGCCAAACACGGTGCCAAACCGGCGGATTCGGTCGAGCAGTTGCTCTCGGCGGGCATCGACGGTGTCGTGGTGGCCGCGGCGACCCCGGCCCACGCGGAATTGACGCTGGCCGCCGTCGAACGCGGCATCCCGACGTTCTGCGAGAAGCCGATCGCGGCCACCGCGGCGGAAAGCGCCAGGGTCGCCGACGCTATCGCCCGCTCCGGGGTGCCTGTGCAGGTCGGCTATCAGCGCCGCTTCGACGCCGCATTCGCCGCCGTCAAACGTGCCGTCGACGACGGCTCGGTGGGGCCGCTGCACACGGTGCGCAGCACGACGATGGATCCCGCGCCGCCGCCGATGGAATACATCGCAGGCTCCGGCGGCATTTTCCGCGACTGCGCCGTGCACGACTTCGACGTATTGCGTTGGATCACCGGACAACAGGCCGTCGAGGTGTACGCCACGGGCAGCGTGCAGGGCGACCCGAAGTTCGCCGAGTTCGGCGACGTCGACACCGCCGCGGTGGTGGTGCGGTTCGAGTCCGGCACCCTCGGCGTCGTGTCGGCCGCCAGGTACAACGGCCGCGGCTACGACTGCAGGCTCGAAGTGCACGGCTTCCACGACACGGTCGTCGCAGGCTGGGACCAGGGCGCCCCGGTGCGAAACGTGGACCCGGTTAACACCTTTCCGGAAGGCCCGCCGCATCACTTCTTCATGGACCGCTTCACCGACGCGTTCCGCGCCGAGCTCGCGGCCTTCGTGGACGTCGCGACCGGCAACGCGGCGCCTGCGTGCACTGTCGCCGACGCCGTCGAGGTGGCGTGGTTGGCCGAGGCGGCCACCGAATCGCTGAAACGCGGTATGCCCGTACGAATCGAGGAGGTGCGGTCAGTATGACCGCTGTGAAACTGGCAGGCGCACCGATCTCCTGGGGAGTGTGCGAGGTGCCCGGCTGGGGCCATCAGCTTTCGCCGCAGCGGGTGCTGACCGAGATGCGCGACGTCGGGGTGTCGGCGACAGAGCTTGGCCCCGAAGGGTTTCTGCCGTCCAACCCCGCGCAGCTGACCGCGTTGCTCGAGTCATACGGCCTCGGCTGCGTCGGCCAGTTCGCCCCGGTGGTGTGCCACGACGCCGATCACGACCCGGTGCCCGACATCGCCGGATCACTGGACTCGCTGGTGGCCTCCGGCGGCTCGGTGCTGGTGCTCGCCGCGGCCACAGGTGCCGACGGCTACGACGCCCGCCCGACGCTCGATGACGGACAGTGGGCGACGCTGCTGGGCAACCTCGACCGGCTGGCCGCCGCGGCGGCCGAGCGCGGCGTGCTCGCGGTGCTGCACCCGCACGTCGGCACGATGGTGGAGACCCGCGCAGAGGTCGACCGCGTACTCGACGGCTCGACGATCCGTCTGTGCCTCGACACCGGCCACCTGCTGATCGGCGGCACCGATCCGCTGCAATTGGCGCGCGAGGTGCCCGGCCGCATCGCGCACGCCCACCTCAAGGACGTCGACGCCGGGCTTGCCGCCGACGTGCAGGCGGGCAAGCTGGCCTACACCGAAGCCGTCCGGCGCGGCATCTACACGCCACTCGGCCACGGCGATGTGGACATCGCGGGCATCGTGACCGCGTTGTTGGGCAACGGATACGACGGCTGGTTCGTGATGGAACAGGACACCATCCTCGACGCCGAACCCGCCGACGAAGGACCCCTGCGAGACGTGCGCACCAGCGTCGCGTTCATGCAGGACACCTGCCGCAGCATCCCGGTATGACGTTGCGGATTGGGATGCTCGGCGCATCCCGCATCGCCGACCTCGCGATCGTCGGACCCGCGCACCAGCTGGGTCACCGGCTGGTCGCCGTGGCCGCCCGCGATCGTGGCCGCGCCGAGGCGTTCGCCGAAAAGCACGGCGTTGAGCGGGTTTTGGACAGCTACGCCGATGTCGTCGCCGACCCCGAGGTGGACGTGGTCTACAACCCGTTGGCGAATTCGCTTCACGCCCCGTGGAATCTGGCGGCGATCGCGGCAGGTAAGCCGGTGTTGTCCGAAAAGCCGTTCGCACGCAACCGGGCCGAGGCCGCGCAGGTGGCCGACGCCGCGCAGGCCGCGGGTGTCACGGTCATGGAGGGCTTTCACTATCTGTTCCATCCGGTTACGCAGCGGGCGTTGGAACTCGCGACCGACGGCACCATCGGCGACATGCGCCACGTCGAGGTGCGGATGGCGATGCCGCCGCCCGAACCCGACGACCCCCGATGGTCATTGGAGATGGCGGGCGGGTCCCTGATGGATCTCGGCTGTTACGGCCTGCACGTCATGCGCAGGCTCGGCCGCCCGTCGATCATCAGCGCGCACGCGAACGAGCGCGGCGCAGGCGTCGACGAATGGTGCGACGTCGAGGTTCGCTTTCCCCACGGCGCCACTGGGCTCAGTGCCAACACGATGGCCGCCACCGGCTTCTCGTTCACGCTGCGCATCGTCGGCACCAAGGGGGACGTCTTCGCGCACAACTTCATCAGGCCGCACGAGGACGACCGCCTGACCATCCGGACGCCGCAGGGCGCCCGCGTCGAGCGCCACGGCACCAGGTCGTCATACAGCTACCAGCTCGAGGCGTTCGCCGCCCACGTGCTGGAGGGGGCGCCGCTGCCGATCGACGCCGCCGACGCGGTCGAGAACATGGCATATGTCGACACCGCCTACCGCGCAGCCGGCATGGCTCCGCGCTGATTTTCTGCGTTGCCACCGACCGATGGCACATTGCCACTGCCGGCGGCCAAAAAATATAGGGAAACACCGGATACCTTTGCCGCCGGTCGGGGCCTAGCGTTGGTCGGTCAGGCCACCGTGCGCTCAAAGGACCGACAATGTTTGCAAGCCTCTCTAAGCTGATGGTAGCCATTGTCGCGACGAGTGTGGTCTGGATGCCCGTTACGGTCGCCCCGGTCGCAAGCGCCGCATGCAACGACTGGGTGTTGGGTCCGGCGAACCTGATCCTGCACCAGGACAACGGCATCGAGGTGGACATCTACGGGTGGACCGGAAAGTCGATCACCGCACTGCCCAGTGGCAAGCCGGCCTATGCGCAGTACTGGAGTAACAACGTCAAGACCACGGGTTCGGTGAGCGGCCACATCAACGGCAACGTGGTTGAGATCAACGCCAATTGGGGCGAGGGTCCAGGCGCCGGATTGTCCAATTACTACCGCGCCACGATCGCCGACGACGGCACCGTATTCGGCACCACGACCAACAGCCAGAACGTCAGCAACGGGTTCACCTCTGAGACCAAGGCGAAATGCAATACGGCTCCGGCGGAACAGCCGAAACCGAATCCGGGTCAAGGCGCACCGGCCACGCCGGCGAAGCCTTCGGTGACGGTGCTGCAGAACTCAGACGTGTACGACGCCAAGGAAGGCGCGCGAGTCGGCCCCGACACCTACTTCCTGCTGCCGGGCCGCAAACTCGATCTGGTCGAACCGTGCTCCGACGACTGGTGCCATCTGGTCATTCCTGACCAGGAGGTGCCCGGAGGCCAGGGCTGGGTCTACGCCGGCATCGATTCGGGCCAGAATTTCGTCAAAGTGAATTAACCCGCTGTCCGCCATACGAAAATCGGCGATATAGAGAGGACAGCGCATCGGAAGGGGTCAGATGTCATGTCCAAGAAGAACAGCACGTGGCAGGCCACGCTGATTGCAGCGACAACTACGTGTTCCACGATGGGCCTCGTCGCAGTGGCGGCCCCCGCGCAGGCGATACCGCTGTTTCCACTCGCCCCGGCTTGCAACGCGTGGGCGTTTCCCGGCGACGTGCTCATCCGGGAAGGAGGCACCGGCTGGAACGTGGCGTTCTCGTCGACGGGACACACCGCCAGCGGCAGGGCCACCGCGAGCCATGAAAGCGGTCAGAGCAAGTCGGGCAACATCTCGGGCGGTTTCACGGGGAGCCACGTTGATCTCACCGTGCGGTATGACAACGGTGAGACCCAACGCTATATCGGCGATGTCGATACGAACGACAACAACAAGTTGGCAGGCAAGACGGCCAACAATGTCTTCTGGCGAACCGTCTTCCCCATCAGTTGCGCAGAAGTCGTGCCACCCGCGAATCCCGGTGCGCCGTCGAAGACCGCGTTCGTGACGACTCCGCCGGAGTACGACGAGGTCGACGTGTACGACACGCCCGGCGGCACCGGAAATGTCATCGGCACCATTGCCAAAGACAAAGGCGTGCAAGCCAATGCCGACTGCAAGCCGGACGACTGGTGTCTGATCCGCGGCGTCGCCGTGCCCGGTGGCCAGGGCTGGATGTGGGGCCACCTGCGGTTCGAGTAATTGGCGTCAGCCCTTGCCGCGCAACTCGTGTGACAGCGCCTCGAGTTCGTCGCCGCCGGCCATCTCCTGGGTGAGGTGTTCTAGGGTGATGTCCTCATAGCTGCAGTCGAGCTTCTGCTGACCGCGGTTGAGCAGCACGAAGTGGTCGCCGACCAGGTGCGCGTGGTGCGGGTTGTGGGTGATGAACACGACGCCGAACCCGGCCTCCTTCGCGGCGGTGATGTACTTCAGCACCACACCGGACTGCTTGACGCCCAACGCCGCAGTGGGCTCGTCGAGAATCAGCACGCGCGCGCCGAAGAACACCGCCCTGGCGATCGCGACGCACTGACGCTGGCCGCCGGACAGCGAGCCGATCGGCACGTCGACGTCGGGCAGGTCGATGCCCATCTTCGACAGCTCGTTGAGCGTGGTGGCCCGCATCGCGTTGGTGTCCAACGACCACGGGAACCGCTTCTGCCGGATCTCCTGGCCGAGGAAGAAGTTTCGCCACACCGGCATCAGCGGCACGACGGCCAGATTCTGGTAAACCGTCGCGATGCCCTTGGCCAAGGCTTCCTTCGGGGAGGAGAACTTCAACGGCTCGCCGTCGACGAGCAGTTCGCCGTCGGTCTGCGGGTGATAGCCGGCGATGATCTTGATCAGCGTCGACTTGCCCGCGCCGTTGTCGCCGAGGATGCCCGTCACCTCGCCCGCGTGCACCCGAAGCGAGATGTCCTTCAGCGCAGTGATGTGGCCGTAGGTCTTGCTGACATTGCGCAGTTCGACCAGCGGCACCTTGCCGCCGGACGGAGCCTCGTCCACGGGACGGTCAACTGTTGCAGTCATCGGTCACCTCTTGGCGGCGTAGTTGCGGAATGCGTTGTTGGCGATCACCGCGAACAGCAGCATCACGCCCATGAAGAACTTGAACCAGTCGGGCTCCCATCCGGCGTAGACGATGCCCTGCTGCACCATGCCGAAGATGAACGCACCGATCGCGGCGCCGATCGCGGTGCCGTAACCGCCGGTGAGCAGGCAGCCGCCGATCACCGCGGCGATGATGTAGATGAACTCTTGGCCAATGCCCTGCCCGGATTGCACGGTGTTGTACGAGAACAGCAGGTGCATGCCCAGGAACCAGGCAGAGAAGCCGACGTACATGAACAGCCCGATCTTGACCCTCGTCACCGGAACGCCGACCGCGCGGGCGCTTTCCTGATCGCCGCCGACGGCAAAGATCCAGTTACCGACCCGGGTCTTGAACAACACGTATGTCGCCACCGCGGTGAACAGCAGCCACCACAGCACCGTGATGCGGACCTGCACGCCGAAGATCGGCAGCGTCGACGCGAACACGAGGCGGGCCGAGTCCCAGCCCTGCATGTCGCTGACGCTGGGGGTGGCGACCTGGCCCGAAACCAGTTTGGTCACAGCGATGTTCGCACCCGACAGCATCAACAGCGTGCCCAGCGTGATCAGGAAGCTGGGGATCTTGGTCCGCATCACCAGATACCCGTTGAAGAAGCCGATCGCCAGCGACAACACCAGCGCCAGCGCGGCTCCGGCCCACAGGTTCAGGTGGAAGTTCCACGCCAGCATCGAGCCCGCCAGCGAACTGGTGGTCACCGCGACGCCGGCCGACAGGTCGAACTCGCCGCCGATCATCAGCAGCGCGACCGCGCAGGCCATGATGCCGATCGTCGAGCTGCCGTACAGCACGGTGGCCAGGGCGTCGGGACCGCGGAACGGCGGCGCGACGACCAGGAAGAAGATGAAGATGACCACCGCGCCGATCAGCGCACCCATTTCCGGGCGGATCACCAACCGCTGCAGCTTGTTTCGTTCCTTGACGCGTTCGTCGTGGACGACTTTGCGTTCGGATAGATCCACCGGGGTGCTGGTACTCATTAGCGGGTTCCGCCTTTCGCATACTCGGCGATGGCGTCGATGTTCGACTTGTCGATGAACGACGGCCCGGTCAGCACCGGCTGGCCGCCGCCGATCACGTTGCCGTTGTTCAGATACAGCCACAGCGAGTCGACCGCCAGATAGCCCTGCAGGTACGGCTGCTGGTCGACGGCCCACTGCACGTCACCGTTCTTGATCGCGTCGACGAGGGCTGCGTTGGTGTCGAAGGTGCCGACCTTGGCCGAGCTGCCTGCGTTCTTCACCGACTGGGTGGCGGTCAACGCGAACGGAGCGCCGAGCGCCACGATGTAGTCGATCGACGGATCCTGTTGCAGCTTGGCCGTAATCGTCGATTCGACCGACGGCATGTCCTTGCCGTTGACGTTGAGGTTCTCGGTGGCCGGGAAGGTGTTCTTCACGCCGGCGCAACGGGCTTCCAGGTCGACGTGGCCCTGCTCCTGGATCACGCAGATGGCCTTGCGGGCGCCTTCGCTGCGCAGCCGCTCGCCGGCGCTCTGACCGGCGATGTAGCCGTCCTGGCCGAAGTACTCCTTGACGCCCATCTCCTTCCAGGCGTCCTGACCGGCGTTGAAGGCCACCACCGGGATGCCCTTCTTCTCGGCGTTCTGCACGGCGGCGCGCATCGCGTCGGGTTTGGCCAACGTCACCGCGATGCCCGCCACGCCGCTGTCGACGGCGGTCTGCACGAGGTTGGCCTGGTTGGGCGCTTCGGGGTCGTTGGAGTAGCGCAACTCGATGTTGTCCTTCTTCGCGGCGGCCTCAGCGCCCTTGCGGATCAGGTCCCAGAACGAGTCGCCGGGCACTTCGTGGGTGACCATCGCGATGGTCACGCGGGGTGTGTCGACGGTGCCCCCGCCGCCACCGCCTTCGCTTTCGCGCGGCTT
Source organism: Mycolicibacterium agri (assembly GCF_002553505.1). Classification (GTDB taxonomy): domain Bacteria; phylum Actinomycetota; class Actinomycetes; order Mycobacteriales; family Mycobacteriaceae; genus Mycobacterium; species Mycobacterium agri. The sequence goes on along the minus strand of NZ_PDCP01000047.1, from coordinate 29,798 downwards.
GCCTCCGGTCGATGAACACGACGCGATTCCAAGAACGAGCAGGCCTGTCCCGGCGATCGCCGCGAGCCGACTGAACCTCATTGTTTCTCCTTGTATCGAGTGCGACGCCGCGCGTCTCAAGGTGATGTAATACGCCTCACAAGCGAAAGTCAAGACTTTGTTCGGACATTAGGACTGCATATCAAATGTTAGGGTGCATCGGTGCTGGTCGAGCGTAAACGGGTGACATTCGATGGCTGACATCGGGCTGGCCGTGTGCGCCGAGATGGTGTACACGGAACTGCCTTTCGTCGACCGGGTTCGGCGCATCGACGAGCTCGGTTTCGCCGTCGAAATCTGGAGTTGGCACGACAAGGATCTCGACGCGCTGGCCGCGACGGGGGCGCGGTTCTCGTCGATGACGGGCTATCTGCACGGCGACCTGATTGACTCGGACAGCGCCGACGAGGTGGTGCGGACCGCGGAGCTGAGTCTCAAAGCCGCTGAGACACTAGGCGTTCCGCGGCTCAACCTGCACACCGCCGAGCTCGTCGACGGCAAGGCGGCGCGGCCCCGTCAGCGTGCCACGGGCCAGATGTGGTTGACGGCGGCCCGCGCGCTCGAGCGGATCGGCGAACTCGGGGCGGCCGCAGGCGTCACGTTCTGCGTCGAGAATCTCAACACCATCGTCGACCATCCCGGTGTGCCGCTGGCACGGGCGAAGGACACGCTGGCCCTCGTCGAGGGCGTCGGACACCCCAACGTGCGGATGATGCTGGACCTGTATCACGCGCAGATCGGCGAGGGCAATCTCATTGAATTGATTCGGCGCTGCGGCGACGCCATCGGCGAGATTCAGGTCGCCGATGTGCCCGGCCGCTGCGAGCCCGGCACCGGCGAGATCAACTACCCCGCGATCGCGGAGGCGCTGCGCGGCATGGGGTTCGGCGGCACCGTCGGCCTGGAGGCCTGGGCGTCGGGCGAGGGCGTCGCCGGTAGCGAAGCGGCGCTGGAAGCCTTCCGCCGCGCATTCTCTTAAGCGCGCTCCCCTAAGCGCGCTTCCCGCGCGCTCCCCCGCGCGCTCCCCCGCGCGCTCCCCGCGAAACGGAATCCTCGCACCAAAAGTGCGAGTGAGGGCCTGCGACGTATCCGTCTCGCGGGCGAAGTTAGGGGCGCCAGCCCCGCGACACCAGCGACTCCCTGGCCCGGCGCAAGATGTCGTAGCGCCGGTCTTCCTTGATGACGCGCTCGACGATGTAGCCGAGCCGCTCGATCTTCGGGATCACCCGTAGATCCTTGACGTATTGCGGACGGTCGGTGCGGTGCTGATCGCCGTCGTATTCGGAGACCACCTTGAATTCTTCCCACCCCATATCGACCGTCCGCAACAGCGTGCCGTCGGTGTCGTAAATCGGGATTTGTGTTGTGGGTTTCGGTAGTTCGCCGTCGACGTAGATGAGTCGCAGCCATGTCTCGCGGGGTGACGCCGCGCCGCCGTCGACGAGAGGTAGCGCGGCCGCGAGCCGTTTGACGCCACGCGCTCCGCGATAGCGCTTCGCAAGCACCAGCACCTCCTCCGGCGTGAAGGGCGCGGCTCGCATGAGCGCGTCGAGTCGTGCGATTGCGGCGCCCCTGCGCTGGTGGCGACCGAGGTCGAAGGCCGTGCGCGCGAGTGTCGTTACGGGTAAGCCGCCGACGCAGGTGATTTCGTCGTCGGCGATGCGCTCGTTGCGTGCCACGATGCCGGGTGGCGGCCGCGAGTGGGTGTGCTGGTAGATCAGCTCGATCGGGCTGTCCGCATCGACCCACTCGGCGCCGTGAAGCGCTGACGCCGCGACGCCGGCGACGATCGCCCGCCGCTTCGACCACAGCCAGGCCCCCATCGCGCGGTCGTGCAGCGTCAATAGCTGCCCCCGCGGCGCATGCACATTCGGGTAGAAAGCGCGATACCAGCGAGCCAGCTCATAGCGAGTGACGATGCCGTTCGCTATCGCCTCGGTGCCGACGTGTATTTCCCCCACGCCGTATAGACGTCGAAACCGCCGCGACGGCTCCCCTCGACCGCGAAACGGAATCCTCGCAGCAAAACTGCGAGAGGACGGCTGCGTAGATTCCGCCTCGCGGGGAGGGACAGCTAGCGGTCGACGAGCGTGGTTTCGAAGTAGTAGCGCGACGCGCGATAGACGTGCGTGCCGAACTCCACCGCCGCGCCGGAGTCGTCGAACGCCGTGCGCGACATGGTCAGCAGCGGTGAGCCGGGCTTCTCGTCGAGCAGCTTGGCCTCCGCCCGCGTCGCCCCACGCGCGCCGATGCGCTGCCGCGCCAATCGGATGTGCACGCCGCGGGCCCGCAGCGACTGATACAACCCGCTGCTCTCGAGTTCCTCAGCGTCCGGCGCGATGTCGACCGGCAGGTGATTGGTCATCACCGCCAGCGGCTCGCCGTTCGCGCACCGCAGCCGGTGGATGGACACCACGTCGCGGTCGTCCTTCAGGCTGAGCTCGCGCGCGACCTCGTCGTCGGGCGGCCCGACGTGATAGTCGAGCAGCTGAGTCGTCGGCTCCTTACCCGCGCGGGTGAGATCGTCATACAGGCTCGTTAGCTCGACGCGGCGGTGCACCGGGTTTTGCACCACCTGCGTGCCGACGCCGCGCTTGCGCACCAGCAAGCCCTTGTCGACCAGTTCCTGGATCGCGCGCCGGGTCGTCGGACGCGACAGCGTAAGCCTTTTCGCCAGCGCCAGTTCGTTTTCGAAGCGATCCCCGGGTGCCAGTTCGCCGTCGCGGATCGCTGCTTCGATGGCCTGGGCCAGTTGATAGTAGAGAGGGACAGGACTTGACCTGTCGAGCTCCACTGCCAGGGGCACGTTGTCTCCGATCTCGGGTCTGACCAGATAACGGTAGCTGAATCTTAGCACCGCATGATTGAAAGTTAGAATGTCAGGACAAACTATTGACATGCCGGAGCGTGGCGTGCACAGTCGTAGCCAAGCCACCACTGACCGCCGGAGAGCGATTGTGACAAATCAGCCCTACGACGTGCTCGCCATCGGGCGCAGCGGCGTCGACATCTATCCCCTGCAGACCGGCGTCGGACTCGAACACGTCGAGTCGTTCGGAAAGTTCCTGGGCGGCAGCGCCGCCAACGTCGCAGTGGCCGCCGCCAAGCTCGGCAACCGCGCCGCGTTGATCTCCGGCGTGGGCGACGACCCGTTCGGCAGATTCGTCCGCAACGAACTCGCCGGCCTGGGCGTAGACAACCGCTTCGTCACCACCCACGACGAGTACCCGACGCCGGTGACGTTCTGCGAGATCTTCCCGCCCGACAATTTCCCGCTGTACTTCTACCGCCGCCCCAGCGCCCCGGACCTGCAGATCCGGCCCGACGAACTCGACCTCGACGCCATCCGCTCGGCCAGGCTGTACTGGTCGACGGTCACAGGGCTGTCCGAAGAGCCAAGCCGCAGCGCGCATTTCGCCGCCTGGGAGGCGCGCAGCCGGGCCCGCCACACCGTGCTGGACCTCGACTACCGGCCGATGTTCTGGGAGTCCCCCGCCGCCGCGACCGAACAGGTGCAGCGGGCGCTGCGGCACGTCACCGTCGCGGTCGGCAACCGCGAGGAGTGTGAGATCGCCGTCGGCGAAACCAACCCGCAGCGCGCCGCCGACGCACTTCTCGACCTCGGCGTCGAACTGGCCATCGTCAAGCAGGGCCCACGCGGCGTGCTGGGCAAGACCAGGCACGAGCGTGTCAGCGTCGCGCCCATCGACGTCGACGTCGTCAACGGTCTCGGCGCCGGAGATGCCTTCGGCGGCAGCCTGTGTCACGGGTTGCTGCACGACTGGCCGCTGGAGAAGACGCTGCGGTACGCCAACGCCGCAGGAGCCATCGTCGCGACGCGGCTGGAGTGCTCGACGGCGATGCCGACGGCGAAAGAGGTGGCCGAGCTCGCCGAGCAGACCGCGGTGGAGGCGGTCAATGTCTGACGCCGTGTGTCGCGACTACGCCGAGATCACCGGGGTGCGTGCGTGCGACCCGCAGGCCATCGACCGCGCGTGGCAGGCGCGTACGACGCGGCCCACCGTCCGCGGCAACGGCCGGCTGATGATCGTCGCCGCCGACCACCCCGCCCGCGGCGCCCTTGCCGTCGGTGACCGACCGACCGCGATGAACAGCCGCACCGATCTACTGGACCGGCTGCGGGCCGCCCTGGCCGATCCCGGCGTCGACGGCGTCCTTGCCACCGCCGACATCCTCGACGACCTGCTGCTGCTCGGCGCGCTGGAGGACAAGGTGGTGTTCTCCTCCATGAACCGCGGCGGCTTGGCGGGCGCGTGCTTCGAACTGGACGACCGGATGACGGCGGCGACCGCGGCAGCCACCGCGGCGGCGCGGATGAACGGCGGAAAGATGTTGTGCCGCATCGGTATCGATGATCCCGGCACGGTGTCGACGATGGAGACGTGTGCGCGCGCCATCGACGAGCTGGCCGCCCACGGCCTGATCGCGATGGTCGAGCCGTTCTGGTCGACACGGGTCAACGGCAAGGTGCGCAACGACCTGAGCCCCGATGCCGTGATCAAGTCGATCCACATCGCCCAAGGCCTGGGCTCCACGTCCGCCTACACGTGGTTGAAGCTTCCGGTCGTCGACGAGATGGACCGTGTCATGGAGGCGACGACGCTGCCGACGCTGCTGCTCGGCGGTGACCCCGCCGATGCGGAGGAGGCATTCGCCAGCTGGGAGAAGGCGTTGGCGCTGCCCGCGGTCCGCGGCCTGGTCGTCGGCCGGTCGCTGCTGTATCCCGCCGACGACGACGTCAGCGCGGCGGTCGCCACCGCGGTGTCCATGGTCCGGTCCGGGACCGGTGCAGCGGCGGGAAGGGGCTGAGCATGCACAGCAAGTACTACATTCCGGCGCGCAGCGCGACGCTGCCCTACACCGTCGACGTCACTCCCGAATCCGCCGGCTGGTCCGAGGCCAGCCTGTGGGTGGTCGAGTTGCAGTCGATGCAGGAGCTGTCGCTGAGCACCGTCGGCATCGAGGTGATGATCCTGCCGCTGGCGGGCAGCGGTGTCGTCGAATGCGAGCACGAGGCATTCGAACTGCGGCGTCGCGCATCGGTTTTCGACGGGCCCGCCGACATGGTCTACATCGGCACCGGGCACAACTACACGCTGCGCGGCGAGGGCAGGCTCGCGATCTGCGGCGCCCGCGCCAAACGGCAGCTGCCCAACCGCAAGATGGCCGCCGCCGACGTCCCCATCGAACTGCGCGGCGCCGGCAACTGCAGCAGGCAGGTGCACAACTTCGGCACCGCAGGTGTTTTCGAGGCTGACTCGTTGATCGCCTGCGAGGTCATCACGCCCGGCGGCAACTGGTCGAGCTATCCGGCGCACAAGCACGACGAGGAAACACCGGTCGAGTCGGCGCTCGAGGAGATCTACTACTTCGAAATCGCCCCTGGGCCGGACGGTTCCCGCGGCTTCGGCTATCACCGCGTGTACGGCACACCGAGCCGCCCGATCGAGGTGCTCGAGGAGGTGCGCACCGGCGACGTCGTGCTGGTGCCGCACGGCTATCACGGCCCCTCGGTCGCGGCGCCGGGCTATCACATGTACTACCTCAACGTGATGGCCGGGCCCGGCGAGGAACGCGCCTGGAAAATCGTCGACGACCCCGAGCACGCGTGGCTGCGAGGCACTTGGGAGGACCAGGCCGTCGACCCGCGGCTGCCCCTGCACACACAAGGAGGGTGACGAGTGGTCTCCAAAGCATCCGCATTCAAGCCGCCGCACAACGAGCCCACCGTGCGGCTCACCGTGGCGCAGGCGACGATTCGCTTCCTGGCCAACCAGTACGTCGAGCGCGACGGTGAGCGCAGCAGGTTCTTCGCGGGCTGCCTCGGCATCTTCGGCCACGGCAACGTCGCAGGCATCGGCCAGGCGCTGCTGCAGGCCCAGGTCGAAGCCGACAAGGCCGGCACACCGTCGGCGATGCCATATGTGTTGGGCCGCAACGAGCAAGCCGCGGTGCACACCGCCGTCGGATACGCCCGCCAGAAGGACCGGCTGCAGACCTGGGCGGTGACCGCGAGCATCGGCCCCGGTTCGACGAACATGCTCACCGGCGCCGCGCTGGCCACCATCAACCGGCTGCCGGTGCTGCTGCTGCCGTCGGACACGTTCGCCACCAGGGTCAGCGCACCGGTGCTGCAGGACCTCGAGCAGCCGCACGACAACGAGCTCACCGTCAACGACGCGTTCAAGCCGCTGTCGCGGTTCTTCGACCGGGTGTGGCGACCCGAACAGCTGCCCGCGGCGTTGATCGGCGCGATGCGGGTGCTCACCGATCCGGCGAAGACGGGCACGGCCACCATCGCGCTGCCGCAGGACGTGCAGGCCGAGGCGTTCGACTGGCCGGAATCGCTGTTCGCCGAACGCACTTGGCACATCGCGCGCCCGCTGCCAGAACGCTCCGTGGTCGCGAAGGCCGCCGAAATCATCCGGTCGGCCCAGCGCCCGCTGATCGTGGCGGGCGGCGGGGTCATCTACTCCGGCGCCACCGATGCGTTGAGGGCCTTCGCCGAACACACCGGCGTCCCGGTGTCGGAGACGCAGGCGGGCAAAGGGTCACTGCCCTACGACCATCCGCAGTCGGTCGGCGCGGTCGGTTCCACCGGCACCACCGCCGCCAACGCGCTGGCTGCCGACGCCGACGTCGTCATCGGAATCGGCACCCGCTACAGCGATTTCACCAGCGCGTCGCGCACCGCGTTCAACAACCCGGACGTCCGGTTCGTCAACATCAACGTCGCCTCGTTCGACGCCGTCAAGCAGGGCGGGCTGTCGGTGGTCGCCGACGCGCGCGAAGCACTCGAGGCCTTGACCGACGCGCTGAGTGGATACTCGGTCGCCAACGAATACCGCGCCCGCACAGCCGAACTCGCCAAGGAGTGGGACGACACGGTGTCGGCGGCCTACCGCGTCGGGGACGACGGCGGCAGCCTGAGCCAGAGCCAGGTGATCGGGTTGGCCAACACGCTGTCCGACCCGCGCGACGTGGTGGTGTGCGCGGCCGGTTCGATGCCCGGCGACCTGCACAAGCTGTGGCGCACCCGCGACCGCAAGGGCTACCACGTCGAATACGGCTACTCGTGCATGGGCTACGAGGTGGCAGGCGGCATCGGCGTCAAGATGGCCGCCCCCGACCGCGACGTGTTCGTCCTCGTCGGCGACGGCTCCTACCTGATGATGGCCACCGAGCTGGCCACGGCGGTCCAGGAGGGCGTCAAGATCATCGTCGTGCTGGTGCAGAACCACGGCTTCGCCTCCATCGGTTCGCTGTCGGAGTCGTTGGGCTCCCAGCGGTTCGGCACCGCCTACCGTTATCGCGACGACCAGGGTCGGCTGGCCGGCGACAAACTTCCCGTCGATCTGGCGGCCAACGCGGCCAGCCTGGGCGCCGAGGTGATCAAGGTGACGACGGCCGCGGAGTTCACCGACGCGGTCAAGGTGGCCAAGGCCAACGAACACACCACGGTGATCCACGTCGAGACCGATCCGCTGATCTATGCGCCCGACAGCCAGTCCTGGTGGGACGTACCGGTCAGCCAGACCTCACAGCTGGAATCCACGCAGAAGGCCTACGAGGCCTACACCGAGTGGAAGAAGGTCCAGCGTCCACTCGTGAAGCCCTACGACGCGAAGGACTGACCCGTGAGCACCATTCTCGTTGGCTCAGCACCCGATTCGTGGGGTGTCTGGTTCGCCGACGACCCGCAGCAGACGCCCTATCACCGGTTCCTCGACGAGGTCGCCGCCGCGGGATACCAGTGGATCGAGCTGGGCCCGTACGGCTATCTGCCGATCGATCCGAACAAACTGGCCGACGAACTTGCCAGCCGCGGCCTGAAGTTGTCGGCGGGCACGGTGTTCGAGCGTCTGCACCAAGACAATTCGTGGCACGCGGTATGGAAGCAGATCGAGGATGTCGCGAAGCTGACCGCAGCCGTCGGCGGCAAGCACGTCGTCGTCATCCCCGAGATGTGGCGCGACGCGCAGACCGGCGCCGTGCTCGAAGACCGCACACTGACCCCCGAGCAGTGGCGCAAGAAAACCGACGGCATGAACGAACTCGGCAAAGCGATGTATGAAACCTACGGTGTGCGAGCGCAATACCATCCGCACGCCGACAGCCACGTCGACACAGAGGAGAACGTCTACCGGTTCCTCGACGGCACCGACGGCCAGCACGTCAACCTGTGCCTGGACACCGGCCACATCAGCTACTGCGGTGGCGACAACCTCGCCATCATCCAGCGCGCCCCCGAACGGATCGGCTATCTGCACCTCAAGCAGGTCGACCCCGAGGTGCGAGCCAAGGTCGAGGCCGAGGATCTGCCGTTCGGCGAGGCCGTCAAGCTCGGCGCGATGATCGAACCGCCGCACGGCATTCCGGAGATGCCGCCGCTGCTGGCCGCCATCGACAAGCTCGGTGTCGACGTGTTCGCGATCGTCGAGCAGGACATGTACCCGTGTGACCCCGACGCGCCGCTGCCGATCGCCAAGCGCACGCGCCAGTACCTCGGCTCGTGCGGCGTCCCGTCGGTGCGATTCGCCTAGGGCCGTGATGTCTGATCTCCGCATCGCTGTGCTGGGCGTCGGCGCGATGGGCGCCGACCACGTCGCGCGCATCGCGGGCCGCATCAGCAACGCTCGCGTCGCCGTCGTCAACGACTACCTGTCCGAGAAGGCCGAGCAGGTGGCGGCGTCGGTGCCGGGAGCGCGGGTGGTCGGCGATCCGTTCGACGCGATCGCCGCCGACGACGTCGACGCGGTGCTGCTCGCGACGCCGGGTCCGGTGCACGAGAAACAACTGCTGGCCTGCTTGGAGAATCGCAAGCCGGTGCTCTGCGAGAAGCCGCTGACCACCGAGGTGGCGACCTCGCTGGAGGTGGTGCGCCGCGAGGCCGAACTCGGCACGCCGCTGATCCAGGTGGGCTTCATGCGCCGGTTTGATCCCGAGTATCAGCAGTTGAAGGCGCTGCTCGACGGCGGCGACCTCGGGCAGCCGCTGCTCATGCATTTGGTGCACCGCAACCCCAACGTCTATCCGGGCTTCGACTCGGCGATGGTGGTCAAGGACTCACTGGTACACGAGGTGGACGTGACGCGGTTCCTGTTGGGCGAGGAGATCGCCTCGGTGCAGATCCTGCGCCCGACCCCCAATCCCAGCGCGCCCGCCGGGCTGCAGGACCCGCAGATCGCGCTTTTCGAAACCGTCAGCGGTCGCCACGTCGACGCCGAGGTGTTCGTCACCACCGGCGTGGCCTACGAGGTGCGCACCGAGGTCGTCGGCGAAAAAGGCAGCGCCACAATCGGTCTCGATGTCAGCGTCATCACCAAGACCAGCACAGGACGATGGGGCGGCAAGATCTCGCCGGGATTTCGGGAGCGCTTCGGGCTGGCCTACGACATCGAACTGCAGCGCTGGGTGGATGCCGTGCGGTCCGGACGTAATATCGACGGGCCGACCGCGTGGGACGGCTACGCGGCCGCCGCCGTGTGCGCGGCTGGCGTCGAGTCACTCGAGACCGGGCAGCGGGTGGCGGTGCAGCTCGCCCAACGCCCGTAGATAGTGCACAAGAGAAACGAGAAAACGATGAGTAAGACCATCACCCATTGGCTCGACAACAAGGCGTTTGCGGGCAACAGCAGCACGACCGCGCCGGTGACGAACCCCGCGACCGGTGAGGTGACCGGTCAGGTGGCGCTGGCCAGCGTGGAGGACGCCCGCACGGTGATCGACGCGGCGGTCAAGGCGTTTCCCGCGTGGCGCGACACGTCGCTGGCCAAGCGCACCGCGATCCTGTTCAACTTCCGCGAACTGCTCAACGCGCGCAAGAAGGAACTTGCCGAGATCATCACCAGCGAGCACGGCAAGGTGCTCTCCGACGCGCTCGGCGAGGTGACTCGCGGGCAGGAGGTCGTCGAATTCGCCTGCGGCATCCCGCATCTGCTCAAGGGCGGGTTCACCGAGAACGCCTCGACGAAGGTCGACGTCTACTCGATCCGCCAGCCGCTGGGCCCGGTCGGCGTCATCAGCCCGTTCAACTTCCCGGCCATGGTGCCGATGTGGTTCTTCCCCATCGCGATCGCCACCGGCAACACGGTTGTGCTGAAACCATCGGAGAAGGACCCGTCGGCGTCGCTGTGGCTGGCGCAGCTGTGGGCCGAAGCCGGTTTGCCACCAGGGGTTTTCAATGTCCTGCAGGGCGACAAGACCGCCGTCGACGAACTGCTGACCAACAAGGCGATCAAGTCGGTGTCCTTCGTCGGCTCCACCCCGATCGCCGAATACGTCTACCGCACCGGCACCGCCAACGGTAAGCGGGTCCAGGCACTCGGAGGCGCGAAGAACCACGCGGTCATCCTGCCCGACGCCGACCTCGACCTGGCCGCCGACGCGATGGTCAACGCCGGCTTCGGCTCGGCGGGCGAACGCTGCATGGCGATCAGCGCGTGCGTGGCCGTCGGCCCGATCGCCGACGACCTGGTCGCCAAGATCGCCGAACGGGCCCGCACCATCAAGACCGGCGACGGCACCAAGGACGCCGACATGGGCCCGCTGGTGACCAAGGCGCACCGCGACAAGGTCGCCTCCTACATCGACGCGGGCGAGGCCGACGGCGCCAAGATCGTCGTCGACGGGCGCAACGTGCAGGCCGAGGGTGCATCCGACGGATTCTGGTTGGGGCCCACGCTGATCGACCACGTCAAGCCCGAGATGAGCATCTACACCGACGAGATCTTCGGGCCCGTGCTGTCGGTGCTGCGCGTCGAGTCCTACGACGAGGCACTGGAATTGGTGAATTCCAACCCCTATGGCAACGGCACCGCGATCTTCACCAATGACGGCGGCGCCGCGCGGCGCTTCCAGAACGAGGTCGAGGTCGGCATGGTCGGCATCAACGTGCCGATCCCGGTGCCGATGGCCTACTACAGCTTCGGCGGCTGGAAGGCCTCGCTGTTCGGCGACACCCATGCCCACGGCACCGAAGGCGTGCACTTCTTCACCCGCGGCAAGGCCGTCACCAGCCGCTGGCTCGATCCCAGCCACGGCGGCATCGAATTGGGCTTCCCGCAAAACAAGTAGATTCGCAGCAACCTCACAGCCGCCGCACGTAACGTGGGCAAATGCGGCGGCTGGCTGCACTGGTTGCAGCGATGTTCCTCGTCGGCGGGTGCGCGAACGCGAACGAACCGCCGGCCGATCCAGGCGCGCCGCAAACCGCCCCGCCCGAGCAGTTCATGTCGATACCGAGCAACGTGCCGACGGTCGGCAATCGCCCACCGGCCGAGGGTCTGCCACCGCCCGCCGAGCCGTTGTCCGCGACGCCGCAAACCGGTCCGACACCGGGACGCATCGTCACCGTCGGCGCGGCACCCGAGGGCGTCGTCGTCGACGCGGCAACGCGCTTGGTTGCCGTCGCCAAACGCGATCCGAATGAACTACTGCTCCTCAACGCCGACACCGGCCAGATCGTCAACCGCGTGCCGCTGCCCGGCGTCGTCCGGCACCTGCAGCTCGCCAACCGCGGCGGACCCGTGCTGGTGCCGGTGGAAAGCGCCAATTCGCTGCTGCGGGTCGAGCTGCCGAGCGGGCGGACGCTGCCGCAACTGCTGACCGGCACAGCGCCGCACGATGCGGCGCAGGCCGCCAACGGGACGGTGTTCGTCGCCAACGAACACGGCGGCACGGTGACGGTGCTGCGCGGCCAAGAGTTCCTGAGGGTCTTCGCCGACAGCGTGCAGCCCGCGGGACTGGCGTCGGTGGGCTCCTCGATGGGGCTGATCGACGTCCGCAAGAACGACCTGACCGTCTACGACGTCGAAAGCCTCAACATCGTCGGGTCGACGCCCGCAGGCGACGGCCCCACGCATCTGGTCGCCGACAAGCACGGCCGGCTGATCGCCACCGACACCCGCGGCAACATGGTGCGGGTCTTCGAGCCGTTGCCCACGCCGCACCAGGTCGGCGCCGTTGCGCAGCCCGGCGGCCCGTACGGCATCGCCTACGACCCGACGCGCGATCTGCTGTGGGTGGCGTCGTCGGGCACCAACGAGGTCGTCGGCTACGACATGAGCCAACCGACGCCGCGTCAGGTGCGGCGGCTGCCGACGGTGCAGAACCCGTACACGATCGGCGTGGACGCGACCACCGGCAGGCTGTTCATCGCCGGCGCGACCGGCGGCGTCGTGCAGATCGTCGACACGCAGACGTAGATTGGGGGCATGGGACGGGTCACCGCGCGGCGTCGAGTCAGCCATGTCACGCCCGAGGATGCGGTAACCCGCCCAGAGACGCTGGTCGTCGAGGAGCCGTTGGAGATCCGCGTCAACGGCAAACCGCTGACGGTGACGATGCGGACGCCGGGCTCCGATGTTGAACTGGCGCAAGGGTTTTTGCTGACCGAAGGTGTCATAGGGCATCGCGACGACCTGCTGACCGTGCGCTACTGCAAAGGCGCCGGACCCGACAACCTCAACACCTACAACGTGCTCGACGCCACGCTGGCGCCCGGTGTGGCGATGCCGGAGACCGACATCACCCGCAACTTCTACACGACGTCGTCGTGCGGGGTGTGTGGCAAGGCATCGCTGGAGGCGGTCCGCACCATCAGCCGCTACTCCCCCGGCGATGACGCCTCGACGGTGAAGGCCGACACACTTTCGGCGATGCCCGAGCAGTTGCGGGCCGAGCAGAAGGTGTTCGCCAGCACCGGCGGGCTGCACGGCGCCGCTCTGTTCGACGCCGAGGGAGCCGTGCTGGCCGTCCGCGAGGATGTGGGCCGCCACAACGCCGTCGACAAGGTCATCGGTTGGGCCGTCGAGCAGGACAGGGTCCCGCTGACCGGCACCGTGCTGCTGGTCAGCGGCCGCGCGTCGTTCGAGTTGGCGCAGAAGGCGGTGATGGCGGGCATTCCGGTGCTGGCCGCGGTGTCGGCGCCGTCGTCGCTGGCGGTGGACCTGGCCAGCCAGTCCGGGGTGACGCTCGTGGCGTTCCTGCGCGGCGAGTCGATGAACGTCTACACCCGCCCGGACCGTATCAAGCGCTGAGCACTTCCACAGCCCCTCTCCGCGAGCGCGCACTCTGGTACAGAAATTGCGCCGAAATCTGTACAAGGATGAGCGCTGGCGGCTGAGGGAAAGGTCTCTACCTGCGATCTCCCCGTAATCTCCACACAACCTCCAAGCTCGAACCCCCCGCAGCGCCGACGATCGGTTCCCATCGGGATCAGCGATCGAAGGGAGCTCAACCGATGGCCGAGGTGTTGGTCGTGGCGTTGTCGCCGGTTGGGCATTTCGCCCCGCTGCTCAATGTCGCGCGCGGCCTTGTGGACCGCGGCGACCGCGTCACGGTGCTCAGCGGCGAGGGACGCGTCGACGAGATTGAGACGATCGGCGCGACGGCGGCGGTGCTGCCGAAGCGGGCCGACCTCGACCTGGCGTCGCTGGGCGACAACAGCGGGCGCGGTCAGCTCGACGGCATCAAGCGGCTCAATTTCGACATCGTGCGGCTGTTCGTCGCGCCCATGCCGCACCAGGCAGCGGAACTGGCCAAGCTCTTGGCGCAGCGACGGTATGACGCGATCGTCGCCGATTTCGGCTTCACAGGCGTGCTGCCGCTCCTGTTGGGCCATCCATCCGCGCGCCCGCCGGTACTGCTGTTCTCGACAACGCCGCTGCTGCTCAGCAGTTGCGACGTCGCCCCCGCCGGGATGGGCCTGCCGCCGTCGTCGACCGCGCTGGGTCGGCTGCGCAATCGCGCCCTGAACCTGCTGGCTCAGCGGGTGCTGCTGAGGGCATGCCAGAAGGCCGCGAATTATCAACTGCACCAGCTGAATTGCCGCCAACTGCCGACGTTCCTGTTCGACGCGGGTGTGCTCGCCGATCGGCTCATCGCGCCGACGGTGCCGGACTTCGACTATCCGCGCAGCGACCTGCCCGCCAACGTGCGCTACGTCGGGGCGGTGCACCCGATCCCGACGCGGGAGTTCCGTTTTCCGACGTGGTGGTCGAAGCTGGACAGCGATCGGCCAGTCATACACGTCACCCAGGGCTCCGTCGACAACGAGGACTTCGACCGGCTGCTGCGCCCGACGATCGAGGCGCTGGCCGATGAGAACGTGACGGTGGTAGCCACGACGGGCCGCCAAACCAGGCTGGGGTTCGACGTTCCCTCGAATGCCTGTGTGGCCGAGCATATTCCGCACGACCTTCTGCTGCCGAAGGTCGACGTGGTGGTGACCAACGGCGGGTACGGCTGCGTGCAGCGCGCGCTGGCGGCCGGTGTTCCGCTGGTGGTGGCGGGCAGTACCGAGGACAAGCCGGAGGTCGCCGCGCGGGTGGCGTGGTCGGGTGCCGGCATCGACCTCAAGACCGGGAACCCCACAGCGAGGGCCGTCAGAACCGCCGTGCGGGAAGTGCTCGGCGACGGCCGATACCAGCGCCGGGCCCGCAAGTTGGAGGTCGCCTACGCGCAGCGCTGCGGCATCGCCGAAATCGCCGCACTCATCGACGAAGTGGTCGCCGAGCGCGCAGCGGTGTCGCCATGAGTTGCGCCGACCCGTTCAATCGTCCACCGCCCCTGGCCCCGCAACCCGCGAAATCAGGAGGTAATCATGAAGATTCGCGCTCCACTCGCCACGCTTGGCGCCGTCGTTGCCGTCGGCGCCGGAATGTGGGCCGTCAACGAGGCTCAGCAGCCCCGGACCGCAGGGTGTTGTTCCATTCGCTGTTCGGCTGCTTCTTCTACGGCGCGTTCGTGACGAAGATGCTGCTGCTCACCCGCCGAGGGTTGCGGCCATGGGTTTTGCCGATCGTGGGCGGGTTGGTGTTCTTCGGCCTGGTCTACGTGTGGCTGACATCGGCGCTGTGGTTCTTCCAGACCACCGGCATCACGTTTTGAGAGCGCGGGCGAGACGAGCTGAGCCCCCCCCCCGCGAAACGGAATCCTCGCAGCAAAACTGCGAGTGAGGGCCTGCGTAGGTTCCGTCTCGCGAGGAGTTCCGGGCGACGGGGCCCCGGGCCCGATTCGAGTAGTCGACTACTCGTGACCGCACCGAACAAGCCCAGAAAGGGTGGATTCATGGTCAGCCACCTGCAGCTCGTCGCGGTCACTCTCTACCTGTTGTGGTGTCTGTTCGCCTCCCTGACCGGGGTGCTCGACAGCGACGACGACCTGAACGCTCATCAAATTGACGAAAGCGATAAAAATGCTACTGTCCGGTAGCACCATATGGCGCGGGGGTCGGAAGGAGTTTCATGACCGAGCTCAAGACACCGACAGCGGTGCTGCATGAGGGGCCGCGCAGCCTCTCCGAGCAGGAGATCGCCGACATCGAGCAGCGCGATCTCACCGGGATCAGACAGGTCGACATCGACGACGTGATCGAGCACGTCCATCACGGCCTGCGCAAGCTGCCCGACTTCGTCACGCTCTACCGCAAGTACCTCAAACAGCGGTGGGACGTCTACGAGCTGGACTTCACCCAGGACCGCATCGACTGGACCGAGAAGATGACCGACGACGAGCGCGAGTCGTTCGTCGGGATCGCGTCGGGTTTCCACCACGGCGAGCGGCAGGTGGAGATCGAGCTGCCGGTGTTCATGCTCGGCGCCACCGAGGAGGAGAAGCTGCACATCGCCGCGCAGATCGAGGACGAGGCGCGGCACACGGTGTTCTTCGACCGGTTCTACCGCGAGGTCGTCGGCATCGAGGGCGACGACATCATGGCGGTGCTCGACAAGTCGTTCCCGTGGGTGCAGGAGACGTTCGTCGGGCCGTTCGGGCTGCTGGCGTATCAGGCCGACGAGTTGCGCCGAAACCCCTACGACCAACGCGCGCGGGTGCGCTACGGCACGACGTACTTCCTGTGGATCGAGGGCGTGCTCGCGCTGTCGGTGATGAAGGTGACGCTGTCGTATGCGCGGTGGCGCGGATTCCTGCCGGCCTACTACACCGGGTTCACCGCGACCTGCCGCGACGAGTCACGCCATGTGCAAGGCGGCATGCGCTATCTGCAGGACGCGGTGCGGCGAGATCCCACCATGCTCAACGAGATTCACAGGACCCTCTTCACGATCCTGTCGATCAGCGGGATCTCCAGCCGCAAGCTCTACTACGAGCCGCTGGGCTGGACGGAGGACGAGGTGCGGGTGTTGTTGATCCAGCAGTTGCGGCGCAAGTGCAACGACGTCGGCATCACCCTGTCGCAGGAACTCGAGGACCTGTTGGTGCAGATCCAGCCGGTGTTGGCGGGAGGCTGACCGTGGCGATGTTCTTCACCCAGGACTGGGCCGACGACGTTCGCCGCGCCCTCAACGACGGCCCGGACGAGAAAACACTCGCGGGCAAGCTGGAAGAGTACTGGGACTTCTACCGCCTGGTGCGCTCGGGCTACTCGTCGTCGTGGGCGCTTGGCGCCAGGGATCTACCCGCTGAATTGGGCGGCGGCACACAGTATCTCGTCGTCGAATGGGATCAGGGACAGGCCACCGCGTGCCGCATCGTCGACGGCGGGGCCGCCGCGACCTACACGCTGGCGGCCGACTACCGCGACTGGCGAGCGTTGTTCGAGGGGTACGACGCTCTGCGCACGGTGATGTATCGCAAGCTGTTGCTCGAGGACGGCGACCTGCTGGAGTTCTTCAAGGCCATCTACTTCTTCGTGGAGTGCCTCGCGCTGATCGCCACGGTGCCAACGACTTTCCCGACAAAGGCCGCCGTCCCCGTCTAGCTGCGCGCGAGTTCATCCTTATCCGGCGAGTTCATCCTTGTCCGGCGAGTTCATCCTTGTCCGGCGAGCGTGCGTGTCTGCGGCCGACACGCCGGGTGGATTCGCGAGTTTACGCACGCTCGTCGCAATTACGAGTCGATGCGAAACCGCTTGAGCCGTGACGTCGCACCGGCAGCAAGCGTCACGCGACTGCGCGGCACCCCAAGGTGTTCGGCGAGCACGCGGACGACGGCCTCATTGGCCTTGCCGTCGACGGCGCGCTCGCGGACGTAGACGGTGAGAGTGCCGTCGGCGCCGGTCTCCACCAGCGGACCCCTACGGCTGCCGGGTTTGACGCGGACGACGAGCTGTTCAGCCACGGCCCCATTGAACCGCGAGCGTGCGCAAACCCAGGTTTCGATACGGCGTGTCGCCGCAGACACGCCCACTCGCGAGAAAGAACTAGAGAACTACGCGCTCTTGTCGCGGCGCTCGGGGCGAGCGGGCTTGCGCGGCACGATGGTCGGCAGCACGTTGTCGAGCACGGTCTCCTTCGTCACCACGACCTTGGCGACGTCGTCGCGGCTGGGGATGTCGTACATCACCGGCAGCAGGACTTCCTCCATGATCGCGCGCAGGCCGCGGGCGCCGGTGCCGCGGTGGATCGCCTGGTCGGCGATGGCTTCCAGCGCCTCGTCGGTGAACTCCAGCTCGACGCCGTCCATTTCGAACAGCCGGGTGTACTGCTTGACCAACGCGTTCTTCGGCTTGGACAGGATCTGCACCAGCGAGTCCTTGTCCAGGTTGGTCACCGACGCCACGACGGGCAGCCGGCCGATGAACTCGGGTATCAGGCCGAACTTGATCAGGTCTTCGGGCATGACCTCGGCGAAATGGTCCTGGGTGTCGATCTCGGCCTTGGAGTGCACCTCGGCGCCGAAGCCCAGGCCGCGCTTGCCGACGCGGTCGGAGACGATCTTCTCCAGGCCGGCGAACGCGCCCGCAACGATGAACAGCACGTTGGTGGTGTCGATCTGGATGAACTCCTGGTGCGGATGCTTGCGGCCGCCCTGCGGGGGTACCGACGCCTGGGTGCCTTCCAGGATCTTGAGCAGGGCCTGCTGCACGCCCTCCCCGGAGACGTCGCGGGTGATCGACGGGTTCTCGCTCTTGCGGGCGATCTTGTCGACCTCGTCGATGTAGATGATGCCGGTCTCGGCGCGCTTGACGTCGTAGTCGGCGGCCTGGATCAGCTTCAGAAGAATGTTCTCGACGTCCTCACCGACATAGCCGGCCTCGGTCAGCGCGGTGGCGTCGGCGATGGCAAACGGAACGTTGAGCATCTTGGCCAGCGTCTGCGCCAGGTAGGTCTTGCCGCAGCCGGTCGGGCCGAGCATCAGGATGTTGGACTTGGCCAGCTCGACGGGCTCGGAGCGCGAGTCGCGGGCCTTCTCGCCGGCCTGGATGCGCTTGTAGTGGTTGTACACGGCGACAGCGAGCGTGCGCTTGGCGTTGTCCTGTCCAATGACGTAGCTCTCAAGAAATTCGCGGATTTCCGCGGGTTTGGGTAATTCGTCGAGTTTGACGTCGTCGGCGTCTGCGAGCTCCTCTTCGATGATCTCGTTGCAGAGATCAATGCACTCGTCACAGATATATACGCCGGGGCCCGCAATGAGCTTTTTGACCTGCTTCTGACTCTTCCCGCAGAACGAGCACTTCAGCAGGTCACCGCCGTCTCCAATGCGCGCCATGGTGGTGGGGTCCTACTTCCTGTTCGTAGTACGTCCAATGTCAAGTCTGTGTCGCCGGTGGGTTACTCCGGGTGTTAGACCCGACGCTACCCGTTGTTTCCAACGCGACGCGACCGATAAAGCCGAATCGCGCCTGTGTATTTAGCTGTGTTTGCAGAACATATCGCCTCATGCGTCTCACGACCCCCATGAACGCGCCGTCGTGTCCCTGGCGTGTCGCCGCCGTTATCGGACCGAGAGGGCATCCCCGACAGATCGTAAGGTGGCAATGTGGCGTTTGCAGCCTCCAACAATACCGTGCTGATCAGCGACGGGGGCCTTGCGACGGAACTGGAAGCGCGAGGCCATGATCTGTCCGACGACCTGTGGTCGGCGCGACTGTTGTTCGATGCACCCGACGAGATCATGGCTGCTCACATGGCCTTCTATCAGGCCGGTGCGGTGATCGCGACGACAGCGAGTTACCAAGCGTCCTTCGACGGTTTCGCCGCCGGGGGAATCGATCCCGCGGAGGCCGAGCGCCTCATGCGTCGCAGTGTCGAACTGGCGGCCGCGGCGCGCGAGGAGATCGGCGCCGAAGGCCGGTGGGTGGCCGCGTCCGTCGGGCCCTATGGCGCCGCGCTGGCCAACGGCGAGGAGTACGTCGGGCGCTACGGGCTGTCTGTGGCCCAACTCGCGCAGTGGCATCGGCCGCGTCTGGAGGTTCTGGCCGACGCGGGAGCCGACGTGCTGGCGATCGAGACGGTGCCCGACGTCGACGAGGCCGAGGCGCTGGTGGGCCTAGTGTGCGAACTCAAGGTGCCGGCGTGGTTGAGCTACACGATCGCCGGCGAGAAAACGCGGGCCGGGCAGCCGCTGGCGGCCGCGTTCGCGCTTGCGGCCGATGTGCCGGAGATCGTCGCGGTGGGCGTCAATTGCTGCGCGCCCGACGACGTCCTGCCCGCGATCCAGATCGCCCGCGCCGTCGCCGACAAGCCCGTCATCGTCTACCCCAACAGCGGTGAGCAGTGGGACGGCGAGCGACGGACGTGGGTCGGCGAGGCGCGCTGGTCGGCGGATCTGGCGCCGCAGTGGGTGGCCGCGGGCGCGCGCATTGTCGGCGGCTGCTGCCGGGTGCGCCCGGACGACATCGCCGCGCTGGCCGCGACTTTGACCTAGCGGCCTTGGTCGCGAATGTATGGCCTACGTACGGATTTCAGCCATCACGCGTACATAGCCCATACGAACGTCGGACGATTACGCCGTCTGCGCCGAGAGTTTGCGGTACTCCAGCACGGTGTCGATGACGCCGTACTCCTTGGCGTCCTGCGCCGTGAGGATCTTGTCGCGGTCGGTGTCCTTGCGGATCTGCTCGGAGGTCTTGCCGGTGTGGCGGGCCAGGGTGTCCTCCATCAGCTTGCGCATGCGCTCGATCTCCTTGGCCTGGATCTCCAGATCGGAGAACTGGCCCTGGATGACGCCGGCAAGCGCGGGCTGGTGGATCAGCACGCGGGCGTTGGGCAGCGCCATGCGCTTACCGGGTGTGCCTGCGGCGAGCAGCACCGCGGCGGCCGAGGCGGCCTGCCCGAGGCAGACGGTCTGGATGTCGGCACGCACGTACTGCATGGTGTCGTAGATCGCCATCAGCGAGGTGAACGAGCCGCCCGGCGAGTTGATGTACATGGTGATGTCGCGGTCGGGATCGAGCGACTCGAGCACCAGCAGCTGAGCCATCACGTCGTTGGCCGACGCGTCGTCCACCTGCACGCCGAGGAAGATGATGCGCTCCTCGAACAGCTTGTTGTAGGGGTTGGATTCCTTGACACCGAAGCTGGAGTGCTCGATGAACGAGGGCAGGATGTAGCGCGCCTGCGGGTTTAGTCGGGGGTCTGTGTGGTCCGTCATTTGTCTAGTCCTGCTCCTGGTCCCGAGCCGTTAACTGAGGCGCTGGTGATGATGTGGTCGACGAAGCCGTATTCGAGGGCTTCCTGCGCGGTGAACCAGCGGTCACGGTCGGAGTCGGCTTCGATGCGCTCGATCGGCTGGCCGGTGAATTCCGCGTTGAGGCGGAACATCTCCTTCTTGATGACGGCGAACTGCTCGGCCTGAATCGCGATGTCGGCCGCGCTGCCCGTCACACCGCCCAGCGGCTGGTGCATCAGGATGCGGGCGTGCGGCAGCGCGTAGCGCTTGCCCTTGGTGCCCGCGGCCAGGAGGAACTCGCCCATCGAGGCGGCCATGCCCATGGCGTAGGTGGCGATGTCGCAGGGCGCCAACACCATGGTGTCGTAGACGGCCATGCCGGCGCTGATCGAACCGCCCGGCGAGTTGATGTAGAGGTGGATGTCCTTGGTGGGGTCCTCGGCGGACAACAGCAAGATCTGGGCGCAGAGCTTGTTCGCGATGTCATCGTCGACCTGTGACCCCAGGAAGATGATGCGCTCGGCAAGCAAGCGCTCATAGACGGAGTCGGTTAGGTTCAACCCCTGCGCGTTTGTACGCATGTCACTCACGACTGGGTACCTGCTTTCTTCATTGCTTCTCACCGAACACTAACCAACCGGCGCGGCCGAGCACTCCCTCAGAGGCGCCCGTTCGCTCAGAGCGTCACTTCGCGCCGTCGTCGGCTTCGTCGTCGGCTTCGTCGGATTCGGTGTCGCCGGCCTCGTCGGCCTCGGCGTCGTCGGCCTGCTCAGCCTCGGCGGCCGCGACCTGGGCGGCGATCTGAGCCGCGACCTCCTCAGGGTCCTGGCTCTGCGACGGGCCGAAGAACTCGGTGGTGTCGATGACGTTGCCGTCGGTGTCGGTGACGGTGGCTCCGTGCACGACGGCGGCGACGGCCAGGCCGCGGCGGACGTCGGCGAACATGACCGGCAGCTGGTTGTTCTCCTGCAGGTACTGCAGCAGCTGCTGCGGCTCGAGGCCGTACTGACGCGACATCAGCACCAGGCGCTCGGTCAGGTCGTTCTGGCCGACCTGGATGTCGAGGTGGTCGGCGATGGCGTCCATCACGAGCTGAGTCTTGACGGCGCGCTCGGAGTTCTCCTTGTTGTCCTTGTCGAACTCTTCGCGGCTGCTGCCCTGGGCCTCCAGCGCCTTGGCGAAGGCCTCCTCGTCGTGGTTGAGGTTGTGGATGGCGTTGTGCAGGGTGTCGTCGATCTGGGCCTGCACGATCTTCTCGGGCAGCGGAACCTCGGTCTGCTCGAGGAGCGTCTCGATGGCCTTGTCGCGGATCTGCTCGGCCTGCTGGATGCGCTTGACGCGCTCGACCTGCTCCCGCAGGCTCGCCTTGAGCTCGTCGATGGTGTCGAATTCGCTTGCCAGTTGGGCGAATTCGTCGTCGGGCTCGGGCAGCTCGCGCTCCTTGACGGAGTTGACGGTGACGGTAACCTGGGCCTCTTCGCCGGCGTGTTCGCCCGCGGCGAGCTTGGTGGTGAACACCTTGGTCTCCCCCGCCTTGAGCCCGATGAGCGCCTCGTCGAGACCCTCGATCAGCTGGCCGGAACCGACTTCATGCGACAGTCCCTCGGTCTTGGCGTCGGGCACTTCCTCGCCGTCGACGGAGGCCGACAGGTCGATGGAGACGAAGTCGCCGTTCTCGATCGGACGCTCGACGCCCTTGAGGGTGCCGAAGCGGGCGCGCAGGTTCTGCAGTTCGGCCTCGACGTCCTCATCGGTCACCTCGATGGGGTCGACCTCGATCTTGAGGTTCTCCAGATCGGGCAGGGTGATGTCGGGGCGGACGTCGACTTCGGCGGTGAAGACGAGTTCTTCGTTGTCTTCGAGCTTGGTGATCTCGATGTCGGGCTGGCCGAGCGGCTTGACCTCGGAGCTGGTGACCGCCTCGCTGTAGCGGCTGGGCAGGGCGTCGTTGACGACCTGCTGCAGGACGGCGCCGCGGCCGATGCGGGCCTCCAGCAGCTTGCGGGGAGCCTTGCCCGGGCGGAAGCCGGGCAGCCGGACCTGCTGGGCGAGCTGCTTGAACGCCCGGTCGATGTCGGGCTCCAGCTCAGTGAAGGGCACCTCCACATTGATGCGAACCCGGGTCGGGCTCAGCTGTTCCACGGTGCTCTTCACGGTCGCGCTCCTTATAGCTCTGGTTGACGTCTCGGGCGTACTGCTGGTCGGGGTGACAGGATTTGAACCTGCGGCCTTCCGCTCCCAAAGCGGATGCGCTACCAAGCTGCGCTACACCCCGCGGACCACCGCAGATACTACGGCCCGGGCAAGCCGAACCCTTAATCGGATTTGGTTAAGATGGGCCGCCGGTACAGTGTTGTGCTGCACAAGCGGGCGTAGCTCAATGGTAGAGCCCTAGTCTTCCAAACTAGCGACGCGGGTTCGATTCCCGTCGCCCGCTCCGCAGGTCAGAGGGCATTCACCCTCTGACCTTCTTTCTTCGTGAGAGCCATCCGAGTCTGATGCAACTCTGATGCAACTCTGCTGCCGACGAGTAGGTCACTCGTAGTCATCGCGCGGCCGCTGGCCCCGGGGTTCGGCGCACGAAAGGACACAGGAGTCGATTCAGTCGTCATGGCGGCGCCTCACTTCTATATCTGGGTTTGCCGTAGCTCCGAAAGCGCAATTCGCCGAAACTAGAGAAGCACTTATTGCATATGCAATAAATGTAATTCGAGGCTGAATTGCGTGAGCATCAGACAACTTTTGCCCTTCGGGCCGCCGCGCAATTGACGCCTTCTTCGCGGGAACGGTTGTGCTCGCCCACCTTCGTCCTACCATTGATCGCATCGGAGACGTCAGCAAAGGAGTTTCTGCCAGCTGGATCGTCTGACATGCGTATCAGGAATCGGATAGAGCACGCGGCAAACAGAGACCGCGTCAGCCTTCAGTTCGAGAAAGGGCGCACATGTCACCGACAAACACTCAGAAAGTATTGAGCATCTTCGCGTCTGCTGCGTTCGCAGCCGGATTCGTAGCCGTGGCGGGAGCAAAGGAGGCGAGTGCCGAAACAACGTGCACTGTCACAGGGCAGTATTTCAATCTGCATCAAGACAACGGATACGACCTCGTTATTAGTGCCAATGGCTCCACGCTCGGGCCGACGGGACTCGCTCGCGCCAATCCGCAAACGGCGGTCTATGGAGATGTCAAAGGCGGCATCAATGGTCGGCTCGTCGACTTCACCATCACGTGGTCGGACAACAAGGGGCAGGCACACTTCACGGGCGCGGTCGGCGACGACGGCATCGCGAAGGGCAACTCGACGGGTCCATCGGTGCCGATCAATCTCTGGAACCCGGGACCGTGGACGTCTAATGAGCCGCTGAACTGCACCTCGCCGGAAGCCGAGAAGGCCAAGCAAGGGCCGTTGGTGTCGGCCGAACCCGCTCTCGCGGGTGTCACGTTCCATATCACGGACCGCAGCGGTGTCGCGTCCCAGTGCACCTACTCGTCGGAGGGCTACAAGGCGAGCTTCGGCTTGCCGGCGAACGGCTCGTTCGACTTGTTCGTCCCGGCGATCCGGTTGTTCAAGACGCGGACCGGCTTGATCGAGTGCGACAACGGCACCAGCACGCCGACATCGGTCTTCTATTGATCGGGAGTCGGATCGCAGTCACGGCACCGCGGGCTGTTGCGGAATGGGCGTTCGAGAGATTTGGGCCTAATGTTCTCGCTCGGTCTGCACAATTTTATTTGCCAGATCACAGACCAAGGTCGAGCGAGCTAAGTTTTGACCTTGATCCGGCTACGCCGCCGTGGCTTCGTAACGTCTGGCGTTGCTT
Organism: Mycolicibacterium agri; assembly: GCF_002553505.1. Classification (GTDB taxonomy): domain Bacteria; phylum Actinomycetota; class Actinomycetes; order Mycobacteriales; family Mycobacteriaceae; genus Mycobacterium; species Mycobacterium agri. The sequence goes on along the minus strand of NZ_PDCP01000047.1, from coordinate 5,562 downwards.
GGCGAGCGGACGCTCGCCAAGCCTCATGCCGGTTGTTCGACAGTCCACGCGATGTAGACACATCTGGCAAAGCACATCCGAAGGGCCGCCGATGCGGCGCGCAGCAGCGCGTCAGCGGACCGTGAGTTGTTCGGTCACCGCATTCAAGGCTGCGTCAGACGGGCCGAAGACAGAACTCCATGCGAGCGCACCAGCCGAGCGTTTCAATCGATTGACTTCGCCGTACCGCGGGAGCGTCGACGTTGGTCGCGATCTGCGGCCGGCGCCGGTGTGTTGTGCTTACTTGGCGCAGAGCTCGCCGAGCTGGTTGTTGAGCTCGTCAGCGGACTTCAACCGGGCGGCTTGCTCGGGTGCGGAGTCCGATGCGCCAGCGGTGGCGTATGCGCCGATAGCCGTTAGGAGATCGGCGAATTCGCTCATCTTGTCGGCTAGGTCGGTTGGCGTCGCCGGGTCCAGTTGGTCGAGGAGATAAAGGCCTCCGACGTATGCCGACAGGCGCGCGTTCGCGCCCATCGCCAGCTGTCCGATCACGGGGTCCGATCCCTCTGGTACCGGGATGCTCGTGTTGAGTTTGACGCCGCGACGGACAACCTCGAATGCCGAGCATGCCTTCGTCTTGGCTTCCGCTCGTTGCTGGTCGCTGTAGTCACTGTCGGCGCTCGAACTCACCCTCATCAGGACCCAGCCCGCGAGCGCGAGAGCGGTGATCGCGGTGAGTCCAATGATGATCAGAATTAGCGAACTCCGATCCACAGAAGTCTTGATGCGGCGGGGAGGCGACGCGGGCGGGGAATCGTCCGCATCCGAGGTATCCGGCATGCGCGGAATCGTAACGGTGGGCCGCGAGTAACGCGTTGCATTCGGCAAATGCTTGCAAACGCAAATGACACACCTATAAAAAATCTGAGATTTGCCCGTTATCTTTCTCAGCCGTTGCTAAGGTGGTGGCTTCGCCACACTGTTCGGCTTCGGCGGCACCGGGGGCGGCGGTGGTACAGGGACGAATCGCGCCGAGGGGCCCACAAGCGTCAATATCGCACTCCCATCATTCCTCGCTGACTTCCTGCCCGATGGCTTTCCCACGTCAATATCCGTCGCCGGTACAGGTGCTGCGGGTCGGGGGGTCGGCGGCGAAGGCGGCGCTGGAGGCGGCGGCGCACTGTTTGGCGGCGGCGGCGGCGCCGGCGGTGCAGGCATCGGCAGCCTCATTGGCACAGGCGGCGGTGGGGGCAACGGCGGCTCCGGCGCCTTCCTCGGCGGCAAAGGCGGAGTTGGCGGAGCGGGAACGGCAGACGGCACTGCAAATGTCGACACGGTCTACAACCTGTTTGGCCTTATCCCGATACCCATCAAAGCGACAGCCGTTCCCGTCGGGACCGGAAACGGCGGTGTTGGGGGTATCGGCGGGAGCGGGCTGTTCGGCGGCGGTGGCGGCGACGGCGGCGCTGCGACCGGAAGTCTCACTGGCAACGCGGGAGATGGCGGCAAAGGCGGCGGCAACGGCCCCGGCAATAACATCACCCTGTTTGGCGGCCGCGGAGGCAATGGCGGCGATGCAACGGGTGGCAATGGATCCGCGGCCTACAACATTGCAGGGTTCCAGCTGCCTGCTCTCCCGCTCGGCCACGCCTTTGCGGGTAACGGCGGCGACGGCGGCGACGGCAACGTGCTCGGCGGCGGCGGTGGAAACGGCGGCACCCGGTTCTACTCCAACCCGTTCGACCTCTTAAATATCGAAGACATCGGAGATATCGACCTCAGTGACCTCAGCAGCCTTCGGGCGCTCATCAACACCGACGCCGACGCAAAAGGCGGCGACGGCGGTTCAGGCCTGATCGGCGGCGCTGGAGGCACTGGCGGCAAGGGCGTCTTCAGCCTCGGTGGTCTCCTCGGTCTGCTACCCGCGGGCGACGAGGAAGAAGAGGGAGGCAATCCGCTCAGCGGTCTGTTCGGCGACTTCGATCTCGGCAGCATCATCGATCCGGCGAATCTAACGATCGAGACCGGAGGCCAAGGCGGTAAAGGCGGCTTCGGCAGCCTCATCGGCGGCCTTGGCGGCGGTGGCGGCAACGCGGGCTCGCTTGGTTCGAGCTTCCCGTTCCTGCCGAACTCACTCCTGTCCGTCGGTGGTCAAGGCGGAGATGCGGGTGACGGTGGCCTGATCGGCGGGCTCGGCGGCTTCGGCGGCAATGCTCTGGCGCTGGGCTTGGCGTTCGGCGGTGACGCCGGCAACGGCGGCGAAGGCCAGTTGATCGGCGGATTCGGCGGATTCGGCGGCTGGGCGGAGGCGCTCGCCCTTGCGGCAGGCGGCGCGGGCGGCCAGGGTGCGGACGGCGGTCTGGTCGGCGGCTGGGGCGGACCCGGCGGTTTGGCGTTCGGGGCCCTGCAGGGAACCGGTGGTCCGGGAGGCGACGCCGGCAACGGTCTCTTCGGCGGCGTCGGCGGACCCGGCGGCTGGGCATTCTCGATCCTCAATGCGGTCGGCGGTCCGGCCGGTTCTGGTGGGGGCGGTCAGTTCGGCGGCCCCGGCGGCTTCGGCGGCGGTGGCGTGGGCGTCATCTCCGCGACCGGCGGCCAAGGCGGGCCCGGCGGACCCGGAACGACGTTCGACGGATTCGACGGCTTCAACGGACCAGCGATCTCGTTGCCTGCGGGTGTCTTGCCTGACTTGGGTCTGCCTGATTTGGGTCTGCCTACACAGACCTTGCAGGGACCGGCGATTGATCAGGCCCGCATTGCTGGCGGCGAAGAGCAGGTCAACACCGACGATATGGGCAACGCGGCGATCGTGGCGACCGGCAGCGGTGGCAACAACGCTGGCACGACAGGTACGACCACGGGCAGCAAGAAGAAGCCCGGGCAGAACCTGCAGAACGTCATCCGGAACAACCCGATCAGCAAGGCGATCGACAAGACGCTGGACCGGATCAAGGACCGGTTGGACGGAAAGAAGAACACCACCAGCGGTGGCGATACTTCGGCGCCCGCCGATACCGCACCCAAGGATGATCCCGGCGAAGGCTAACTAGTAGCAGTCCACTGCGCGTGGTCGACTCGAAAGGGTCGGCCACGCGCAGTGCTTTGCGCCAAACACAGCCGCGCCGCAGCCAATTCGCAACCGAACCGAAACCCCTTCTCAGCCGCCCACATGAAACTCGCCCCTACGATCGAAACTCAAGGCCACCACCGGCCGTCGTCGTCAGGAGGCTCGTGAACGCGCAATTGCGAGTCGCCGTCAATGGCTCTTGCTCCCCCACCTTCGAACGCGTCCGAACAGCCTTCGAAGATAACTTCGCCCACCGCAACGAAATCGGCGCCGCCGTCGCCGTGTGGGTCGACGGCGACCTCGTCGTCAACCTCTGGGGCGGCACCGCCACCACCGACGGCAGGTCCTGGCAACACGACACCCTCGCCAGCATTTTCTCCGGCTCAAAGGCGTTGACGAGCACCTGCATTCACCTGCTCGCCGACCGCGGCGAACTGAGCCTCGACGACCCCGTCGCCACCTACTGGCCCGAATTTGGCCAAGCGGGAAAACAACACATCACCATCGCTCAAGTTCTCAGCCACCGCTCCGGAGTCATCGGGCCGCGAAAACGCCTCCACCCCAGCCGAACCCGAGACTGGAACGCCGTTTGCTCCTACATCGCCGAAGCCGAACCCTGGTGGCCGCCCGGCACCGCGCAGGGCTACCACATGGTCACCTTCGGCTTGATCCTCGGCGAGATCGCCCGGCGCATCACCGGCCGCACACTCGGCGAGTACCTCCGCAAAGAAATCGCCGAACCGCTCGGCATCGACGTCCACATCGGCCTGCCTACAAACGAACACCACCGCTGCGCCGAGATGATCAACAAGCCCCACATCCGCGACGTCCTCAACGCCGGCGGCGCACCCGGCTACCCCGCCAGCCTCGACGAGCACCCGATGGCCGCTATGTCCGTCGCGATGGGCTTCATCCCCGACGACGAACTCGGTTCCAACGACATCACCGCTTGGCGCGCAGCCGAATTCCCCGCCACCAACGCCCACGTCACCGCGCCCGGCCTGGCGACTTTCTACAACGCGCTCGCCCAGGGCAAACTGCTCAGCTTCGAGCACATGGACAAATGCCGTGTCCCGCAAGGCGGATTCGACACCGACCTCGTCCTCGGCCCGCGCGTCGCCGACCACGGCTGGGGTCTGGGCTACATGCTGAACCAGCGCGGCAAGAACGGACCCAACACCAAGATCTTCGGTCACGGCGGGTCCGGCGGCAGCTTCGGCTTCGTCGACCTCGAACACCGCATCGGCTACGCCTACGTGATGAACAACTTTGACGCCACCAAATGCAACGCCGACCCCCGCAGCGTCGCGCTGTCCAACGAGGTGTACTCCGCTCTCGGCGTAACCGGTGACTGATTCGCGGCCCTTTCAGCGGGTTCACAGCTGAGTAGGCTGGACCCATGGAAGGCGTCCTGCTAGTCCTCATCCTCCTCGTCGTCGCGTGCGTTGGCTTTGTGGTTTGGGGTGCTTCGCGCGCCTCGAGCAGCCGGAACGCCGCCTCTCTCGCCGACGCCCAGGCGGACGCCCGCAGAGTCATCGATCGCCTCGGCGGCCAGGTGATCAACCTGACCGGCACCAACGAGGCGGCCAAGCAGGCGCTCGCGGACGCGTCGGAGCGGTTCAATGCCGCCGGTTCCCAGATCGAGCAGGCGACGACGGTGAAGCAGGCGATGCTCGCCAAGGAAAGCGCACTCGAGGGCCTTTACTATGTGCGCGCCGCGCGCATCGCGATGGACATGGACCCCGGTCCGGAGGTCGAATCGCTGCCCGGGCAGAAGTCGGCGGGCGCGGTCACCGAGGACCGGCGCGTCGAGTTCGAGGGCCGCCAGATCGAGGCGTCGCCGACGCCGTCGGAGCGCACCCCGAACTACTACCCCGGCGGCCGCGTCGCCGGTCGTCCCGTTCCTGCGGGCTGGTATTCCGAGCCGTGGTGGAAGCCCGCGCTCGTCGCGGGCGCCTGGGGGCTTGGCTCCGTGCTGCTGTTTGACGCGATGTTCTCCGGCATGCACGGCGTCGGCTACGACGCGCAGGGCTTCGAAAGTGGTTACGGCGAAGGCTATTCCGACGGTCTCGCCGCCCAAGACGCCGGCTATGACGGCGGCGGTGACATGGGTGGCGGCGACGGCGGCGGCTGGTTCGACGGTGGTGGCGATGGCGGCGGCTGGGGCGACTTCGGCGGCGGCGACTTCGGTGGGGACTTCGGCGGCTTCTAGCGTCCGACCCGCGAGCAGACGCAAACTCGTACTGTGACTGCGGGCGATTTCAGGCAGTGGATGCAACAGCGGGTGGTTTTGGCGGGTTTGAGAGTAGCTCGTCGAGGACTTCAGCGGGTTTCTTCCAGCCGAGGGTTTTGCGGGGTCGGGTGTTGAGTTGGGCGGCAACGTAGTCGAGGTAGTCGGCCGGGAACACTGATAGGTCGGTGCCTTTAGCAAAGTATTGACGCAGCAGCCCGTTGGTGTTCTCGTTACTGCCGCGTTGCCATGGCGAGTGCGGATCGCAGAAGTAGATATCGAGCTC
>NZ_PDCP01000046.1 GCF_002553505.1 Mycolicibacterium agri | reverse complement strand
GTGCGGGGCGGGGGTGGGCTCTGCTGTTGCGCCGGTCACGTTGTCTGTTCTATGGTCGAACCACAGATTGGTTTTCCCATAGAACAGGTGAGCTTATGAATCAACCGTCGGCGCTCCCCATTCGCGTGATGCTGGCGAAAATCGGCCTCGACGGGCATGACCGCGGTGTCAAAGTCGTCGCCCGCACGTTGCGCGATGCCGGAATGGAAGTCATCTATACCGGACTTCACCGCAGCCCCGGGCAGGTCATCGAGGCCGCCGTCCAGGAAGACGTCGACGTCCTCGGCGTCAGCTTGCTGTCCGGCGCGCACATGCCGATCTTCACCAAGATCTTCGAAATCCTCGGTCAGATGGAGGAGCGGCCGCGGTTCGCGATCGTCGCAGGCGGCGTCATGCCCGACGAGGACGTGGTCGAACTGCAGAAGATGGGCGTCGCGGCAGTACTCGGGCAGGACACGACGCCGGAGAGGATCGTCGAGACCATCAGGGCGGTCGCCCCGGTGGAGGCGAAGTTCTGATGGCCGAGATGGAGTGTTGGGGCTGGCCTCCGTCATACGACCCGGACTATCGGCCGCCGGCCACTCAGGAGCATTGGTTCCCGATCCGGGAGACGATGGATCCCGAGCAGCGGGACGAGGCGATCCTGGCCCGGATCCAACAGCTGATGGCATACGCCTGGGAGCGCGCCCCCTTCTACCGCCGCAAGTGGACCGAGGCCGGGTTGGAACCCGGCGACATCACCTCGCTCGAACTCTTCGAGCAGGTTCCGGTGGTCAAGAAGGAAGAGCTGCGCGAAGACCAGGCGGCCAACGAGCCCTACGGCAGCTATCTGTGCATCGACCCCGTGGAAGTCACTCACATCAAAGGCACTTCGGGCACCACCGGTCGGCCCACCGCCTTCGGGATCAGCCAACGCGACTGGGTGGCGGTCGCCAATGCGCACGCGCGCGTCATGTGGGGCATGGGTATCCGGCCGGAGGACGTCGTCCTGATCGGCTCGCCGCTGACGCAGTACTGGGGTTCATGGGGCGCCTACAGCGGCGCGGAAAGGCTTGGCGCCGCGGTCTTTCCGTTCGGCGCCGGCTTCGCGGGGCAGAGCCTGCGCACGCTGCAGTGGATGCGCCAGATGTCGGCCACGGTGTTCTACGGCACCCCGTCCTACGCGCTGCGCCTGGCCGAGGTCGCCGTGGAGAACGGCATCGACCCGCGCGGACTCGGTCTGCGCAAGATGTTCTTCTCGGGTGAGCCCGGCGCGAGTGTGCCCGCGATCCGCCAGCGCATCATCGATGCCTTCGACGTCGAGGTCTACGACTCGGGCAGCATGGGGGAAGTCGCGCCGTGGATGCATCTCGGCGCGAGCGACAACGCCCCGGGCGTATTCGCTTGGCAGGACCTGGTTTACACAGAGGTATGCGACCCGCAGACGATGCGCCGCGTGCCCTACGGCAGCGAGGGCACACCGGTGTACACCACCCTCGAGCGCACCTCTCAACCGATGATCCGGCTGTTGTCGAACGACCTCACCAGCTGGGAGGCGCCCGATAAGGCGCGCGGCCGCACCTACCCGTTTTTACCCAAAGGCATCTACGGGCGGCTCGACGACATGTTCCAGATCCGCGGCGAGAACGTCCATCCCAACGCGATCGACGAGATCGTGATGAGCGCCGAAGGCTACGGCGGCGAGCACCGCATCATCATCACCCGTGAGACCGCGATGGACGAGTTGGTGGTCCAGTGCGAGTTCGACGCCCAGAAAACGTCTGTCGCGGAAGATGTCTGGATCAAGAAGGTCGGCGACGACCTGCGCAACGTGCTCGGCGTCGGCGCCAAGGTGGTGACGGTTCCGCCAGCGACGTTCGAGCGCACCGAGTTCAAGGCGCGCCGCGTGATCGATGACCGCAACCTGTTCGAGTCCCTCGACCGGGGGCAGACGTGACGAACATCGCGACGACGGTCGACTCGATCGGCGCACTGGCAGAACGCATCCGCGCGGGTTCGCAGGTGTCGCTGGCGCGCGGCCTCACCCTGGTGGAAAGCCGCTCGGATGCGGCGTCAGAGTTGCTCGCCGAGATCTGGAAGGACAGCGGACGCGCCCACGTCGTCGGCATCACGGGACCCGCGGGCAGCGGGAAGAGCACGCTGGTCACCGCGATGGCTCAGGAGTACGTGGCGCGCGGGAAGCGCGTGGCGATCCTTGCCGTCGACCCGTCGAGCGCCTACTCCGGCGGAGCGATCCTCGGCGACCGGATCCGCATGACCGCGCTGGCCGGCCGCCAGGACATCTACATCCGCTCGATGGCCTCGCGCGGAGCCACCGGCGGCCTGTCACGGGCGGTGCTCGACGGCATCGTGCTGCTCGACGCCGCCGGATTCGACGTCGTCATCCTCGAAACAGTCGGCGTCGGCCAGGCCGAGGTCGACGTCATCAGCGTCGCCCACACCGTCGTCGTCGTCAGCGTCCCCGGCCTCGGCGACGACATCCAGGCGATCAAGGCCGGCCTCATCGAGATCGCCGACATCCACGTCGTCAACAAGGCCGACCGGCCGGGCGCCGACCTCACCGTCAAGCAACTGCGCGAGTCGCTTCGGTTGAGCCATCGCCAGCCGCATCAGTGGAACGTGCCGATCCAGAAGACCACCGCATCCACCGGCGAAGGCGTGGCCGACCTTCTCGACCAGACCGCCGAGCATCGCAGCTGGATGAGCAACCATGGCGGGTTGCGTGAAGTCGAGCGACGAAATGCGGCGACCCGGATCCGTTGGGCCGCAGAGGCTCTCATGGCCGAGCGGCTTCGGCCTGGCTACCGCGGGTTCGATGACGCCGTCGATGCCCTGATCGCCCGCACGGAGGAACCGCGGCAAGCCGCCGCCCGCCTTCTGACCGCCATGTCCGTAGACCCCACTGACATCAACGGAAGAGGAAACCAATGACCGACGACATGTCGACCCCCGAGGAACTGCGGCTTGCGTCCGAGGCATTGCGCAAGCGGGCGCAGGCCGATCTCGAGGCGTGGGAGAGCAATGAACTCGCCGAGTTCATCAAGCGTGCCCCGGAGTCGAGGGAGACCTATCTGACCGGCGCGGGCCTGCCCGTCAAGCGCGTCTACGGTCCGCAGGATCTGCCGGAAAGCTTCGAGGAAATCGGCTTTCCGGGTCAGTACCCCTTCACCCGCGGCCCCTACCCGACGATGTATCGCGGGCGGAAGTGGACCATGCGTCAGATCGCGGGATTCGGTCAGGCGGAGGAAACCAACAAGCGCTTCCAGTACTTGATCGCCCAAGGCCAGACCGGTCTTTCGGTGGACTTCGACATGCCCACCCTGATGGGTCTGGACAGCGACGACGAGATGAGCCTCGGCGAGGTCGGCCGTGAGGGCGTGGCGATCGACGTGCTGCCGGACATGGCAGCGCTTTTCGACGGCATCGATCTGGAGAACATCTCGGTGTCGATGACCATCAACCCGTCGGCGTGGATCCTGCTGGCGATGTACATCGCGGTCGCCGAGGACCGCGGCATGGACCTCAACAAGCTGTCCGGCACGATCCAGAACGACATCCTCAAAGAGTATGTGGCGCAGAAGGAATGGATCTTCCCGGTGCGGCCGAGCATGCGCATCGTGCGTGACTGCATCGCCTACTGCGCCGAGAACATGGCACGCTACAACCCGGTCAACATCAGCGGGTACCACATCAGCGAGGCGGGCGCCAACGCGGTGCAGGAAGTCGCCTTCACGATGGCGATCACGAAGGCCTACGTCGAGGATGTGGTGAACGCAGGCATCGATGTCGACACCTTCGCGCCGCGGCTGTCGTTCTTCTTCGTCTCGCAGGCCGACCTTTTCGAAGAGGTCGCCAAGTTCCGTGCGGTGCGCCGGTACTACGCGAAGATGATGAAGGAGCACTTCGGCGCCAAGAAGGCCAATTCGATGCGCTTGCGTTTCCACGCGCAGACCGCCGCGGCGACGCTGACCAAGCCGCAGCCGATGGTCAACATCGTGCGGACCACGCTGCAGGCGCTGTCGGCCGTGCTCGGTGGCGCGCAGTCCATCCACACGAATGGACTCGACGAGGCCTACACCATCCCCAGCGAGCTGGCGATGAAGTTGGCCCTGCGCACCCAGCAGATCATCGCCGACGAGACCAATGTCCCCAACGTGATCGACCCGCTCGGCGGCTCCTACTACGTGGAGGCCCTGACCGACGAGATCGAAAAGGGCATCGGCGAATACATGGACAAGGTCGAGGCGATGGGCGGCGTCGTCCCGGCGATCGAACAGGGGTTCTTCCAGAAGGAGATCTCCGACAGCGCCTACGACTACGCCAAGCGCAAGGCCAGTGGCGACCGGCCGGTGATCGGCGTCAACAAGTACGTCGACGCCGAAGAGGACCAGAAGATCGAGGTCCACAAGCTGGATCCGGAGTCCGAGGCACGCCAGATCCGCCGGCTCAAGCAGGTCCGCGCGGACCGGGATCCGCAGCGGGCGAAGGCGGCGATGGACAACCTCCTCGCCGTCGCCCGCGACGACAGCGCCAACCTGATGCCCGCGACCATCGAAGCGGTGCGGGCGCACCTGTCGATGGGCGAGATCACCGGGGCGCTGCGCGAGGTGTTCGGCAGCTACCAGGAAACGCCGGTGTTCTAAGACCTGCCCGACGGTAGCGACCCGGAGTACGGTCAAACCACCGTGTGGTCGTTACCATCGGGGCACGGGAGTTTTCCAAGGAAAAGGGTGGAAGGGTGACCGAGGAACCTCTGTCGGTGTGGAAGCCTCTTCCTCGCTTGCGCACCCATGAGCAAGTCATGGCCGAGATCGAGGCCCGGTTGAATGCGGGCACGCTCAAGGCCGGCGATCGGTTACCCCCGGAACGCCAGTTCGCCGAGGCGCTCGGCGTCAGTCGCGGCGCGGTGCGCGAAGCACTGCGCATCCTGGAGGCTATCGGCGTCGTCGAAGCGGGCACCGGCTCGGGTCCGACGTCGGGGTCAATGATCGTCAAGGACAGTGTCGCCGGCATGGCGATGGTCATGCGGCTCCATCTGCAGCTGGCGTCGTTCACGCTGGAGGACCTGATCGAGGTTCGCCTGCAGATGGAGGGGCTGGCCGCGCGCAAGGCGGCGCAGAGCGCCACCGACGAGGACATCGCCGACTTGCGCGAGCTGGTCGAGCAGATGCGCGGGGTGCACACCACCGCGTCGTTCAACGACCTCGATACCGCGTTCCACGTCCGCATCGCCCGCGCATCGGGCAACGGGCTGGCGGCCGTGCTCATGGCGGCGCTGCGGGAAGCACTGCGCCAGGCGATGGTCAGCGCATTCGAGACTCTCGAAGACCCAGAGAGGACCATGAAGCAGGTGACCGACGAACACGAGGCGATCGTCGACGCCATCGCCTCCCGCGACGGGGATCTGGCTGTCGAGCGCGTCACCAAGCACATCCGCGACTTCTACCGCGCCGTCGGCTTCACCGAAATGAAGTGGGCCGGCTGACCTCACGGCGGACCGCGCAGCCGCTATCGGCCATGCCGTAGGATCATCGTTGCGGGCCGGATGAAGCTGGTGTGAATCCAGCACAGTCGCGCTACTGTGACATCCCCATTCGATTGGGGGGTGAAGTCAGACCTGAAGGCCCGCTGTCACATCCACGGATCAGGGACGCCGAATCCCTGCGGGAGGTCATCATGGCGGCAGCCGAAACCAGTTCTGCGGCGCGATGGAAACCGTTGGCGCGCTTACGGACCCACGAAATGGTCGTGGCCGAGATCGAATCACAGTTGAGCACCGGCGAACTGAAGGTCGGCCATCGTCTGCCGCCTGAGCGCCAGTTCGCGGAAGTGCTCGGAGTCAGCCGCGGGGCGGTCCGCGAGGCGTTGCGGATTCTCGAAGCGGTCGGCGTCCTCAAAGCCGGCACCGGTGCAGGCCCGTCGTCGGGATCGGTGGTCGTCAGCCGCGACACGACCGGGATGGCGATGGTGTTGCGCATGCATCTGCACGTGGGCTCGTTCAGCCCTGACGATCTCGTCGAGGTGCGCCAGCTGCTCGAGGAAGTCGCCGCCCGCAAGGCGGCGGAAGTGGCCGAGAACGGCTCCGACATCGCCGAATTGCGCTCCCTGGTCGACCGGATGAACCTAACGCAGGATCACAAGATCCTCGACGACCTCAAGGCCGACTTCCACTCGCGTCTTCTGCAGATGTCGGGCAACGCGCTGGCTGTCATGCTGGCCGGCGCCATGAACAAGTCTGTGCCCCCACCGGATACTCCTGAAACCGGCTCACAGGCAATGGCATACACGGCCATCGTTGACGCGATCGCGGCCGGTGATGGACACGGTGCGGCACGACTGCTCACCGCGGTATGGGAAGCCAGCCGCCGACCGACCGGACTCAGCAGGCTCGGGCGTGCCTCCTGATCAATGCAGGAGCTTCGAAGTTGCCGAGACGAGTGCTCATCAATGCGCCGTCGTCTGGTTGCTGCCCGAAGAGTGACGCAATGCGCGGATAGCAGGGGACTGAGAACCGGGCAGCAACTCCATTGGGTTTGCCGGGCGACGCACCTCCACAGGGATGCGGTCGACGAACCGATAAGGCCGGTTGGCCACTATCCCGACGATTTGCTTACGTAGACGCGACATCTCGACTCTCACCGCCCCAACTCGGGCGCGATCCCCGTACAGGTCGGCGGCCAGTTCGGGTGCTGACCGCCCCCGTGGCTGCGAGGAGAGAATCAAGAGGATCTCGGCGTGCCGCAGTGAGATATCGTGCCGCCAGGTTCCGAAGTCGCCGTGCATCTCAAGAACCGGCACAGCGCTATCCCGAAGATCAAGTGTCACTTTGGCGATCGTCGGCTCGACTCCGTCGTCGACGGGTCTGACCAGCCACCCGCCGGGCAGTGGTTCGACTTCACACAGACCCACCTCTGGTACCCAAGCGCTACCAGGGGCGAGTTCTGCCGGCAACAGGATCCGCTTCTGCACCGGTATCGAGTCCACCGCCGCCACCCACCCGTCAGTATCGACCGCCAGAGCGGGTGCACCCACCCGCGCGATGATGGGGGCGGCGACAGCCCGTAGCCGATTCATCGAGTTGTCATGCTGCTCGCGCAGATGGCATTCCGCGAGCCGCGCGACCGCATCGATCAAGGCCACAGTGGCCGGATGGACCGTCGCCGCGGGGCCCGTTACGTCGATTACGCCAATCACCTTGTTGCTCCGGGAGTTGCGAATCGGCGCCCCAGCGCATGTCCACGGGTGTTGGTTGCGGTTGTAGTGCTCGGCGCAAAACGTTTGGACCGCGCGTTGCGAGACCAAGGCAGTGCCGAGCGCGTTAGTACCCACAGCGATCTCGGACCAGCGCGCTCCTTCGACGAAACCGAGCCTATCTGCGGACGCGAGAACCTTCGGCGGGCCCTGCCGCCACAACACCGTGCACTGGGCATCCGCGATGGCGAGAATATTCTCACCGCTCGAAATCATCGAGCCTAAACCGTGTGACACCAGTTCGACGACCGACATCAATCCGGACTCCTGACGCAGCATCTTCACGGTGCTCGCGTCCGCAACAGGCGGAGTTTGGCGGTCTGGGCGGAGTCCCTTTTTCATCAGCCGCTGCCACGAATCCCAGATCACTTGCCTCGGACGCGTCCTGGCCCGGCGACCGGCCATAGTGGCGTCGTACACCTCAGCCATCAACTTGGCGTAACGACGCGGGTCTTGCCCAGGTGCGATCGCCGGCTCCGGTGTGGTCGGACCATGCACATCTGCATTGTGCGTGACGCCTCGGCAGCACGCCAGTAACCGCCTGAAGTACTGCCGCCCGGGACTGCAAGCAGCGGTGTAACGCAATGTAACTCTTGCGCCGAACGTCTGCCCGGCTGTGTGCTGACTCACATGGAACAGCGGAAGCGTCCGCCATCACGGTTCGGCAAGAGATTCCGCCGCAATTCGCACAACTGCGTGGGCGAATAGCAAACGCCAACCCGGAACATCCTTCGTACCGCGAGAACTCGACATCCATGCGGTGCTCGAAATAGGCCAAGAGGAGAAGCATGACACAAACACTCTCAGCGAACACTCAAAGGCGCACCGCCACCACGGCTCTGATGTACATCAACGGCCGATGGACACCGGCTCACAACGGCGCCACGTTCCCAACTGTCGAACCGAGCACCGGGTCGACCATCACCGAGGTGCCCCGAGGCAACGCCGTCGATATCGACGCTGCGGTGCGGGCAGCCGAACGCGCCGCCGTGTCCTGGCAGTTCACCGACGCGGTCGCGCGCGCCGCAATGCTTCGGCGGCTCGCCGAACTCGTCACCGAGAATGCCGATGAGCTTGCATCCATCGAAGCCATGGATTCGGGGCACTACCTCGCCAAAGCGCGTGAACTCGTCGCTGCTCTCCCACTATGGCTCGAGTACTGGGCTGGGGCGGCTGACAAAATCGGCGGCCGCACGATCGCCGTTCCCGGCAACAAACTGAGCTTCACGCTGCTTGAACCGCTCGGGGTGACCGCCCACATAATTCCCTGGAACTACCCGCTGCTCATCCTGATTCGCTCGGTTGCCCCCGCTCTCGCCTTGGGTAACACCTGTGTGGTCAAGCCGGCCGAGGACACCTCTTTATCAGCGCTGAAATTCGCCGAACTCGTCCATGAAGCCGGGTTGCCCGACGGTGTTTTCAACGTGGTGACCGGATATGGCGAAGAGGCCGGCGCCGCCCTGGCTGCGCATCCAGGAGTGCGGGGTATCACGTTCACCGGCTCCACCGAAACCGGTCGCGAAGTGGCGCGGCTCGGGGGACAGCACATTGCCCAAGTCAATCTCGAACTCGGCGGAAAGAGCCCCCTTGTCGTGTTCCCTGACGCGGCCCTCGACGATGCCGTCGAAGTGGCTGTTCAAGGATTCTGCTCTCGCGCCGGGCAGGTGTGCGTAGCAGGCAGCCGGCTCTTCCTACACGAAGAAATCGCCGACCGCTTCCTCGAGATGCTCGTCGCCAGACTCGAGATGGCAGAAGTCGGTGATCCATTCGACGAGAACACCCAGATGGGTCCCTTAGCGTCCAAGAAGCACTACGACCGTGTTCGCGAATACATCGAGATAGGCAAACAGGAAGCGCGACTGCTCTACGGCGGAGGACGACCTTCCCAGACAGCGCGCGGCGGCTTCTTCGTCGAGCCAACGGTTTTCGTCGACGTCCCGAAGGACGCACGGATCGCACGCGAAGAGATCTTCGGTCCGGTCACCGCCGTGATGCGCTGGTCCTCGGTGGACGACCTGATTGCCACAATCAACGACTCCGAGTACGGCCTCTTCGCCGTGCTGTGGTGTCAGGACATAACCAATGCTCTCGACACCGCCAAGCGCCTGCAAGTCGGCGCCGTGATGATCAACGACTGGTTCGGCGAACTGCCCATGGCGCCCCACGGAGGCCACAAGCAAAGCGGCGTCGGCCGAGAAGAGGGCCTCGAAGCCGTGCACGGCTACACGCAGGTCAAGCACATCGGCATCAATCTCGACCGGTCGCTGGCGAAGTCGACCGATTGGGCCGGCGCACCGCTGTGACTACCGGCCGTGCGGCGGCTTTTTGCGTCGACCTCAAGCATTCACGGAGATCACCATAAACGGCTGAAGGAGAGAAGATGACGCAGGACGATACGATCGCCGGTCCTTCAGGAGCGCCAGCTCTCGGAACAGATCGGTCTGAGCAGCCGGACTTCGAGACGGGACGCCCTCGGCTCGGAGGACTGGCCGTACCCGTGCAGTTCGATGAGGCCGAGACCAAGATCATCGCGGCCATCGCCGACACGCTGATCCCTCCGGGCAATGGATTTCCCGCACCCAGCGAAGTAGGGATCGCCAATTTCTTCGGTCGCTACACCACGCCCAGCGGATTCCGGCCCAAGCACTATCCCTACCTCGGCGAGGACCGCCTCAAGAGCACATTGGCCGTTCTTGGTGAGGAATTCGCCGACTCCGACGCCCAAGCCCGCACCCAAGTACTGCAACGCATGGAAAAGGACGACGAAGAGATATTCGGGCAGCTGCGAAGCCTCGTCTACTACGGCTACTACTGCGCTGACAGTGTGATTGCGGCGATCCAGCGAGAAATCCCGGCTGGGCGCGACTATCACGGTCCTCCGCTCCCTTACGGGTACCTGCACTGCATCGAGGACTGGGACGACGAGTCACTTGCCACTGCAGGCCAGGGGGCGGGCTACATCCGCACCGAAGATGTCGTCCGTGTCGACCTCAGCAAGCTCACGTGGCTCAACGGCCGCACGACCAAGGAAGAGGAGAAATGACGGCAGTGGCCAACGAAACTGACGTCCTGGTCATCGGATCGGGCCCGGGCGGGGCCGGTGTGACCCTCAAGTTGGTGGAGGCCGGCTACCGGGTGGTATGCCTGGAGCAGGGTCCGTGGGTAACCCCGACCGAGCACCCGCATCACCACCGCGAATGGGAGATCGAGAAACAGCGCGGCTGGGCATACGACCCGAACGTAAGGGGACTTCCCGAGGATTACCCGGTCACCGGATTCACCACGCCGTACCTGATGAACAACATCGGCGGCAGCACAATGCATTACGCGGGTCATTGGCCCCGGTACAAACCGGTCGACTTCCGCAAGGGCACCGAGCACGGCCTCGAAGGCACTATCGACTGGCCCATCAGCTACGAAGAGCTGGCGCCGTACTACGACGAGAATGATGCGATATACGGCATCTCGGGGATGGTCGGCGACCCGTCATACCCGGACCGCACGGGCGTAGACCGTGACCCGCCTGTCCGCCCCGGCAAGCTCGGCCGCAGTTTCGCTTCTGCCCTTAGCAGCCTGGGCTGGCACTGGTGGCCCTCCGACAACGCAATCATCACCCGTCCCCGCGAAGGTCGCGACGCCGATATCGCGGCCGGCAATGAACTCTCTGGCAGCCCAACCGGGTCGTTGAGCACGCCTACGCACACCCACTGGCCGAAAGCGGTCGCACTGGGAGCAGACCTGCGAACACACGCACGGGTCGAGCAGATCGTCGCCAAGAACGGAAAGGCAACGGGCGCCATCTATTTGGATAGGCGTACCGGCCAACGACACGAGGTAAAGGCAAAGATTGTCGTTGTGTCCGCCAACGGCATCGGCACTCCACGCCTACTGTTGATGAGTGCCCAGAAGGGACACCCCGACGGGCTTGCAAACAGTAATGGGTTGGTCGGCAAGTACTTGATGCACCATATCTTCGCGTTCTGCGACGCGTGGTTCGACCAGCCCATGGAAGGGTACAAGGGTGCCTTCGGTGCCCCGCTGTACTCGCACGAGTTCTACCACACCGATACGAACCGAGGTTTCGTCAACGGATTCGGAATGCAGGTGGCGCGCAGCTTCGGAGCCGCTTTCGCGGCGATGGGCAGTCATACGGGCTACATCGCCCCGTGGGGCAAAGACCACCGCAAGTTCTTCAACGAACATTTCGGCAACCACCTCATGGTGTTCATGTTTGGCGAGGATCTGCCTGTAGAGACGAATTGCGTCACGCTCGATCCCGACGTGAAGGACTCGAGCGGCCTGCCCGCCGCGCACGTGAACTGGGAGCCTCACCCGAACGATATCGCGTTGTCCAACTTCGGGATCGACAGGATCTTCGACGCAGCGCGCGCGCTCGGCGCCGTCGAAACCAACGACACCGGCGTACTCAACCCGCCGCCGGCATGGCACCTGATGGGAACGTGCAGGATGGGCAACAACCCGCAGGACTCTGT
The DNA here is from genome assembly GCF_002553505.1 of Mycolicibacterium agri. Taxonomy (GTDB): domain Bacteria; phylum Actinomycetota; class Actinomycetes; order Mycobacteriales; family Mycobacteriaceae; genus Mycobacterium; species Mycobacterium agri. The sequence continues at coordinate 36,265 of NZ_PDCP01000046.1, read as the reverse complement.
GACGAACAAATGGCACCAGACTTGGGATGTGCCAAACCTTTTCATAGTCGATGGAAGTTCTCTCACCACTGGAGGAGCGGTCAATCCCACGTCGACCATAGGAGCATTGGCGGTGCGAGCGGGCGACTACATCGCGCGGCGATTTTCCGACATCGTCGAACAGCGAACGACGCCCAGTAACGAGTCGTCGCCCGGAATCTGAGTAATACGAAAACCCACACTGAGAGGCGAAGGAGGCGCGCCGGCTAGTCGAGCGACCAGCCGGTGATGTCCATGACGGCGCGCAGGAACTGTTCGAACGTGCCGAAGTGAAGGTGCCCCAGGCCCGGTCGGGTCCGGTACAGCTCACCGATCCACGAACCGCTCGCGGCGACGATGAATTTGCGGGTGTGCGCACGTGCGTTTGGACGTGGCCGGGCTGATTGAACAGGTGGTGCCGTTGCGTCACCGACTGGCCCCAGCGGCCAGTCGGTGACAACCATCATTGCGGCGCAAAAGGATTCGACCGATGTGAAGCCGATGCGGCCGCGCCCCGGACGGCTGGAGTAGAGCTCGCCCGTCCAGGCGCCGTCGGTGGCGACGATCACCTTCCACGTCACCGGTGGCGACGCCGACGGCCGGTCGTGCCGTACGTCGCGGTCGCCGAGGACAGTCATCAGACCCGCGCTGCGGTGCCCGCGTAGTCCTCGTCGCGCTGAATCCAGCTCATGAGCTTGCGCAGCTCGCGGCCCGTGCTCTCGATCGGATGTTGTTCACCGCGTGCGCGAAGTTGCTGGAACTCCGCCCCACCACGGTCCTGGTCGTCGATGAACCGCTTGGCGAAGCTGCCGTCGACGATGTCGGCGAGAACAGCCTTCATGTTCTCCTTCACGTCGGGCGTGATCACCCGCGGTCCCGATACGTAGTCGCCGAATTCGGCTGTGTCCGAACATGACCAGCGCTGCTTGGCGATTCCGCCTTCGTACATGAGGTCGACGATCAGCTTCAACTCGTGCAGGCACTCGAAGTAGGCCACCTCCGGTTGGTAGCCGGCCTCGATCAGCGTCTCGAACCCGTACATCACCAGTTGCGACGCGCCGCCGCAGAGCACGGACTGCTCACCGAACAGATCGGTCTCCGTCTCCTCGGCGAACGTGGTCTTGATCCCACCGGCACGTAACCCGCCCAGCGCCTTGGCATATGACAGGGCCAGCGGCCATGCGTTGCCCGACGGATCCTGTTCGACGGCCACGAGCACCGGCACACCCCGCCCGTTCTCGTACTCGCGCCGCACGAGGTGGCCGGGACCCTTCGGGGCGACCATGAAGACGTCGACGTAGCCCGGCGGTGCGATGTAGCCGAATCGGATATTGAAGCCGTGGCTGAAGACCAGCGCGTCGCCTGCGCGCAATGCGGGCGCGATCTCCTCGGTGTACAGCGTGCGCTGATGCTGGTCTGGAACGAGGACGACGATCACGTCGGCCTCGGCGGCCGCTTCGGCGGGCGTGACGACGCGCAGGCCCTGCTCCTCGGCTTTGGCTCGGCTCTTCGATTCCGGCTGCAGCCCGATGCGGACGTCGACACCGCTGTCCCGCAGCGACAGCGCCTGTGCATGTCCCTGGCTGCCGTATCCGATCACCGCCACGCGCTTGCCCTGAATCAGCGATAGGTCGGCGTCATCGTCGTAGAACATCTCGGCTGCCACGGCTCATCTCCACTCAGCTAAGTAGGGTCGCCCACGCTGGACGACCAACGTGTGGTCGGACCATACATGTGACCAGGTCAGGCGGTCAAGGTAGCGTGTGGCCGGAGCAACTCGTGGACGACACTTGTGGCGCTTACCACAATTGTGGTAGGACCATAGAGAGATCCATCCAGTTTGGAGACCACATGAATCCACCGAGCTCGAATCTGGCAGCTCCGGAAAAGATCACTGATCGCCGCCTCCGCAAGGTGGGCGGGGCCAGCCTGATCGGCACGACGATCGAGTACTACGACTTCTTCGTCTACGGCACCGCCGCTGCGTTGGTGTTTCCCAAGATCTTTTTTCCTGACGTCAGCCCGGCGATGGGGACCATGGCGTCGTTCGCCACCTTCGGTGTGGCGTTCTTCGCCCGGCCGGTCGGCTCGATTCTGTTCGGCCACTTCGGCGACAAGATCGGCCGGAAGCGCACCCTGGTGTGGACGCTGCTCATCATGGGTCTGTCGACCGTGCTGATCGGGTTCCTGCCCGGATTCGACACAGGTGTGTTCGGAGTCTTCGACAACGGCATCGGCTTCTGGGCGCCGCTCATCGTGGTGGTGATGCGGTTCCTACAGGGTTTGGCGCTCGGCGGGGAATGGGCCGGCGCGACGCTGTTGACCGCCGAATACGCCCCGAAGAACCAGCGCGGACGAATGGCGGTGTACCCGCAGCTCGGACCCGCCTGCGCGTTCTTCCTGGCCAGCGGAACGTTCTTCCTGGCCTCGATCACCGTCGGCGACACCAGCGAGGCGTTCCTCAACTTCGGCTGGCGGCTGCCGTTCATCACCTCGCTGCTGTTGGTGATGGTGGGTCTCTACATCCGGCTGTCGGTGGACGAGACGCCGGTGTTCGAGGCCCACAAGCGCAATCGGGAACGGCAAGCCGCGGAGGTGACGCTGCCGTTCGCCGACGCGATCCGCGTGCAGTGGAAGCAGATCCTCATCTCCGGCCTGGCGATGTCGACCGTGTTCTCGATGTTCTACACCGGCGCCACGTTCATGACGAGCTACGGAACCTCGAAGCTCGAGTTCACCCGGACGATGATCCTCGGCTTCGGCATGATCGCCTCGGTGGTGCTCGGCATCGTGACCGCGCTCGCGGCCATCTACTCCGACAAAGTCGGCCGCAAGAAGGTCATCGCGGGCGCGTACGCCCTGACCGTGGTGTGGTCGCTCGCGATGTTCCCCTTGCTCGACACCGGTTCACCGATCGCCTTCCTGATCGCTGTCACGGTCACGCTGTCGGTGTACGGCGTCGCCAACGGGCCGGCCGGTGCGCTACTGCCGGAGATGTTCCAGTCCCGGTTCCGCTACACCGGCGCGGGCTTGAGCTACAACCTCGGCGGCATCATCGGCGGCGCCATTCCGCCGATCCTGGCGTCGCAGATCGTGGCCAGCCACGACGGCATCTGGGTCGGTGTGCTGTTGGCGGCGCTGTCGGCAGTCAGCCTGCTCTGTGTGTTGGCTCTGCCGGAGACCAAGAACAACGTCCTCGAGGAAGCGCCCGCCACCAAGGCGGCGCCAGCCGTCACCGCTTGAGGTCAACCGCCGGCACCGGACCGGCGCTGACGGTCACCGGCCGGCTCGCCACGATCACGCTGCGCAAGCCGGCGGCGATCAACGCGATCGGTCCGGAGGAAATCGACGCCGTCACCGCGGCGCTACGGGCGGCCGTCGCCGACGCGTCCGTGGCGACCATCCTGATCCGCGGAGAGGGCGAGCGCGGGTTCAGCGCGGGCGGTGACATCAAGCGGGTCCGCACCATGATCGCGTCGGGCGAGGTGGATGCGCTGGCGGAGTTCTGGGCGAACGAGTACCGCCTCAACCATTTGATCGACACCTGCCCCAAGCCCGTGGTGTCGATCGCCCACGGTCTGACGCTCGGCGGCGGCGTGGGCCTGGCGTCGCACGCCTCGCACCGCATCGTCACCGACTCGACGCGGTTGGGCATGCCCGAAGTGCTGATCGGGCTGTCGCCTGACATCGGCGGACTGTGGCTGTACTCGCGAGCGCCTGGGCGGACCGGAGCGTTCGCTGCGCTCACCGCGGCCCATCTCAGCGCGGGCGACGCGCTCTACATGGGTTTGGCCGATCACTATGTGCCCCACGGCGAAATCGACGACGTCGTCGAGCGGCTGCAGTACCTGCACCCCGCAGAAGCGCTCGAGGGTTTCGACGCGCAGCCACCCTCGTGGGTCGCTGACCATCGCGGCGCCATCGACCGCGTCTTCGGCGCGAACTCCGTTCTCGAAATCCTGGAATCGGCGCGGCTACTCGAAGAAAAGAGTGCCGTTGCCGAAATCGCAATGGCGTCACTGGCCGCCGCGTCTCCGACGGCGCTGTGCGTGACCTACGAGGCGTTGTGCAGGGCCGCAAACATGCACGGCTTGACGGAATGCCTCGACCAGGATCTGCGGGTGGGCCAGCACTGCGCGCGGCATCCCGACCTGACGGAGGGTATCCGCGCGCGCGTGGTGGATAAGGACCGCAAGCCCAACTGGTGCCCGCCAACATTGGCGGACGTTTCGCCAGTCGACGTCGAACGCTTCTTCGCACCCATCGGAAAACCGTTGCGGTTCAGCGACTGGTAACGGCGGCCAACAGATCGGTCACGGCGTCCCCGGATGCCGCGCCGTCGAAATCCGCGACCGCCCCGATGACCGTGACCGCCGGCGGCCTGATGCCTGCCGCGGCCGCTTTCGCGGCGATCGTCTCGAGGGTGCCTGGCACGACGCGTTGCCGGTCAAGAGACCCGTCCGCGATCGTCGCCGCCGCGGTGTCGGGTGAAAGTCCATGCCGCATAAGTGTTTCAGTGATGGCTTCAAGGTTGGTGACCGCCATCAGGAACACCAACGTGGTGCCCGCCCTGGCGAGCGCCGAGTAGTCGAGGGTGCAGGTCGGATCATCCGGTGCCACGTGGCCCGACACAACCGTGACACCCTGCGTCACACCGCGATGCGTCACGGGTATCCCGGCACACGCGGGAACGGCAAGCGCTGAACTGACTCCAGGGATCACCGAGACCGGCACACCTGCGGCGGCACAGGCGATCAACTCCTCGCCTCCCCTGCCGAACAGAAAGCTGTCACCGCCTTTGAGCCGGACGACGGAACGACCCGCGCGGGCGTGATCGATCAGGATCTGGTTGATCCGCTGCTGCGGCGTGGCCTTGCCGAACGGGATCTTGCCCACGTCAATGACTTTCACGGTTGGGCCGAGTTCGGCGAGCACCGAGACGGGCGCCAGCCGGTCGGTGACGACGACGTCGGCGGCGCGCAATGCCTCCAGGCCGGCCACCGTCAGCAGGCCGGGTGCGCCCGGACCGCCGCCCACCAGCGTCACCCGACCGACTCGCGCGTCGCCGCGATCGACGACGGGATCTCGTAGGCACCAGAGCCGGCGCTCCTCGCAGGATCTCGCGATCGCGTTGTCCAGGTCGGGCTGCTCGGTTGCGGCCACCGCCAGCCACGTGTCCTGCAGGTCGGTTTCGACGAATTCGCGTCGCCGCCATTGGATGTGGCCACGGCGGGCGAGGTCCTCGATGCTGGCATCGGCCTCGCTGCTGACCACCGTAACCGTCGCGTGAGCCTGCAGGAGCGCCGCGACATGGCGCACCGCCGCGCCTCGCCCGCCGAAGACGATCGCTGCCCGTCCCGCCATCTCAAACGTCGCGCGATAGCCCCGCGCGGAGCCGAGCGTGGCGAGACGCATGGTCAGTGCCGCGCTCCGCCGGGCACCCACATGACGTCGCCCTGCTCGCGGTTGCAGTAACGCGCCAGGATGAAAAGCAGATCCGAGAGCCGATTCAGGTACGTGATCGTCAACTTGTTCATGGTGTCGGCGAAGTCCTCATAGGCACGCCATGCTGCGCGCTCGGCGCGACGGGCGACCGTGCGGGCGACGTGCAGGTGTGCGGCCGTCGGTGAGCCGCCGTTGAGGATGAACGACTTGAGCGGTGCCAAGTGCTCGTTGAACTCGTCGCACCACTTCTCCAAGCGGTCGACGTAGGCCTGTGTGACCCGAAGAGGCGGGTACTTCGGATCCGCGACGACCGGCGTGCTCAGGTCCGCGCCCACATCGAAGAGATCGTTCTGTACATGGAGCAGGACAGCGGCGACCGCGTCGTCGATCCTCGATGCGCTCAGCGCGACACCGATGTGGGCATTGGTCTCGTCGACGGTGGCATACGCCTCCAGCCGCGGGTCCAGCTTGGACGTCTGGCTCATGTCGCCGAGACGGGTCGTTCCGCCGTCTCCTGTTCGGGTGTAGATCCGCGTGAGGTTGACCATGCGCTACGACCTCTGCGGGGCCGTCCCGACCCGCGGTTCGCCTGCCGGAGTTCGCTTCACCGACGTCGTCACGACTACCTCCCCGGCTATAGGTTGACCACAGCGTGGTTCTACCATAGAGACGACGCGGTGATTTGTGCAACAGAGCGGGAGGCGTCATGGTCGCGGCCACAGCCGTCGGACGGTTCTACGGCGTCGGCCTCGGACCGGGCGATCCGGGCCTGATCACCCTCAAGGCTGCGCGGGTCATCGGCGACGCCGACGTCATCGCCTATCACGCCGGAGTCAACAAGCGGTCCTACGCCCGCGGCATCGCCGCGCACCTCATTCCCGACGACGTCATCGAGGAGGAACTGCGCTACCCGGTCACCACCGGAACCACCGACCATCCGGGCGGCTATGCGGGTGCGCTGGCGGATTTCTACGAGCAATCGGCGGCGCGGTTGGCCAACCACCTCGACGCGGGCCGCACCGTCGCGTTGCTGACCGAAGGCGATCCGCTGTTCTACGGCTCGTTCATGTACATGCACGACCGGCTCAGCGGCGCCTATCCGACCGAGGTCATTCCCGGGCTGCCCGCGTTCGTCGCGGCCACCGCCGCGACGGCATCACCGCTTGTTCGGCAGACCGACGTGCTGACCGTTTTGCCGGGCACCCTGCCGGAAGCAGAACTCGCGCGTCGTCTCGCCGATACCGACGCCGCGATCATCATGAAGCTCGGCCGCCGCACCTTCCCCGCGGTGCGACGCGCCCTCGCGGCGGCGGGTCGGCTACCGCATGCGGTCTACGTGGAACGGGCCAGCCACGCCGAACAGCGCTGGCTACCGGTCGCCGACGTCGACGAGGCGTCGGTGCCGTACCTGTCTCTCATCGTCGTCAACGGCGACTCCCTCAACGGTCGACGCTCACGCGCCGTCGTAACTCCTGCCGACGAAACTCGCAGTGAGACAGGCGAGCTGCTCGTCATCGGACTCGGACCAGGGCCGCGGGACTGGCTCACGCCGGAGGCGACAGCGGCGCTCGACGACGTCGACCACGTCGTCGGCTACGCACCGTACATAGCCCGCGTACCCCAGCGGGAAGGCTTGCAGCGGCACGCCTCCGGCAACACCGTCGAACTCGACCGCGCGCGCTTCGCGCTAGACCTGGCCCTCCGCGGCGAGAAGGTGGCGGTTGTCTCCGGCGGCGATGCCGGCGTATTCGGCATGGCCGCAGCGGTTTTCGAAGCAGCAGTCGATCCTCGCTACGCCGATGTCCCGATCCGCGTGCTGCCCGGGGTGTCGGCGGTTCAGGCTGTCGCCGCGCGGGCCGGTGCGCCGATCGGCGCCGACTTCGCCGTCGTCAGCCTGTCCGACCGGCTCAAGCCGTGGCCGGTCATCGAGGCACGGCTGCGGGCCGTCGCCGAGGCCGATCTCGTACTTGCCATCTACAACCCCGCGTCGCGGTCGCGGCCCGACCAGATCGCCGTGGCGCGAAAGATCCTGCTCGCACATCGGCCCGGTGACACCGTCGTGGTCATCGGGCGCGACGTCGGGCGCGCCGAGGAGTCGCTGCAGGTGACCACCCTCGACGACATGGACACCGACACCATCGACATGAAATGTCTTGTGCTCGTGGGCGCTTCAACCACCCGTCTGACATCATCCGGTCGAGTGTGGACGCCGCGATGGGTGCGGTGAGCCCACCGACTATCGTTACCGACCGACCGAACAACTAGGTGGCCTGCGATGAGCACTGTCCGATTGCCCGCTGCGGCAAACCTCTATGACGTGATCCACCGACGGCGCGACACCCGCCGCGAGTTCACCGGAGTCCCGGTCGCCCCCGACGTCCTTGAACGTGTGCTCGGCGCCGCGCACGCCGCACCCTCTGTCGGCATGTCGCAGCCGTGGGATTTCATCCTCGTTGGTTCACCGGACACACTGACGAGGTTCCGCGACCACGTCATGCGCGAGCGCGACGCCTTCGCCGCGTCGCTGGACGGCGAGCGTGCCGACACCTTCGCCAGGATCAAGGTGGAGGGCATCTGCGACTCGGGGCTCGGCATCGTCGTCGGCTACGACCCCACCCGCGGCGGCCCGCAGGTTCTCGGCCGGCATGCCATCGATGACGCCGGCCTCTATTCGGTCGTGTGCGCGATCCAGAACCTGTGGCTGGCGGCGACCGCGGAAGGCCTCGGCGTCGGATGGGTCTCGTTCTACCGCGAGGAATTCCTGCGCGACCTCGTCGGGATGCCCAGTCACGTGCGGCCCGTCGCCTGGCTCTGCGTCGGCCACGTCAGCGAACTGCCCGGCACACCCGACCTCGAGCGATACGGATGGCGGGATCGCTCGCCGCTGCAGACGGTGGTGCACCAGGAGCGTTACTCGCCGCGGTGACTTTCACCGTCACCGGCAGTCTGTATCTCCGACGCCATCAACAATGCCGAGGAGACCCTCATGACCGCGATGTACACCTTCGACGTCTTTTCCAGCCTTGACGGCTTCGGCAGTGTCAGCGGCGGCGACTGGGGCGGATACTGGGGCAAGCAGGGACCGGAACTTCTCGCCCACCGTTTCGCCCAGTACGGCGAACAGCAGCGAATGGTGCTGGGGGCCAACACCTACCGGTTGTTCGCGCAAATGCTCGCCGAAAGCACCGAGGACTCCGAAGTGCGCGATCCGTGGGTGACCCGGATGAGGAACCTACCGGCGACGGTGGTTTCGAACAGCCTGAACGAGCCCCTCGACTGGCCGGACGCGACCGTTGCCCGCGGCGACGCCGCCGACGCCGTGGCGCGGCTCAAGGAAGTGTCCGACGTGCCGCTGCGCTCACACGGCAGCCTCGCTCTGAACCGCACTCATGGCTGCGGGCCTGGTGGACCGCGTGCAGGTGACGCTGTTTCCTGTCATTACCGGGCAGACGGGTGACGGTCCGATCTTTCACGGCGCGGCCGATTTCGACCTCGAGCTGATCGAGAGCCGGACGCTCGACGGCCGCATCCAGGAACTCACCTACCGGCCCACTTTGCACTGAGTACACGCAGGCCGACGCCGGCGCAAACAAGTCATAGACAATTCATATCGTCGGTCTGATAGGCCGAATACCGTTGTGCTTCATATGCAATCGCTATGAAGCAGACGACTTGCAGTGTCCCTCTGCCTAGCGTGGTGAACGTAAGCAATCACGCTACTGCACAACATATTCGAGTGCAGAGTAGGGAGAGATCAAGAATGACAATGAAACTTCGGCTTCTCGCGTCTGTGCTTGTCAGTGGTGCCATCGGCGCGGCAATCGCTGCGGCCCGACGGCGTCTGCGGCCAACGTTCAAACCTGCACGAGCGGAGGCAGTGCGACGATCTGCCAGAAATCCGGCCACGCCGCGATCGACGCGGCCCCGCCTCAGGTTTCGTCGCCTCGGATCTATGGGCCGTTCTCGTCACCGCTGCCGTTCATTTACAACTAGCGTGACGGCTCCGACTCGTCACTTCGTCGCGAGCGTATGGGCTATGGACGTCGAAACCGCTCTTCGCGTCCATAGCCCATACAGTGGAGACGCAATCGGATTCCAGCTGACTGCGCGCACGAGACTACTACGAAGCCGCCAGCGCTCATCCTTGTACAGGTTTCGGGCCCAAAACTGTACGTAGTTGAGCGCTCGCGGTGTGGAGGCGCACGGGGCCTCAGGCGCATCCACAGGAATTGCGGTGCTGAAACGTCGTCGGCACGCGAATGAGCTGCGGCGGCCCGTCGTCTCCCCGCATGCGGCTCAAAAGCAGTCGCACCGCTGTCGCGCCGATCGTTTCGACGTCCTGCGCCGCGGCGGTCAGCTGTGGTTCGAACAGATCCGACCACTCGAAGTCGTCGTAGCACACGAACGCCACATCGCCGGGAATCGACAAGTCAAGCCTGCGAAGGGCTTTGAGCGCTCCGATCGTCATGGCATTGTTCATCGACACCATCGCGGTAGGCCGATTCGCACCCGACATCAGCGTGAGCACTTCGCGTTCCGCGACGTCGGTGTTGGATTCGCCGTCGAGGATCAAGTCGGGGTCGACCGCTATGCCGTGGTCCGCCAACGCGGCTTGATATCCGTCGAAGCGTTCGGTCGTCGACGAGATCCCGGCGAGGCCGCGTACCACCGCGATCCGTCGATGCCCGAGGTCGATCAGATGCTCGGTCAACGACCGCGCCGAGGAGAAGTTCTCCGGCCCGACCTGGTCCCGGTCGATGTCGGCGCCGCGGTCGATCAGCACCAGCGGCGTTCCCGTGCGCATGATCTCGGGCAGCGTGGTCCGTTCCGACCCGGCCGCAGGCGCGACGATCATCCCGTCGACCTTGCGGCCCAAAAGCGAATCGATGACCCGTTTTTCGGATTCGGCCTGGTCGTGGGAATCGCCGACGATCAGCACGTAGCCGGCGTCGGACAGTGCCCGTTCCACCGCGTGGACCAGGCTCCCGAAATACGGGTTGGTCAAGGCGGAGATCGACAGCCCGACGGTGTTGGTTCGGCCGGCCGCCAGTGAGCGTGCGACGACGTTGCGCCGGTACCCGGTCGCCTCGATAGCCGCCTCCACGCGCTGGCGTGTCTCGTCGTTGACCTTGCGTGTGCCGTTGAGAACGTGCGAGACCGTCGAGGCTGAGACGCCCGCGATGCGGGCGACGTCATCCATCGTCGTCACGACAGCCGCACTATGCGGTCCGCGCGACATGCCGTCGACTCAATCAGTTGAGCGTTGCGCTCGTCGGGCCCGAAAGCCCACCGCGCCGCGTCCTCCGGGGATTTGCCGTACGCCTCGTGGCGGCGCAGCAACCGGGCGTGGCGGACCTCGGTGTCGAGCGCCAGAAACCAGACTTCGTCGATGCAGGCGCGCGCCGCGGGCCACGCACCGGAATCCAGTAGGAGGTAATTGCCTTCGGTGACGACCAGGGGCACCGTCGACCGGACCGGAATCGCCGATCCGATGGGCTCTTCGATCTCGCGTCGGAACCGCGGCGCATACACGACGGGGTCGTCCGGCCCCTGCGCGCGCAAGGTCGCGAGCAACCGGGCGTACCCGCCGTCGTCGAAGGTGTCATGCGCGCCCTTGCGGTCTCGCCGGCCGAGGGCGATCAAGACCTCGTTGGCCAGATGAAAGCCGTCCATCGGGACGAGCACGGCGGTGTCCGGCCCCAGCGCGGTGACGATGCGTTCGGCAACGGTGGACTTCCCGGCCGCCGGGGCTCCGCTGAGGCCGAGAATGCGGCGCTCGCCCGGAACGACAAGGGCCTTCGCCCACTCGACCAGCTGGTCCAGCGTGGCGTCCTGCATGTCCTGCTCGATGGTCACTTTCTCACTTTCGAATCTGCGGAGAGTTTTCTCAGCCACGCCCGCGGTCCGACCACCGAACACCGTAGTGCGGCGACGCCCACGCTTCGGGCGATGCGCTCGGCGACACCGCTGTCGCCCCGTGTGGAGTAGAAGGCATACGCGCCGTGGAAAGCGTCGCCTGCGCCGAGGGTGTCGACGGCGGCCACCCGTGGCACCGGCACCGAGCCGGACTGGCCGCCCGACCACCACTGGACGGGCTCACCACCGTGCGTGATGACGATGGTGGGGACACCGCTTTCGAGCAGCGCCGCGGCGGTGGCCTCCGGGCTGTCGGCGCCCGGCGTTCGGAAGTCATCCGAGCACACCATGTCCGTCGCGTGCGGAATGATGTCGGCCATCACGGGTTTCCACCGGCCGGCGTCGACGACAAGCGTGGTCCCGCGTTCTGCCGCGCATCGAGCGGCCGCGCTGGCGATCAGCGGATGGTGCCCGTCGACGAGTACCACGTCGGCGTCGGCCACCAGGTCATCGAGGTTCTCCGGTGGTGACGCGTCGGGGTTCACCGCGTCTTGAGAGATGACCGACCGATCCCCCGTGGATTCAATGACCGACACCGCGGATACCGGCACCGCGCGTTTCGTTCCTGCGGCCACGTCGACGACGCTGACGTCATGCTCGGCGAGGTCGGCGTGGACCAGACTGGCGATCGGATCCGCACCGAGGGCCGTCACGAGGATCGCTTTGCCACCCAGCGCCGCGAAGGTGACGGCCGCGTTCGCCGCCGGTCCGCCCGCGGCGACGAACTGCGCGGTCGACGTGATCTTCTCGTTCACCGCAGGCGGTTTGGCGATGCGGTGGATCACGTCGAGTGTGGCCAAGCCGACGAAGACCCCGACCGGGGGTCTGTCAGAGACCGGCGCGTTCCTCATCCGTCGGCTCCTCTGCGCCGGTCATGAGCGCGACGACCTCGGACATCGAGCGCTTCTTCGGGTCGACGACTCCGGCGCGTTGCCCGAGCCGATGGATGTGAATCCGGTCGGCCACCTCGAAGACGTGCGGCATGTCGTGGCTGATGAGCACCACGGGGATGCCGCGGTCGCGGATGGACTTGATCAGCTCGATCACCTGGCCCGACTCGCGCACGCCGAGGGCGGCTGTCGGCTCGTCCATGATGATCACGCCGCGGCCGAACGCGGCGGCCCTTGCCACCGCGACACCCTGACGTTGCCCACCGGACAACGTCTCCACCGCCTGGGTGACGGATTTGATCCCGATCTTCAGGTCGGCGAGGTGTAGTGACGCGTCGCGACGCATCGCCGGCATGTCCAGTCGGCGAAACAGGCTGCCCGCAAAGCCTTTACGGCGGATCTCGCGACCGAGGTAGAGATTCGACGCGATGTCGAGCGCCGCTACGACCGCCAGATCCTGGTACACCGTTTCGATTCCGGCCGCTCTGGCGTCGCGGGTGTTCCTGAACGACACGGGTTTTCCGTTCATCAGGATCTGGCCGGAGTCGGGAACGATCGCCCCGGCCAAAGCCTTGATCAGACTTGACTTTCCGGCGCCGTTGTCGCCGACGACCGCGAGAACCTCGCGCTCGCGGAGTTCGAAGTCGGCGCCGTTGATCGCGGTGACGTTGCCGTATCTCTTGACCAGCCCGCGCGCTTCGAGAACCGGCGCCCCGTTCTTTGCGGTCGTCATCGTGATCTCCTGCGCGCGAACTGATCCACCGCGACCGCGACGATCACCAGGATCCCAGTGGCGATGTTCTGATAGAGGCTGTCGACGCGGGCCTGCGTGAGACCGTTGCGCAATACAGCGACGATCAACATGCCCACCAATGTGCCGCCGACGCCTCCGCGCCCACCGAACAAGCTGGTTCCGCCGATGACCACCGCGGTGATCGTTTCGAGATTGGCGTTCTGATAGGCGTTCGGGTCGGCGTTGGGAATTCGACCCAGCGCCGCCCACGCGGCGATGGCGGCGATCAGGCCTGTCACGATGTAGACCGAAAGCAGCACGCGACCGGACTTGACGCCCAACAGGTCCGCGGCTTGCGGATTGCCGCCGACGGCGTAAACGTGTTTGCCCCAAGCTGTTTGGGATAACGCGTACCACATGACGGCGTACACCAGCAGCATCGCGACCACGCCGTACGTCGTCGAGAACGACCCGATGCGGAAGGACGTGCCGAGGAAGGTGAGCAATCCCGGCTCCACGCGGTAGGTCTCGGAGCCGGCGAGCAGGCGGGTGCCCGCCAGGATCGCCGTGAACGTCCCCAGCGTGACGATGAACGGTGGCAGTCGCAGGGTCGTGACAAGGCCGCCGTTGATCGCGCCAAAGGCCACGCACACGGCCAGCGTCGCCAGCAGAGCCACGAACGGTCCGCTGGCGTCGGCGAGTTGCGCCATCACGATGGTTCCGAAGACGGCGATGGCGCCGATCGACAGGTCGATGCCCGCGGTCAGGATGATCAGCGTCTGGCCGACCGCGAGGATGCCGACGACCACCGACTGCTGAAGGATCAGCGACACGTTCTGCGGGTTTAGGAACGAGTCGGAGATCGAGCTGAAGATGACGACGGCGATGATGAGCGCCAGCAGCGGACCGACCAGCGGCTCACGCAGGAGGCGTCCCACACCGAACCGGTTGGCAGTCGGCTCCGTCGCAGTCGCGGCAGGCGTTGTGGTCACAGACATTTCAGCCCCAGCAGTTCTGTTCGCCCCAGGCGGTGTCCTTGGACTCGATGCCGGGCATCGGCTTGTCCGTGATGAGCTCCGAACCGGTGTCGTTGAAGCCGCTGGGCTTGGTTCCGTCCTGGGCGAACTTGACCACGGCCTGCACTCCGAGCTCGGCCATCTTCGCCGGGAACTGCATCACCGTTGCGCCGATCTTCCCGGCTTTCACGTCGGCGACTCCCGTGCAGCTTCCGTCGATCGATCCGATGGTGATCTGGTCGACGCGGTTGGCTGACTGGATGGCCTGGTAGGCGCCGGCGGCGGCGGGCTCGTTGATGGTGTAGAGCGCATTCGCCCCCGGTGCGCGCTGCAGCAGGTTCTCCATGGCCGTCTGCGCCTTGGTCTGGTCGCCGTTGGTGTTCTCCCGGCCGACGATCTCCGGCGAGTTGTCGGCGATGCCAAAGCCCTCGAGGAATCCGTCGTGGCGGAACGTGTCGACGGTTCCGCCCGGGGTTCCGTCCAGCATGATCACCTGCGGTGGCTTGCTACCGAGGGCGGCTCGCACCCATTTGCCCTGGCTGACACCTGCGGCCTTGTTATCGGTAGCGAACGTGGCGTCGACTGCGTCTTCGGGGTCGGTGGCGGTGTCGAGGGCGATCACGACGACACCGGCGTCGCGCGCCTTCTTGATCGCATCGAGCACGCCGGTGGACGAATTCGGGGTGATCAGAATGCCTTTCACGCCTTGGCCGACCATGTTCTCGATGGCCGAGACCTGACCTTCGTTGTCGCCGTCGAATGCTCCCGCCACCGCGATGAGCTCGGCGCCGTCCTTGTCGGCCTGGGCCTGGGCGGCCTCTCGAAGTTTGACGAAGTACGGGTTCGAATCGGTCTTAGTGATCAGACCGATCTTGACGCTGTCCGAACCTGAGCCGCCGCAGGCGGTCACGCCGAGAACCAACGAGCCTGCCATGAGAACGGCCCCGACGGTGCGGGTGCTTCTGCTGGCGATTCCGAACATGTGTGGACTCCCTTGCCCCAGGCGACGCCCGGCCGCGCCGCGTGTTCTGGGTCACACTAGCCCGCGCGAAAGCGCTTGCGCAAGCGCTTTCGTGTCGGTTTTTCGCCAACTTTCGGGAAGTCGCCCAGGCCGAGGGATCGGTCGAGGGGTCAGCGCCTTTTGTGCATCTGGCGACAGGATCCCCCCGGAAACCGTCACTAGATTCACAAAACAAGACAGGGGGCTGACACCCCATGAAACTGCCTGTCGCGCGGGAACACTCCGGACCGGCCGGGCTGGACTGCACCGATGTCGACGACGTCGGTGGCGACGACGCGATACGCCGCGACCATACCGACGGACCCCGGCCGCGCCGACGTCGACAACTGAAGTTCGTGAAGATCGCGATCGTCATCATGCTCGCCGCAGTGGCGGGCACTTTCCTGGGGCTGTGCTTCTACGTCGTGCACCGCACGGGCAGCGTCGAGGGCCTGGCCGACATCGGCGACACCACGCTGCTGTCAGTCGTGGTCGCCGCGTTGGCCGTCGCTGGCGGCGTCCGCCGGAAGTAGCAGCGGCTTATGCGCAGTCCGGGTTACGAATCTGCGCAGGCGCTGGGGCGGGCGAGCAGTCTTGTTCAAACCCGCTGATGCGGTTATGAACTGATGGCCGCAGACTCCGACAGCTTGGGTTCCGGCAGCCGATAGATTTGAGGCCGGTCAGCACCGAGGCGGCCTGCGTTGACCATCACCGGCGCGATCCGGACGCGGCGGGTCTGGGTGCGGCCGGGACCGAAGTGCTGGCGGCGCCAGTGCCCGCGCCGGCGGTGCGGGGCCGTCGTGCGACCCGTGGGCTCACCTTTGACCGCCGGCTGCTCCTCCACCGGGGTGGTCGCGGTGACGTTGAGGACATGCACGGTGTCTTCGCGCTTGCGTGCGGCACCTGTGTCGCTGCCTTCCGGCTCCTCACGCTGCTCCTCGGCGCTGCGGGAATGGCCAGGACGATGCCAGTCCGCCCACGCTGCCACCGCTGCGGCGTTAGCGACGAGATTGCCGTAACTGGTGGCCTGCCGAGACGCCGGAATCACCCAACGCCCGAGGACGCGGCCCGCGGCCGCCGAGGGAACGGCGACACACCAGGCGAAAAGGTCGTCCAGGTGGCCGTGGGAATCGGCGATCAGCAAGACGGCCTCGATGTGCGCGCCGCGGGAAGCGATCGCATCCCACAACGTCGGCAACGGCGCTTGAAAGCTGTTGGTGGCACCGATGAACATGTCTCGGCCGTCGGGCAACACCTTGCTGGTTGCCGCCAGATGGTCGATCCAGCGCATCCGCGGGTCGCCGTCGAGAACACTCGGGTCAATGGCTGGAAGCCGCGCGGGCTCGGCGAATGTGACGAGGACCTGCGGGAACGGCATGCGCAGATCCTCGATGTCCTCACCCGAGAGCGGCTCGGAATCCAGGTAAGCGATGGTGTGACCAGGCGGCAGCCAGAACGGCACTGCTGCAGCCGAGGCGACGGCCACCCGCCCGTTCACCTCGGTGCGATGACGACCCCACGCGCCGATCGCAGAGGCCGCATACCAGGCATGCATCGACGCCGCGTCCGCCGGGGCAGGGTAGGCAGGACCGTCTGCCACCGGAGACGGAATCGACGACTCCGCGGCAAGAAACACGTTGCGCTGCAGGGTGTCAATGAAAGCGTCCGCAACCTTCGTCGCGCCGGCGGCCGTCGCAGCGTCTCGCTGCGCCGCGGAGCCAGTGGACAACTCCGTGATGGTCGGCACCGACTCAGGCGCGGTCACGGTCACAGCCGACGTCACCGGATTGGCGCCGAGAATCCTGCTCGCCGAATGCTCATGGTCTTCGGCGATGTCCAGCCACGGCACCGGTGTTCTGAACGCGATCAAGGCGGCGGAATCCGCAGCAACCATCTCGGTGTATCGGTCCCACGCCGAGTCGTCGACGTCGGTCACATCGTCGGGCAATGCGATCCCCGCCGCCGCGGCGGCCACATCGGTAAGGGCCTTCTTTTGTTCGGCGGTGAAGTCCAACTGTGGCCGCGTCCGCAACCCACGCGCCCGCTGAATCGTGTCCACCGCTTCACCTTTGAGGTTGGTGGAATAGACACCCTCCAGAAAGCGCATCCGATTGCCGGTAACCAGGGCGTAGAAGTACTCCGCACCCAGTTCCCGCAACCCCCACTCGGTGACCTTCTGCGAATGCCGCCGGATCGACCGATTCGCCGCGGCCCGGTCACGCGTGACGGCCCGGATCACTTCGCGGTCGTCCGTGATCCGCTGCAACTGCGGTGCACACACGGCGTCGCGCGCCGCGATCGCCTCGGCGAGATCGGCACGCAGTCGAGCATCCAATTCGGAGCGTTCGCGCATCTCGGCCAACCGCCGCTGTTCCTCCACCAGTTGGTCGCGCAACCGCACCAAATCTTCGCCGAGCTGAGACGCATCACGATTCTGCTTGCGCGACTTGTACTTACCCTTGGCCATCGCACTCACGCTCCTCCGGAAGGAGGCTTTCCAAACCGGCCGATCTGAGACGCTCGGCGATTCGAGCGCGACCCCGATACGCCTCGGGCAGCTCGTCGACGATCGCGTCGCGGTGCTCCCGGATGTGCACCGGCGCCTCGTCCAGCACGGCGCCGAGCCGCTCAATGTTGCGGGCGATCTGATCAGGCTGGCGCCACTCCTCATGGAGGGCGGCGATGTCGGCGGCAACCTTGCGGCGCGCCTCCTCCAACAGGGGGCTGGTCACCGCGTCGCGGTCCCGGTAGGCGCGCGCCGTGGCCGATCGCAGTGCCTCCGGGTTTGCGAAACGCTGCTCGAGATCGGTGCGCGCCTTGACCGTCGCGCGCACCTCCCCCTCTAGGCGCCGCAACTTCTCGACGTCTTCGGCCATCCCGTTCCCCTCCGCTGCCCCACAGGCCCGCTGTCCGGTTCGATGATGCACCCCTGGTGCGACACCTATCCAGCGCCCCGGCCTCTCCCGACGGCGCGAAACCGGTGCGTCCCGGTGTCCACGCTCCGGCCTAGCATCACCTGTACAGGAACACGAGGTCGCCCTTTTGACGGCATGTGCAACCACCGCGCCGAGAACGATCCGCTCTGTCAGCCTTGACCAGTGCCCGTCCAACTATGCGGGAGCAACTACTACCGATAACAGCCGACTATCTCGGCACACGCCGACTCATCGTGCTGTCCGTCGGTCGCGCGGATATTGTCTAACGATGGTCGGCAAAGCGGATCGCGGCGACCTCGCCGCTGACCAGAATCCCGGGATTGGTTCCTCGTCGGCATCGAACCGCGCTGACGCGACGCTCTCTTACACCGACAAAGGCTTGCAGGACCACTTCGACGTCGACGGCTACGCGATGATGGTCCACCAAGCCAACATCAAGCTCGGTTTAAGCGACGCGCAGAATGAGTACAACACAGCGCCTGGACTGCGGGATCTGCTCGCACAGGCATCCGCGGCATCGACGGTCAGCCGACGGCGTGCCCGCCGAACTTAGGCATCCGCGCTACGGCTGCGCGGCGACGGGCCTTGGACCGTGAGTCGAGGGGCCCGAGCCACCGATCAGGAATTGCATCGAGACGGTTCGCATGCTGACCAGCACCTAATCGGCGCGCCCGTCGACGCACGAAATCCCAAACAGAAACATGCGGGGCCGGGCTCGGTCAGTGCGATCCTGACCGTGTGCGCCGCGACCAGCCTCTGACCGTTCGGCAGGTTCAGGTCCTGACGTGGATCTCAGAAGGTTGCCCTGACGGCGTCTGGCGGGACTTTACCTACAAGACAACCGCATACGCGTTGGCGGCACGCGGGCTGGTGACAGTCGATCGGCGCCGCAAGCAGTGGTCAGCCTCGATCACCCCCGAGGGCGACTTCTTCCTCTCGCACGGCCGATTCCCCACGGATGCCGCACCCGAACACGATCTTCAAACATCCGAGAGCATTTCGGGTGCAGATGATTTCGCGACGAAGCTCCTCGCTGAGCTCAGAACCTGGGACGGGCAACTGACGGTGGTGTCGCCCACCGATCGTCAGCGGGCGCGCTATCGGCGGGCGATTCACCACCTGATTACCGACCACCAGGTTCCTCAGGGGTTCGCGCTGCGGCACACCGGACGCGATCGCGGCGATCTCGTCATCCGCCTCATCCGCGAGGCCGACGAACCGCAGCCCGCTCTGACACCCCAAGTGGTGGTGCCGCAATCAACGAGTCAGGTCAGCGACGAGGTGCGCACGCTGGGATCCGCAGTCCGGATGGCGGTCACTGAGCCGTCGATGGAGCGGGCGTTGCGCATCCTGCAGGCCATCGCCGGCGAGTGCGCATCCCGGAGCTGGACACTTGACCGTGATCCACGAGACGACCGCCGGTTCCAGATCAGCACCAGCGGGTGTTCCTTCGAACTGGGCCTCCGTGAAGAACTCGTCGACCGCGAGGTGCCCGACGACGAGAAGCTCGGCATGGCGAAGTATTCCTGGCAGCGAGTCCCCTTACAGGTCAAGAAGATTGGGTCGGGACGGCTGACACTGCAGCTGGGCCAGTACTACCGCACGAGGTCCTGGTCGGACCGAAGCCGTTGGACACTGGACAGCAAGCTGGGCGCGTTGTTCGCCGAACTTGACAGCCGGGTGGCCGAAGCAGCCGCGCAGCGGCAGCAACGCGAGGCCGATCTGGCACGGCGACAGCAGGAGTGGGACACCGCAGTCCTCGGCGCGAAGCAGGCCTACCTGGTCGACCTCAACCGGCGGCGGTTGCACGAGCAGGCCGCCCAGTTCGCACAGGCGCAGGCTCAACGCGACTATGCCGGCGCCCTCGACGGCGTCCTTGCCGGTTGCGCTGACGCGTCGGCGGCCGAGCCGATCCGCAGGTGGCAGCGATCGGCTCTCGACGAGGCCGACAGGATCGACCCGATCAACAACCCCGACATGCTTTGCCATCTCGAACCCGACACCATTTCGCCCGACGACTACGCGCCGTTCATGCCCCAAGGCATGAACGCACACCGGCGCCCCACGCAGTGACTAGGACTCGCCGTGACGCAGCATTTCCACCGGGGTTCCCAGCTGGCGGGCCAGATGCTCGGCCTCCCGCTTTCGGCCCGCCGCACGCAGCGCCTTGATCGCGGACTCGGCGATCTGCCCGACGCGGTGAATCTCCTTGCGCAGCTCTACCAACTCGTCGTACCGATCGACCGCCCCGGCGCCGCACCATTGCCGCAGGAGCGCCCGGCGCGGCTTGTAGTACTCGTTGTCCGTCTGGATGCAGATATCGGCTGGAATGGTGTAGTCCGGCCGGGAACCTCTACCGCGATACCAACGCCCGTGGATCGCCTCATAGCGCGCCTCGCCCTCCTCTTTCTGCACGGCCTCCAGGATCGGGGTCGGGTTACGCCGCGCGGCGGCCGCCGCAATCGCTTCGGTGACCGGCCAAGGCGCCACCAGGTCCTCACGCTCGGTGAACCCATCGGGACATTGCGTCCACAACACCTCATCCAGGCCGGTGATCTCGGCCAGGCGACTCGACTTTGTGATACGACAAGCGCCGGACTCCCGATACTCCAGGCGCGCGACATCGTGCTCGACCAGCGTTTCGAAGACCACCTCTGCGGCTCTGCCGACCGAATCGTCGCCGATACCCAACTCGTCGATGCGATTCCAGCGCGCCTCGTGTTCTCGGAACCCGTCGACCGCGGCCCAGCGCACCTTCAAACGCGCCGGCGAGACCCACTCCTGGCGGCCCTCGAACCTTTCGTCAACGAACCGCACCAGCACCCGGGGTGGTCGCTGTGTCCCCAGTTTGAGCACCTCGACTTCGACGACGTCATCGATCTGGCGGGCACGATAGGCCCATGACTCACCAACCTGAGGGTGATGTTCCGTGGTCGTCACACGACAAGTGTCCGGCCCGGACGGTTCCAAGCGAGTGTTTTCTTCGGAGCCGCATCGACGTAATCCCATTGACTTCCATCAGATCTAGTTTCTGACCGTGGCCCCTGACCACGACGCGTACGAATGCCTCGGCGACCTCGAGGCCCCCTTCACAGTGACAGCCAAAGACGAACGCCGGCAACAGGATCGACAGCGGGTGCGTGACTCCATGCGATGCGACGTCGCACCACTGAGTTACGAGCAGTACCGTGAGGGCGCGCCCTGCCCTGGATGCCGACGTCCGTATGTGGATGCGGAGCGGTTCGAGAACAAGGGCACAATGCATTTTTCCGACGCCGAGCGTGCCCGGTACGACGACGAAGAGACCCTGTTCAAAGCCACCCACGGTTCGTGCGGATCCCATCGCCACAGGGTCTCAGGATCGCTGCCCATGCATTGCGGCAGGTGCTGTCCGATGCCACCATTGTCTCCCGCCCAGATTGCCCGGCTTGGCGTGTTACTGAGACCAACCCCCTCACATGAATTGATGGTTTGGCATCTGCGCCTGTACTGCGGGCACACCGTTGAGCGCACCGCCCATTCGAGTCACAAGACCATCCACGCCGCCTTTTGTGGCGCAGTCCGATGTGAGCAATGCGGCCTTGACCCGGCGACAGTAATCGATGCCCGTGCGATCAGGCCGGCTGAGAAACCACCGCACCAAGCACCGACACCTGCGGCCCGCAAACCTACTCGTGCCGAACTTGAAACACGGATACAGCAATTGGAGGCAGAAAACGAACGGCTTCGTAGCAGTCAGAGTTGAGTCGAAGATGTCGGGTGCAGGCTTGATTGCATCTGGACGCGGGTCACAGTGGACCAGGCCCGACGGAAACGCCCATCGATCAACCGCTCGCCGGGCACCAGCCACGATCCGCCCAGAGAGCCCGCTAGTAAAGGCCTTCGCGACCGCTCGACAACGAGCGGTGTGTGTCGACTCAAGCTGGCTCGCCGCGGTGCGGGCGCAATGCGGCCGCCCACTCTGTGATGACAGTGGCTGGCACCGCTTCTTGGGCGACACGGCCGCGCGCTGAGCGAACCGCGGCGAAGTTGGCGTGCAAATCCCGCCCAAGCCATTCGCGCCCGATGTCCGACCACGTGACGGTGCCGACGGCTTGTACTGGCCGGTCGGCCATGGCTGCCCAGAGTGCGGTAGCGGGCCGTACGGGTGGTCCGCCGAGGTGCGTGGACGCGGTGGCGGCATCGACGGCGATCGCAAGCCCTTCTGGATCCATGTCACCCCAGTACCACACGGTGCCGCCGACAGGGCCGCGGCCGGCGACATCGATGGTGAGCGTGGGTGTTTGGGCGGGAAATGACTTGCCGCAACCCCAAGCGACGACACCGACGGGGTGCGCGGTTAAGTGATTGCGTAGAGCCTCAACCGCAACCCAGTAGGTATCGCTATTCTCGACCACCAGCAGGTCCAGGCCGGATCCGACCTCGGCGGCGGCCAGTGGCGGCGGAAAGCGCCGGCAAACAAGCAGCTCCAGGTTCAGTAGCCCCGGGCCAAACAGCGGCGACGAGCGTGCCAAGCGCTCCAACCGTTTCTCGTCACCGAATAGCTGCACTGACCGGTATCGCATAGGCACAATGGGCACATCGATGCCACGGGTGTCTGCAAGCCAACTATTCACTGCGACAAGATCATTGAACTGCGCGTTCGACAGGGTCCGCAGCGACGCGATCCAGCCCAACTCTCCGCACCACGGGAACTGTGTCCACGGGCGTGCTCGAACATCGCGCCGCGCAGCGGGAATTCTCACCGACCGCGGCAGGGCCGGAAAGGTTGAGGTATCCCACGCCCCGGCGGGCAGCTTGATGACTCCGTCGCTGGCCAGTTCGGTCAGTGCCGCGGCCAGACCCGCAACTTGGCCGGGTTCGCCCACCAGCTTAGGAGCCGTCCTGGCCCACAGAGCGGTGAGTTCACGCCGGGTCACCCTGACTTTGCCGCTGGCGACGAGCGCTTCAGCCAAGCTGCGAATTTCGGATTTGGACACTGCAGCTGTCATTGCAGTACTTCGTAGCGCGTGGCGTCGACCCAGTTCCGCTCGGCATCGACGGGCCTGCCGGAGGTGAGCCCCTCAACGACATCGACGCCGTCGACGACGCGGTCACGCAGCCGGAGGTAGGACAAGTTGCGGCGCAGGTCGCCGTCGTTGCGGAGCTTGATGATCACGGATCCAGGCCCGCAAAACGCCTTGTCGACGTTGGCGTCGTTGAGGCCGGTGGCACACACCAGCTGCAGACCTGTATGTGCGGCCAGCCAATGCTGCATCTTGATCAGGGCCTCGGCCGATGCTGCGCCGAATGGGTTGTCCAGCAACAAGGTTCCCGGTGGCCGGGCGCCGCCGGCGCGGTGCGCCGCGCGGACCCGCGACAGCGCGCAGTACACCAGCACCGCCAGGGTGAGGACTTGGCCGCCGGAGAACTCGTCCGGGATGCGCTCTGGTGGGCAGTACATCACTCGTCCGTCGATGCGGGGTTTGAGGATCTCCACTGTCCACGCGCCTGCCCGGGACCGGTCGACGACGGTGTCGCGGACGGCGTCGGCCAGCCAGCGGGTGCGGATCTCGGGTGAGGCGACGCGTTTGGGGTTGTCAGCCAGCTCCACGGCCCACCCGTCGACGCGGTCGGCGAGCCGTGACGCTGCAACGTCATCAGGGGCTTCGTCGAATCGGATCTTGATCGCTGCCTGACCTGTGAGTTCGCCCAGCCCCGCGGGCAGTTGCGAAGATCGCGATACCTCACGCAGCAGTCGGCGTTGTTCGCGGCACAGGGATACGAGGCCGTCGCGCAAGATCGTGCGGTGGGTGTCCATCTCGTCTAAGTCGCCCCGGGCGGCGGTGGCCGCCTTTCGCACCCGCTGCCCCAGCAGAGTGGCTTCGGCTACGAGTTCATCGTCGCGCAACAGCCGGATCCGCGTGAGTACGGGCTCATCGAGATCGCGCCAAGTCGCACTGTTGGCAATCGCCCGCGCGGTGTTGACTGCCTCTGACAATTGCTCACGCGCCAGTCGGGCGGCTTCCTCGGCTTTGTTGCGTGCTTCAAGGAGCGCCCCCATTCTGTCGCCGGCGTCGTCTACCGGACCGGTGTAGACGTCCTCGGTGGGGGTAGCGCCGTACGGCCACATCGTCAGCAGTCTGCCGATGGTCTTAACGTCAGCTTCGTAGGCGTCGCGCAATTCGATTGCGTCGGTCTCTGCTTTCTCTGCGGTATCGCGCCGGGCGAGCAGTTCGACGTTTCGCCGTTCCAATCGCACCAGCAACTCTGGAATGTCTTGTGGAGTAGCCGGTTTCCATTCGGGGATATTGCTGAGGTCGACGTAATTGTGTCCGGATGCCGGTTGCGCCTTACGCACTGCATCCTCGGCGATTCTGCGCTGATGCTCGGCCTGCAGCCGTCGTCGCTCGCGTGCCTGCCACACTTGCTGTGCGCGGTGTTGAGCGGCGATGAGTGATTCCGGCGAGGACGCCTCGGTGGTGCTGGCAAGCGTCTCCGCGCGGGCCCACGTTGGTGGGTCGACCCGCTCTCGGCGGCGCTGTGCTTGTCCGAGAACGCGTTCGGCACGGCGCAGTAGTTCGATCTCGACTATCCCCGCTGCTGCGGTGGACAATTCGTCGCGAGCCGCTGTCCACGCCGCGCGCAACACTTCGAGATTGCCACCCGGGTCAGGGCGGGCACCGTCGACCGCGAGCTCGCTGCGCTCCTTTTTCCAATTGTCGCCGTCGGTCTTGGCCCGGGCGAGATCCTCGGCGCTGGACGCTATGGTGCTGGAGGCCTCCTCTCTGTTCTCGGCGGCGATCTGCGCATCATGTTCGGCGCTCCGGCGTGCATCGTCGGCGGCGGGACGCCGTGCTTCGGCTGCGCCAGCACTCTCCGCCAGCGTCACAAGTCGGCCCGCCTCGGATGCGTGTCCGTCGGCGCGCGCCGCGTCGTCGCGCGCCGTGATCACTGTGGCGCGGGCCTCACGTGCTGTCGCGGCGTGGGTGTCCCGATCGGCGAGTAATCCCCGGCGCCGCTCCGCGGCCGCCTCCACTGCTTTGGTTGCACTGGCCACGAGGGCTTGCAGAGCATCGTCGCTCGTCGCATCCCAACGGTTGATGAAGGCTGCGCACATTGCCGCGGCCTCGCGATGCGCGGTGGCCGCCGCGCGTGCGCGCGATGCGGCAGCACCCTCGCTGTTCGCAGTGTCGACCAGTTCAGCGCGGGTCGCCTCGGCCCATTGCTGATCCCAGGTGGCTCGGTGCGGCAGCACCACGTACTGGGAGCGATCGTCGGAATCGGTTGTCGCGTTGATGCCGGACGGCGGGGTCGTCACTGTGACCGGGGTCCGCGTGCGCGGTGGGGCCTGTTTGAGATGCTCGACCGCCGAGTCGAATCGTTTTGCGTCAGAGACGATCACGCCGCCGCCGATGTCGGGGTGTGTTCTGATGAATTCGGCTCGCACGTCGGGGTTGGCGACGTTGCGCTGAATCCAGTCCAGTCCGGTGACTACCCCTGCGCCAACGGCGCGCAGTGCGTCCAGGACGGCGATTGTGTCGATGCCAGTGGGCGCGGTCCCGGTTTGATCGAGCTGGGCCAGTTCTTCGCGCGCCTCGCGGGCGATCGTCTCGTGGTCGTGGTATCGCCGGTCGGCGTCGCGGGCTGCCTGCTCGGCCAATTCACGGGCCCGCGTGACGTCTCCGTTGGATCGCGCCGGCCCGCCGAGCAGGGCGCCGATGGCATCGAGTGTCGACAGTTCGTCTATGCCTGCGGTGTAGTCGTCGAAGTTCCGCTGGTGCGATTGCGCAACACTTCGCAGCTCAACAAGTTCGGTGTCAACGGTGCCGATCTGGATGTCACACTCGCTGCGGGCGCGCTCGGCCTCCTGCGCTCGTGCGTGTTCCTGTTCGGCGCGCTGGCGGGCACTGCGCCGGGTGTCTTGCCAGCGGCGCTGGCATTGCGTGGGTGATTCGTCGGCCGTCAGCCATCCGGTGGCCTGGGCTGCAGCGGTGGCTTCGTCGGCGGTGCGCACCGTGTTGGCGATGTCGGTTAGTTCGCGGCGAGCCGACTGCAGTCGTTGGTCGGCGTCCTTCTCGGCATCTATCGCCTGTTGCAACATGGCCTTCGCGGCGATCTGACGTTGCTCGGCTGCGCCGGCGGCGACACGGGCCTGCGAGATCAGGGCATCCAGTCGCCCAGCCAAGGAGGCGGCCTTCGCGGTGACGTTGTCGCGCAGCGGTTCTAGACCGGCTTGCGCGTTGTCGTAGGCAAGTTTGGCCTCATCGCGTTCTGCGGTACGCTGCGCGATGTCGATCACGACGTCGACCGCCTCCCACGCAGCAACCTCGTGGCCGTCCCGCTCGGCCTCGGTAACACATTGTGTCTCATGTTCTTTCGCGACTACCACCCTCGCACGGGCATCTTCGAGCTGCAGCTGCAGACGGATGTCGCTGACCTGGCCGTAGTCTCTGCGTGCCGCCCCCAGCTCTTCGCTGGCCTTCTCTACTGCGGCACGTTGTTCGACTAGGTCGGCGTTATCACGATTTAGGCGATTCTTTAGTGCGCCCGCAAGATCGGAGCCGGCGGCATTGGCCCGTATCGCTGTCGCTTCCGTCGCGTCCACTGCCTGGTCTCGGTCAGCGATCTGTTCGATGCGTGGGGCGACCTCGACGCTGAATCCGTACAGCGCCTCTAGGCGTGGGCGGTCAGCGGCCAGGTCCGCGTAGGCCGCGAGTTTGGAGGTGAAATCAGCGATGTCTCGGTCGTCGTTGAGTGCGGCGATGAAGAACCGCACCACGTTGTCGGGTGAGTTGAACGACGACACCAGTTTCTCGGCGCCGGTCTCGGAGTCATTCATCCGCATCTGATAGCGGAACAGTTCCGGGTCGATGCTGGTGCGGTCTTGCAGTGTCTGTTCCCAGTCCTTCTGGTTTGTGGTGGGGGCCACCCCTTGAGCCTCGGGGTACTGCGCTATCAGTTCTCGGACCGCGTCGATGAACGCCGCGTACACGGTGCGGTGACTATCGCTAACGAACGGGAGGTCATCCATGCCGGGCAGGCCCGGGCCGGTTCGGAATAGATACCAGGCGCGGTGCATGTTCGTCGTCGATCGCTGCTTGTGACCGGGTTGGCGACGACCCTCCTTCCATTCCATCACCGTTCCTGCGATGGTGCGTACCCCGGTGGAGGCGTCCTCCCATTCGCACACCACATGCGCCGTGTCACCGGTCAGCACATAGTCTCCGAGGTTCTTTCTACCGACCTGTTCTCTCGATGCGGGCACGATCACGCTGGAGATCAGGGTGATCAGAGTCGACTTGCCGCCGGTGTTGGTCAAGGACAACAGGACTCGGCTGGCTGCGCCAGCGGCAGTGGCGAAGTCCAGATCCAGCGGATCGAAGCGGGCGCCGTCCGGTCCGACACCCTGTAGCCGTAGACGCCGCAGCCGCAGCGGTGGCACCGGCAACACCGCCTCTGCGCTACTCATGGTCGCCGCCGGCAGCGGTAATCTCAACGCTGTTGTCTGCGAGTCCGTTGACGAGCACGTACAGCTCTGAGTCCTCACACAGTGCGGCGACGGCGTGGCGGAACCGCGGTCTCGCCACCCATGTGCCGCCATCAACATCACCACGCGACGTGAGATAGCCGGCCTCGACAAGCAGCCGGCACACCCTGGCGACAACCCCGGGCCGATCGTTGCCTGAGCGGCGCGCAGCATTCGGGCGCGCCGGGGCCAGCGCCAGCCAGCCACGCCAGGCCTCCAGCATCTCCTCATCCACGCCGCCGTCACCGGTGGCGGCTTCGGCGTGGGCCTGCACGGCACGGTCGAGAGCGTCGACCACCGATCGGGTGGTGAACACCGCCATCCGATCGGGATCATCGAGCATCACCGCCTCCGGGTAGGTCGTGTAAGCGATTGCGAGGATCACCGCGCCGACCACCGCGCGCTGGAGGGGCTGCGCACGTTTCATCACATCCGACAACGTGACCCGCAGCGGTGAGTCGGGCGCCGCCGCCACAATGGCGCCCTCACGTTCATCGACGGTCACATACAGCCCAGCGGCGGCGAAAGCGGCGTCGACTGCGGACGCGAAATCCGCATCGCCGCGGTAGCGACTGACCAGCCGGTGGTAGTCCTCGTGGCGGGCCGGCGTTTCTCGCGGCCGCGCCGCCCAGCCCAGCAACCTGCCGATGTCGGCGGCATCTCGAGTGAAGCTCATGCACTCAACTCCTCGGAGGCACCCTCGAGGTCCTCAACCAGTAGCTGACCCGCATCGCTGGTCTCAGCCGCTGTGTCGATATCGGCAGACACCACAGCCGGCACGAGCAGCAGATCGTCCGAACGGATCCCATCGGCGTCGATCAAGTCGCCGGTTGCCATCGCCACAACCAACTGTTCCCCGGCCGCGCGCCCCGACAGATGGGTTGCCCACGCACGATGTGCGGCATGCAGAACGGCCGCCGCCAACAGATCAGAGTCCAACGGTTGGCCGTCGCAGTCAGCGACCTCGGCCTCGCGAGCGCGGGTCAAGAGTTGGGAGAGCCGAATTGGCGTGTCAAGACTGGTCAACAACGCCTCAGTCGTGTCTTCGTAAGGCTCCCACCACTGCGGCTGGTCGTCGTCGCCGAACTCGGGTTCGCTGATCTCCTCTCCTGCGTCGGGAGTGCGGGGCGGGGCGCACAACTCGTCGGTGAGGGTTGACAATGCCGGCCACCAACGCATGCCCACCCCGCCGACGGCGGCGAGCAGTCGCCCGCTGGCCACCAGACAATCGCTGATAGGGCGGGCCAGAAACGGGCCGAGTAGGTCTGACCCCACGTTGACGCGGTGGGCAGCCTGCGGCGGCCGAGCGAACCGGTCGTTGAGTGCCTCCCGAAGTCTGCTGCGCGCGCCGATCAGGTGCCGGTGCAGCTCATTGTGGCGATGCCGGCATTCCCGCAGGATTTCGATCAACTGGTTGGCCGCGATGAGCTGCGCCGAGTCATCGACGACCGAACGTCGCTCGGCCACCGCATCCATCAGCGCTGCCTCAGCTTCAAGCCTGGCCCGCACGTGCGCGAGCGCTGATTCCAGCAAGGTAGGAACATCGCCAAGCCAGTCATGGGCATCAGGATTGATCAAGGTGTCGGCCACGATGCGCCGGACCCGCTCCTGGTATTGGATCGACCGGTACCGCGCGTGCCGCGCTATCTGCACCGCTGAAGCCACCGCACCCCGCGCGATCAACGCACTCAACTGCGCTTCATTGGCGATCTGTGCGGCTTCGATATCGAGATCGAGGGCTTCAACAAAGATGTTGATCGCTTGCTCGGAGGCGCGCAGATGCTCACCGCCGTCGTCGCCACCGGAATGCACGTACAGCAGCCTGAACCGTTGCGCCACCCACCGCGGTCCGGTCTCGGCGTGCACCACGTACGGGACAATGTGTACATCGGTGGTGACCAGCGACACCACTACGCGCTCGGCCACCGCCATCCACTCATCGCCGCTGGCGTCGGGAATTTGTCGAGCCGCCTGGCCGGCGGCGTAATCGACCGCCTCATCCCATGTCTGACCAGCCGAGATTCCCATGGCCAAGGCCACCTGATCGATCACAGCCAGCGCGATGTTGAATAAGTCGTAGCTGCCCCAGAAGTCCCCGTCGTACTGCGCCTTGTTCCTCTCGACGTCGGTCAGCACCTGGATCGGCGCCAACGCGCGCCGCCGTCGCGAGATCGACTCGTCATCGGTGGGAATCGTGACTGTCCACCCCTCCGCGGGCGCGGACGGGAGCTGCCAGTCACTGCCATTTTCCTGCATGCACATCCACCGCAACGCCGACGGGACAACGTCGTCTCATAGTAGGAGTGCCGACCGACACTGGTTTGCTGACCGACCAACAACATCCTGAGCAGGAAAATGCCACGGTATTTGCCGATGCTCATGGCGAAGCATCAGTGTGATCGTCGGCTCCGCATATCCGGAGTGCACGACTTGCGTTGCGGTGCCGCTACAAGCTCAGTGCTGCCACGCAGCTAGCGCATGGGGTCGGTCAGGCGTCCGCGAACTCGTCGATGAGCTGTTCAGCATCCTCGTCGAGGTCGACCTCAAGCCAGCCGCGCAGTCCAAGAACGGTCAGGGCTTCGACTATGGCGCGGCGATCCAACGGCGGCTTACGTCGGGCCTTCCATCGCTCGACCCCGGCGATCACTTCGCTGGCGGTAGGGCGGCGATCGTATTGGCCGGCGAGTTCGGCCGCGGTGTAGTGCACCGTCGCGGCGACCTCGGCGGTCGAGGTATTCATTCGTGACATCAGATCGGCAGTACGGTCCACGGCTTCACGCCACGATTCCATTCGGCCGCGGTAGTTTTCGACAGCATCGCGGTAGGTAGGGCCGACGCGGATTTCGAAAAGCCTGCCATGCTGCTGCTCGATCGCGAGGCCGTTGTTCTGTAGGCGGGCGATGTGGCCTTTGAGTGTTCGCGCGAAGGGGCCGTAACTGTTGCGTTCGAACTGCAGCCCGGTGGGAATACCAGTCTGGGATGCGAAGTAGACCAATTTCTGGAACATGGTGTGACCGACTGGCCAGTGGTGTGGCTGGCGCTCCAAGCGATCGAGAACGGCGATAATGGCCACCCATTCGGGCGGAACGAACCGTTCTTGGGTCCGGTCAGTCGTAGCGCGCTCGGCGGGCATGAGGGCCAGCTGCTCGACGTCGGGTGACTCGCCGGCAGGCACATAGAGCTCGACGGGGATGTCTAGCCGCGCGAGATGTCTTGCGAGGGTTGGCTCTACCACCTTCCATTCCAGCTGGCCGTTGCCGCATCCCAGTGGGGGCACGGCCAGCGACGTAATCCCCCAGTCTTGGTAGTGGGCTTGCAGGTAGTCCAGGCCGTCGACGATGTCTTGTAGTCGTGAGACTGCGCGCCAGTGGTTCTTGGTGGGGAAGTTGATGACCCAGTGGTCGTCAGCCTTGAACAGGTAGGGACGGCCCAGGCGGACCTCACCGCGATCGCAGCGTGCCACGTAGTCGTCGAACATGTCTGGGTATCGGCGTTTGAACGCCAGGGCGATGCCTTTGCCCATCACGCCGACGCAATTG
Organism: Mycolicibacterium agri; assembly: GCF_002553505.1. GTDB lineage: Bacteria > Actinomycetota > Actinomycetes > Mycobacteriales > Mycobacteriaceae > Mycobacterium > Mycobacterium agri. The sequence continues at coordinate 5,264 of NZ_PDCP01000046.1, read as the reverse complement.
ACGGTGTTGACCAGGGTTTGTGCTGATGAGTCCAGAATGTTGCCGGACACCAGCCGAACGTTGTTGTCACTGGAAGAAGACATGAGCGTTCACCTCCACCGCGAGTTCAGCCGCGACCGTGGCGCAGTTGGCAACAACCTGGTTGGTACACACATAGCAGCCGATGAAATGTTCGGGTCCCACCCGGTCGGGTACAAGCACTTCAGCGCAGCGTTGCCGCTTCTGTTCCTGCTTGATCCAGGGGTCGGAGTGGTCCCAGTCGTCGGTGTAGACCCGCTCTTGGTTCAATGCGGCCAGGCCGGCGGGGCACGGCAGGAACTGGGTTGCACCTGATGCGGCATTGCCGTCGGACAGCACGACTCCGGGCATGTCGAGGACCGCCGACGACACACGCAACACCGCAATCGTCGATCGGACGTTTCGGCGGCGATACATCATGGCGTTGCGGGCGTCGAAGTAGAGGTTGACGTAGTCATGCAGCAGGCGCCCGTTGGGTACGCGCTTGCCGACCCGGTTGCCCTGCACCGATGGATCGGCGATGGAATCGTGCGGGACCTCAGCGGCGCGGTGATGGCTCAGCAAGCCGTAATGAACGATGGATGCCAAATTGGCGATCGGCGTCATGTAGTGCAGCTCATTGACTCGACCGCGCTCCACCTGGCCATTGTGCCGACCCTCGCCCCCGGAATGATCGATTCGAGTCAAGCATGGCCATCCGACAACACTCCGACGGCGCCACCGGGTGTCTTGGCGGTTATCGCTGAGGCAGCCCCACCGCTGGCGCAGCCCAGGTGGGCGCCCCGCTGCGGGTGATTGGGCTGTCAACCGATCTCCTCGGCGTCGGCGCCGAGGTATTGCGCCACCGCGGTGGCCAGGTCAGCGAGGTGCTGCACGACCGGGTCGTCGTCATCGGCGAACACCAGTAGTCCCTGCACCCGGGCCAGCTGGGTGCGCAGCAGTTCCTCGGCGTTGCCCGCGCCAGCCACCGCGTCGGCGCCGTCGGGTGCATACGTGTTGTTGTCGGCGCGAAGTTTCGCGACGTTGTCTTCGTAGTGCCTCAGGCGGGCGCGGGTCTTTCGGCGTTCGGCGTCGACTTCGCGTCGGCATTCCTCAGTGCAGTAGAGCTGGCGTCGACCTCGGGTCAGGTTGCGCTGGAACTCGTTGCGGCATTTCGGGCGAGCGCAGACCGCGGTCACGGTGTCGGGCGGCGTAGGTCTGCCGACGCCCCGCGACCGCCGCAGCGGCACCACTCGACCGTCCATCAGCTCCGCGTAAATCGTGCGTAAAAGGTTCCCCAAATGTACCACTGATCCGTGATTGAACTGCGGATATGCAAACCATATGGCTGAGCAAGATCACGTGTAGATGCCGGTGACGCGCCGAGATATTCCGTTGCAAAAGGCGCGGCATACGCGCGGTCCAAAATGGACGTCGGCTGCGAGTGATACACCGGAGCCGGTGTGTTCTGCGGCATCCCCAGTTGGGGTCATACGAAAGGGTTGATGCGATGCGCGCTGCGCCGGCTGACCAGCCGAAGGTGCCGAATGTGGGATTTGTGGCTGCCCACGCCCCAGGCACCGACGCGGTGGCGACGGCCGCCGAGCACACCCGCAGCAGCGGTCATGCTCTGGTGACCGGCCCGTACTCCGGGCAGGCAGGAGCCGCGAGGCTGCGCGCGACCGCCCGCGGAGCCTTTCTGATCGCCGACAGCGGTGACTGGCGTGGTCGCTCCGCGTCGGTTGACGAACCCACCGCACTGCACAGCGGCCTGGATCTCGTCGACCTGGACACTTGGGCGGCGACCATTGCCGCCACGACTGGCGCGGCCGCCGTGCTGACCCCCAGCTATCACATCCGTCCCCACGCATGGGAAGTCCTCGACGCGCTGCTGCAGACCACCGCACGGGCAACCGATCCCCGCTTGATCACGTTTGTGCCGATTAACGCCGCAGCCCTTGAGAAGGCGAGCATCTCATCGCTGTTGTCGTGCTTGAAAAGCGCGCGCGGTCGCCGGTTGGCAGTCACCTTCACCGGTCCGAAAAGGCCGCTGGCCGACAAGGAGCGACTGTCCGGTCTGCGTGTACTGCTCGACCAGCACCGCGGTCTCTGGATCCTGGGGGTCGATCCGCTGGTGGGCACCGACGCATTGGCGCACGGTGCAGCCCTGGTGGCGGTCGGCACCGGGCACTCCACCCGCCACCCCGACGGTCCCGGCGACAACACCCGCGGCTTTTCCCTTGATCGCCTGCCCGGGATGCTCTATCTGCCGTTGCTGGAACATCGCAGTGCGCGCAAGCTGGCCGACTGGTTCGCCAACCGCCCGCTGGGCACGTGCGCAGACTGCGGCCTAGACCCCGACCGCCTCGACGCCATCGAGGCCGACCGTATAGCAGTGATCAAGCACAACCTGCACGCCACAGGTGACCTGGCCGCCGAAGTGATCGGTCGCCCGAGGGCTCAGCGCGCGGCCTATCTCAGCGACCGCCGAAACGAAGCGCTGACGCGCCACGTCGGCCTCAAGCCGTTGGTAGCGCCAGTTGAAGCGGATCTGACGCTTCGGCTGCTGTGCGAGCTGGACGATCCTCAGGGCAGGGTGACGACGCCACAGGGTGCGTGGTGCTGATCCAGCGGCGGTAGGCGTTTTCGTGAAATGCCCATCCCGCGGCTTTTTGGCAGCGCAGCCGAAACGGTTCGGGCCGCACCACTTCCACTAGCTCACCGTCGTCGCGCACCCATACCCCGACCCCGTCGAAGCGGGCCTCCCACGCCACATCGCCGAACCGGGTCGGTGCGGCGGGAAACACCGCGACCATCTGACAAAATGGTGCGAATTGCACCACGCGACCCAGGACGCGCCGCCAGTTCGTGCCCTCGACCACCGCCGCGGCCACCGTCAGCGGAGTCTGCAACCGGCGGATCACCCAATCTCCGTCGAGATCAACGACCCCCGCCGGTGCGGCGCGCAGAATCTCCACCTCCCGCACGTGCAGCGCACCAGTGTGCACAGGTGTGCCCCACGGAAGAGACAACAGCACGTACAGGAGCCCGCGGCCCGTTACAGCCCCTATCCCGGCCGACTGTCGGCGAGCGTGTTCGTCATCATCGATGGTCACCAACGCGTCGGCGCGGTGGCCGGCGGCAATCGCCCCGCCTGGCACCGGCAGCCACCGCCCAATCTGTAGCTGTAGCGGCGTTACCGGTTCTGCGACGTGCATCGGCAAGCCCACTTCGGCAGGTTGTCACATGTGCACATATGCGAGACGCTTAGACACGCGAGTATGCACAGTTGAACGGATTGGCAGAGTGGCGCCCCCTCAAGATTCAGAGCAGTACACGGCGCGGCACCTCGCGCAGATGTTGGGGCTCGGCACTACAACCATCACGAATTGGACCAAACGTCACCAGGCGCCGCTGGCGTTCCGGAAAAGCGGTGGGCGGATTCTGATCCGCTGGGGCGACCTGATCACGTTCCTCGACGCCCACCCTGGACTCCCCGCGGTTGCGCGCGCACGCGACCACATTCGCAACGCCGGCCTCACCGAGGAAGCGGTCCAACCATCAAAGCCACAGAATCTGGCTGCTGTTGCGCGCGCCGCGCATGCCGCCGCGAGGAGCGCAAGCCAAGCCGCCCTGACCGCTGCCCGAAAAGAAAAGGACAGCGCCGCCAAGCATCTTCAGATCGTTGAAGACCTCGTCGCGGCGATGACGAGTCTGGATCGGGCGTTAACGACGGCCCTCGGCGGAACCGCAGAATGAATCGCAATCCGGCGTCGGAAGCCGACATTCTCAGCCGGGTCACGGCACACCATGCTCCCCGCACCGACGCGAGCCGAGGTGAGCGGGCAATGGCTGAAGCGGACGCTGTCAATGGGCAGGACACAACTCCGTGGTGGTACTCGGACCCACGGAGGTGGTGGCGACCTGACGAGCGCGGGCAGAAGCGGCGCAGCGGCCCCCGGCGCCAAAACTGCGATGGTCGCGTGGTGAGTAGTCGATAGCGATATCCAGCCCTAATCGGGCAGCGGCAACGCCTGCCGCACGATCAGCGTCGCGACGTCGATCGCGTCGCGCGCGTCGTCGCGGCGGATCACCGCTCCTTGGTGCGTGGCGGCATTGCGTCGCGCGATGAGTCGGTCGTAGTAGTCGTCAGGTAGCGGCCCACCCCGGCTAATCCAGTAGCGGCAGAGCCGACCCAGCATCCGGTTGTCTGACAACGTCTGCTCGATCGCCGCGTCGTCGAGCCCGTCCTGGGTGAGTCGGGCGGTGATCAGCCGTGTTACGGCCAGCTCGGCGGCCAGGCCAGCGTCGAGCACCGCACGACGAAAGTCGTAGCCGTTGAAGAACGACCGCGCGTCCCGGATCACCAGCCACTCATCTGGCGGCCGCCCGGATTTCTGCCCGAGCGCGATACAGCGCCGCAACCCGGCGGCGTCGACTGGCGTGTAGCGGATCATGTTGTACCGCCCCAAGGTCGAATCCACCCGCGACAAGCCCTCGTCGACGTGGTCGAGCTTGGTCCACAACGTGGTCCCGTTGAAGTGAACACCCGGATCGACTGGTCCGAGCCGTGACAGATCCTGCTCGTAGAGGACCTCCACCCAGCCGCCAACCGTGAGCCACCACGCTGGCATCGCTTCCGCGACCTCCCGCGCCACCCGCGAGCTGCCCGCGCCATCGGAATCGACCTCGATACATAACCGAAACCTGTCGATGTGCACCGCAAATGGAGTGTTGTCTGCCCGCCACAAGGCGGCGGTCCCCCAAAACGGATCGACACCCGCAAGCCGGCTCTGCGGGACTTCGGCCTCACGGTAGAACCAGTCGGGCTCAGTCAACGCAATGTGATCGGGCGTCACTCCGTCCGCGGACGGCAGCGTGATCGCGGCGTGGTGGCCACCGACCTCGATCGCAAATTCCTCGCTCAGCGCGGACGTGATCACCGTGAACGGAAACGGGCACCGAAAGTAACCCTCAATCACCCGCGACACATACCGATGATGCACACCGCATCAGCGAACACAACTGTTGGTCGGCCGACACCCCAACCATCCCGGCACCGGCCGCCTCGAACCCCACGCCCTGGTCACACGACCCCGCACCCGCCCCGTTTCACCCCTGACGGGCATCATCAACCCATGCCTGAGCGTGACGAATTTCCCCCAATGGTGCTCACAGACGTCGATAACCTGGCTGTGACAGGTTGATTTGGCCCCGGTAGGACGGTCTGTTTTGGCCCCGTCCGCCCGACTCGCCGGTGCGGTTGT
>NZ_PDCP01000045.1 GCF_002553505.1 Mycolicibacterium agri | reverse complement strand
ACCTCCGACTGCCCCGCCACCGCCCGCCCCTGCGCCCGGTGGTTGAGCAGTCGGATCTCGAGGCCGTCGCGCGGCAACTCGGTCGCGAACCGCGCGGGGTGCTCGAGATCGCCTACCGATGCCCGAACGGCGAACCGGGCGTCATCAAGACCGCGCCGAGATTGCCTGACGGAACACCGTTTCCGACGTTGTACTACCTGACGCATCCCAAGCTGACGGCAGCGGCCAGCAGGCTGGAATCGGCGGGCCTGATGCGGGAGATGACCGAGCGGCTGAAACAGGACCCGCAACTGGCCGAGGCGTACCGTCGGGCACACGAGGCCTACCTTGCCGAGCGCGACGCGATCGAAGCGCTGGGCACCACGTTCTCCGGCGGCGGCATGCCGGACCGAGTGAAATGCCTGCACGTTCTCATCGCGCATTCACTGGCGAAAGGTCCAGGCGTAAACCCGTTGGGCGACGAGGCCCTGGCGATGCTGGCCACCGAACCTGACATGGAAGGCATCCTCGACCGGGAGGTGTGGACGTGACTCGAGTCGCGGCGATCGACTGCGGCACCAATTCGATCCGATTGTTGATCGCCGAGGTGGTCGACGGTTCGCTGCATGACGTCCACCGCGAGATGCGCATCGTGCGGTTGGGCCAAGGTGTCGACGCCACAGGGCAATTCGCGCCCGCCGCGCTGGAACGGACCAAGGCCGCGCTGATCGATTACGCCGAATTGCTGCGCCGCCACGATGTCACGAAGGTGCGGATGGTGGCGACCTCGGCAACGCGCGACGCCGCCAACCGCGACGTGTTCTTCGCGATGACATCGGAGGTGCTGGGCGCGGTCGTGCCCGGTGCGGTCGCCGAGGTGATCACCGGCGACGAGGAAGCCCGACTGTCGTTCCACGGCGCGGTCTACGAGTTAGACGCCGCCGCAGGACCTTTCGTCGTGGTCGACCTCGGCGGCGGGTCGACGGAGGTGGTGCTCGGCCAGCGCGAGGTCGAGGCGGGCTATTCCGCCGACGTCGGCTGTGTCCGGCTGACCGAACGCTGCCTGCACACCGACCCGCCGACGGCGGCGGAAGTGGCGGCAGCGCGGGATGTGGTGCGCGAACGGCTCGGCGAGGCGCTGCGCGTGGTGCCCGTCGAGAAGGCGCGGACGTGGGTCGGCGTCGCCGGAACCATGACGACGCTGGCGGCGCTGGCGCAGCGGATGACGACGTATGACCCGGAGGCGATTCACCTCTCGCGTGTGGGCTTCGATGATCTGCTTGCAGTGTGCGACGAGATCATCGCGATGAGCCACGATCAGCGCGCGGCCTTGGGGCCGATGCACGAGGGCCGAGTCGACGTTATCGGCGGGGGCGCGATCATCGTGGAGGAGTTGGCCGACGCGCTGGGCAAACGCGCGGGCATCGACGAATTGGTCGTCAGCGAGCACGACATTCTGGACGGCATCGCGCTGTCGATCCTGTGATCAGGTGCGGACCCTCGTCCGGTGTTTGGTCGGGTCGCGCTGCCCGGCCAGGGTGACGCCGAGCAGCACCATGCCCACGCCCAAGCCGAAGTGCAGCCAGTTGTCGGCGCCGTTGAGCGGGACGAAGTTGGCCGGGCTGGCGTGGTCGATCAGCAGCCCGTAGAGCCACAGGCCCAGGTAGGCCAGCCCGCCGACGAGGAAGTAAAGGCGGGCCAATGCGTAGGTGCGGGCCATCGCCAATCCGGCAACGCCGAAGGCGATGTGGACGATGTTGTGTAACCCGGACACGGCGAAGACGCCGAACAGCAAGCCGCCGGAATGGTGTCCGGCCAACTCGAGCGAGTCGACGTTCGTCGTCACCCCTGGGATGAATCCAAGCACGCCCATGATCAGGAACACGACCGCGATCAGCAGGGCCGCGCCCTGAACCGCCATCAACTTGGGCCGCTTCACCATCGCCTCGCCTCCCTTCGACCTCGTTATTGACGGGTCGGCAGGTAGGTACCCCGCCAGGTCGCCGATTAATCGCGACGGCGGGGAAGACGCGCTAATAGACGCGCGAAAGTAACCGTCGGCGGACCTGTGCCGCCGTAAGAAGGTGACTTAGTGCAGGGCGCTCAGCGCCGTACGTGGCAGTTGGGCGGGTTACCGCAGTGGTGCCCGCTGTCGCACGCGTTGCAATGACAGTTACAACTGCCGGCCTTGGTTTCGCGCATCGCTACAACTCCTCAGTCGCTCTGACCGCCTGATCAGGTGGGAGCAGAGTTCGAACATATGCCGAAATCACCATAGTTCTGTTCATCGGCGAATGAAAGGAATATGCGCTCAAGCGGCCGCGTCGGCCTCGGCCAGCAGGCGTTGCAGCAGGTCGGTCATGGTCACCAGCCCGACCGAGCCGCTGTCGACGACGATCGCCACGTGGTTGCGGCTCTTTCGCATCTGCGCAAGCGCGCGATACACCGGTGTGCTCGGCCGCAGCCGCAGAAGCGGCCGCATCAGATCGCGCGCCGTGGTACCCGGCGGCGGGCGCAGGCTGTCGCGGACGTGCACCACGCCAATCGGCGCATGCTTCTCATCGGCCACGAGCAGCCGCTGATGACCGGTCAACTGCGACATCGCTTGAATCGCCGCGGGGTCGGCATCGGCGGCGACCGTGCTCAACCGCGTTGTGGGCGACACGATATCGCCGACGGTTAGCTTGCGCAGATCCAATGCCCTCGCCAGGTTGCGATAGTTGCGCTCATCCAAAGTGCCTGCGGCCGCCGAGTGTTCGACTAATTGACGCAGCGTCTCGGGGTCCTGCCCTTCGGCGAGTTCGTCGACCGGGTCGACGCCGACCATGCGGACACACCAGTTCGCCGCGCGGTTGAGCGCGATCAGCACCGGACGCGTCAGCGTCATGAACATGCGCATCGGGATCGCCAGAATGATCGCCGCACGTTCAGGATGTGCGATCGCCCACGATTTCGGCGCCATCTCACCGATGACCAGATGCAGGAACGTCACGATCGCCAGCGCCAGAACGAAGCTGCCCGCGTCGGCGACCCAAGGTGGCGCGCCCAGAGCGCGGATCAGCGGCGTAAGCCAGTGGTGCACAGCCGGTTTTGTGGTAGCGCCCAACGCCAGGGTGCAGGCCGTGATGCCCAACTGCGAACCGGCCAGCAGCACCGACAGTTCCGTTGTGCTGCGCAACGCGGCCCGTGCGGCGTAACTCTTGGCCGCCGCATCCTCCAGTCTGTGCTTGCGTGCGGTCAACAACGCGAACTCCACGGCGACGAACAACGCGCTGACCGCGATCAGGCCCATGGTGACCGCGAGCACCGTCAACGGATTACTCATCGTGGGTCTCCAACGTGCGCACCGACACGAAAACCTCGGCGGGCACGCGCCGTTCGATCGACCGCACGGTGGCGGTCAACACCTTGACTGGGTCGCTCTTCCACTGTGCGGAGTCGTCCGGCAGCGGAATTTCGACGCAGTCCCCGACGACCGGCAGGCGGCCGAGCTTTTCCATCAACAGCCCCGCGAGCGTCTCGCTGTCGCCGTCGGGTAGTTCCTCGTCGAGCAGTCGCGAAGCCTCGTCGAGGTGTATGTCGCCGGGCATCACCCAACCGTCGTCGCGCCGTGTCGCCTCGCCGCTCGACGCGTCGTGCTCGTCGGCGATCTCACCGACCAGTTCCTCGGCGATGTCCTCGATGGTGACGATCCCTGCGAAACCGCCGTATTCGTCGATCACCAGAGCCATTTGGTGGCCTGCATCGGTGAGCCGCTGCAGCGTAACGGGCAGCGGTAGCGATGTCGGCACCTGCACCGCGGCCCGGCACCGCGAGGCGGCGGTCGCCGTGGGATCGGCGTCGAGCACGTCGTGGAGGTCGACGATGCCCAGCACCTCGTCGGTGGTCTCGCCGACGACGGGGTAGCGGGTGTGTCCTGCGGCCATGCGGGTCAGCACCGACTCGACGGGCTCGTCGAAGCGTACGACGTCCACGCGGGTGCGCGGGACCATCGCGTGTTCGGCTGTGCTGGTGGGGAAGTCGAGGATGCGGTCGAGCAGCGTGGACAGTTCGGCGGGCATCTCGCCGGTGGCCGACGACGCGGCGACGATGTGCTCGAGGTCGCGTGCGGTGACGGCCTGTTCGACGTCGTGCACCGGTTCGATTCGCACCGCGCGCAGCAGCACGTTCGAGGACTGGTCCATGAACCAGATCAGCCACCCGAACAACCGCAGATACCAGCGGGTCGACAGCGCGAGGCGCCGGGCCAGCGCTTCCGGGATGGCAATCGCCAGGTTCTTCGGGAACAACTCGCCGAACAGCATCTGCACGATCGTGCAGAAGATCAGCGATATGGCCGCGCCGACAGCCACCCCGACGCTGCTCGGCACACTGGCCAACCCGAGCACATCCGCCAGCCCCTGACCGATCAGCGGTTCGGCGACATAGCCCGCGAGCAGACCCGTCACGGTGATGCCCAATTGCGCGCCCGACAACATGAACGACGTCCGCCGGGTCACGTCAAGAGCGCCGGCCGCGGCGGCATCGCCCGCCTCCGCGTGCGCCTTCAAACGTGCCCGGTTGACCGCCGTGTAGGCGAACTCCTGGGCGACGAAATACGCCGTGAACGCGGTGATCAGGACCACCACCACGACGCCGAGGCCGATATTGGCCAGCGCCATCAGCATGCTTCCACCTCCGGAGCCGTCACACGCTCAGTCCGGGGTGGGACGGGTCTTCGGGGTGCGCGCGAGGCGCTACTCATCGCTCCCTTACATCGAAGTGGTGTGCCTTCGACGATACCGGCGTCAACGAGTCAGGATCGGTTTGAGCTTGTCCAGCACGGTCGGGTCCTCGATCGTCGACGGCAGCGGTTCGTCCTTGCCATGTGCGATGCCGCGCATGGTTTTGCGCAGGATCTTGCCCGAGCGCGTCTTCGGCAGCGCGGGTACGACGTCGACGGTGCGTAGGCAGGCCACGGCGCCGATCTCGGTGCGCACGAGTTCGACCAACTCCTCGGGCAGGCCTTCCGCCGAGGCGCCGGACTTGAGCACCACGAAGCCGCGCGGCACCTGGCCTCTGATCTCGTCGGCGACGCCGATGACGGCGCACTCCGCCACCGCGGGATGGGTGGCCAGCACCGCCTCGATGGAACCCGTGGACAGCCGATGCCCGGCGACGTTGATGACGTCGTCGATGCGGCCCATCACGAACAGATAGCCGTCCTCGTCGAGGTAGCCGCCGTCGCCGGTCAGGTAGAAGCCCGGGTACTCGGACAGGTACGAGCGCTGGTAGCGGGCGTCGTCGCCCCACAGTGTCGGCAGCGTTCCCGGCGGCAGCGGCAACCGGATGCAGATCGCGCCGTCCTCGCCGGGCGCGCATTCCGAACCGTCGACGTGCAGCACGCGCACGTCATAGCCCGGCATCGGCACGGTCGGCGAGCCGGCCTTGATCGGAAGCGGATCGGCGCCCATCGGATTGGCGGCGATCGCCCAACCCGTTTCGGTCTGCCACCAGTGGTCGACCACCGGCACGCTCAGTTTGTCCGCCGCCCACGCGTAGGTGTCAGGGTCGAGCCGTTCGCCCGCTTGGAAGAGGTACTTCATCGGCGACAGGTCGTATCGGCCGATGTGCTCTCCGTCGGGGTCCTCCTTGCGGATTGCGCGCAACGCCGTCGGCGCGCTGAACAACGCCTTGACGCCGTGCTCGGCGATCACCCGCCAGAACGCGCCGGCATCGGGTGTTCCGATCGGTTTGCCTTCGTAGAGAACGGTTGTCGCTCCGAGCAGCAGCGGCCCGTAGACGATGTAGGAGTGGCCGACGACCCAGCCGACATCGGAAGCGGCCCAGAACACCTCACCCGGTGCGATGTCGTAGATGTTGCGCATGCTCCACAGCAGTGCGACGGCATGTCCGCCGTTGTCGCGCACGATGCCTTTCGGCTTTCCCGTCGTGCCCGAGGTGTAGAGCACATACAGCGGGTCGGTCGCTTTGACGGGCACGGCGTCAACCGGTGAGGCCGTCGCCATCACGTCGGTCCAGTCCAGATCGCGGCCGTCCTGCAACTGGCACCGGTGCCGGTCGCGCTGCACCACGATGCAGACGGGCGCGGGGTGTTCGGCCATGTCGAGCGCGGCGTCGATCATCGGCTTGTACTCGACGGTGCGGGTCGGCTCGATGCCGCACGACGCGGTGACGATCGCCTTGGGGCGTGCGTCGTCGATGCGGGTGGCCAACTCGTGGGCCGCGAAACCGCCGAACACCACCGAGTGCACCGCGCCCAGCCGGGCGCAGGCCAGCATCGCGACGACGGCCTCGGGAATCATCGGCATGTAGATCACGACGCGGTCGCCCCGCTCGACGCCGTTGGCGCGCAGAACGCCGGCGAATCGGGCCGTCAGGTCGAGAAGTTCCCGGAAGGTGAAGGTGCGCTTCGTGCCGGTGACCGGCGAATCGTAGATCAACGCCAGCTGGTCGGCCCGGCCGCCGTCGACGTGACGGTCGAGCGCGTTGACGCAGGTGTTCAACTCGCCGTCGGGGTACCAGCGGTAGAACGGTGGGTTCGTGTCGTCGAGGATCTTTTGAGGTTCACGTGTCCACGTCACCGCCTTGGCGGCATCGGCCCAGAAGGCGTTCGGATCTCGGATGCTGGCCTCGAAGAGTTCTCGATATCCACCCATAACCGGCACGGTAGCCGCGACGGGGCCGCTGTAACCCTGGTTTGGGGCCGTTTGACATCGACCGTCTCGGGTAGCCCGTTGTGCATGCACGTCGGAACTCGCCCTGGTGACGGGCGCATCCAGTGGCATCGGATTCGAGTTGGCCAAGCTGTTCGCCGAGGACGGATACGACGTTGTGGTGGCGGCCGACGACGATGCGATCCACGCCAGCGCCGACAAACTGGCCGCAACGGGTGCGACGGTGACGCCGGTACAGGTCGATCTGCGCAAGCCCGACGACGTGGAGCGGCTGTACCGCACCGCCACCTCGGGCGGCGGGCATGTCGAGGTGGTATGTCTGAACGCGGGCACCGGCCGCGGCGGACGGTTCATCGACGGCGACCTGGACAGCGACATGAACGTCGTGGACCTCAACGTGCGGTCGACGGTGCATCTGTCCAAGCTGGTGCTGCGGGACATGGCCGCGCGCGGATCGGGCAAGGTGCTCTACACGTCCTCGATCGTGGCCCAGATGCCCGGCTCACATCAGACGATGTACAACGCCTCCAAGTCGTTCGTGCAGTCGTTCGCCGAGGCGCTGCACGACGAGATGCGCGGCACCGGTGTGACTGTCACGTCGTTGATGCCGGGTCCCACCGACACCAACTTCTTCCGTCGCGTCGGCATGGCCGACACCCTGGTGGCGCGTGGTCCGAAGGACGATCCCGGCAAGGTCGCCAAGCAGGGCTACGACGCGCTGATGCGCGGCGACCGCAAGGTGGTCGCCTCGTCGCGCTGTCCAAGGCGATGGGCCTGGTCAACCGGTTCCTGCCCGACTCCGTGAAAGCCGTTGCCAATCGGGTGATTTCACAGCCGCCGCGATGATGCGCCAGACAGCGGATGCGGTGGTTGTCGGTGCCGGGCACAACGGATTGGTCGCCGCGGCGATGCTGGCCGACGCCGGATGGGACGTGCTCGTGCTCGAGGCGCAGGACGAACCGGGCGGGGCCGTCAAGAGCGCTTCGCTGTTTCCGGGTTTCGTCAGCGACCTCTACAGCGCGTTCTATCCGCTGTCGGTGACCTCACCGGCACTGCGGGCGATGAATCTCGAGGATCACGGCCTGCGTTGGTCGCATGCTCCGGCAGTGGTGGGTCATGCACGCTCGCCGGAGGACGAAGAGGCGCCGCTGATCTACCGCGACGTGGACCGCACGATCGCCAATCTCGATCCGCGCGACGGCGGTGCGTGGGCGGGCCTGTTCGAGCAGTGGCAGCGGATCAAGGACCCGCTGTTGTCGACGTTGTTCTCGCCGTTTCCGCCGGTGCGCGGTCCGGTCGGGCTGTTGCGCCGTCTGGGTACCGCCGAAGCGCTGCGGTTGGCGCATCTGTTGCTGCTGCCTGCGGGTGTGATGGCCGAGAAGCTGTTCTCGGGCGACGAGGCGCGACTGTTGTTGTTGGGCAACGCAATGCACGCCGACGTACCCATCGAGGCGCCGGGCAGCGCGGTGATGGGCTACATGCTGATCATGATGGCGCAGGACGGCGGCTTCCCGGTACCGGTCGGCGGCGCGGGCCAGTTGACCGCCGCGTTGGTCAACCGCGCGCGGTCGGCCGGAGCACAGATCGAGTGCGGGCGTCGGGTCGATGGAATCGAGGTGCACGGTGGGCGGGCGGTCGCCGTACACACCGCCGACGGTTCGGTGGTTCGGGTGCGGCGCGCCGTGGTCGCCGACACGTCGGCGCCCCGGTTGCTCCGCGACCTGTTGCCAGAACACGCCGTGCCACGCGGGCTGCTCCGGTCGCTGGACGGATTCGTTTGGGACACACCGGTTCTGAAGATCAACTACGCGCTGGATGCGCCGGTGCCTTGGCGGTCCAAGAGCTTGGGCGAAGCCGGCACCGTGCATCTGGGCGCCGATCACCATGGGCTGATCCGGTGGATGGCCGACCTCAACACGGAGACCATTCCCGAGCGGCCCTTCCTGCTGTTCGGGCAGATGACGACCGCGGATCCGACCCGTTCGCCCGCAGGCACTGAAAGCGCTTGGGCCTACACGCATCTGCCTCGTGGTGTTTCCGACGATGCGTCGGCGGATCGGCTGGCCGAGGCGGTCGATCGCGTATTGGAGGAGCACGCGCCGGGATTCGGCGCCCGCGTGATCGGCAAGACAATCCAGCGGCCGTCGGATCTGGAAGCCAGCGATGCGAACCTTTTCGCGGGTGCTGTCAATGGCGGCACCTCGCAGCTGTTTCAGCAGTTGATCTTTCGGCCGGCGCCCGGCTTCGGCAGGGCCGAGACGCCTGTGCAGAACGTCTATCTCGGAAGCGCGGGTGCCACACCGGGCGGCGGCGTGCACGGGATCTGCGGCAGGAACGCAGCTCGGGCGGCCCTTGCCGGTGCCGGGGCGCGTGGCTGGCCGCGTCGACGCCTGGCCGCTGCGTTGCTGTCCCGGGTGACGCGGTAGCGAGTCGTCTCGGCGCGATATTGTCGCGAATCTAGCCTGGCTAACCATGCGCGACTTTGTCGCTCCAAAGCGGGCACGCGGGCGTCGTCGCCGACCCTGCTGCCTATAGTCCTTCAAATGAGCGCGCAACCGCCCCTGATACCTGGAGTGCGCCGGTCCTTCATCAACGCCAACGGCGTGCGCTTTCACGTCACCGAGGCCGGTCCCGAAGACGGCCGTCCCGTGCTGGCCCTGCACGGTTGGCCACAGCACCACTGGGAGTACCGCGACCTGCTGGCCGACCCGCCGCCGGGGCTGCGGATCATCGCGCCGGATCTGCCCGGCTACGGCTGGTCGGGCCAAGCGCCGCATAAGTGGGACAAGGAGAGCGTCGCCACCGATGTGCTGGCGCTGATGGACGCGATGGGGCTGGACCGCGTGCTGCTCGTGGCCCACGACTGGGGCGCCTATGTCGGCTACCGCATGATCCTGGCGCGTCCAGACCGGTTCGACGGCTACCTGGCCTGCAATATGGCGCATCCGTGGCAGTCGACCCGTTCGGTGCTGCCACATATGTGGCGGTTCCACTATCAGGTGCCGTTGGCGACGTTCGGCGTCGCGGTGCAGCGCTACACGCCGTATATCGAGAAGGTGATCTTCGGCGTGGGTTCGCGGATGGATCGCGAGTCGGCCCGGGTGTTCGCCGAGCGGTTCCGTGACCCGGTGTGCGCGAAGGCGGGGCGGGACACCTACCGCACATTCCTGACGCGTGAAATACCGCGCGGCGTCCGCGAACGCGAAACCCGCCGCGCCACAGTGCCGATCCGCGCGCTGTTCGGCAAAGGGGATATGGCCATCGATATCTCGATGGTGTCGCCCGAAACGGCCAACGCCGACGACTACACGCTGGAGACGGTCGACACGTCGCACTTCGTCGTCGACGAACGACCGGATCTGGTGCGCAAGAAGCTGATCGACCTCGCCGCCGAGACCGCTCAGTCTTAACCGCGAGCAGACATAAAGGTCCGCCCTTTCCTGGGCCTTTGCGGGCACATGCGTCTGCTCGCGGGAGAAAAGTCACTCCTGGAAGCGGTAGCCCATGCCCGCTTCGGTCAGCAGGTGCACCGGATGGGACGGGTCGTTCTCGAGCTTGCGGCGCAACTGCGCGAGGTACACGCGCAGATAATGCGTCTCCTTCGCATAGGCAGGCCCCCACACCTCTTTCAAGAGTTCCTCGCGGCCGACCAGCTTGCCGCGATTGCGGACCAGCATCTCGAGCATGCCCCACTCGGTCGGCGTCAAATGGACATCCGTGCCGTTCTTCGTCACTTTCTTGGCGGACAGATCGACTGTGAAAGAGGCAGTTTCGACGACGGGCTGATCGGTGTCGGCGGCGGCGCCGCGACGGATCGCGGCGCGCAACCGAGCGAGAAATTCGTCCATGCCGAACGGCTTGGTCACGTAGTCGTCGGCGCCGGCATCGAGTGCCTCGACCTTGTCGGCGGAATCCGTGCGGGCCGACAGCACGATGATCGGCGCCGTCAACCATCCCCGCAGCCCGCCGATCACCTCGATGCCGGACATGTCGGGCAACCCGAGGTCGAGGATGACCACATCGGGATGCCCATCTGCCGCCGCGCGCAAGGCCCCCCCGCCGCTCGACGCGGTCACCACCTGATAGCCGCGCACCGACAGGTTGATCCGCAACGCCCGCAGAATCTGCGGCTCGTCATCGACAACAAGCACCTTGGTCATGAAACCTCGTCTGCGGCAGCGAGTTCCACCAGCACGGTCAGGCCGCCGCCTGGTGTGTCGGTGGCCTGGATCGTGCCGCCCATCGCGTCGACGAACCCCTTGGCCACCGACAGGCCCAACCCGACGCCGATGCTGTTGTCCCGATCGCCGAGCCGCTGAAACGGCGCGAACAACTGCTCTTCGGCGCCGCGTGGGATCCCGGGTCCTTCGTCGATGACCGCGATCAGCACCCGGTCGCCGACCGGGCTGGCCGTGACCCGTACCGGGCTGTCGGACGCGTAGCGCAGGGCGTTGTCGATCAGATTGGCCAGCACACGCTCGAGCAGCCCGGCGTCGGCCATCACGACCGCATCGGCGACATCGACCTTCACCCGATCCAGTGCGACGCTGCGAAAACCCGTCGAGTGCTTGCTGATTCCCACCAGCGCCCGTTGCACCGTCTCCTCCAGATAGACGCGGTGCAGCTCCGGGGTGACCACTCCGGCGGCGAGCCGCGACGAGTCCAGCAGGTTGTCGACGAGCGCGGTCAGCTGGTCGATCGACTCCTCGATGGTGGCGAGCAGTTCTGCGGTGTCCTCCTCGGAGAAGTCGACGTCGTCGCTGCGCAGGCTGGACACCGCGGCCTTCGCGGCGGCCAGGGGAGTGCGGAGGTCGTGGCTGACCGCCGACAGCAGCGAGCGGCGCAACTCGTCGGCTCGCGCGATCGCCTCGGCCCTGCTCGCCTCCTCCGCCAACTCGCGCTGCCTGACCAGGCCTGCCGCCTGCTTGGCGACGGCGGTCAGCACGCGCCGATCGCGGGCGCCTAATTGCTTGCCGTCCATCAACATCCAGAATTCATCGTCGCCGACTTCAATCGCGGTGTCGGCCGACTGCACCGTCGCGCAGGGATCGTTGCCGACACAAGCAACGATGCAGTCGTCGCCGTCCTGGACGCGCAGCACGCTCACGCTTCGCTGCGAATAGGTTTCGCGGACCCGTTCGAGCAGGGTGTCGAGGTCGGCGCCGCGCAGCACCGATCCGGCGAACAACGCGAGCAGTTCGGCTTCGCGGGAAGCGCGCGTTGCTTCTGCGGCTCGCTTCGCCGCGCTGTCCACGAGCGCGGCGACGGCGACCGCGACGACCAGCAGCACGGCGACGGTGATCGCGCTATCGGGTTCGGCAATGGTGAACGTATGACGCGGGTGGACGAGGAAGTAATTCAGCAGCAGACCGGACAGTGCGGCCGACAGCGCGGCAGGGGCAACGCCGCCAAGCAGCGCGACGATCAACACGCCGACGAAGAACAGCGCGCTTTCACCGCCGACGCCCAGCAACGGATCCAGCGACCAGACGATCAACGCGCAAATCGTCGACGGCACAACCAAAGCCGCGAGCCACGATGTGGTGTGCCGCTGTCGCGGGGTGAGCGACGACCATGTGCGCCCTCGCTTGGCCGCGCCGTGCGTGACCATGTGAACGTCGATCTTGGCCGACTCCTGGACGACGGCGGCGCCGATGCCCTCGTCGAAGACGCGCGCAAAGCGGGACCGCCGCGATGTTCCGATCACCAGTTGGGTGGCATTCAACTCCCTGGCGAAGTCGAGCAGCGCGGAGGGCACGTCGTCACCGACGACGGTGTGGACGGTGGCGCCCAGGCTGGTGGCCAGCTCGCGCACCTTGTCCATCTGCGGTGCGGACACCCCGGACAGGCCGTCGCCGCGCACGACGTGCACCACCATCAGCTCGGCGCTGGATTTCGATGCGATCCGAAAGGCGCGCCGCACAAGGGTTTCCGACTCTGGGCCGCCGGTAACCGCCACGACAACCCGTTCGCGGGCCTCCCAGATATCGGTGATGTTCTTGTCGGCGCGGTACTTGGCCAGCGCCGCATCCACCTGATCAGCCAGCCACAGCAGCGCAAGCTCGCGCAGTGCAGTCAGGTTGCCCGGCCTGAAGTAGTTCGACAACGCGGCGTCGATCCGCTCGGGGGCATAGACGTTGCCGTGAGACAGCCTGCGCCGCAGCGCTTCCGGGGTGATATCGACCAGCTCGATCTGGTCGGCGGCGCGAACCGTCTCGTCGGGCACCTTTTCCTGCTGCTCGATGCCGGTGATCTGGGTGACGACGTCGTTGAGGCTTTCCAGGTGCTGGACGTTGACCGTGGTGATCACCGTGATGCCCGCATCGAGGATCTCGTCGATGTCCTGCCACCGCTTCGGGTTTCTGCTGCCGGGGGCGTTGGTATGGGCCAACTCGTCGATGAGCACGACCTGGGGCTTACGCGCCAACACGGCGTCGACATCGAGTTCCCAAAAGCGGGTCCCCCGGTAATCGACGGGACGTCGCGGCAGGACCTCGATGCCGGCCAGCAGGTCGGCGGTCTTCTTGCGGTTGTGTGTCTCCACGACCGCCGCCACCACGTCGGTGCCGCGCTCGAGCCTACGGTGCGCTTCGCCGAGCATCGCGTACGTCTTACCGACACCGGGCGCCGCCCCGAGATAGATGCGCAGCTCACCACGCCGCTTGGCGGGTGACGCCTCACTGGTCACCCGTTCATCATCCTCCCGGATGCTGTTCGTCAAGCTCGATGTTCAGTTTCAGGACGTTGACAGTCGGTTCCCCGAAGAAGCCGAGCCAGCGCCCGTCGGTGTTGTCGGCGACGTCCCGCCTGACCTGGGCGGGGGCGATGCCGCGGGCCTTGGCGACGCGGTCGATCTGGAGGTCGGCGTAGGCGAGGGAGATGTGCGGGTCCAGTCCGCTGCCGCTGGCGGTCACGGCGTCGGCGGGCACCGTCGGGGCGGCTGGCGCGCTGCCGTGGATGGGCACGAACTGGCCGATGCTGTAGTCCTCACCGGCGCGGGCGCACTCGACGCGGATGCCCTCGTACGTGCTGAGGAACGGGGTGCGGGTGCTCTCGCACGGCTCGTTGACGCTGACGACGCGGGTCGGGTGCACGACGTTGCCGCGTGCGTCGCGCGGCCCGATGACCGACAGCACGGCGCCGACGCCGCCACGGGTGCAGAACGGCCGTGACCCGTCGACACCGTCGAGTTCGCCGACCGCGGCGCTGCGCGAACACACCAGCGTGAGCAGGCTCGGCTTGTCCGGTGCGTCGACGACGCTTTCGGGTCCCAGGTTGCTGGCGCTGGTGGCCATCGGGTCGTAGCCGTCTCCTGCGGCCGACGGTCGGCTTTGGAAGTACTGGGGCAGCGGATTGCCGTCGGCGTCGGTGAAGGACTGGCCAATGAGGCTGCTGCCGATCGGTTTACCGCGGGCGGTGATAATTGACCCATCGGCTTTGTCCCGCAGGCCGGGCAGCTGCGCGACGAGCCAGATGAACACCGGGTAGGCCAGGCCGAGGATGACGGTCAGCACCAGCAGCGCGCGCAGCGCCGCCCAGTGTTGGCGAACGATGTTGGTGAATTTCATGTCTACATTCCCGGGAAGAGTTGGATGACCAGGTCGATGAGCTTGATCCCGATGAACGGCGCGACGATGCCGCCGAGGCCGTAGATAGAGAGGTTGCGGCTCAACAGCTTTGATGCGCTGCTCGGTGTGTAGCGCACGCCCCGCAGCGACAGCGGGATCAGCGCGACGATGATGATCGCGTTGAAGATGACCGCGGACAGGATCGCCGACTGCGGGCTGTGCAGCCGCATGACGTTGAGCAGATCGAGGCCGGGGAACAGCGTCACGAACATCGCCGGGATGATGGCGAAGTACTTGGCGATGTCGTTGGCGATCGAGAACGTCGTCAACGCGCCGCGGGTGATCAGCAGCTGCTTGCCGATCTCGACGATCTCGATGAGTTTCGTTGGGTCGGAGTCGAGATCGACCATGTTGCCCGCCTCCTTGGCCGCCGACGTGCCGGTGTTCATCGCCACGCCGACGTCCGCCTGGGCCAGCGCTGGCGCGTCGTTGGTGCCGTCGCCGGTCATCGCGACGAGCTTGCCGCCGGCCTGCTCGTTGCGGATCAACGCCATCTTGTCCTCGGGGGTGGCTTCGGCGAGGAAGTCGTCGACGCCGGCCTCGTCGGCGATAGCCTTGGCGGTCAACGGGTTATCGCCGGTGATCATCACCGTGCGGATGCCCATGCGGCGCATCTCGTCGAACCGTTCCCGCATACCCTGCTTGACGACGTCTTTGAGATGGATGACGCCGAGCACCGACGCTTCATGCTCGATGACCTGACCGACGACCAGCGGAGTGCCGCCCGCCGCGGAGATGCCGTCGACGAGCTCGCCGAGCTCTGTCGGCACGCGTCCGCCCTGGGAGCGGACCCAGTCGGCGACCGAGTTGGCCGCGCCCTTGCGCAGCATCTGGCCGTCGTGCAGGTCGACGCCGGACATGCGTGTGGTGGCGCTGAATTCGACCCACTGAGCCTTGTCGAGCTCGCCGGGTGCGCGGGCCCGGAGGCCGTACTGCTGTTTGGCGAACACCACGATGGATCGCCCCTCGGGCGTCTCGTCGGCGAGGCTGGACAGCTGGGCCGCGTCGGCCAGCGCTTCGGGTGTGATGCCGGTCAGCGGAACGAAGGCCCCGGCCTGCCGGTTGCCCAGTGTGATCGTGCCGGTCTTGTCCAGCAGCAGCGTGTTGACGTCACCGGCGGCCTCCACCGCGCGGCCCGACATCGCCAGCACGTTGCGCTGAACGAGCCGGTCCATGCCTGCGATGCCGATCGCCGACAGCAGTGCGCCGATGGTGGTGGGGATGAGGCAGACCAGAAGTGACACCATGACTATGCCGGTGACACCACTGCTGTTGAGCGCCAACGTGTCCGGCACGCCTGGGTTGTTCGTCTTCGAGAAGATCGCCAGCGGCTGCAGCGTGGCGACGGCGAACACGAAGATGATCGTCAGCGAGGCGAGCAGGATGTTCAGCGCGATCTCGTTGGGCGTCTTCTGCCGGTTGGCGCCTTCGACCAGAGCGATCATCCGGTCGATGAAGCTCTCGCCGGGCTTCTGTGTGATCCGCACCACGATGCGGTCGGATAGCACGGTGGTGCCCCCGGTCACTGCGGACCGGTCGCCGCCGGACTCGCGGATCACCGGCGCGGACTCGCCGGTGATGGCGGACTCGTCAACGGACGCAATGCCGTCCACGACGTCACCGTCGCCGGGAATGGTCTCACCTGCTTCGACGACGACGATGTCGCCCTGTTGCAACAATGGTGCGGCCACCTGCTCTTCGCGGCCGGGAGCGCCGGGTCGCCAGCCGACGAGGCGACGGGCCATGGTGGAAGTCTTTGTCTTCCGCAGTGTTTCAGCCTGTGCCTTGCCGCGCCCTTCGGCGACGGCTTCGGCGAGGTTGGCGAAGACGACCGTCAGCCACAGCCACGCCACGACCATCCACGCGAACCAGGACGGATCGATGACAGCCAGCACGGTGCTCCACGCGGCGCCGATCTCGACGATGAACATCACGGGGTTGCGCCACAGCGTGCGCGGATTCAGTTTCCGCAGCGCGTCGGGCAGCGACTTCCACAGCATCTTCGGATCCAGCAGGCCGCCCTGTACACGGTTGGGCGCCATGGCTTTCGGCCGTGCGGCCGGTGCGGCCTCGATGGTGTGAGTGGTCATCGGTGAATTCCTTCAGCGAGGGGGCCCAGCGCGAGCATGGGCAGGAACGTGAGAGCGACCAGGATGAGCGTCACGCCGGCGACCATGCCGACGAACTGCGGTCGGTGGGTGGGCAGTGTGCCTGCGGAGTCGGGCGTCTTGCCCTGCTTGGCCAGCGCGCCGGCCAGTGCCAGCACGAAGATGATCGGCAGGAAGCGGCCGAACAGCATGGCCAAGCCGAGTGCGGTGTTGTACCACACGGTGTTCACACCGATGCCGGCGAACGCCGACCCGTTGTTGTTGGCCGCGGAGGTGAACGCGTACAACACTTCTGACAGCCCGTGCGGACCGGTGTTGAGCATGCTGGCGCGTTGACCTGGCATGGCCATCGCGACGGCGGTGCCGGTCAACACGATCAGCGGCGTGATCAGGAAATACGTTGCGGCCAGCTTGATCTCGCGCGGCGTGATCTTCTTGCCGAGGTATTCCGGTGTGCGGCCCACCATCAGCCCCGCTACGAACACCGTGATGATGGCGAGGATGAGCATGCCGTACAGTCCGGAGCCCACGCCGCCGGGCGCCACCTCGCCGAGTTGCATGTTGAACAGCGTGAGCATGCCGCCGAGACTGGTGTAGGAGTCGTGGAAGGAGTCGACGGCCCCTGTCGATGTCAGCGTGGTCAAGTCGGCGAAGACGGCCGAATCCGGCACGCCGAAGCGCTGTTCCACGCCTTCCATGGACGACCCGATCGCGGTGGGGACGGTGCCGTGGTGGCCGATCTGGAACCACATGATCAACGAGACGCTGATGAGCGCGATCACCGACATCGCGGCGGCGATGGCGTAGCCCTGCTTCCTGCTGCCGACCATGCGGCCGAAGGTGCGGGGAAGGGAGAACGCGATGCACGCCAGCAAGAAGATCTCGACCCAGTTGGTCCATGCGGTGGGGTTCTCGAAGGGATGAGCGGAGTTGGCGTTGAAGAAGCCGCCGCCGTTGGTGCCGAGCAGCTTGACGACTTCCTGGCTGGCGACCGGGCCGCCGGGGATGGTCTGCTGCCCGCCGACGAGCGTGCTGACCACCTGGTCGTGCACGGCGAAGTTCTGGATGACGCCGCCTGTGATCAGGATGATCGCGCCGGTGATGGAGAGCGGCAAGAGGATTCGGATGCAGCCGCGCACCAGGTCGACCCAGAAGTTGCCGAGCTCGCCGGTGTTGCGGCGGGCGAGCCCGCGGACGAAGGCCATCGCCACGGCCATGCCGACCGCCGCGGACACGAAGTTCTGCACGGCGAGCCCTGCCATCTGCACGAGATGGCCCTGCGTCGACTCACCGGAGTAGGCCTGCCAGTTTGTATTGGTGACGAAGCTGACGGCGGTATTCCAGGCCAGCGCAGGCGTCATCGGAGTGCCGGGATCGTTGAGGTGCAGCGGCAACTTGCCTTGTACCAGTTGAGAAATGAACAGGAAGAGCAGGCTGACCGCCGAGAACGCCAGCACGCTGCGGGCGTAGCCGCCCCACGTCTGCTCGGCCTTCGGGTCGGCACCGATGAGGCGATAGACGAATCGCTCGCCGCGCAGATCCTTGGCAGAGGCGTAGGCCCGGTACATGTAGTCGCCCAGCGGCACGTGCACGGCCGCAAGGCCGATGATCAGTGAGGCGAGGAACAGGATCCCCGCTGTCGTCGACGTCATTAGAACCTCTCCGGGAACAGCAGGGCGGCGAAGAGGAACACGGCGAGCAGGATCGCCAGCGCGAGGCCGATGAGGTTGCCGCTCACAACGCCTCGACCAACTTCTGGATCCAGCCGAGCAGGGCGAAGATCGCCACCGTCAGCAGGACGTAGAGCAGGGCGGACATGTCACTCCAGGGCATGTTTACGGGCTGCCGGACTTCGGCGGCCTGAACCATGAAACGCCCTGCTCAGGGCCGTAATGGCGGCCTTAACGGGATCTTGACGCCCGCGGTACGGTCCTTAACGGTTTGGGTCTGCCCGGGTTATCGGGACCGCCCGAATCGGCGTTTGGGCTTCGGGGCCGGTTGCGACTCCTGAAGCCATTCCTGCCACATCATGACCTCGTTCTTCTGGACACGATTGTTTGCGACGCTCAACCCTCGACGTTCGACTTCCGCTGTCGCCCACCGGATCAGCGAGCTGTCGGGACCGATCTCCTGAGCGAGGCGCAGCCGGTCGTCGTCACTCAACCTGTCGCTGAAGTCCTGCATCGCGTTCTTCAGTCGATAGAAGGGGACGGCGCCCTCGAACTGCAGGAGGAGCTCAGCGAGTTCCCGTCGGGCGCCGTCGAGGATGGTGGCGGCAGGTTCGGTCTGCTCCTCGGCTGCGGGGGCGGGCGCAACTGCGGTATCGGGAGTCTCGACAAGCTCGGGGTGTTTGGCGCGCAGTGCCTCGAGTTCCGCGGTGAGGGCGAGGGCCTTCGCGCGCCACCACTCGAGGTGATAAGCGGTGAGCCGCGCCTCGCAGTCAGGGCAGAGGGCCTCAGCGACATCGACCTGTGGGACAGGGGTCGGGTCATGCAACGCCGCACCACAGAGGGCGCGGTCATCCACACCGTGAAGCGCGCGGTCAGTTCTGCCGTTCAAGTAGTCGGCGTGATGGATCACTGCTTCGGAGCGATCGCGGAGATAGCTGTGGGGCGGTTCCACTTCTCGTAACTTAGATCACACAGCCGCCGATTATGCGATGTCGGCTCGAATCGGGACGTCCGAGGCGGCAGCGACCGTCCACGGCTCAAGGAGGCGCAATGGTTGAGGCACTGGCTGGCATTCGGCAGAAGCTGCAGCACGTATCTGAGAAGGCGCGTGCGGTTGAGCGCCTGGCCAGCACCGGAATGATCGACCTGAAGGATCTGGGCTCGACGATCCGGTTCGCCAAGCTCGCGCGCGTCTACGGGCCGCAGGCCACGATGGCGATCGTCGGGGGCCAGAAGTATGCGAACCTGCCCGCGATCGTCGACGAACGCGGGACGCTGACGTACAAGCAGGTCGACGACCAGTCGTGGGCGCTGGCACACGGGCTGAAGGACCTGGGCGTCACTGAAGGGTCCGTCATCGGTGTGCTGTGCCGCGACCACCGCGGGCTGGCCGTCGCCATGGCCGCCTGCGGCAAGGTCGGCGCCCGGATGGTGCTGATGAACACCGGCTTCGCCAAGCCGCAGTTCGCGGAGGTCTGCAAGCGCGAGGGCGTCAGCGTGATGCTGCACGACAGCGAGTTCCTCGGCCTGCTCGACGCGCTGCCGGACGACATCCGCCGCGTCGTGGTCTGGGTCGACGACGGCGCCGAGCTGCCCGCGGGCGCGCTGACCCTCGATGACATCGTCGCGGCCAACCCGACCGAGCCGTTGCCGCCGCCGTCTCAAGCCGGCGGGTCGGTCATCCTCACCAGCGGTACCACCGGCCTGCCGAAGGGCGCGCCGCGGAAGACGGTGAACCCGCTGGCGACGGCGCAGATCGTCGACCGGATCCCGTTCCCGCGGAAGGGAACCATGGTGATCGTGTCGCCGATCTTCCACAGCACGGGCTGGGCCACCTACGGCGTCGGCGCCGCGTTGGGCAACAAGGTGGCGACGATGAGGCGGTTCAACGCGGAGCGGACGCTGCAGCTCATCGCCGAGCACGAGGCCGACATGCTGGTCGCCGTCCCGACGATGCTGCATCGCATTGTCGAGCTTGGGCCGGACGTCATCGCCAAGTACGACACGTCGTCGCTGAAGGTGATCCTGATCGCCGGGTCGGCGCTGAGCCCGGAGTTGTCCAACCGGGTGCAGGACACCTTCGGCGATGTTCTCTACAACATGTACGGCTCGACCGAATGCGCGATCGCCACCATCGCGACCCCTGCGGAGCTGCGGGCCGCGCCGGGCACGGCGGGCCGCGCTCCGGTGACGTGCGAAGTGGTCCTGTTCGACGAGAACGACCGACGCATCGAGGGTCCGAACCGTCGCGGCCGGATCTTCATCCGCAGCGGGGCGCCGTTCGAGGGATACACCGACGGACGGACCAAGCAGATCATCGACGGCTACATGTCCAGCGGCGACATGGGCCATTTCGACGAGAACGGGTTGCTGTTCGTCGACGGTCGCGACGACGACATGATCGTGTCCGGCGGGGAAAACGTCTTCCCGCAGGAAGTGGAGCAACTGCTCGAACAGCGCCCTGATGTCGCCGAGGTGGCCGTCGTCGGTGTGGACGACGTCGAGTGGGGAAAACGGTTGCGCGCCTTCATTGTTCCCGAGCCTGGCGCACAGCTGGATCCGGACGCGATCAAGCAGTACGTGAAGGAGAACCTGGCCCGCCACAAGGTGCCGCGCGATGTGGTGTTCGTCGACGAGCTGCCCCGCAACGCCACCGGCAAGCTGCTGCGCCGGGTTCTGGTCGAGATGAAGGTCGACGCCTAGGTCCTCAGTGACGCCGAGATGGGTTGGGCCGTCATCGATGTCTTCGGGCCCGGGCGGTACGCGGCGGGAAAACTGACGTAGTCCAGTACGCAGTTTTGCGCCGGCTCAAAGCCGATACTGAGATGACCGACATGGTGAGGCGAGAGTGTGGCGCCGGGCCGGGCGGGCGTATTCGGCGCGGGCTTGGTCGAGGCTGAGCGCGCCGTTGGGGCCGCCGCGAACCACCGAGCTGTCGTGATCGTCCTGCCCATCGTCTTCCCAGACGCACTCACCGCAGATCTCGTACGCACCTCGCTCCGACAACTCAATATGGCCGCAGCACGGGCAGGAATAAGGTCCCTCCGAGGCCGACGCGTAGACGTTCTTGGCTTGGGTGTATTCCCGAAACCATGCCCTCCGCTGAGCGATTAGCTCTTCGTCGGTCAGTGTGGGGTCATCGTCGGGTCCACGTCTGACGGGCCGGTCAGTCACCGCATTAGTGTCGCGAGGTAGTGGGTCCTCGGCAACCAAGAAATCACTGAGTTTGTCGCGAACAGGCGGCAGGATTATCGCTCGTCATACCTGCTTGGGAAGAGGATCCTGTTCGGCGTTGTCGCGGTAATTCGTCTGCGGCGGTGAGTGCTCGGGTCAAGCCGCCAGCCCCAGCACTTCGTCGAAGCCGGCCTGCAGGCACCGCGTGAACAGCTTGACGTCCGGGATTGCCCCGCTGTCGACATCGATGCCCAGCGCGCAGGTGTCTACGTAAGTCAGCAGCGTGACATTGACCGCCGCACCGATCGTTGGCCCGAATGCGTACTGCATCCGGACCTCGGCGCCACCGAATTGCACCGGAATCGGTATGCCCGGTACATCGCTGGCGACGAAGTCGACGTTGCGCAGGATCGACCCGATGTACCAGCGCGGCATCCGGTTCAAGAACCCGGCGATGAGCTGCGTGTGCGGCAGCGACTGCTCGTTGCGGACCCGCTCGGTACGCTCGTGGATCCGCCGGATCCGTTCCGCCGGGTCAGCGATATCGACGGGAATATCGAAGCGCATCAGCGTGATCCGGTTCCCTCCAGGAGCATCACCCTCTGTGCGCAGGTTGATTGGCATCGTCAGGTGGAGCCGGCTCACATCGACGCCGTGCTTGTCGTGGTATATGCGTATGCCGCCGGCCACGCCGGCGACGAACGCGTCGTTCAGCGCGCCCCCGCCGCGGTGTGCCGCTTCGCGCAACGCGGGCTTCGGCACCTTGAGCACGTCAAGCCTGCGGACCGTCGTGCGTCGCGTCCTCGGCGGCGATCCTGTCGAATTAACCGGCCGCACAGTACGATACACCGAACCGGTGAGTCCCATCGCGGTGGTCAGCGTTCGCATCGGACTGCGTACGCCGTCGACGACCAGACGGGGGAAGGCCGACATCGCGCCGGTCAGCGCGCCGCCGGCCAGACCGACGCTGTAGCGCGCGGTATCCCAGTAATCGCCGAAGGCGGCTCGTCGTGAAACCGGCTGCCCTTCATCGTCATTGGATGGAAGTCCCGGGGAGAGGCCAAACAGTGTCATCGCGATCTGGATTCCGCCGACGCCGTCCGTCAGAGCGTGATGGAACACGCACAGCACGGCTGCCTGCCCATCGGGCAGGCCCTCGATCAGGGTGATCTTCCACAACGGGCGGGCCCGGTCGAAATCTTCCATCTGTCCCAGCCTGGCGAGCTCGAGCACGTCGTTGAACGATCCGCCGGCCGGTATCCCCACCCGTCGCATGTGAAAGTCCAGGTCGAAGTCGACAGAGCGCTGCCACCGCGGTGGCGCAGGGGGCGGTGACTCGACGACGATCTGGCGCAGCATAGGCAGCTCGTGGCTGAGATGCTCGAAGCGGTCGCGGACCTCATCCCAGTCCGGCGACCGGTCCAGCAACAGGACAGTCACCACCGTGGACCGGAGCCGTGGGTCGCTCTCCATGGACCATGTGAATGCGTCACTGCTGCGCATGAACTCAGTCATCGTGTTTTCCCGCGCACAACGGTAGGCCCGCGTTGTGACCCAGCGCACCGCCCGGCGGGTGATTGGGGACTTTGTGCCCTACAGGTGATGACCGAGGTTGCGAGGTTCGAGGCCAACGGCCGCCCGCGAGTCTGCGGCCAGATCGCGAAGAGCCAGCGAAACGCGATCTCCCCGCGGTTCGGGGTCTCCTGCGTCACCTGCCTGACGGACAGGAATTCCTACCCTGAAGCGGCCGGATTCTGGCCGCGCAGCGATTACCCGCCGGCCCGCCGGTCGCGATGCTTTCCCTATGACTTCTCACACCGCGCACCCCTCGCACTTCGCTTGCTGGATTGCGGGCTATGCCCTGATGGCAGGCTTGGCCACCACCGACGCTGGTGGTGATCGCCAGTCGGCGCGAGGCCGCCAAGACTTCACCGAGGGTGACATCACCGAACTGAAGACCAGCGACCTCGACGCCAACAACGGGTAGCGGTCTACACGCAGTCGACGCAGATCTGCTCGGATCCGCGCTGCAGTGCCAGCCGGTTGCGGTGTTGCACCAAGAAGCATGACGAGCAGGTGAACTCGTTCGCCTGCTTGGGGATCACGCGGACCGAGAGCTCTTCGGAGATATCCGCGTCGGGCAGGTCGTAGGAATCGACAGCCTCGTCGTCGTCGATCACGGCGGTGTCGGCAACCCGCCGCGTGACGGTCAGCTCCTCGAGCGACTCGTCGACGGTGTCCTCGGCGTTCTTCGTGCGTGGTGCGTCGTAGTCGGTGGCCATGGACGGTCCTTCCTTTCAACTCCGTCTGAACTCCGTCGCAGACGCAACGTCGTGAGTGCTTCGGCTGTTCCCCTACGGACCCGCACCAGGAGTTCTCATACCGCTTCCTCAGGTTTGCGGCGTATCGATGTGGACATGCACGTGATCACCGGTGAAGAGCACTTCCTGCACCCGCTCGCCGTGGCCCGCCGAACGTGAAACCTCAGCGATTTTTCGCGGGCAGAATCGCACCAGGCGCACGTTCGGCGACGCTCGTCCACGGCGCTGAGCACCGCGCCATGGCCGACGGCTCGATCACGCCGTAGTCGACTCGCCTCCGGCCTTGGCCGCGATCCGCGGATCCTTGGACGCGCGACGGCTCTCCATCTCCTCGAACACCTGGAGGATTTCGGACTGCAGCGTGGCGACCGCTGGGTCGGTCTGGAGGCGCGGGTAACTCAGGCCCACCTCGATGTCGGCATATATCCTGCCGCCGACCTCGAGGATGATGATCCGGTCCGAGAGCTGGACGGCCTCGATCACGTCGTGGGTGATGAACAGGACGGTCCGCTTCGTCCGCGCCCAGATCCGTTGCAGCTCAGCGCGCATCCCGCGGGCCGTGATCGCGTCGAGGTGGCTGAACGGCTCGTCCATGAGCAGGAGGTCGGGCTCGACCGAGAACGCGCGCGCGATGCCGACGCGCTGCTGCATCCCGCCCGAAAGGTGCGCCGGGTACATGTGCTCGAAGCCGGTGAGACCGACGAGGTCGAGGTACGGCTGCACATACTCAAGCTTCTTGTTCGCCTTCGGCTGGACGTAGATCAGATTGTCTGTGACCGTTAGCCACGGTAGGAGCCGCGGGTCTTGAAACACGTAGCCGAGCCTGGCCGCGCCGCCACCATCAGCGGTCACGTCCACGCTCCCGGTGGTCGGCGTCTCGACCCCGGACACGATGTTCAGGAAGGTGCTCTTGCCGCAGCCGGACGGGCCCACCATGGAGACGAAGCTCTGACCGCTCATCTCGAAGTCGATCCCGTCCAGCGCGCGCACGACCGGCTGATCCTTGGTCGTCGGCGGGAACTCCTTTGTCACCTTGTGGGCTTTCAGCACCGCCACGTCAGTGCCTCCTCGCGGTCGCTTTCATGGTTCTGATTTCCCTGCTCGAGAAGACGCTCCGAAGCCCCCAATCCCGTCGCGCCACCGGTGCACACGCCGATCGATCCTTTCGATCACGCCGCGGTCGAAGACGATGATGAGCACGATGATGATCAGAGCCCAGCCCATGATGCCGTCGAAGTTCGCCGAGTCGTACCAGCTCCGCGACCGGAATCCCGCTCCATCGCTCAGCCCGAACCATTCCACGAGCAGTACGACGCCCCAGGCCGCGAGGATGGAGAGCCGCAGACCGGCGATCACCGAACCGGCCAGCGACGGCAGCACGAGGCGGCGGAAGCGCTCGACGAATCCGACGCCGTAGGCCACGGACATGTCCCTGAGCTCGCGTGGTATTGCGAGCGTCCCTCGCATCACGTACACGACGAGCGCCGGCGTGGCGGAGACGGCGATGGTGAAGACGGGCGCGGTGGTGCCGAAGCCGAACCACATCAGCGCCAGTAGGGCCCAGATGTAGGCGGGCAGCGCGAGGCCGACCATGATGATGTCGGTGAAGAGGCCCTGCGCGCGCCACCAGGTCCCCATCGCATAACCGAGCGGGATGCCGATCAGGATCACCCAGACCATCCCGATCGCGGTGCGCTGGAGGCTGATGACGGTGTTCCAGACGACCTCGTTGTTGAGCAAGCTCGCTTCGGTGCCCACATATGGGCGCCTGAACTCGGCCACGATGAAGTTGAAGGTGCCGACCGGAGTGGGAAAACGAGCGCTGACGTCGCCTACGAGCTGCCAGATCAGCAGGAGAGTGAGCCGGGCGGCCCATCGCGCCGCACGCGGGTGAAAGAGGAAAGTTTTCAGTTTGGCAGGTGCACTCGCGGTCACCGGTCGAGGTTTAGTAGCGGAGAACATCCTCACCTCGCTGTAGCCGGTAGCGGAACGCGCGTCGCTCGAGCCGCATGAGCACGAATCGCTCGATCACGATGATGAAGATGACGAAGAACATCATCCAGGCGAGCATGTCGGCAACGGCAAAGCCCTGGAACGCTTTTCGGATCTGGACACCAACGCCGGAGGTCCCCCCGAACGTCTCGGCCAGCGCCGCGAGCTTCCACGAGCTGGCGAACGAGGCCCTGACCGCCGCGAACAGGAACGGGAGGAATGTCGGCGCCACGATGTACCGCAGTGCCGCGAGCGTCGGCTGCTTGTAGACGCGGCTCATCGCGAGAAGACGACGATCGACGCCCTCCACGCCGGCCGCGACGAAGAGAGCGATGTCCGGGAGGACGAGAAGCCCGACGACGACCGCGGGCCCGATGTCGCCGAGGCCGAAGAGGACGACCGCCAGGATCGAGTACACGATCAACGGGATGTTCGCCGCGAGGTAGACGAAGTCGAAGAAGTAGTTCTTCGCGTACTCGTAGCGGCCCATCAGAATGCCGATCGGGACGCCTACGACCACAGCACCGACGAATCCGAGGAGCGTCTTGCGCAGCGTTTCCCAGAAGTTGATGAATACGGTGCCGGGTTTCACCCCGCGCGAGGGGTCACCGACCATGAGGCCCCACATGCGATCGGCCACCGTCCACGGCGGGGGAAGCAGTTCGAACACCCCCGCGGTCAGCCGGCTGGTAATCGCCCATCCGGCCAGCAGGGCAAGCGCACCGCCGATCGAGTAGAGCGTGGCCCTGCGGCGCTTGGATGCCTCTCGCTTGCCCGTATCCACCGACGCGGTGCTCAGCCCTACGTTCGAGCCGACCGCAAGCGCCGACTCGGGTCCGGGCTCTTCGGGGCCGGGTTCTAGTGGCACCGCGTTGCCTGGATCTCAGTTGTCACCGACATCAGGGATCTCGCAGGTCTGCTTCCCGGTCTCCGGATCGATGCACACGTAAATCGAGTCCTGCTGGTCCTCGGGCACCAGGCCGGCGGCCCGCAGGAGGTCTGTCACGCCCTGCTCCTGCTCGATCCACTTCGGGGTCAGATAAACCGAGTCGAGGAAGTTGTCGTATGTGTTGGCGTAGTAGTCCTTGACGAACTGCTTCTCGACGTCGTTCTGGTAGCCGAAGTCCTCCTGGTTGGCGTCGATGATCTCGGACTGGTGCGCTTTCCATTCGTCTAGGGCGCGCTGCCACACCGAGAGGAAGAACGCGACCTCGTCGGGGTGGTCCTTGTACCAGCTGTGCAGGGTGACGAAGTTGTTGCTGTTCATACCCACGTGGCCCGGCTCGTATTTCTCCTCGTAGAGCTGGGCGGCCGTCTTACCGTCGTAGAGCACGTCGACGCTGCCGTTCATCAGATAGGGGATCGACGTCGTCATGGCCGTCACCCCAGCGCAGAGGTCACCCTTGACGACGAGGTCGGGAGAAACCTCGAAGTCCGTGAGCGCCATCTGCAGGTCGTCGGAGCCCTCGGCAAGCTCGCGGTTGTCCATGTCCTTGGCCAGCGCCTGCCAGACGAGGCTGGAACCCGCAAACGACTCGACTCCGACCTTGCAGCCCTTGGGAAGGTCGCCGAAACTCTTGTAGCCGCTGCCGTTCTTGACCACGACGATGTCCTGGGCGCGGTTGTACTTGCCGATGGTCACGGTCTGGACGCCGGTTTCCTTCTCCAGCACAGGGGTTTCGTAGGTGCCCGTGGAGACGATGTCGGCGTGGCCGCCTGCGAAACTGGCAAACTCGTCCTCGGTCTCGAAGCGCTGGATGTGATACCCGGACTCGTCCTCCATCTCCTTGAGGATTCCTTGGTCCTCGATCCAGTTCCATGCTGGATCGGGCGAGAAGACGAATCTGATCGTCCCCTTGTTGCCGCCGCCACCGCTGTCACCGCCAGGACTGCAACCAGCGATACCGACGCAGACGGCTACGGACAGGACGCCGAACGTCGCGAACTTGCCGATTTGCCGCACCGTCTCCACCACCATTTCCTCCCACCGACGCGAAGCCCTCGAGCGTGATGTCATAAGTTATAGAACGGCTAGTGTCATAAATTATAAGAATTGCAACGATTTTTAGGTTGCTTATACGTAACGGTCGTGATTCCGGAAGTCTTCTTGATGACGCCCCATCACTCAGGAACGCTTGTGAGCTTCGGGCTGGGCTGGCGGTCCCGTTTTTTGAAGCGATGCCCGTCCGACCAGGTGAGTGCGGCGATTCTTGGGCCCGCGAGAGGACTGCGGCAGCCTACGGTCGGTGCATCACGTGCGACAGCCGAGCCGTCCACTCATACTTCGTCGCCGCAGCCACGGCGTTCATCGCTTCTCGGTAAGCGCTTCCCTCGAGAAAGCTCCGGGTGGTCGCGGGATCCGGCAGCTCGAGATCCATGATCCAGTCGTAGTCGGTGGGGTTGTTGCCGACATTGTGACCGACCAGCGCCCTCTCGACTCCCTCCACCTTGGTCAGGCTCTCGACGGCGGCGATCGCCGCGGCTCGCTCGCCCTCTGAGGCCTCGTCCTTCCAGATGAACATCGCCGCGTGCTTGACGTGGCCCGCCCGGGTGGGCGGCGCGTCCCCGTCGTAATACCAGTCCACGCGTGCAGTGAACTCGTCGAACGAGGTGACCTCGTTGGACTTGGACGCCGCATCATGGGTGGGGTCGGCCGCGTAGGCCCGAAAAGCCTCCCAGTCCTCGAAGTCCAGGTGGAGTGCGAGGTCGAAATTGGAGATCGGACCGTCGCTGCCTTTACGGCGCCACACGGGCAACCGCTCCCAGGGAGGCACGCGGTGTAACAACTCGCTGCCACCGAACAGGTCCGCCCCGTAGTCGCCGGAGCGAACCATCGGGGGTTCGGTTCCTAGGTAGGCGAGACGCTGGAGCATCGCCAGTCGCGACTCAGCGTCTAGCGGGTATCGAAGGATCCAGAGGACTGAATGTCGAAGCATTCTTCTCCTTAGATAGATCTTTGTAATCTATATAATCTTGCGTCAGTGAACAGACTGCACTGTGCGTAGTCACGTGATTCGACCGAAGGAGCCACCCCAGTGAGGGCCGATATCCACAACCATGCAGTGCCCGAGGCGGTGGTCGAGTTCTATGACCGCGAGCCCGTCTTCGGGATCGAGGTAGTTGGCGAGCGTCAGCTGAAGGGCGGCCCCGAGGGCGACTACGAGCTTCAGCCGCGCTTCTACGACGCGGCGGCGAAGGTCCAGGACCTCAAGCGGCACGGGCTCGACACCGCGGTGATGTCGGTGGATCCGCCGTTCTTCCACTACGACGTCGACCCGGACGCCGGGACGGCTCTGGCCGAGCTGATCAACGACGGCCTTCGTGCGATGGCAAGCGCTCAGCCGGACCACCTCAACTGGATGGCCACCGTCCCGCTCCAGGCACCCGAACGGGCCGCCAGCGTGCTGCGAGACGCCCACACCGATGGCTGCGTCGGCGTCGAGATCGGTACGAGCACCGGGAGCCGTTTCCTGGACGACCCGGTCTTCGAGCCCTTCTGGGCCGAGGCGGAGGCGCTGGAGATTCCGGTGATGCTCCACCCCGCGTATCAGCATCCTCATCCCGGTTTCGACAGCTTTCACCTGACGAACGTGATCGGGAACATGCTCGAGACGACGATCGCGATCGAGCGACTGATCATGTCGGGAACGCTCGACCGGCACCCCGGCGTGAACATCGTGATCGTGCACTCCGGCGGCTACGTGCCGTTCCAACATGGACGGCTGCGCCACGCACGTTCCGTCAGGCCATTTGAGGAGAGCGCGCCGCGCGACCCCGCCGACTACTTCGGGCAAGTGCGGTTCGACTGCCTGACGCATGATCGGAAGGCCCTCCGGTTCCTGATCGACCAGGTGGGCGAAGAGAACGTCCTGATGGGCACCGACCTGCCTTGCGACATGGCGACCCCTGAGCCCTGGAGCGAGCTCGTGGCCGTCGCCGGCGAGGAGGTTGCCGCGCGGATCGCAGGACCCAACATCGCAGAGCTCTACGGGCTCAAGTCGCCCGTCAGCGAATCACGTTAGCCTCGATTTTTCGTGGCGCGGGCTCGGGTCTGATGCCGAGTGGTGCTGCGGTGTAGTGGCTTTCGTGCGGTGGCGTGTTAGTCGTCCCGCGTCGCCGGCTGGGGCGGGCTTTCCCAGGGCCGGTGGGGTCTTTCGTGGTCGATGGGTCGGGTGATCGGCGGCAGCTAGCACTATTTCGACCCGTGCGGCGGTGGCCCAGAAACTGCGGCACGGCAGGTTACACAGGTTACGCAGGCCGGCGGCGCGGCCGAACAATGGTTTGCAGCCCAACAGCACCGCATGTCCAAAACCGTTGCAGGATATCGCTCCCTGCTTGACACAGTAGTCTGCCACCTGGGCTGACGTGTCGCTGAAAGGTATTGACTACGAGTTCTATTCGACCTGGTTGAGGATCGTCGATAGACGGCGGTACAGCGCGGGCAGGATGTACTGAGGCGTAAGCACATGCGGGACAGGGTGTTACAGCTCCATACTCAATTGCCCGCCGACCCGAACGCACTGGTGTTTCCCAGTCGTGAAGGCGGGTTCCTGCCTCTCGCTGAATTCCGCTGGGCATTCGACACGCCCGCGACGACGTCCGGGGTCGAAGGGCTGGTATCTCACACGGCCTGAGATAGACCACGGCGTGGTTGGCGATCAGTACAGGCGCTAACGTCAACGTCGTGCAACGGCTCCTTGGACACGCGATGACGCTCTACGGTGCGGCCACCTTCTCAACGAGGATTCGAGTGGTGTGGCCGATGCGCTGGTAAGGCCATCGATAGCATTGCGGTACCGGGGACGCTCGAACGAGGCCGAATCGGCTTTTATCATTCTCTGATCTGCAACGCCCCCATAGCCCAATTGGCAGAGGCAGCGGACTTAAAATCCGCCCAGTGTCGGTTCGAGTCCGACTGGGGGCACTAGCGCAGGGCGGCCTTCGGCAACTCCTCACGTCAAAGGCGTCCAGCAACTACATTGCCCGCATGCGGGGGATCCTTCTTTTGTCATTCGAGTGTTGTCGTGCTGGCCGGGCTGACCTGCGGAATGGCGCACGTGCACCCAGGTCATTCGGGGGCTGAGGTGTCGACGATCAACGGCGCCGAGCTACCCGGGGTACTGGCACCCGCTGCAAGAGGTGTCGACCATGCTGGACACCATCGACGCTAACGGTCAGCGAGTGGTCGTGATGCAAGGTGTGCGTAAGGCGGGGACCCGCGCCCCGATCCACGCCCACGAGTTCGGCGGTGTCACCTGTGTGCTCAGCGGCACGATGGCCCCTTACGTCGAAGGCCGTGCGCCCGAGCCGTTCCCGGCGGGCAGCTGCTACTACATGCCGCCGAACACTCCGATGGCGGCCGTCAATCTCGGCACCGAGGACGTCCGCCTCACCGACAGCTTCACCCTGCCGGCGGATGCCGAGACCATCACCGTCATCGAACCGGCGTAGACGGACCCCGATCCCGACGACGTCGGCTGAGCGGCAAACCTGTGGTCGCCCTGCATACTTCGGGGCAAACGGCGGCGCGTGATCTTGACTAGCATCGGTCAAGCATGGATACCTGGCGCATCGACACCCTCACCGGACCGGACGCAGCCGCCGTCGTCGAGCCGGTGTTCCGCGAATACCTCGATTGGATGGTCGAGCGGTTCGCACGCGACCTGGGTATCGACAACGTGGATCCCGACGGCTCCCGTGAACGCGCCTACTTCGACGAGACGTTGCAGTTCCTGCAGCCTCGGGGCCGGCTGCTGGCAGCCCGCCTCGACAGTGACGTCGTCGGCGTCGGCGCGTTCAAGCCGACCGATATCCCGGATACCGCGGAGATCAAGCGCATGTTCGTTCGGCCCGCCGCGCGGGGCAAGGGCATCGCGCGGGCGCTGTTCGACCGACTGCTGACCGACGCGCGCGCCGAGGGATACACCAGCGTGCAACTGGAGACGCTGAGCTTCATGACGGAGGCACAGGAGCTCTACCGCTCCGTCGGCGCCGTCGAGATCGATCCCTTCGAGGGCTCCGAGGCCGTACGCGTCGGAATCGAAGCGGCGACAACGTATCTGCGCCTCGACCTCTGACGCTGCGCTGTGTGAAAACTCAAATCGGCGCAATAGGGTGCGAACGAACCGATTTTCACGGCCGCCGACGCTCTACGCTGCGACCGGAGGAAGTCGTGATCGCGACTGTTCGCCCTCGAACGCTTGACGGAGTCCGCACGGCCGAGGCCCGCGTGCCCGCCAGCAAGCGAAAGGCGCTTCGTCCGCGTCAATTTCAGCTATCAGCGTAGGACGTCCAATGTCGGCCACCGAGATCGACACGTTTGTGCTGGAAAACGGTGTGTCCCTGCCGATTCGCTGGGACGCTTGTACCAAATTCTCACCGGAGCGGAACCGGCCTCGGCTACAGTCGGCGTCGAAAGGAGGCACGACTATGGCTAACTCAAACACCGCACTGCAACTGGGTGACGAAGCGCCCGACTTCACCGCTGAAACCAGCGAGGGGACTATCACGTTCCACGACTGGCTCGGCGACGGCTGGGGAGTGCTGTTCTCGCATCCCAAAGACTTCACCCCGGTCTGCACCACCGAACTGGGCGAGGTAGCCCGGATCAAGCCCGAGTTCGACCGCCGAGGGGTCAAGGTGATCGGACTCAGCGTCGACCCGCTCGACTCCCACGAGCGCTGGACGCGCGATATCGAAGAGACCCAAGGGGTTACGCTCAACTTTCCACTCATCGCCGACGGTGACCGACGCATCGCCGACCTGTACGGGATGATCCACCCCAACGCCGACGACACCGCCACGGTGCGCAGCGTGTTCGTGATCGGCCCCGACAAGAAGATCAAGCTGACGATCACCTAATCCCCAGAGCACCGGGCGCAACTTCGACGAAATCCTTCGCGTCATCGACTCGCTGCAGTTGACCGCAGAACACAAAGTCGCGACCCCGGCGAACTGGAAGCAGGGCTCGGACGTCGTCATCATCCCCGCAGTCTCCGACGACGAGGCACGCGAGCGCTTCCCTGGCGGCTGGAAAACGGTCAAGCCGTACCTGCGCTTAGTGCCGCAGCCCAAATGATGGGCAACTGCGATGATCCTCGAGCAGTACTACCTCGAATGTCTATCGCAAGCGTCATACCTGATCGCTGACGAAACGACCGGCCGCGCAATCGTTGTCGATCCGCGCCGAGATATCACCGAGTATCTCGCGGACGCCGCGCGGTACGGATTGGCCATCGAAGGCGTGATCAACACGCACTTCCACGCCGATTTTGTCTCCGGCCATTTGGAATTGGCCAATGCAACGGGTGCATGGATCGGTCTGGGCGAAGCCGCCCAGGCCGATTACCCCATTCGCCGGCTATCTCACGGGGAGCGCATCTTGCTGGGCGAAGTCGAACTGGAAATCCTGTCGACGCCGGGGCATACCTGGGAGTCGATCAGCGTGCTGGTGCGCGAACATCCTGGGGCACAACCAGATGCGGTGCTGACCGGCGACTCGTTGTTCATCGGCGACGTCGGTCGGCCCGACCTGGTGAACATCGGCGAAGGGTCGCCGGCGGAGCTGGCTCACGCGATGTATCACACCATCCACGACACGCTGTTGAAGCTGCCGGATAGCGTGAGAGTGCTGCCCGCGCACGGGGCGGGGTCGGCCTGCGGCAAGAACCTGTCGTCGGAACTGACTTCGACGATCGGCGAGCAACGACGCACCAATCCGTCGGTGCAACCGATGAGCGAGGCCGCCTTCGTCGAACTTGTCACCCACGGGCACCCCACCGCACCGGCCTACTTCGCCGTCGACGCGGCGATGAACAAGAAGGAGCACTCGCTGCTGAACCCCGTCCCGCACGATCCCGGCGCTCCGTGCAGCGCAGTTGCGTAAGGCTCTCGACGATAGGGTCGCCGTCGTTGACGCCCGCAGCGTCGATGACTTCGCAGCGTGTCACCTGCGCGGCTCGATTGCCGTCGGCTTCGACGGGCGTTTCGCCGAAACCGTCGGCATGGTGGTCGATATCGACGAGCCGATCGCGTTGATAACGTATCCGGGACAGGAGCAGACCGCCGCGATGCGGCTTGCCCGCGTCGGCTGCGACAACACCATCGGCTACGTCAACGTCGACCGCGGCGGTGCGTTCGACCCGTCGTTGGCCGACCTGCTGCAGTGCGCCCCGCGGGTCAGCCCCGCCGAGTTGGACCACCTTCGGGCTCAGGATGCGGTGACGCTGGTCGACGTTCGCAATCCCGGCGAGGTCGAACGCGGCGCCATCCCCGGCGCGATCCACATCCCGCTGGCTCAGCTGCGCAGCCGAATCCATCAGGTGTCCAACGAAAAACCGGTCGTCGTGCACTGTGCCAGCGGGTGGCGCTCCAGTGCGGCGGCCTCGCTGTTGCGGGCGCGGGGATTCACCGACGTCTCGGACCTGGCCGGCGGCTACAACGCCTGGGCCAACGGATCACCCTCCTGCCGAACGTGAAACCTCTGCGGAATCTCGCGCCGAAACCCGCAAGATCTTCACGTTCGGCGGGGTGACGAATCAGGTCGGCACGAGCTCGGTGACGAACGCCCGCAGCAGGGCGGCGAACCGGCGGGGCTGCTCGCGGTAGACGTAGTGTGCCGAACGATTGATGACGACCGATGTGCAGTCGCGGGTTCGGGCCGCGATCTTCGCGAAGAGAGTGTGCGCTAGGGCCACCGGGGCGGAGACGTCGTTGTGACCCCACACTTGAAGCACCGGCATGGCGAAGCCGCGCTCTTCGACATCAGCGAGAACACGCGACCGTAGGCAATCCAATTCAGGCTTGACGATCGTGTTGTAGTCGCGGATTCGCCGCTCGCGGTCAAACCACCAATTGTTTTGCGTCGCAGCTTCGAACCGCCCGGGTACAAGGCCGTCGACGTGCTCGATGAGGTAGGAATTCATGCACGGCTCGCGGCGGATGAACTCGGTCGTCGGCTCCGGTGGCGGTGCGTCGTACGCCCGAGGGTAGAAATCCGCGGGCGTTTCGGGCGACGGGGGAGCCAGTGTGTTCGACGAGACCAACACCAGGCCGGCGATCCGGTCGGGGTGATGGAGTGCGGCCGCGGCGACCGGCAACGCTCCGCGTGAATGACCCATCAGAATGATCGGGATCGAGCCGAGGCGGTCAAGCAGTTCTTCCAAGTGTTCACAGATCGCGTTGGCTCCCATCGCCCGGTCGACGAGGTCCGGAGAGTAGGAAAGCCCCTGTCCGGGTTTGTCGTAGGCGATCAGCCGAGCGCCGAGGTCAGCCGGCGACCAAATAGTGCTCCAGTCCAAGGCGTTTGACAGCGAACGCGGGTCGCCGCCGTGCACCATGACGATCGCGGCGCGGTTCGCACCGGGACCGGTGTCGTACACGCACGTGTTGACGCCTCGGATCGTCCACCACTGTCGATCGGATTGCATTGTGTTCAGTCGGCCCAGCGACTCGCCCGCGTTTCCAGCCACATCAGCACTGCGTACGAAATCAGCGAGGCGATGATGATCAGGACGATGACGGCCCAGACTCCGGCGATGTCGAAGGTTGAGGACTCGACGATCAACAGCTTCCCGATACCGATCGTGCCGATGATGACCTCTGCGCTGATGACGCCCTTGATCGCTTGGACAATGGCCACCCGCAGACCGGTCAAGAGCAGCGGCGCCACCGAGGGAAGGTAGATCGTCCACGCAAGCTGAAAGCGGTTGGCGCCGAAGCTGCGTGACATCTCGATCAGCGGGTCCGGGACCTCACGAAGAGCGGTCGCCCATTGGAGTGTGAGGGGCAATAACGCAAAAGAGACGACCGACATGACAACCGACGTTTCGCTGAGACCCCAGATGAAGACGAAGATCGGGATCAGTGCGACGGTCGGCACGGCCATGAGGCCGCCGAGGACTGTGGTCAACGCCTCGTCGATCAGATCGCTCAGCCCGAGCAGAGCGGCCAGTGCGGCGGCGATCGCCATCGTGATCAGCAGTCCGATGACGAGCGTGCGCAGTGTGGATACACCGGCCGCGACAAACGATCCGTCGGCGATGTGGCTCCACATCTGGTCGAAGATGTCGGTCAGGGGAGGCAGCCAACCGGGTTCGATAGTGACGGCGACCAATTGCCACACCGCGAGTACGACGATGAAAGTCGCGACCGGAGACAGGGTAGTCATCCAGCCGTTCAGGGGGATTCGTTGACGCGCTTCGGTCGCGACATGGGTGTCAGCCACGGGAAACCCCCTTGAGCCTGCGGATGACGGCTCGCTCGAGCCAGGTCGCCAGCCCAACGAGTATGAGTCCTTCAAGCACCACCGCGAGTGTCATCGCATAGAGGTTGGGCGCCGAGAACTGCGAGGTGTATTTGATGATCGTTCCGCCAAGGCCGGCGGGAATCAGGGTGAGTTCGATGACGATCATCCCGGAGATGGCTCTGGACAAGGCGATTCGTGTGCCGGTAAAGAGGGGCGCCGCGGCACCAGGGAGAATGACCGTCCGCCACACCTGCAGCGGTGACGCGCCGAAAGATACTGCCATCTCCTCCAACTGGGCCGACGGCACCCGCACGGCGGCGCGGGCGTTGAGCGCGACGACGGGAAAGGTGAACAGGAACACAGCCACCACACGCGCTGTCAGGGTCAGGCCGAACGCCACGATGATGACCGGCACGAGCGCGACCATCGGGACGACCAGCGCAATGTCGAGCCAGTAACTGCTCGCTCGATCGACGCCGCGGCGACGGCCCAGCACAAAGCCGACGAGCAGACCGAGCACGATCGAGACGGGAAACCCGATCAGCAGTGACTGGTTGCTCGCCCACACAGCGGGCCACAGTATGCCGTTGCGAGCCTGCTCGATAAGCGCGACGACAGTGTCGGTGAACGTGGGGACGAAGAGGCCCCCGTCGCGGATCCCGAGCCACTGCCACACGCCGAGGATGGCCGCAATGAACGCCATTCGCACTGCCCAGACGCTGGCTTTCCGCTTGGCTCGAGCGGCGATCTTGCCCGACGGCGGGCCACCGGCAAGGCCCTTGGTGGTGGCGGGCGCCTGGACCGTGCCGGTGGCCTGTACAGACGAGCTAGTGGTCACTTATGGAGAACTCCGTCCAACGGTTCGGTGGTGCAGCAGCCCTCACGCGTCGGCACGCCGTCGAGGCCGCCGAACTCCTTCACCGCATCGAGCGTCGCGTTGATGCTCTCATCGGTGAAGTTGGCGTCCTCAGGCCACACATTGGACTCGAGATAGGTATCGGCGAAACCCTTTGCCTGCTCCGGAGTTACGTCCGGAACGTTCGCAACGATGCCGTCGATGAGCACCTGCGGGTCTTCCTTGATCCGCTTCTGCTGCGCGACGAGGGCGTCCAGGAAGTCGTTCACCGCGTCGGGATTCTGCTTGAGGAACTTGTCGCTGGTGAAGATCGCGCTATCGACGATGTCGTTCATCGAAGTCGCGTAGTTGTAGAGGACGTGAAACTTGCCCGGCGCCTTCTCCTCCAGGACTTGGAGATCCGACAGTTGCACCACGGACGCATCCAGCTCGCCGGCGATCAATGCCTGCACGCGGTTGGCCGAGCCGGGCACGACGACGAGGTTGGGTTTGACGTTCGGATAGTCCTTGAGCAGGAGGTTGGTGTAGAGCGCAGTCGCCGACACCTGGGCGTGAATACCAATCCTCAACCCGTCGAGACCTTCCGGCGTCGTCACGTTGGGCGGAACGACCATGGCGTACGACGGGCTATTCTGCGCCGAGATCGCCTTGACGGGCGCGCCCTGAGCGGTGGCGCCAAATAGGGTGCTGGTGTTGGCCGTTCCGATCTGTGCGTCGCCGCGGACGACGGCTTGCACTGGGTCTTCGGAGGACTGCAGCCAGATGAGTTTGATCTCGTAGCCCTCGTCTTCGAGTTGCTCGCTGGCGAGGATCGTCGGGACCTTCTCAACCTGCGGCACCGCGTTCGAGAAGGCGATCGCAAGCGTGCCTTTACCCTCCTGGGCGGCATTCGAGTCGCCGCCACCACCGCCACAGGCGGTGACGAGCAGCAGTGAAGCGACGGCGATCAGCGCCGGCATCATCCACCGGACCGGAGCGGATATGCGTGTCATGATGTCCCTTCCGAACGGAATTGCGTTGGCCCGCAGCGATCTACTGTGTTCTGCGGTCGCGCTCATGTGTCTTGGACGCGCTTGTGAAGTAGTACGTCATCTCTGATGAGTTGCCAGATCGAATCGACGATCTCGGTGAACTCGACGGTGTGCTTGACGTCAAGGCTGCGGGGACGTGTCAACGTCACGGGCACGATT
Source organism: Mycolicibacterium agri (assembly GCF_002553505.1). Taxonomy (GTDB): domain Bacteria; phylum Actinomycetota; class Actinomycetes; order Mycobacteriales; family Mycobacteriaceae; genus Mycobacterium; species Mycobacterium agri. Next base: position 10,757 of record NZ_PDCP01000045.1, on the reverse strand, counting down.
GCGCGCACTCGGCCGGGATTGGCGGAGAGAACCACCACCTTGTCGGCAAGATACACCGCCTCGTCGAGCTGGTGGGTGACGAAGATGACGGTCTTGCGCTTCTGCTGCCAGATGGACAGCAGCTCGGCCTGCAGCACCTCACGTGTCTGTGCATCCAGAGCGGCGAAAGGCTCGTCCATCAAGAGGATTTCGGGATCCGACACCAGCGCTCGCGCCAAGTTCACCCGCTGACGCATGCCGCCGGACAGCTGGGCGGGATACTTCTCGGCCGCGTCAGCGAGGCCGGTCATCGCGAGTAACGGAGCCGCCTGGCGACGTGCTCCGGATCGGCGAACACCCTGCAGTTCAAGGGGATAGCCGATGTTGTCCTGCACCGATCGCCACGGCAACAGGCAGTCCGCCTGGAAGACGAAGCCGCGGTCGCGGGTAGGTCGGCGCACTTCGTTACCGGCCACGGTGACGATGCCGGACGCGGCCGGAAGCAGTCCGTGGATCGCCCGCAGGAGGGTCGTCTTGCCGCTGCCGCTCGGCCCGACGACGGTCACGAACTCGCCCTGTTCGATGCCGAGGTTGATGTCTTCGAGGACATTCGTCGTGGTTCCTGGGAAGCGTACGAATACATCACGTAATTCGAGCAGGGTGCCGGTCACGTATCGTCTTTCCTTCCGCGGTCGAGCGCTTCCATGAGACGTTCTCGCAGGGTGAGCGATCGCTGGGGTGTCCCTACCGCTCTGTTCTGTTCCTCTTCTTTGATCATTTCGACGATGCCGTCGCGTACCTGGCACAGGTTCGCCTCGACGGAAGCGATCACTCCAGCCTCGTCGCCCGCCGCGATCTTGTTGAGCACGTCGTTGTGCGCTTCGTCGTGTGGATGGCGTAGTCGCCAGCCGAAGATGTAGCGCCCCAGTTTGAGACGTAGCTCCTCAAGGAGACGCACGAGTTCGGGATTGTTGGTGACGTCGAAGAGCTCGGCGTAGTACGCGCGCCGCGCGTCGACCATCTCGGCGCGCTTCGACTCGGCCAGGTCGGAAAGCGCGCGCAGTGTCCTGACACGCTCCGGCGTCATGGCGCGCATCGACTGCCGTACCGCGTGCGTTTCGAGAACGATTCGAATGTCGTACAGCTCACGCGCCTGCGCGGCGGTATGGGCCGTGACGACAGCGCCCTTGCGATCGCCTAGTTCGACCAGTCCGTCTGCCGCGAGCCGTAACAAGGCCGACCGCACAGGAATCCGTGACACGCCGAGCGCTTCCGCGAGAGCCGCCTGACGCAGCGGCTCTCCTGGCGCAAAGACGTTCAGCACGACCGCTTCCCGCAGTGTTTGATACACCTGGGTGCCGAGTGACCGGCGGCCACTCACGCTGGGCAGGGGGCGGCCAGCGTCGTGGGGCGCCCGCGTGCCTGCCTGCATGTCGAATCTCCGCCGTGAAGCTGGTGTGCATTTACCGAACGACGCTAGATCGAACGTATCTTGTATCAAAAAGATGGGATACATCGTTACCTGATCGTTACCTTCGTTTCGAGGCCCTGGCGTCGTCGACATTTGCCAGCCAGATCGGCTCCGCAGATGACCGGTGTTCGGCGGATTGCGGGCGCGCGCGTCGGCGATGTCGCGATCTTGACGACGGCTGGAGCACCTGGAGCACGCCAGCGGCCGCGCTGTCTCGCCGAACGTGAAGCCTCTGCGAAATTTCTCGCCGGAAACCACAAGATCTTCACGTTCGCGGGACTGGGCAGTCACCGGCGCGTTGCCCGGCCTTGGTCTTGCGGACGTTGCCCAATCGGCACGTTGAGGTGGGCGAAGACATGGTGCAATTGCAGGCGGAAAACCATGCGACGCGGAACGGGCGGTGCCTCAGCGGATGGATTGTGGCTCAACGGATCCTTGGGCGAGCGTGGTGGTCTTGGCCGCGCTGGGCATGGAGGCGGCTGCGCTCAGCACTTTGCTGACCGATTGGTCGGCGACGCCCGGCATGAGATCGCATTACGCGGGCTACATCGGTGAGCGGCGAGTGGTGGTCTATCCGATTGCCGGGGCGGGCAATCTCCACGCGGCCATTGCGGCGCGCGACGCGATCGCAACGTGGCACCCCGAGTACGTGATCCTCAGCGGTATCGCCGGCGGATTTCGCGCGCGGCACCAGCATCTCGGTGACATCCTGGTACCCACGCAAGTCGTCAACTACGAGACGGGCAAGCTGACCGACGGCACATTCGAGCACCGCTACGAGGCCTACCACGCTTCACACAAGCTCATCAAGGCCGCCGAGTTCGCCCGTCGTACCGACTGGTGGGCGCGCATCCCGCCCGAGATCGCCGGCAAGCGCCCCGACAAACTCAACGTTCACTTCGGTGTGCTGGCGTCCGGCGAGAAAGTCATCGCGGACAAAGAATGGGGCGAAAGCCTGCGGCGCGATTGGCCTGAACTCATCGGGGTGGAGATGGAGAGCCTGGGCGTCGCGCACGCCGCCTATGACGTGGAGCCGGCGTGGGGAGTCGTCAAGGCCGTAAGCGATTTCGCCGACAGTCACAAGCGGGACAACTGGCAGAATTTCGCGGCCTCGGCTGCGGCGGCATTCGTCGTGGCGATGATCGAGGCGCTCGGACCGCCGCCGGCTGACCGTCAGCCCGCAGGCTAGCGCTCGCCGAAGTTGCCGACGGTCTCGCCCGCCTTCCGCATCTGGACCTGATCAAACCGGTTGAAGTGCTCGAAAGGCCTGCCGGCCACCACGGCGTCGAGCAGGTTGACGGCCTCGCGGCCGAATGCCCACGGGGCGAGGTCGACGGCCGTCATCCGCGGGTCTCGCAGTTCGGTGGTGCGCTCACTGCTCAGCGACGCCAGCCCGAATTTCGGCCCGACGTGAATGCCCTTGGCCTCCAGGATGTCCAACGACCGCCCGGCGAAGCCCTGCGGCGCGCACACCAGGGCGTCGATGCCCGGCGACCCGACTGCCTCGCGCACCACGGCGCCGAGCTCCTCGGTGCTGGCGTCCAGCGGGCAGTCGAACGCATACGCCTCGACGCCGTTGGCGGCACACCAGTCCAGGTAGCTCTGGCGGACGTCGTCGGCCCACGACGAATAGAACCGCCGGTCCGATCCGATGAAAGCCGGTTGCTGAAAACCGCTGTCGCGCAAGTGATCGAGCACCATACGGGCAAGCCCGCTGTGCGGCGCTTCGATCACCGCGGCGACGGCATCGGCGAGCTCGGCCGGCGGTCGACCCGCCGTCACCATGGGGATCCCGGCGGCGACGAGCCGGTCGAGCATCGGGTCACCCGGTAGCGGATCGACGGCGAGTACGCCGTCGACCTGAAACTGGCGCGGCTCAACATCATCCGCCTCTCGGGCGAACAGCGTCAGGTCCGCGTCGTGCTCGGCCGACCCGTGCGCGGCCCCGAACGCGAAGTCCATGTAGAAGCTGAAGTTCCTCGCGATCGGCGGGATGTAGATCCCGAACGCACCGACCCGACGCCCCCGCAGTTGCCTGGCCGCGCGATTGGACACGTAGCCGAGTTCGCGTGCAGCCTCCACGACCCGCGCCGCGGTTGCCGCCGACACCCGCCCGCCGCCGTGCAGTGCATCGGACACCGTGGTCTTGGACAGGCCGACACGCTGGGCGATCTCGACGATCGTCACCCGACGCGCAGCCATGCGGTCATCGTAGTGACCTCAACTTTTCACCGATTGCTCTTGACATCGCCGGGCTGTGCGACAAGTCTCAAACGCGTGCCGGAACGTTCCGGCAAAAAGGGGCGCGATGGGAATCGGCAATCCGCAGGCAAGGAAAACGAGCGCGAGGATCGTTGTCGCGCTTGCGATCATCGATTTCGTTCTGCTGCTCTTTCCGCCGCTGACCTGGATCCTCGGTCACGGGGCGGTCTGGTACTTCCTGCTCACCGGCGCATTCGGCGTACTCTCCCTGGCGGTCATGTACCGCCTCGACAGCTCCGCCAAGGAGAAGTAGCGCATGCAGATGCTCATCGGCTACGGCGGCGTCGCGGTCTTCCTCGCAATCCTGTTCGTCATTCTGCAGCGCACCCGCACCAGCGCAGACTTCAGCGAATACGCCACGGCCGGACGATCTTTCGGCCCGATGTTCTCGGCGATGGCGTTCGTCAACACGTGGCTGCCCGGCACCATCTTCATCGCATTCGCCGGGCTCGCCGCCAGCGCCGGTGCCATCGGCTTCTACTTCGTCTCCTACTCGATCCTCGCCGTCGTGCTGATGTTCCTACTGGCCCAGCCCGTCCACGAGTGGGGCCGCCGGTTCGACCTGCGCACCCAGGCGGACCTGCTGCGCCTGCGCTACGGGTCGACAGCCGTGCGGGTCATCGCCGCCGTCATCGGCGTGATCGCGTCCTTCCCGTGGATCGTGCTCGGCATGCAGTCGCTGACGCTCGTGTTCGAATACCTGTCATTCGGCGCCGTGTCGGCGGGCACCGCCGCTTTCATCGGCATCGCCGTGATCGTCGTGCGCCAGTGGTGGACCGTGCGCCTCGGCGCCCGCGGCCTGGTGATCGGCGACTTCATCCAGGGCGTCGTGGCCTACCTCATCGGTACCCTGCTCATCCTCGGCCTGATCACCTGGCTGATTACCAACGGCCACGGATTCGGCGAGGTCGACCCCGCGTTCTTGACCCTGCCCGGTCCCGGTAGCGCCGACGGACCGCTGTTCCTGTTCGCGCTCGTCGCCACCGGCGCATTGGGCGGCTGGTGCTGGCCCGATATCTTCGTGCGGCTCTTCACATCTGACAGCACACACACGATCAAACGCGCCGCGGTCATGGCGTCGCCGCTGCTGTTTGTCTTCGGGTCCGCCCTGTGCCTGCTCGCGATGGCGGCGTCGACGCTGCCCGGCGTGTCCGACGCCCCCGATCAGGTGTGGTTCATCACCGCGTCGGTCGGCGGTCCGCTGATCCTCACGCTCGCGGGGCTGTGCGTACTGGCCGCCACCATGGGCAATGTGGGCGCGAACCTGCAAGCGCTCGGCGCGCAGATCGCCAACGACGTCGTCGGAGTCGCGCGCGGCACCCGCGTCGAGGACGCGCGGTGGGGCAAGGTGTCGGTCGGGGTGCTCACGCTAGTGGCCGGCGCGGTCGCGGTGGCCACCACCGACGCGCTGGCCTCCGGCATGGTGGCTCTGGCGCAGGTGTCCTACCAAGGCATCGTGCAGCTGGCGCCGACGCTGTTCCTCGGAATCTTTTGGCGCCGAGGAAATGCCGCCGCGGCATGCGCGGCGATGATCGTCGGTTTCGCGACCGCCTGCGTGCTGCAACTGATGTACCCGATCGCCATCCCGGTGCTCGGTGGGCTGACGTCCGGGGTCGTCGCGCTGGCCGTCAACTTCGTCGTATATGTCGCGGTGTCGTACGCCGCGCCGGCCACTCCCGACGAAAGGCGCCGTGTCGCCGAACTTTTCGACTCATTGCACCAACGACCAGCCGACCTTGTCGACGCGAAAGGACAGCCGCGATGACCGCACGCCGACGTACCGGCTACATCTGGCACGAACGCTACGCCTGGCACGACACCGGCACCCACGTCGGCTTCGTACCGGCCGGCGGCTTCAACCAACCGCATCTGAATTTCGAAACCGGTGAATCGAAGTCCAGAATGGCCGGACTCGTCGAAGTCTCCGGGATGATCGACGAACTCGTCCGGCTGCGACCGCGGTTCGCCGAGAAGGCCGATCTGTTGCGGGTGCACGACGCGGCCTACGTCGACCGTATCGAACGTGAAAGCGAGGCCCGCGGTGGCGACGGCGGCGACGGGTTCACCCCGTTCGGCCCCGGCTCCTACGACATAGCGCGGCTCGCCGCGGGCGGCACCATGGCCGCCGCCGAAGCCGTGCTGACGAAAGCCGTCGACAACGCTTACGCATTGGTGCGCCCGCCAGGACACCACGCGCGCCGCGACATGGGCATGGGCTACTGCCTGTTCTCCAACGTCTGTGTCGCAATCGAATACGTGCGCGCCACACTCGGTGTGGAGCGGGTGGCGATCGTCGACTACGACGTACACCACGGCAACGGCGCCGAATCGATCTACTGGACCGACCCCGGCGTGTTGGCGGTCTCGCTGCACCAGGATCGACTGTTCCCCTTGGACACCGGCGACGTGACCGCTTCCGGCGGTCCTGGCGCCGAGGGCACCAACATCAACATCCCGCTGCCCGCCGGCTCCGGCAACGGCGCCTATCTGGCGGCCATCCAACGCGTTGCCATCCCGGCGGTCAAAAACTTCCGGCCCGACATCATCTTCGTCTCCAGCGGCTTTGATCCCAGCGCGGTCGACCCGCTCGGCTGTATGACGGTGACGTCGAAGGGGTTCAAGGACATGGCCAGCGCCCTGGTCGGTCTGGCGGACGACGTGTGCGAGGGCCGGATTGTCTTTTCGCATGAGGGCGGCTACTCGCCGGTGCACGTCCCGTTCTGCGGGCTGGCGGTGCTGGAAGCGCTCACCGGCCACGACACCGGCGTGCCCGATCCGTTCGCGCAGAGCTTCGACAACTCGCCGGCTCACCCGTTGAAGCCGTGGCAGGACGACGTCATCGCCCAGGCCGCCATGATCGCCGAAGCGCTGCGGGTTTAGCCGATGATCGACGCCATCACGCTGCGCCTGCATTCGCCGCGGCCGGTGACTGCGATGGGCATGGCGCGGTTGCGCCGACTATTCGCCGACGGTGCAGGCCCGATGTATGCAGGCGGCAGAGGCGACCTCGACGGCCGGCTGGATGCCGTGCTGGATGTGCTCTGACACCCATTCGCATAGCGAGCATCTGACATGGCGGTGTCACGGACTGGGGAAGGCGGGATGGAAGCATTGGTCGGCGGGGCTGCCATCGCATGAGATCTGTTGACCTGCGCCGGCCGCCGCACCCCACCCGTCAGCGGTCGACTCTGCGCTGGCACCCTCGCCGTGCGCCAGTGCCATTGCGTTGTCGGCGGTTACAGTGGCCGTCGCATCAGCGAAGGCAGTATCGTGCGTGCCGACTTCTGCAATGCTCTGGTTGCCGTTGACGGTGGCGGTGCTGCGCTCGCCGTTAGCGAGGGCCGCGCTTACGTCGCCGGTGGTACTGGCGCTGGCGTCGTTGCCGTATGCCGCGGCGATGCTACGGTCGCCGTTCACGGTCGCGGTGATGTTGTCGCCGCGTTCACCGGACGCCAAGCTGTCATCACCCGTCGCGGCGGCGGTGATGTTATTGCCGCGTGTCGCCCACGCCTGAGTACCGTTGTTACCGTTGACCGTTGCGGTGTTGCGGCTGGCACTTCCGAATTGTCCGTCCCCGGCGCGCGCCTCGCCGTCGTTACCGGTCACGCGCGCAGTGTTGCGATTGTTCTGGTTGTAGGTGGGCGTGCACTTTGGTGAGCCGACTTCATCGAAGCATCCCGCGCGGGCAACCGAGGCATTGCCCATGACACTTGCGTTGTTGTTGTTGCCGAGTGACGCCTCGGCGTGGCTGTTGTTCCCGCGCACCGAGGCACGGTTGTTATTGCCGCCGCCCGCGTACGTATGGCTGTTGTCGCCCAAGGTGATCGCGCTGTTGTTGTTACCGTTCGTCGCTCGTGCACTGCTGTTATTGCCGATAGCGATCGCGCGGTTGAGTACACCGTTCGTGGCTTCTGCGGAGCTGTTATGACCAATCGCAACGGCTGCCGATCCGAAACTGCTCTTTGCGGTGGCAGAGGCGCTGTTGATTCCGACGCCACCGATAGAGATGCCCACGTCAGGTGCGGCCTCCGCTTCAGGCGCTCCCGTCGTGGACGCGACTCCTGTGCTTATGCCGAGGGCGACCGCCAGAGCACCGATCCGGCCGACGTATTTGGCGGATTGCTGGCTCAAGATGTGGTTGGCCACGTTCGCCCCCTGACTCAGGATGCCGAAACCCCGGGCGGGTTTCATGCTTCACGCAGACTAACCGGCGTTCATTGCTGGCAAATAGCAAAACCAATGCTGGCTGTATCAGTCGTTGCAAGTGCAAACAATATCGGCGTGGCGAAACGCAATTTCGTTGTTGAGATATACCTGATCAGATGGCATATTAGCCTCAGCATGGCTGGATGTGGTGCCAGCCAAAGACGTCTCGTTCGGGCTGCTGGTTTGATATTGATATTCGCTAGAACGCATGGAGCAAACCATTTTGGCGAGGCCCGATCTCGTCAGGCATCCGTTCGCGCCTGAGGACCCTTGAACGGGGAACTACTTTGGTCGCGTGATCGAAACGCTTCCCGCGTCGGCCGCAGAAGATGCTTCGTTGATGGAGCACATCACCGATCTGGTGAACCGTGTTTACGCCGATGCCGAACGCGGCCTCTGGCGAGACGACGCCACGCGTACCTCTGTCGAGGAAGTCGTCACCCTGACACGGGCCGGGCAGTTGGTGGTCGCCGACATCGACGGGCAGCCGACAGGTGTCGTCTGCGTCAAACGCCTCGACGCGAACACCGGCGAATTCGGGATGCTGGCTACCGAGCCTGCCGCGCGCGGCCGCGGCGTCGGCACCGAGCTGGTGCGCTTCGCCGAGCAATCGATGCGCGACGACGGATGCGGGCAGATGCAACTGGAGCTGCTGGTGCCACGCGAGTGGGTACTGGAATCGAAGGAATTCCTCGCGGCGTGGTACGACCGCCTCGGCTATCGCCTTACGCGGATCGGCCACACCGAAGAGGCGTACCCGCATCTTGCGCCGATGCTGTGTACACCGACCGATTTCCGTATCTACCGCAAAGAGCTGCAGATCTAAAGACTGTCGGCCTACAAGCTGTCGGGTGTCGAGCACGCCCGTAGGTGCCCGCTCATCGGATGCAAAGCAGGAACGCGCGCGAACATTGCGGCGCATTTCTCTGCTTAGCGAACGCGATGCAGCTAGAACCGGTAGATTTTCAATCTTAGATATTTTCTCAAATCGCGGGATGGTGATCGCCCTGACGAGAATGTGCATAGAACGTGTATTGAGAGGATTTGCCGGTCCGAAAGCGCGCCGCAGTTCGGCGATGGTAGTGGCCGTTGTGACGGTATTGGCGTTGTCGTCCTGTTCGGCGCCCGCCGGAACCGGCGACGAAGGCCAGCTCGCAAAGAAGGATTGTGCGAACGGCCCGGCCGTACAAGAGCAGCAGAAGGTCAACGGTATGCCGCCCGGGAAGCGGGCAGCGACCTTGGCGGCCGATGCAAAGGCCGTCAACAACGGCACGATCAGCTGGTACACCGAACTGAACGACGCGGACGTCATCACGGGGCCTTTTGAAGACAAGTATCCCGGTCTCACAGTGGCGGTCTATCGGGCCGGAACCGACGACATCCGCCAGCGGGTTTTAGAGGAAGCCGCTGCTGGCTATCGGGGCTCTGACGTCATCCAGCTTGATTACCTAGGGATGAATCCGCTTGATAAAGAGGGCGTCCTGGCCCCGGCGTCGTCGCCGGAGGTGTCGCATCTGGTGCCCGAGGCGAAGTTCGGAAACTTCACTGGCGACTCACTGAAAATTACTGTGCCAGCCTGGAATTCAACGCTGTTGCCTCCAGATCAAGCGCCCAAGTCTCTGCAGGACTTAGCCGACCCGCGGTTCAAGGGCAAACTTGCAATGGAGGGAACCGACGTCTTCTGGTTCGCGGCGCAAGTTTCTAACCTGATGAACACTGAGCGGATGACGAAGGACCAGGCGGTTGACGTCTTCCGCAAGATCGCTTCGAACGCCGCCATCACCGACGGGCACACCGCTACAACAGAATTAGTTATTGCCGGGCAATACTCGATCGCTGCCAACAATTTCGTCCATCGAATCGTCGAACTGGAAAGCAAGGGCGCACCGATCGAGTGGAAACCCGTACAGGTCCCAGCAGTGGCTGAAGTATCCGCATATGCAATCCCATGCGAGGCAGGGAATCCCGCCGGGGGAATGCTGCTCCAGGATTTTGTTCTCTCCAAACAAGGGCAACAGGAACTGTTGGCCCACGGTCGCACGCCTGTCGACAGGGCGCTGAACGAGGAATCCCTGGGTGGCGTGGACCTTCACGCAATTGAGGTCGATGCAGGTGCGATCGCGGACAAATTCTCGGAGTGGCAAGACACTTGGCGCGAAGTCGTCCAGAACGGGACGAAGACCAATTGACTGTGGTCGTCCATATGCGTAAGAGCTGAGCTGTGACGTGTTGAGGGCTGGTTTACGCGCAGGCGGTGGCCGACCTTCGGTCGTTGATTATCTGGTGCTCTGTGTAACCTCTTGTCGCGTCGGCCATCACCTGCGAACCAGTTCGGTCGGTTCTGCACGACGCATGTGGCAGTCGGTCTCCTGGCAAGCCGCGCAGCGCCGCGGTTACCGAACGTTTGCCGCGGCGACGCCCCCGGCGCGTGACGGTTCGCGGACGTGCCCGCCGCCGAGGTGCGGCGACGACCCGCGGTGACGCCGCTGCTTGGGCTGGTGCGCCATCTGCAGCAGCTCCTCGGGGGTGGACTCGTCGTCGGGGTCGGCTGCCGTCGTCACGGCCGTGTGCGCCACGGCGGGGTCCGTGTGTGGCGGCACCACGAGCAGCACCAGCGTTCCGAACTTCTTGCCGGTCACGGTCAGCGTGTGGGGCGAGGACGTGCTCGGCTCGAGGATCACGCTGTGGCCGCGGAACTCCTGCCGCATTGAAGCCGGCGCCCAGTCGTTTTCGTCGTAGATGACTCGCTCGATGGTTCCCGGTGTCGCCTGCCATGAGGATGGGACCAGTGTGACCTGATTTTTGCCAGGGTGATGGGACCACCTGGATTGCCAGTTAT
>NZ_PDCP01000044.1 GCF_002553505.1 Mycolicibacterium agri | reverse complement strand
ATAATCCAGGGATAAGCCTTCAGATACACAACAACCTCCAACAAGGTGGCTGTTGCAATCACCCCCAGAAATCGCCCCAGGACAGGGCGGACTTTTGCGTCTGCTCACGCTGAAAAAGTGAGTCGTCAGCTCAAGAGGCCCTTGGCCACGTGGGTGATCTGCACCTCGTTGCTGCCGGCATAGATCATCAGCGATTTGGCGTCGCGGGCCAACTGCTCGACACGGTATTCGGTCATGTAGCCGTTGCCGCCGAACAACTGCACGGCATCCATCGCGACATCGGTGGCCGCCTGCGAGCAGTACCACTTGATCGCCGACGCCTCGGCCAATGAGATCGGGGTGCCCGTCTGCGCGGCCTCGATGACGCGGAACAGCATGTTGCGCACGTTCATTCGGGCCACTTCCATGTTGGCCAGCTTGAGCTGAATCAATTGAAATTGGGCGATCTCCTGGCCCCACAGCTTGCGGTTCTTCGCATAGTCGACGCTGAGCTTGAGGCATTCCTCGATCACGCCGAGCGCCATCGCCGCTACCCCGATGCGCTCGGTCGAGAAGTTCGACCGCGCCGATTCGCGCCCGTCGCCCGCCGCACTGTCCTCGGTTTCGCCGAGCAGTCGGTCTCGGCCGAGCCTGACATTGTTGAAGAACAGCTCGCCGGTGCGGGAACTGTGAATCCCCATCTTGCGGAACGGCTTTGACTGGACGAAACCCTCCATGCCGCGATCGAGCACGAACGTCAGCACCTTGCGGTCGCGCTTGGGAGTGTCGTCGCCCTCGTCGAGCTTGGCGTACACGACGACGACGTCGGCGTCCGGCCCGTTGGTGATGAACGTCTTCTGCCCGTTGAGGATGTAGTCGTCGCCGTCGCGCACGACGTATGACTTCATGCCGCCGAAAGCATCGGAGCCGGAGTCCGGTTCGGTGATCGCCCACGCGCCGACCTTCTCGTAGGTGACCAGCCCCGGCAGCCACCGTTCCTGCTGCGCGAGCGTGCCGCGGCTGGCGATGGTCGGCACCGTCAGGCCGAGGCTGACGCCCATCCCGGTGACCACGCCCATGCACACCCGGCACAGTTCGCTGACCACGACGAAGCCCATGCTCGCCTGGGCGGCGTCGCCGCCGAACATGCCGCCCGAACCGCCGCCTGCCGGTTTCTCGCCGCCCTCTCGCATCCGCGCCAGGCGCTTCTCCAGCGACTCGAGGGCCATCTTGTCGATGCCGAACGTCGTGAACAGCTTGCGGATGATGGGGTAGGGCGCCATCTCACCGCTTTCCAGCGCGTCGACGTGCGGGCGGACCTCCTTGTCGACGAAGTCGCGGACCGCGTCGCGTACGGCGAGGTCGACATCAGACCATTCGAGCATGAGCGCCAGCTTAGGCGGACGCGAGGAGCAATCCGAGGCTAGGCGGACGCGGGCTAGGCGCGGACGCTAGGCCGCGGTGCTGCGGCCACGGGCCGGGCGCAGACCGGCGAGCGAGAACGTGGTGTGCACCAGCGAGCCCGCGCGGTCGAGGAGGCTCCTGCGCTTCGGCACGTAGTGCATCGGCAAGTCGCGGCGATCGCGCGGCGGCGCGACGAACGACGGCGCCTCCACCAGCGGTGCGTCCTCGGGGATTCGGCCTGCTGCGCGGCGGTACGCGGCCACGGCCCGCGGATGCAGCCGAATCTCGTCGGGCACAGCGACGAATGCCAATTCGACGAGCTTGCCGAACAGCCGCAGCAGGATCTCGTCGCCGGGCGTCCACCGCATTCCGGCCTTCTCGCGCACCACCGGGTCGAACATTCCCGCAGCGATCCAGCGCTGTCCGGCCACCATCGGCTTGAAGATCTGATCCCAGATCGGGGTCGGCATCAAGACGAACCACGGTTTCGGAACGCGGATGTCGAAGATGTCGCGGGTGGCCTGGTTGATCTCCAACTGTTCCCGGCAGACCCGGTCCCAGTACTCGCAGAACTCCTCCCATGATTTCGGCACCGGCCGCATGCTCATACCGTATTGCGCGTACCAGCGGACGTGTTCGTCGAACAGTTGGCGTTTCTCGGCTTCGGTCAGTCCACCGCAGAAGTACTCGGCGACCTTGATCACCAGCATGAAGAACGTGGCGTGCGCCCAGTAGAACGTCTCCGGGTTGAGCGCGTGATAGCGCCGCCCCTCGGAGTCGACGCCTTTGATCGTCGTGTGGAAGCCCTTGATCTGCGCGCCGGTTTCGGGGGCGCGGTCCCCGTCGTAGACGACGCCCATGATCGGGTACACCGACCGGGCAACGCGCTGCAGCGGCTCACGCAACAGGATCGAATGCTCTTCGACACCGGCACCGAGTTCGGGGTACATGTTCTGCAGCGCACCGATCCAGACGCCCATCATTCCGGTGCGCAGATCGCCGAAGTATTTCCAGGTCAGTGAGTCCGGACCGAGCGGATCGGCTCGCTTGGCCCCCCTCTTCGGTGTGCTCGCCGTCACACCTCAACGATAATAGTGACAACGTGCGTTGTCCATGATTTCGCGGCGCGCCGCGGTCGCCTGTGCAGCGGGTTTCCGGTTCGCGAGCAAACCCGCCGAACCACCTCAACCGGCCCGTTTGCTCCGGCAAATAACGGCCATCTAATCTTGCGCAATGGGTGTCGAATCGTTCGACGAACGATCCGGCGGTACCGGAGAAACGAACAAGGCATCGGATCGCGCGCCGTCCTCACGGCGACCGGCAAAGCCGTCGACCTGGATCCGCAACACAAATCACAACCCGAACCTCGTCGCGTTCGTCCGGCGCGCTCGCCGCGCCCTTCCTGGCGACCCGGAATTCGGTGATCCGTTGTCCGCGAGCGGACTTGGCGGGCCCAGTGTCGCCGCCCGCGCGGCCGACCGGTTGCTGGAGCGCCACGCGGCCTCCCGCGAGGTGAGCCTGGCCGGGTTGCAGGTGTGGCAGGCGTTGACCGAGCGGGTGTCGGGCAAACCGGTCAATCGCGAGGTGACACTTGTCTTTACAGATCTCGTCGGATTCTCGTCGTGGGCGTTGAAGGCCGGTGACGACGCCACGCTGCGGCTGCTGCGGCGGGTCGCGCAGGTGATCGAACCACCGCTGCTGGAGGCCGGCGGACGCATCGTCAAACGCATGGGTGACGGCACGATGGCCGTGTTCACCGAACCCGCCACCGCGGTCCAGGCGGTGCGCACCAGCCTCGATGCGGTGAAAACCGTTGACGTGGACGGCTATACGCCCCGCATGCGCGCCGGTGTGCACACCGGGCGACCGCAGCGGATCGGCTCGGACTGGCTCGGCGTCGACGTCAACATCGCCGCCAGGGTGATGGAGCGCGCGACGCGGGGCGGGCTGATCGTCTCGCAGACCACGATGGACCGCATACCCGCCGACGAGTTCGAGGTTCTTGGGCTGTCCGCCAAGCGAATTCGACGGCCGCTCTTCCTGCCCAAGCAGGACGGGGTGCCGACCGACCTCGCGATGTATCGGGTGAAAACTCGCAGACAGTTGCCAGGCCAGGACGAGGAGAACGACGACATCGCCGAAGCATAGTGGTCGGTGATGTTGTTCGGCCTGCTGCGGGCGCTGACCCGGATCCGCATCACGTTCGGCTACGCCGCGACCCTGGCCGTGGTGACGACCGCGCTGGGAACGGCCGAGCCCCGGATACACGACAGGGTGATCAGCCATGCCAGCACCAATCTGCACAACCTCAGCCGCGGACACGTCGGCACCCTGCTGGTCAGCGCGTTCGTGATCGACGCGGGCCCGATCTTTGTCTGGCTGCCCGGCCTGGTGTGCCTGCTCGCGACCGCCGAACTGCTGTGGCGCAGTGCTCGGCTGCTCATCGCGTTCGCGGTCGGCCACGTCGGCGCGACGGTGCTGGTCGCCATCGGCCTCACCGCGGCCGTCACGTTCGGCTGGATATCGGCCGACGTGACCAGGGCGACCGACGTCGGGATGAGCTACGGCGCTTCGGCCGTGCTTGGCGCGCTGACGTCGGCGATCCCGCGCTGGTGGCGGTCGGCGTGGACGGGGTGGTGGGTCGGCGTCGCCGTCGCCGTCGTGGCCGTGGGCAGGGACTTCACCGACACGGGCCACGCCGTGGCGCTGCTGCTCGGCATGGCCCTGTCGACCCGGTTCCGTCACCCCACGGCATGGACGGTGCTGCGCTGCGTGCTGGCAGGCGTGGGCGTGGCCTTCGGCTACCTGATGCTGGCCAACACTGGGCTGTCGCTGCTGGCGGCGACGGTTTCCGGCATCGCAGGCGCGCTGGTCGGCGAACGAGCGCGCTCCCGGCTGCGCCGCCGGTCAGCCACCGCACCGCCAGACGGAGCGCTCGAGCCCGGGGTTGCGTGATGAGGCTCTCATCGCGCCATCGCCTATGATCGCCGAGTGGCTGATCAGCCCATAGATTTGTCGGAGGAAGCGCTGGCCAAGCTGGTCAGTGCGGCCAAGCACGCGTTCGATTTGGCCGGTGATCTCGACGCGCTGGCCCGCGCCAAGACCGAGCACCTCGGTGACCGCTCGCCGCTGGCCCTGGCCCGCCAGGCGCTGGGTTCGCTGCCGAAGGCCGACCGCGCCGACGCGGGCCGGCGGGTGAACGTGGCGCGCGCCGAGGCGCAGCGCAGCTACGACGAGCGCCTCGCCGTGCTGCGGGCCGAGCGCGACGCGGCGGTGCTGGTCGCCGAGACCATCGACGTGACGCTGCCGTCGACGCGTCAGCCGCTGGGTGCCCGCCATCCGATCACGATCCTCGCCGAGCACGTCGCGGACACGTTCGTGGCGATGGGTTGGGAACTGGCGGAGGGCCCCGAGGTCGAAACCGAGCAGTTCAACTTCGACGCGTTGAACTTCCCGCCCGACCACCCCGCCCGCAGCGAGCAGGACACGTTCTATATCGCCCCGGAGGGCTCGCGGCAGGTGCTGCGCACGCACACCTCGCCGGTGCAGATCCGCGCGCTGCTGGAACGCGACCTGCCGGTCTACATCATCTCGATCGGCCGCACGTTCCGCACCGACGAACTCGACGCCACCCACACCCCTGTCTTCCACCAGGTCGAGGGGCTCGCCGTGGACAAGGGGCTGACGATGGCTCACCTGCGCGGCACGCTCGACGCGTTCGCGCGCGCGGAGTTCGGTCCGCAGGGCCGCACCCGGTTCCGGCCACACTTCTTCCCGTTCACCGAGCCGTCGGCCGAAGTCGACGTGTGGTTCGAGAACAAGAAGGGCGGGCCCGGCTATGTGGAGTGGGGCGGCTGCGGGATGGTGAATCCGAATGTGTTGCGCGCCTGCGGAATCGATCCCGAGGTGTACTCCGGCTTCGCGTTCGGCATGGGGTTGGAGCGCACCCTGCAGTTCCGCAACGGCATCCCCGACATGCGTGACATGGTCGAGGGCGACGTGCGGTTCTCGCTGCCGTTCGGAGTTGGCGCCTGATGCGACTTCCCTACAGCTGGCTGCGGGAGGCCGTGCAAGCCGGTGCACCCGGCTGGGACGTGCCCGCCGACGAGCTCGAGCAGACCCTGATCCGCATCGGCCACGAGGTCGAAGAGGTCATCCCGGTCGGGCCGGTCAGCGGCCCGCTGACGGTCGGCAGGGTTCTCGAAATCGAAGAGCTCACCGAGTTCAAGAAGCCGATCCGTGCGGTCAAAGTCGACGTCGGCGAACCTGAGCCACGCGACATCGTATGCGGCGCAACGAACTTCGCGGTGGGCGATCTCGTCGTGGTGGCGCTGCCCGGAACCACGCTGCCCGGCGACTTCACCATCACCTCGCGCAAGACCTACGGCCGCATCTCCGACGGGATGATCTGCTCGACGGCCGAGCTCAACCTGGGCACCGACCATTCCGGCATCCTCGTGCTGCCGCCGGGCACGGCCGAGCCGGGGACAGCGGCCGCCGACGTGCTCGGCCTCGACGACACCGTGTTCCACCTGGCGATCACCCCGGACCGCGGCTACTGCCTTTCCGTGCGCGGCATGGCCCGCGAGATCGCCAACGCCTATGACCTCGACTTCGTCGATCCCGCCAACGTCGCCGCGCTGCCCGCCGACGGCGAGGCGCTGCCGGTGACAATCGATGCGGGCACCGGCGTACAGCGGTTCAGCCTGCGCCCCGTCACCGGTATCGACCCGGTCGCCGTGTCGCCGTGGTGGCTGCAGCGACGGCTGCTGCTCAGCGGCATCCGGGCGATCTCACCCGCCGTCGACGTGACCAACTATGTGATGCTCGAGCTCGGTCACCCGATGCACGCCCACGACCGCAGCCTGATCACCGGCGGCTTTCGGGTCCGGTTCGCCAAGCCGGGGGAGACGGTGGTGACCCTCGACGACATCGAGCGCAAGCTCGACACCGGCGACGTGCTGATCGTCGACGACGTCGCCACCGCCGCCATCGGCGGGGTGATGGGCGCAGGCACCACCGAGGTCCGCGACACCACCACCGACGTGCTGCTGGAGGCCGCGGTGTGGGATCCGGCCGCGGTGTCGCGCACCCAGCGCAGGCTGCACCTCTATAGCGAGGCCGGCCGCCGCTACGAACGTGCCGTCGACCCGGCCGTTTCGGTCGCCGCGTTGGACCGCTGCGCCGCGCTGCTCGCCGAAATCGCTGGTGGCACAGTGCAGTCCGTGTTGACCGATTGGCGTGGTGATCCGCCGCGCGACGACTGGTCACAACCTGCGGTGAGCATGCCTGCCGACCTGCCGGACCGAACCGCAGGCCTCGAGTACCCGCAGGGCACCACGCAGCGGCGGCTGATCCAGATCGGCGCCGCCGTCACCGCCGACGGCGACCGCGTGACCGTGATTCCGCCGAGTTGGCGGCCCGACCTCAAGCAGCCGGCCGACCTCGTCGAGGAAGTGCTGCGGCTGCAAGGACTGGACATCATCCCGTCTGTGCTGCCGCAGGCGCCCGCGGGCAGGGGTTTGACACCGGTGCAGAAGCGACGCCGGGCGATCGGAAAGTCCTTGGCGCTCAGCGGGTATGTCGAGATTCTGCCGACACCCTTTCTGCCTGCGAAGGTGTTCGACCTGTGGGGCCTGCCCGCCGACGACCCACGCCGGTCGACCACTCATGTGCTCAACCCGCTGGAGGCCGACCGCCCGGAATTGGCCACCACGCTGCTACCGGGGCTGTTGGAGGCGTTGGCGCGCAACGTGTCCCGCGGCGTGGTCGATGCGGCTCTGTTCTCCATCGAGCAGGTGGTCGAGCCGACGTCGGAAACCCGTGCCGTGGAGCGGATCCCGACCGATCGCAGGCCCACCGACGAAGAGATCGCGATGCTCGACGCGTCGCTGCCGCGTCAGCCCGAGCATGTGGGTGTGGTGCTCACCGGCCGCCGCGAGCTTCCGGGCCCGTGGGGGCCCGGGCGACCCGCCGAGGCCAGCGACGCGTTCGAAGCGGTCCGCATCATCGGCCGCGCGGCGGGCGTCGATGTGACATTGCGTCAGGCGCAATATCTTCCGTGGCATCCCGGCCGCTGCGCCGAGGTTCTGGTCGGCGACACCGTCGTCGGGCATGCCGGCCAACTGCACCCCGGGGTGATCGAACGCTGCGGGCTGCCGAAGGGCACCTGCGCGGTCGAGTTGAACCTCGACGCCGTGCCGATCATCGAGAGACTGCCCGCGCCGAGGGTGTCGCCGTTCCCCGCGGTGTTCCAGGACGTCGCGCTCGTCGTCGACGAGCACGTCGCCGCCCAGAGCGTCGTGGATGCGGTTCGCGAGGGCGCAGGCGAATTGCTCGAAGACGTCCGGTTGTTCGACGTCTACACCGGCCCGCAGATCGGCGAGGGCCGCAAGTCGCTGGCGTTGGCGCTGCGGTTCCGCGCGGCGGACCGGACATTGACCGAGGACGAGGCCAGCGCCGCCCGCGAGGCCGCGGTGGCGATGGCCGCCGAGCGCGTCGGGGCGCAGCAGCGCCGCTGACGCTACTGAACCGGGTTCGTCAAAGACGCAAGGCCGTCGCCGAGTTCGCACGTCACGACGTCGCCGGGCACGATCGGCACCGCTCCCGGCGTGCCGGTGGACAGAATGTCGCCCGGGTAGAACGGCATCACCTGGCTGTGGAAGCTCAGCAGCTCGGCCGGTGAGAATGTCATCCCCGCGACGGTGTCCTTGCGGTGCACCGCGCCGTTGTGCACGGTGGCCACCCGCAGGCCCGAAAGCGGCCCGTGCGACAACACCTCGTCGAGCGTGATCAGGTCGGGCCCGAAGGAGAAGAACGTCGGGTAGTTCTTCACCCGCGTCAGGTAGCGGGGATTCTCCAGCAGAATCGCCTCCGCGGTCTGGTCGAGGACCGGAACCACGCCCGCCACATAGGACATCGCGTCGTCGACGCTGACCTGATAGCAGGTCCGCCCGATCACCAGGCCCAGTTCGGCTTCCGCGGTGACCTTGCCGATGCCCGGCGGCACGACGATCGGCTCGCCTGGCCCGACGATCGTGTGGTCGCCCTTGAGGAACGACGCCGGCGACGTGCGCGGCGCACTCTCGCCGAGGTCGCCCGCGTGCGCACCGTAGTTCAGGCCGATGCCGAGGATCTTGCGGGGCCGCAGCCACGGCGCCGCGACGGGTGAGTGCGGGTCGACACAGGCGGTGTCGTCGACACCCGCGGCGACGGCCTCGGCGAGCGCGTCGAGCGCCTCGGTCTCCAGCAGCGCCAACAGATCACTCGGCGCGCCGTCGACGATCTTCTCGACGCGGGCCAGTCTGCCGTCGGGCAGGGCGACGCAGGCGGCGGTCGTCTCGTCGAGCCGCACGGTGCGCAGTCGCATCAACGTCCCTTTCGGCTCAGGGTCAGATCAGTTCGCGCTCTTGAGTTGTCCGCCGTCGACGCGGATGACCGATCCGGTGACGTAGGACGCGCGTTCGCTGCACAGAAACGCCGCCACGTCGGCGTATTCGTCGGGCTTGCCGTAGCGGCCCAGCGCCATAGCCGACGCGCTGTCTGCCATCACGTCCTCGACGCTGCGGCCTTCTCGCTCGGCGCGCCGTGTGTCGAGGAATTCGGTTCTGGCGGTGGCGATCCGGCCGGGCACGATGATGTTGGAGGTGACACCGTCGCGGCCCACCTCGTCGGAGAGCGTCTTCGACCAGGTGTGCAGGCTGGCGCGCAACGTGTTCGATATCGCGAGGTTCGGGATCGGGCTGAGCGCACCGCCCGACGTGGATGTCAGGATGCGACCCCAGCCGCGCTCCCGCATCCTGGGCAGCACACGGTCGGTGATGACGATGACAGAGAGGATCATCTGCTCGAAGCTCGACCGCCACACGTCGGGGTCCTGGCCGGTGACGGGTGTCGGCGGCGGGCCGCCGGTGTTGTTGACGAGGATGTCCACTGGGCCCAAAGCGTTTTCGATCTCGGTGATGCGGGCATCGACCTGGTCGAGGTCGCTCAGATCCCAGACCAACGGCAGCGCCTTCGCACCCGCGGCTTCGATCCGCTTGACGGTGTCGGCCAGCTTGTCGGCCGAGCGTCCGGCGGCGGCGACGTTGGCGCCTTCTTCGGCGAGTCGCACCGCGATGGCGCCGCCGAGGCCGCCGCTGGCGCCGAGCACCAGCGCGGTACGTCCGGTGATTCCCAAATCCATTCGGTTGGCTCCTCTTAGCGCGTGGCGGTGGCGGGCAGGGTGGCGAGATGCTGCTCGAGCAGCGGCACCAGCGAGTCCGGTAGCGGCATCGCCGGTGGCCGCACTCGGCCGGTGCTGATCACGCCACGCCGCCGCAGCAGCTCTTTGCGAATCGACAAACCCACCCGGAGTTGTCCTTCGAAGTTGGCCAACGGAAGCCATGGCGCCCATGCGGCCCTGGCCGCTTCGAATCCGCCGTCGCTGTGCGCGCGCAACACCGCGGCCAGCGCGGCCGGATGGCTGAAGCCGGTCATCGCGCCCGCAGAGCCTGCGGCCAGTTCGTCGAGCAGACCCACGCCGCCCAGCCCGCCGAACACCGGCACGTCGACCCTCGGCACGAGGTGGGCCACCGCGACGGATGTCGGTGGGGTCTCGGATTTCACTCCGACCGCGAACGGGCAGCCCGACACGATCTCGACGACCTGCTCATCGGTGACGTGGACCCCGGAGATCACCGGGTAGTCCTGGATGAGGATGCCGATTCCGGTGGCGTCGTGCAGGCGTTTCAGCGACGCGGCGGCGACGGCCGGATCAGTGTCGGCGATTTGGGCCATCAGCGCGACCGGAGGGCGCGGCACGGCCTCGAGCAGCCGGCCGGCCTGGGCGATGACCGCGTCGGGTTCGCGTTCCGAAAGGCCAAGCACGTACGGCAGGTCGGTGGACGAGGCGACGGTGCGGGCCACGCTGTCGGCTTCGTCAGGGTTCAGTGACGCCGCCTCCCCGAACACGCCGAGCGCGACAAGGCCGCCGCACCCGTCGGCGACGAACGAGTTGACCTCGTTGCGCAGCGAGTCGAGGTCGACATCGAGACGTTCGTCGAAAGGCGTCGCGAGGACACCCCAAAGTCCTTGGGACAGCGGTTGGGTCATCTGTTCACCTTTCGGTCTCGATGGTCGTCAGGATGTGCTCGGCGATGGCCAGCGACGAGGTCGCAGCCGGCGACGGCGCGTTGCGCAGCAGTACGACGCGGTCGCGGATGCTGATGCGGAAGTCGTCGACGAGGCCGCCGTCGGGGTCGAGCGCTTGAGCGCGGATGCCCGCCACGCCCGGCACGACGTCGTCGACGTCGAGTTCTGGCACGTAAGCCCGCGCGGCCGCGACGAATCGCCGCTTGCTCAGCGACCCGTACATCTCGGTGATCCCGGTGCGCCAGTGCTGCCGCGCGAACCGCCAAAACGCCGGTGTGCGAGCCACTTCGGCGAGATCGGAGACCGACACCTTGCCCCAGGTGTAGCCCTCGCGGGCCAGCGCGAGCACGGCGTTGGGGCCGATGAGGACCTCGCCGTCGACGCGCGGCGTGACGTGTACGCCGAGGAACGGGTAGCGCGGGTCGGGAACCGGGTAGACCAGACCGTTGACGAGGTTGCGCCGTTCGGGTTTGAGCTTGTAGTACTCGCCGCGAAACGGCATGATCACCGGATCGGCTGCGTCGCCGACCATTTCGGCGAGCCGATCGCTGTGCAGCCCCCCGCAGACGATGATCCGGTCGAACGCGGACTGCGCGGAACCGCTTGCATTCCTGGCCGTCACCACCACCTCGGTGCCGGTGTTTCGCACCGCGACGACCTCGTGGCCGAGACAGATCTTCGCGCCGTCGCCGGTCGCGTCGGCGGCCAGCGCCTGTGTCACCTCGGCGAAGTCGACGATCGACGTCGACGGCGAGTGCAGAGCGGCGACGCCGCGCACATGCGGTTCCAGCTCGCGCAGTTCGTCGGGGCCGATGATGCGAACGCCGGGCACCCCGTTGGCGATCGCCCGTTCCTTGATGTTGTCCAGCCGGGCCCGTTCGACGTCGTCGAGCGCGACCAGAACCTTGCCGCACGCGATCCGACGAATGCCGCGTTGCTCACAGAACTCTTCGAGCAGCCCGACGCCGCGGCGGCACAGCACTGCCTTGTTCGATCCGGGCTCGTAGTAGAGGCCTGCGTGCACCACGCCGCTGTTGCGTCCGGTCTGGTGCGACGCCAGCCGGTCCTCCTTCTCGAACAGCGTCACATCGCCGTCGGGGTGGCGTTTGAGGTACTCGCGGGCGACCGCGACGCCGAGGATGCCACCACCGACGACAGCGACTCGGTCGGTCATCGGCCACCCCGGGCGGCGTACTCGGCGAAGACTTCGTCCTGGTCCGCGCCCAGCGCGGGCGGCGCGTCGGCGCGCGGCGCCCCACCCTCCGACAGCGCAAGCGGTGAAGCGGGCACGTTCAGGTCTCCCAGCGTGGGGTGGGGCAGGGTCAACACCATTGTGTCCCGAACCTGCTCCCAGTCATATACCTCCGGGATGGTACGTATCCGGCCAGCGGGTACGCCCGCCGCATCCAGCGCGGTCAGGACGTCGCCGGCGGTCCGGTCGGCCAGCAGCGCGTCGATCTCCTTCTGCAGGGACTCGGCCCTGGCCACCCGCTCGGTGTTGGTGGCGATGTCAACACGGCCGGGGTCGAGGCCGACGATCGGTGCGAACCTGCGCCACAGCGCCTCTGACCCGACGCCGATGACGATGTCGGCGTCAGCGCAGCTGAACACGCCGTACGGGGCGATCGACGGGTGCCGGTTGCCGGTCAGCACCGGCTCGACACCCGCGGACAGCCAGCCGACGCCGTGGAACACGTGCACGCCGACGACCGCTGCCAGCAGCGAGGTTTCGACGTGCTGGCCGCGGCCGGTGCGCTCCCGCGCGCGCAGCGCGTTCATCACCCCGAAAGCGCCGAACAGGCCGGCGAGGATGTCTGCCATCGGCAGTCCGACCCGCTGCGGCGTGCCGCCCGGCTGCCCGGTCAACGACATCAGCCCCGCCTCGGCCTGCACGATCTGGTCGAAGCCGGGGCGTTTTCCGCTCGGGCCGCCGCGTCCGAAGCCGGTGATGGACAGCGTGATCAGCCGCGGGTTGAGCGCGCGCAGCTCGTCGAGCCCGAGGCCAAGTTTCTCCAGCACTCCAGGGCGGTAGTTCTCGACGAGGACGTCGGCGCGGCTGGCCAGCCAGCGCAACCGGTCGGCGTCCTCGGCGCGCTTGAGGTCGAGCACGACGGAGCGCTTGTTGCGGTTCGCGGACACGTAGTAGGCCGACTCGCGGTGGCCGTTGCGGTCGATGTAGGGCAGCCAGCCGCGGCTGTCGTCGCCGCCAGGCGGTTCCACCTTGACCACGTCGGCACCGGCGTCGGCCATCATCATCGTCGCGTACGGGCCGGCGAGTGCGCGGCTCAAATCGACCACGCGGATGTCATCGAGCGGTCGCTTCGCGCTCAACCGCGTCTCCCATCAATCTCAGGCCGACCGACATCAACACGATCACCGAGGTGATGCGCAGCACGTGCACGGTCAGCACGATCGGAACATTGGCCCCCGCGCCGGCCGAGAACGCGCCCATCTGGGCGATGCCGCCCGGGGCGGTGGCCAGCAGCGCGGTCAGCGAGTCGATCGATGTGAACCGCCACAGCAACCACGCCGCGACCAACCCGAAGACCAGGAAGGCGACGACGGTCACCGCGATCGGCACGAACGCGTCGCGCAGTTGCTTGAGCGTGTCGGCGTTCACGCTCATGCCCAGCAGCCAGCCCATGCAGACGTACACGATCCAGCGACCCGCAGGCGCGATCGGGAACGCCGAGGAGGTCGCGATGTTGACCACAGCGACCCCGACCATCGCCCCGAGCAGCGGTGCCGCAGGCAGGTGCAGCAGGGTGGCGATCGTCGCGCCCAACAGCGCCGCCGCAGCGGTGAGCAGCAGGCTGCCGACGTTCATCCGACGTGTTCCCGTTCGTCGTTGGGGCGGACGTCGGTGCCCGGTTCCAGCGTCTCGTCAGGCCGCTCGGGTGTCGGGCCGCCGCGGCGGCCGCCCGAGATCCGTTGCAGCGCAGCCTTGCTCGCGCGGGCAGCCGGAGCCCGCAACAGCGGCAGCAGGAGCAGGAAGACGATGAACACCAGGATGCCGACCGACGTCGGGCGCTCGACGAACACGTTGAGCGCGCCGCCGGAGATCTGCATCGTCTGCCGCAGCGACTCCTCGGCGAGCGGTCCCAGCACCAGCGCGATGACCAACGCGGCGGTGGACAGGCCGTAGCGGCGCATGAAGAAGCCGAGCACACCGCACGCCAGCATGATCTGCACGTCGAGCAGGCTCTTGTTGACCGCGAAAGTGCCTAGCGTGCACAGCAAAACCACGATCGGGCCGAGGATCTTGAACGGCACGCGGGCGATGCTGGCGAACGCGGGGATGCAGAACACGTTGACGGCCAGCAGCATCGCGTTGCCGAGGTACATGCTGGCGATCAACCCCCACGCGAATTCCGGGTTCTCCTGCATCAGCAGCGGACCGGGCTGCAGGCCCCACATCAGGAACCCGCCGAGCAGCACGGCCGTTGCGCCGCCACCCGGGATGCCCAGTGTCAGCAGCGGAACCATGGCGCCGGAGGACGCGGCGTTGTTCGCCGATTCCGGGCCGACGAGGCCGGCCATCGCGCCCTTGCCGAACTTCTCCGGTGTGCGCGACACGGACTTCTCGACGTTGTACTACATCAGCGACGCGACCGTCGCGCCCGCGCCTGGCGTCAACCCGACACCGAATCCCAGAAACGAGCCGCGCAACGTCGGTCCGACCGACTCGCGGATGTCGTTGCGGTTGGGCCAGAATCCGCGGCTGCGCGCCGACACGCCGAAGAAGTCGAGGCGTTCGAGGTGTCCGCCGCGCCACAGCGTGTGCAGCACCTCACCGACGGCGAAGAGCCCGATGGCGACCGGGATGAAGTCGACACCGTTGATGAGCTCGACGGCACCGAAGGTGTAGCGGCGCTCACCGCCGCCGATGTCGACGCCGACGGTGCCGATGGCGAACCCGATGAGCGCCGACAGCGCGCCGAGCAGCTTGTTGCCGCGCAGGATGACGATGACGGTGAGCAGTCCGGCCATCACGATGAGGAAGTACTCGGGCGGGCCGAACGTCCTGGCGAACGCGGCGGTCGCCGGCGCGGCGAAGCTCATCAGCAGCGCGCCGATGGTGCCTGCGACGAACGAGGCCACCGCGGCCATCACGAGGGCAGGTCCCGCCCGCCCCTGTTTGGCCAGCGGATAGCCGTCGAATGTGCTTGCCACCGTGGCGGATTCACCCGGCGTGTTGATCAGCACGGACGTGATGGTGCCGCCGTACATCGCGCCGTAATACACCGCGGCCAGCATGACGATGGCGCCGGTGGGGTCGAGGCCGAATGTCACCGGCAGCAGGATCGCCAGCCCTGCTGACGGGCCGACACCGGGGATGACGCCGACGATCATGCCGATCAACACGCCGCCGGCGAGCAGAAGCAGGTTCTGCATCGTCAACAGCGTGGCGAGGCCGGTCATCAGGTCGGACATGGTTCTCCTTAACTGAGCGGGAGAATGCCCTCGGGCAGCCCGGCGTTCAGACCAACCTGCAGGGCGAAATACAACGCGATCGGAACCACGACGGCGATGATCACCGCGCGGATGTGGTGTTCACGGTCCAGGAACCACAGCGTCACGCCGAGGAACAGCACGCCGGCCAGCGCGGCGCCGAGTACGCCGAACAGCGCGACGAACAGCGCCGCGGCGCCGATGAACGCGATCAGCGCCGGCGTGTGCCTGCCGAGGTCGGGTTCGGCGGCCTCCTCGGCGGCCTGGACCTGGTCG
Source organism: Mycolicibacterium agri (assembly GCF_002553505.1). Taxonomy (GTDB): domain Bacteria; phylum Actinomycetota; class Actinomycetes; order Mycobacteriales; family Mycobacteriaceae; genus Mycobacterium; species Mycobacterium agri. Next base: position 35,224 of record NZ_PDCP01000044.1, on the reverse strand, counting down.
GTCTGCTCTTCGCTTGAGCCGGAGACGACTTCGCGCACGACCGCGATCACGATGATCGCGATGGCCGTCACGCCGAGAATGCGAGGAAAGAAACCCGGGCCGATGCGGCCCGCGGCGGTGCGCCACTCCATGCCCATCGCCATCTCGGTGTAGAAGGCGAAGGCGAGCAGCAGCACACCGAGGAACGCCAGCTTGGACCAGTTGACGTGGCGGCCGCGGGCCGCAGGTGCAGTGGGACGCGATGTCGCCGTCACAGTGCGCCTTGCTCCTTCAGCGTCGTCTCGAAATCATTGGTGGTCGTCTCCAGGTAGGCGGTGAAGTCGTCACCCCAGAGTTCGTCGCGGGTCAGATAGTTCTGGTCCAGGAATTGCTGCCACTCCTCGGACTTGACGACCTGCTGCATGGTCTTGATCCACCAGTCGCGCGCGTAGTCGGGCACGTCGGGCGGCAGGATCAGGCCGCGCGGCATCGACGGGAGGTCCTTGATGCCCTTCTCCTCGCCGGTGGGCACGTCGGGCAGCGCGGGCAGCCGCTCCTTGCCGGTGAACAGCAGCGGCCTCATGTCGCCGGACTTCACCTGTCCCAGAATGGATCCGGGGTTGGACACCATCCCTTCGAGAGCACCCGACAGCAGCGAGGTCTGCAGCTGGCCCTCTTCGTTGAAGGGCACGTACTCGATCTCGTATCCCTCTTTCTTCGCGATCAGCGACTGCAGGATGAAGTCCACGTTGACGGTGCCGATGCCGCCGACGACGACCTTGCCCTTGTCCTTGGCGAAGCGCACCCAGTCCTCGTAGGTCTTGATGGGGCTCTTGCCGTCGACGACCAGCAGCGCGTCGTCGGTGGCCATCAGGCCGACGTGGGTGAAGTCCTTATAGGTCCAGCCGGGGTCCGACTGCAGCGGCGTGGTCAAAAAGGACCCGGAGGTGGTCGAAATGTTGTACGGGTCACCGGCTTTCGACATCAGGTAGCCCCAGCCGGTGGCGCCGCTGCCACCTTCGCGGTTCTCGACGGCGATATCGGCGGGGTAGAGCCCTTGATCCTGGATGATCTGCACCAGCTTGCGGGCCATCAAATCATTGCCGCCGCCGGGACCGAACGCGATCGTCCAATCCAGCTGCTTGGACGGATAGTCCTCGGCGGATTCGCTGGAGCCGCTGCCTGCGCCGCATGCCGTCAGGATGAAGACGGCGAATGTGGCCACCAATGCGAGCAGTGCCTTGAGTCGCATCGTGTTCTCCTCGTTGAGTGTTGGTTGGGATTAAGTGGTCTCGTGTCGGAACCACGAACCGGTGGCGGATGCCGCGAGGCGGCCACGGTCATCGAACAGACGAGACTCCAGGTGCACGATGCGCCGACCGCCGTGCAGGATGCGGCCGGTGCACACAGCATCGGTGCGGACCGCCCGCGCGAAGTGGATCTCCATGTCGATCGTGGATCCGGCGGACAGATATTTCTGGCAGGCGTGGCCCATCGAGATGTCGAGTACGGTGGACAGCACCCCGCCGTGCACCACGCCCGCCGCGTTGCACAGGTGCGGCGCGAAAGGCAGTGTGACGGTGCAGCTTTGCTCGTCGTCGTCATAGGCGATCGACAGTCCGAGAAAGTGGATGAGGAAGTAGCGGCCGAACTCCGGTTCGGCGACCTCGGCGGCGCGGCGCGCGGCGGCGACGGGATCGGCGGACATCCCGGGATCGGTGGTGGTCATGACCAGGTGAACCTCGGGCTGCGCTTCTCCAGGAACGACCGGACTCCCTCCGCGTAGTCCTCGGTGTCGAACGAGGAGTTGCGGATCTCGGTGGTGACGTCGTCGTCCTCGGTCTGGCCGGCCAGGATCACGTTCACGATGCGCTTGGCGGAGCGCACGCTGTATTGCGCTCGCGTGGTGATCAGCCGGGCGAACTCATAGGTCCGGTCCTCCAGCTCGTCGGCGGGGATGAGTTCGTCGATCAGCCCGAGACGCAGCGCGTCCTCGGCGAAAACGGGCTGGCCAGAGAACAGGATCCACTTCGACCGCGACGGTCCGACGACGTCGACGAGACGCTTGGTCGACTCCAGACTGTAGACCAGGCCCAGCTTGGCCGGCGTGATGCCGAACCGGGATCGCTCATCGGCGAACCGCAGGTCGCAGGCCAGCGCGATGCCGCAGCCGCCCCCGATGCAGTAGCCGTGGACCATCGCGATCGTCGGCTTGCTCAGCCCTTCGACGGCGTGCTCGGCAGCGGCGACGTGCTCGTTGTAAGCCTTTGCCGCCGTGGCGTTTCCGCGCACCTCCTCGAACTCGCTGATGTCGGCGCCTGAGGCGAAGCTCTTGGTCCCGGCGCCTCGCACGACGACGACCTTGATCTCCGGATCGGCGTCGAGCGCGGCGAACTCGTCGGGGATCCGCTGGTACATGGCCAGCGAGATGGCGTTGTGGCTGTCGGGCTTGTTGAGCACGACCGTGGCCACGGCGCCGTCGCGCTCGACGAGGATCTCGTCACTCATTGCACTTGCTCCTGTAGTTCGGGGTGGGCGTCGTAGAGGATTCCTTCGGCGAGCAGACGTTCGAGTTCGTCGCGGTCGATTCCCAGTTCGGTCAGCACCGACACGGTGTGCTGGCCGAGCCACGGCGCGGGGGAGCGCACGCTGTAGTCGATGTCGGAGAACCGGGTGGGCGGCGCGATGGTGCGCATCGGCCCGATCACCGGATGCTCGAGTTCGACGATCATGCCGCGCGCCAGCACGTGGGGGTCGGCGAGCGCCTCTTCGTAGGTGAGCACCGGGCCGCCGGGCACGCCAGCGGCGTCCATCCGTTCGACCCAGGCGCTGGTCGGCAATGTCGTTGTGATGGACTCGATTTCGCGTTCGAGTTCGTCGATGTTGGCCATCCGTGCGGGCAGGTCGACGAAGCGCGGGTCGTCGGCCCAGTCGGGGCGCTTGAGCACGTCGTTGATCAGCCGCAACCACAGCCGGTCGGTGTTGGCGCCGATCGTCACGTAGCCGTCGGCGGTCCGGTAGGCCTGATAGGGGGTGGAGCGCCGATGCCGGGTTCCCGTCGGCGCGGGCGCTTCGCCGTTGCCGAAGTAGGCCCCGGATTCCCACACCGTCCATGCCAGTCCGGCATCGACCAGCGAGATGTCCATGTACTGGCCGGCGCCGGTCTGCCTGCGGTGAAGTTCGGCGGCCAGGATCGAGTAGATGGCGGTGGCGCCTGCGGCGATGTCGTTGATGGCGATGCCCACCTTCGTCGGCTTGCCGTCGGGATGACCGGTCATCCGCATGAACCCGCCGATGCCCTGGGCCATGATGTCGAAGCCGGGCCGGTCACGGTAGGGCCCGGTCTGGCCGAATCCGCTGATCGAGCAGTAGAGGATGTTGTCGCGCACTTTGCGCACCGCGTCGTAGTCGATGCCGAGCCTGCGCGCGACGCCGGGTCTGAAGTTCTCGATCACCAGGTCGGCACTGGCGGCCAGTTCGAGGAACAGTTCGCGGCCGCGGTCGGATTTCAGGTCGATGGCCACCGAGCGCTTGCTGCGGTTGGGCATCGCGAACGGATAGCTCTCGCCGTTGATCTTGGGGGCCATCCGGCGCGAGTCGTCACCGGTGCCTGGCTGCTCGATCTTGATCACGTCGGCCCCGAGCTCGCTGAGCACCATCGTGCAGTAGGGCCCGGAGAGGAAGCGCGTCAGGTCGAGGACTCGGAAGCCGTTAAGAGGTCGCATTGATCCTTCCCGCATTGTGGGATAGTCTTTACGCAATGCAGAAAGCTTATGAAGGTGAGCGGCGTCACGTCAAGGCTCTGTTACGGCCTGGGTCACACCGCAAACCGGCGCTGGGCTGAAATGGTGGGGTCACGGACAGAGAGGAATTCGTGAGTAAAACCGACGACTCGGCCGACGATTCGTCCGTCGGACCGCAGAGACGTGCCGGCGTGCAGTCGATCGATCGGGCCGTTGCGATCCTGCGCTGCTTCGACGGGCGCAGTCCCGAACTGGGCATCAGTGAGTTGGCCAGGCAGACCGGCCTGTCGACCACCACCGTGCACCGGCTCCTGGCGGCAATGCAGAAGAACCACCTGGTGCGCCAAACCGGCACGAAGCGCTACGGGTTGGGCCCATTTCTGTTGCAGCTGGCCAACTCTGGCGCCATCCCGCGGACGTTCCGCGAGGCCGCGCTGCCGTTCATGACCGATCTGCGCGACGAGTTCGACGAGACGGTCGGCCTGCACGAATATCTCGGCGCGGGTCACCGCATCGTGGCCGCGCAGGTCGAAAGCCACCAGGAGTTGCGCCGCACCTACACCGACATCGGCGTGCCGATCAAGCTTCCGCACGGCGGCCCGGGCAAGGCGATCTGGAGCGCGCTACCACAAGAGGAGCGCCGGCGTTATCTCGCCGAGCCGATCGAGAAGAAGACCGAGGCCACCACCGTCGACCCGGTCGAAGTTGAGCGCGAACTCGACCAGGCGCGAGCGCGCGGTTATGCGACGTCGAAGGGGCAGCGCACGGTCGGCATCTATGCGATCGCCTCGCCGGTGTTCAATCACACACAGAAAGTCATCGGCGCGATCGGCGTCTCGGTGCCGGAGGTCAGGATGACCGAGGAGCGGGCCGAACACATGGGCCAGCGGGTTCGCGAGGTGGCCTGGCAGTTGTCGACCACCCTCGGGGCGACCGAAGAGGGCGTGCACGCCCTGGTCCCCGACATCCGGCTGGGCTGACCGCACGTTTAATGGATTTGCAACAGTTTGCATAACCATGCAGAATCTCCTGCATGACATCTGTGGCCGTGGCCGGGGCCAGCGGATATGCCGGCGGAGAAATCCTGCGACTGCTCCTCGGTCATCCCGCTTACGCCGACGGCCGGCTGACGATCGGCGCCTTGACGGCCGCCGCCAGTGCCGGCACCACATTGGGTGAGCATCACCCGCACCTGCTGCCGTTGAGCGGCCGCGTGCTGGAGACTACCGACGCCGACGTCCTGGCCGGCCACGACATCGTCTTCCTCGCGTTGCCGCACGGGCACTCCGCGGCGCTGGCCGACCAATTGGACCCCGACACGGTGATCATCGACTGCGGCGCCGACTTCCGGCTCACCGACGCCGCCGCCTGGGAGCGCTTCTACGGGTCCACGCACGCCGGAAGTTGGCCCTACGGGCTGCCCGAACTGCCCGGGGCGCGCGACCGGCTGCGCGGCGCGAGGCGGATCGCCGTCCCCGGCTGTTATCCGACCGCGGCGCTGCTCGCGCTGCTGCCCGCGATCGCCGAGGACCTGGTGGAACCCGCGGTGACCGTCGTCGCGGTCAGCGGAACCTCCGGTGCGGGCCGCGCCGCCAAAACCGATCTGCTCGGGTCGGAGGTCATCGGGTCGGCCCGCGCCTACAACATCGGCGGCAAGCACCGCCACACACCCGAGATTGCGCAGGGCTTGCGCGCTGTCACCGACAAAGACGTGACGGTGTCGTTCACCCCGGTGTTGATTCCGACGTCGCGCGGCATTCTGGCCACCTGCACCGCGCGCACCGAGGCGCCGCTGTCGCAACTGCGCGCCGCATACGAGAAGGCCTATGACAGCGAACCTTTCGTCCATCTGCTGCCCGACGGACAACTGCCAAAGACGGGCGCGGTGATCGGCAGCAACGCCGCACAGATCGCCGTCGCCGTCGACGAGGACGCCAGCACGTTCGTCGCGATCGCGGCGATCGACAACCTTGTCAAGGGCACCGGCGGCGCGGCCGTTCAGTCGATGAACCTCGCGCTGGGCTGGCCGGAGACTGAGGGCCTGTCGATCGTGGGGGTGGCGCCGTGACGGACACCTCGGCGGGAACCACGAAACTGATTCGCACCCAAGGAGTTACCGCGCCGGCAGGATTCAAGGCCACCGGCATCGCCGCGGGCATCAAGGCATCCGGCGCACTGGATCTGGCGCTGGTGTTCAACGAGGGACCCGACTACGCCGCGGCCGGTGTCTTCACCCGCAACAAGGTCAAGGCCGCGCCGGTGTTGTGGACCCAGCAGGTGCTGACGACGGGCAGGCTGCGCGCGGTGATACTCAACTCCGGCGGCGCCAACGCCTGCACGGGACCGGGCGGATTCCAGGACGCCCACGCCACCGCCGAGGCCGTCGCCGCCGCCCTGTCGGACTGGGGCAGCGAGACCGGAGCCATCGAAGTCGCCGTCTGCTCAACGGGTTTGATCGGCGACCGGCTGCCGATGGACAAGGTGCTCGCGGGTGTCACCGAGATCGTGCACGAAATGGCGGGCGGGCTCACCGGCGGCGAGGAGGCCGCGCGCGCCATCATGACCACCGACACGGTGCCCAAACAGGTCGCGCTGCATCATGCGGGCAACTGGACCGTCGGCGGCATGGCGAAGGGCGCGGGCATGCTGGCCCCGTCGCTGGCCACGATGCTGTGTGTGCTCACCACCGACGCCGTCGCCGACGCCGCCGCGCTGGACCGGGCGTTGCGGCGGGCCAGCGCCCTGACATTCGACCGGCTCGATGTCGACGGCAGCTGCTCGACCAACGACACCGTGCTGCTGCTGGCCTCGGGCGCGAGTGAAATCACGCCCAGCCAGGACGAACTCGACGAGGCCGTATTGCGGGTGTGCGACGACCTGTGCGCGCAACTGCAGGCCGATGCCGAAGGCGTCACCAAGCGTGTGGTCGTCACGGTGACCGGCGCAGCCACCGAATCCGATGCGCTGACGGCGGCCCGGGTGGTGGCCCGCGACAGCCTGGTCAAGACCGCGCTGTTCGGCTCCGACCCCAACTGGGGACGCGTGCTGGCCGCCGTCGGCATGGCCCCGGTGCAGCTCGAACCGGATCGGATCTCGGTGTCTTTCAACGGCTCTCCGGTCTGCGTCGACGGCGTGGGAGCCCCCGGCGCCCGCGAGGTCGACTTGTCCGGCGCCGACATCGACGTGACCATCGACCTCGGTGTCGGCAGCGAGCGGGCCTCGATCCGCACCACCGACCTGTCACACGCCTACGTCGAAGAGAACTCGGCCTACAGCTCATGACGGCATCAACCCAGACCAAAGCCGACGTGCTGGCCGCCGCGCTGCCGTGGCTCAAGCAACTGCACGACAAGATCGTCGTGGTCAAGTACGGCGGCAACGCCATGACTGACGACATGCTGCGCGGGGCGTTCGCCGCAGACATGGTCTTCCTGCGCAACTGCGGGATCCATCCCGTTGTCGTGCATGGCGGCGGGCCGCAGATCAGCTCGATGCTCAAACGGCTTGGCATCGAGGGCGATTTCAAGGGCGGCTTCCGGGTCACCACACCCGAGGTGCTCGACGTCGCGCGGATGGTGCTGTTCGGTCAGGTCGGCCGCGAACTGGTGAACCTGATCAACAAGCACGGCCCGTACGCCGTCGGCATCACCGGGGAGGACGCGCACCTGTTCACCGCGGTGCGACGCAGCGTCACCGTCGACGGCGTGGCCACTGACATCGGCCTGGTCGGCGACGTGGACCAGGTGAACACGGCGGCGGTGCGGGATTTGATTGCGGCGGGCCGTATTCCGGTGGTGTCGACGATCGCGCCCGACACCGACGGGGTGGTCTACAACATCAACGCCGACACCGCGGCGGCGGCGCTGGCCGAGGCGCTGGGCGCCGAGAAGCTGCTGATGCTCACCGATGTCGAGGGCTTGTACACCAGCTGGCCCGACCGGGACTCGCTGGTCAGTGAGATCGACACGGCCGCACTGACCCAACTGCTGCCCACGCTGCAGTCGGGGATGGTGCCGAAGATCGAGGCGTGTCTGCGGGCCGTGTCGGGCGGGGTGCCCAGCGCCCACGTCATCGACGGCCGCGTCGAGCACTGCGTACTGGTCGAGTTGTTCACCGATGAGGGGACGGGCACCAAGGTGGTTGCGGCATGACGCTGATACAGCGCTGGGAAAGTGTGATGATGAAGAACTACGGCACCCCGCCACTGACGTTGGTCAGCGGCGACGGGGCCGTGGTCACCGACGCGGACGGCAAGTCCTATATCGACCTGCTCGGCGGCATCGCGGTCAACGTGCTCGGGCACCGGCATCCCGCCGTGATCGAGGCCGTGACCGCGCAGATGAACACGCTGGGACACACGTCGAACCTCTACATCACCGAACCCGGCGTGGCGCTGGCCGAAGCGCTGGTCGGCTTGTTGGGCGCCGATGCGCGGGTGTTCTTCTGCAACTCCGGAGCCGAGGCCAACGAGGTCGCGTTCAAGATCACCCGGCTGACCGGCCGCAAGAAAGTCGTTGCCGCCCACGGGGCTTTCCACGGCCGCACAATGGGTGCCCTGGCGTTGACCGGCCAGCCCGCCAAGCAGGAGCCATTCGCGCCGCTGCCCGGCGATGTCGTGCATGTGCCGTACGGCGATGTGGCCGCACTCGCCGAGGCGGTCGACGAGGCGACGGCCGCGGTGTTCCTGGAGCCGATCATGGGCGAAGGCGGCGTCGTGGTGCCCCCGGACGGCTATCTGGTTGCCGCCCGCGAGCTCACCGCAACGCGTGGCGCGCTGCTGGTGATCGACGAGGTGCAGACCGGAATGGGCCGTACCGGAACGTTTTTCGCGCACCAGCACGACGGCATCACGCCCGACATCGTCACGCTGGCCAAGGGGCTCGGCGGTGGGCTGCCGATCGGGGCCTGCCTGGCCGTCGGCTCGGTCGGCGACCTGCTGACGCCGGGGCTGCACGGCAGCACCTTCGGCGGCAATCCGATCTGCGCGGCCGCGGCCCTTGCGGTGTTGCGGGTGCTGGCCGATGAGGACCTGGTCTCGCGTGCCGACGTGCTGGGCAAAACGCTGCACCACGGCATCGAGTCGCTGGGTCATCCGCTCGTCGATCACGTCCGCGGTCGCGGGCTGCTGCGAGGCATCGCGCTGACCGCACCGCAGGGCAAGGCCGTCGAAAGCGCCGCCCGCGACGCCGGATTCCTGGTCAACGCCGCCGCGCCGGACCTGGTCCGGCTGGCGCCGCCGTTGGTGATCACCGAGGCGCAGATCGCCGAATTCCTCGGCGCGCTGCCCGGTGTGCTGGACAAGGCGGCCGCGTCATGACGGTCCGCAACTTCCTGCGCGACGACGACCTGTCGCCCGAAGAGCAGGCCGAGGTGCTGGCGTTGGCCGCCGAGATGAAGCAGCACCCCTTTCACCGTCGGCCGCTCGAGGGTCCCCGTGCGGTGGCGGTCATGTTCGACAAAAACTCGACCCGCACCAGGTTCTCGTTTGAGGTCGGCATCGCCCAGCTCGGTGGCCATGCTGTCGTCGTCGACGGCCGCAGCACCCAACTCGGCCGCGACGAAACGCTGGAAGACACCGGAAAAGTGTTGTCCCGCTATGTCGAAGCGATCGTTTGGCGGACCTTCGGCCAGAACCGGCTCACGTCGATCGCCGCGAACGCAACCGTGCCCGTCGTCAACGCGCTCTCCGACGAGTTCCATCCCTGCCAGGTGCTGGCCGATCTGCAGACGCTCGCCGAACGCAAGGGCGGGTTGGAAGGTCTGCGGCTGTCCTACTTCGGTGACGGGGCCAACAACATGGCGCACTCGCTGATGCTGGGCGGTGTGACCGCTGGCGTCGACGTCACGATCGCCGCGCCTGCCGGGTTCGAACCGCGACCCGACATCGTCGCCGCGGCCGAGGAACGCGGCAAGCGCACCGGCGCACGGGTGTACCTCACTACCGACCCCGCCGAAGCCGCCGCGGGCGCCGACGTGTTGGTCACCGACACCTGGACGTCGATGGGGCAGGAGGACGACGGGCTGGATCGCGTCGCACCGTTTCGGCCGTACCAGGTCAACGCCGAGCTGTTGGCGCGGGCGGACTCGGAAGCCGTTGTGCTGCACTGTCTTCCCGCACACCGCGGCCACGAGATCACCGACGAGGTGATGGACGGCCCGCAGAGCGGGGTGTGGGACGAGGCGGAGAACCGGCTGCACGCGCAGAAGGCGCTGCTGGCCTGGCTGCTGGAGCGATCATGACGTCAGGCAAAGCCCCTGAAGTCAGCGGCACCCGCGCGGGCAGGCAGGCCCGCATCGTCGCCCTGCTGTCATCGAAACAGGTGCGCAGCCAAAGCGAACTCGCCGCGATGCTGGCCGCCGAGGGCATCGAGGTCACCCAAGCCACGCTTTCGCGCGATCTGGAGGAGTTGGGTGCGGTCAAGCTGCGCGGCGCCGACGGCGGCGTCGGCGTGTACGTGGTGCCCGAGGACGGCAGCCCGGTGCGCGGCGTTTCCGGTGGCACGGAACGACTGTCGCGGCTGCTCGGCGACCTGCTGACGTCGATCGACGCCAGCGGCAACCTCGCGGTGCTGCGCACCCCGCCGGGCGCGGCGCAGTATCTGGCCAGCGCGATCGACCGCGCGTCGCTGCCATATGTCGTCGGCACCATCGCCGGCGACGACACCCTTTTCGTGGTCGCCCGCGAGCCGATGACCGGCGCGGAACTCGCCACCCACATCGAGAACCTGAAATAGAGCTGTTACACAAGGAGATTGGTTTATATGTCCGAACGCGTCATCCTGGCGTATTCCGGCGGCCTGGACACGTCCGTGGCGATCAGTTGGATCGGCAAGGAGACCGGCCGCGGGGTCGTCGCCGTGGCGATCGACCTCGGCCAGGGCGGCGAGGATATGGAGGTGGTGCGGCAGCGGGCGCTGGACTGCGGCGCGGTCGAAGCCGTCGTGATCGACGCGCGCGACGAGTTCGCCAACGAATACTGCCTGCCCGCCATCCAGAACAATGCGCTCTACATGGATCGCTATCCGCTGGTGTCGGCGCTGAGCCGGCCGCTGATCGTCAAGCACCTGGTCGAGGCGGCGCGCCAGTACGGCGGTGGCATCGTCGCTCACGGCTGCACAGGCAAGGGCAACGATCAGGTCCGCTTCGAGGTCGGATTCGGTTCGCTGGCACCGGATTTGGAGGTGCTGGCGCCGGTGCGCGACTATGCGTGGACGCGAGAGAAGGCCATCGCGTTCGCCGAGGAGAACGCGATCCCGATCAACGTCACCAAGCGCTCGCCGTTCTCGATCGATCAGAACGTGTGGGGCCGCGCGGTGGAGACCGGGTTCCTCGAGCACCTGTGGAACGCCCCGACGAAGGACGTCTACGACTACACCGAGGACCCGACCGTCAACTGGAGCACGCCCGACGAGGTGATCGTCGGATTCGAGAAGGGTGTTCCGGTGTCGATCGACGGCAGGCGGGTGACGGTTTTGCAGGCCATCGAAGAGCTCAACCGCCGCGCGGGCGAGCAGGGTGTGGGCCGGCTCGACGTGGTGGAGGACCGGCTGGTGGGCATCAAGAGCCGCGAAATCTATGAGGCGCCGGGCGCGATGGTGCTGATCACCGCGCACACCGAACTGGAGCACGTCACGCTGGAGCGCGAGCTGGGCCGCTTCAAGCGGCATACCGATCAACGCTGGGGCGAGCTGGTGTATGACGGGCTGTGGTTCTCGCCGCTCAAGCGGGCGCTGGAGGCCTTCGTCGCCGACACCCAGGAGCACGTCAGCGGGGAGATCCGAATGGTGCTGCACGGCGGGCATATCGCCGTCAACGGCCGCCGCAGCCCCGAGTCGCTCTACGACTTCAACCTGGCCACCTACGACGAGGGCGACACGTTCGACCAGTCCGCGGCCAAGGGCTTCGTGCACGTGCACGGCCTGTCCTCGAAGATCGCCGCCCGCCGGGACCTCAAATGACGCCCAAACCGACATTTGGGAGCGAAAGTGCGAATAAAATCCGCCAAAAGGTCGATCTCGGCGGGGGTCGGGGAGCCTCGTGAGCACCAACGAGGGGTCGCTGTGGGGCGGCCGGTTCGCCGACGGGCCGTCGGATGCGTTGGCGGCGCTGAGCAAGTCCACGCATTTCGACTGGGTGCTCGCGCCGTATGACATCACCGCGTCGAAGGCCCACACCCGCGTGCTGTATCAGGCGGGCCTGCTGACCGAAGAGCAGCGCGACGGCCTGCTGGCGGGGCTGGACAGCCTTGCCGAGGACGTCGCCGACGGCAGCTTCGTCCCGCTGCCCACCGACGAGGACGTGCATGGTGCGCTCGAACGCGGCCTGATCGACCGGGTCGGCGCCGAACTCGGCGGCCGGCTGCGCGCGGGCCGGTCGCGAAACGACCAGGTGGCCACGCTGTTTCGGATGTGGCTGCGCGATGCGACCAGACGCGTCGCCGACGGCGCACTGGATGTGGTGTCGGCGCTGGCCACTCAGGCGGCGGCGCATCCGACAGCGATCATGCCCGGCAAGACGCATCTGCAGTCGGCGCAGCCGATCCTGCTCGCACACCATCTGCTGGCGCACGCCCACCCGCTGCTGCGCGACGTCGACCGCTTGATCGACTTCGACGCGCGCGCTGCGGTGTCGCCGTACGGGGCAGGCGCGTTGGCGGGTTCGTCGTTGGGGCTCGATCCCGACGCGATCGCCGCCGAACTCGGATTCACCAGCGCGGCAGACAATTCCGTGGACGCCACCGCGGCGCGGGACTTCGCGGCCGAGGCGGCATTCGTATTCACCATGATCGCCGTCGACCTTTCACGCCTCGCTGAGGACATCATCCTCTGGAGCACAACGGAATTCGGCTACGTCACACTCCACGACTCCTGGTCGACCGGCAGCTCGATCATGCCGCAGAAGAAGAATCCCGACATCGCCGAGTTGGCTCGCGGGAAATCGGGGCGGCTGATCGGCAATCTCACCGGGTTGTTGGCGATGCTCAAGGCCCAGCCGTTGGCGTACAACCGCGACCTGCAGGAAGACAAGGAGCCAGTATTCGACTCGGTGGCCCAGCTCGAGCTGTTGCTGCCCGCGATGGCCGGCCTGGTCGGCACGCTGCGCTTCAACGTCGACCGGATGGCCGAACTCGCGCCGCTGGGCTACACATTGGCCACCGATCTGGCCGAATGGCTGGTGAAGCGGGGAGTGCCGTTCCGGGTGGCGCACGAGGCGGCAGGCGCGGCGGTACGCGCGGCCGAGGAGAGGGGAGTCGGGCTTGAGGAGCTCGCGGACGCCGAACTCGCCGCCATCCATCCCGAGCTGACGCCCGACGTGCGCGACATTCTTACGGTCGACGGCAGCGTCAATTCCCGTGACGCACGCGGTGGTACGGCCTCCACCCAGGTCGCCAGGCAACTCGGCGTCGTTCGCGACACCGCCGACACTCTCCGAGCTCGCCTGCGCCGATAGCCGATAGCATTGCGCACCATGGAGGGTCGACCACCCGAGGCGCCCCAGCCCGCCGCGCGATCCGATGGGTGGCTGCACTGGTTCGAGCGACTGGGTTCGCAGAAGACGCGGCGTGCGGCCCTGCTCATCGTGCTCGTCGCCACCGCCGCGTTCGGCGGCTTGGACACGGTGAACAAGCAAGTCACCCCGTTCAATACCGGCGAAGAGTTCAACGACGGCCAGTACACCGTCACCATCGAACGCGCCAGGCTCGTCGACGAACTGAAGGGCACCTACGGCACGCCCAAACCCGGCAAGATGTACCTCGGCGTCGTGGCCACCCTTCGCAACGACGGCACGGTGCCGGGGCGTCTGCGCAATCAACTCGACCTGCGCGACGTGGAGGGCAAGGAATTCTTCGGCGTCTTCCGGCTGCGCGACGGCTCGGCGGTCCAGACGCTCGGCCCCAGCCTGACCGAGCAGTTGGTGTTCGCGTGGCTGGTGCCCGACGACGTCGCGCGGTCGCTTGATTCGGTGACGCTGCGCGTGTGGAAGAAGAAATACACGCAGCTGATGGTCACGTACGGCGGCAAGGAGTGGATCGACACCGACACCTACGGCCAGGTTGTCGTTCCCGTCAAGGACGCCGCGTGAAGGCGCCCAACACGGGTATGCGGCCGGCGCTCGCCGCCGCTGCGGCCGTCCTGACCATCGCGGCGGCCGCCCTGGTGTGGCAGAACCTTCCGACCCCGACCGATGTGCTCGGCCCGTTCGATGTGCACGGCGACGCGGGGGAAACGGTCACCGGTCGCGGCGTGTCGGCCACCGTGGACGGTGTCCGCATCGCCTCGACGGTGAACGGCGTTGCGCCCGCCGGGGTCTGGGTCGTTGTCGACGCCGCGTTCGAGGGCACGCACACCACCGAGCTGCCACACAGCGCCCTGATCGTCGGTCCCAACACCTACTCGCCGTCCGAGGCGTTCACCCTCGACTTGCTTTTGGGTGAGGTCAGCCCCGGAATCACGCAGCGCGGCTCGTTGGTCTTCGACGTGGCGCGGGACTTGGTTGAGCCCGGTGCAACGGCCCCGATGACGCTGAACATCTGGGTGGGTGACGGCCGGATGGACTCACGGCTGTCCATCCGACTGCCGATGGAGGGTTCGCGGTTCAGCAGGGTCGACGCCGTCACGCTGGACAAGCCGGAAGTGAGCGCATCGCCATGAGGGCCCTGCTGTCGAAGTTGTGGGTGCGCAACGTGATCGGTGCGGTGGTCACGCTGGCCGCTCTCGGTGTGATCATCGCGACGGATCTGGGCAAGTCGTGGGCGGAGTATCGGCAGACGGTCGTTCCCGGCGCGGTCGTGCCCGTCGGCACAAGTGGTGAGGCCGACGGGCGGACGTGGAAGATCGACTCGATCCGCCACCTCAATCGCAACCCGTCGCGGTTCGGACCACCGCTGCCCGAGGGCACGGTGCTGACCGTCATCACCGTCGACCGCTCCGGAGAGCCGTACACCGACGTGATCTGCAAGGGCGTGCTCACCGACGGGGAGCGGCGGTGGTCCAGTGAAGGCATCGGCGGCTACAGCGTGCCGGACACCGACGGGGTGACCGGCATGTGCAGCGCCCCTGGGAAACTCCGGTACACGTTCCTGCACCCGCAGGATGTGGTTCCGACCGCGATGGACATCGTGCAATTCGACGGCCGGATCATTGTGCGGCTGCTTCTCTAGCCTTCTCCGCCTTCTCGGCATCGTCGGCCTGGGCCTGCTCGAGGCAATACGCGATGGTTGACGCGATCAGACACACCCGCAACGGTTCGATGATCATGTGCGACACCAAGGCGATGGTGTCGGCGAAACCGTTCCAGAACGGCAGCGGATGCGGCCCGAGAATCCAAGCGACAAAACGGAATAGGTATCCGATCGTGATTTCGGGGCGGTAGAAGGCGCCCGACATGTCCAGCCAGGCCAACCCGAGATAGCCGAAAACGTACAGGCCCAGGCCCAATAGGCCGCCGTGCAGCACCAGCCGCGCCGAGTCGACGATCGTGTTGTAGTTGCCCAGTTTCGACCGCACCCATGCCAGAAGACGCTCGCCCGCCGTCTCATGGACCCGCCACCCGCGCTCGCTGAGTCGCCTGCGGCGTTCGGTCGCGCGGTCGATCACGATATCGGCGCGGCGGCCGACCACTCGCCGCGCCGCACGTCGCCAGTCCGGCATCGTGATGCCGTAGATGATCCCGGCCACCGCGAGCCACAGCAGCGGGATGGTGGCACCACCGAACGCCGTGCGCAGCACCGCCATCGCGGCGTCCCACACGTTCTCCAGCGGTTGGAAGTGGGAGAACAACTCGGCACGGGTGTCGTTGAACCAGACGACGATTCGACGTTGAGAGATCCACCCTGTCGGGTTGATGAGGATGCCGACGCCCTGGCTGGCGGCAAAGGACAGGGTGAGGAAGACCCACAAGGCGTCGACATACACGCGCACCGCGAGCATCCAACCCGGCAGACTCTCCTTGAACTTGCCCAGCACATAACGCAGGACGAGCGCGGTGACTATGATGGCCCAGGTGACGCCGCTGATCGGCAGCTGATCCGGGTGCAACTCGCTGACCTGACCGGTCTCCAAGGCGGCCGTCATAGCGGCGCCCACCCGATAGTCCAGTGCCGCCGTCTCGAAGTCGATCCAGTCCTCGGCGAACAGTTTCCACGCCAGATAGATCGCGAAGAACGGCACGATGATATTGGCGAAGACGTCAACGCTTCGCGCCGAGCGTCGCGGCAGGGCCGCCAGGACCGGAATCGCCTGCCGCAGGACCAGGAACATCGCCACATACGAGCCGAGCCTGGCCAGACCCGCAAACGGCATGATCAGTGCGGCCCAGACGTCGTTGTCCCAGCCGACGAAGGCGGCCAACTCGATGGCGCCCTTGCGTCCCAGCCAGCCCAGCAGATACAACGCGACCAGTTGCGGCAGGTAGCGGCACCACAGAGCAAACGGCCGCAACAGGTAGCGCACTGCCACATCGTATAAGGCGGGGCGCCGTAGGTCGCTACAGGTCGTTGCCGGCGTAGGAGAGATTGAAGCTCTTGTTGGCCAGCGGGAAGTCCGGGACGATCGTGTCCGCCATAGCGACCGGCAACGCCGGCCAGTTGAACCACGACGGGTCGACGATCTTCGAGCGGGTGATCGCGCCGCCCGCGTTCAGCTCGACGCGGTGCACGATGGTGCCGCGCCAGCCTTCGACGACGCCGACCCCGCTGCACCCCCTGCCGGCGTCCGGCAGTGCTGCGGCGAATTGTGTTGCGCCGCCGAGGTCTTCGATCAGGTCGCAGGCCAGTTGCACCGACGCGGCGAACTCGTCGCGGCGGACGGTGTAGCGCGCCAGCACGTCACCCGCGGTCGCGGCCACCTCCCGGACCGGCAGGGTGATCGTCGGGTGGTCGAGACGGGCGTCGGTGGCCATCCCGCTGGCCCGCGCCACATAGCCCAGACAACCCAATGCGCGCGCGTCCTCGACATGCAGGCTCGCGGTGTCGCTGAACCGGTCGTAGATCACCGAATTCTTCAACGTCAACTCGGCGATCTCCGCGACGTCGTCAGCCAGGCCGCGCAGTTCAACCGGGTCGGGAAATGCTTGCAGCACAGCACCACCCGGGTGGATGGCGCCGCGCAGCAGTCGGTGGCCGGTCACCCGCGCGTTGATGCGCAGCAGCCGCTCCCTGACGTGCTGGGCATGGGCGTTGGCCAGGGCGAAACCGACGTCGTTGGCCAGAGCGCCGAGGTCGGTGGCGTGGTTGTAGAGGCGCTCCAGTTCGATGACGAGAGCCCGCATCCGGTGCACGTCGTCGGGCACGTCGACACCGAGCGCGTCCTCGACGGCCAAGCAGTGGGCGAGCGCATGGCCCGCCGAGGTGTCGCCGCTGATCCGTTCGGCCAGCGCGGTGGTTTCGGTGACCGGCTTACCCTCGAAGAGCCTCTCGACACCGCGGTGCACGAACCACAGCCGCGCCTTGAGCTTCAGTACCGATTCGCCCACGACCGAGAAACGGAAGTGCCCGGGCTCGATCAGACCCGCATGCACAGGGCCGACGGGGATTTCGTAGACACCGTGCCCGTCTACGGTGAGGAACGGGAAACGGCCCGTGGTCGAGAAGTCCGGTGCCGGCCCCGCATCATGGCGCATCGGGTGCCAGTCGTCGGGCCAGTGCGCGTGCCGGACCAGCCTGCGCGGCTGCGGGTGGCCGACCGGCGTGATGCCGAACAGGTCCATCATCTCCCGCTCGAAACGCCCTGCCGGAAACGACAGATGGGCCAGCGATGGGACAGACGCGTCGTCGGCCAACGGCAGTTCCAGTTCGGTGCGTCGGTCCGGCCGCCCCGCGAGAAACAGGTACACGACGCGCAGCCCGTCGGCACCGTCATCGTGCGCGGCGGCGAGGGCGAGCCGGAAGCCAGCGTCGAGCAGTTCGGTCGCGGCATCGGCGAGCTCGGCGCGGGTCACCGTGCGACGCAGTCGATTGTCGCGCATCAGGGTGCCCCGAGATGGTCGGCGGCGGCGTGGAACAACTCGCTGAGCGGCCCCGCCGTCACACCCAGCCCGACCGAAACGACGATGCCGACCACGAGTGCGCAGGCGATGGTCGCGGGTACGGTGATGGACGGCGCGCCGCTGCGCGCATTGCCGAACAACAACCGCGCGGTGTTTCTGGTCAGCGCGGCGAACGCCACGGCGATCAGCACCAGCACGGCGGCCAGCACCAACCCGAGCTTCGCGTCGGTCAGCGATCTGGCGATCGATATCTCACTGGCGAACATCGCGAACGGCGGAAGCCCGAGCAGCGCCACGATCCCGACGGCGAATGACGCGCCGACCAAACGTGATCGGCCCATCACGCCGACCAGGTCGCTGATCGCCGTCGAGTTGTGAGCGCTCTGTAACTGCCCGCCGGCAAGGAACAGCACCGTCTTGCCGACGCCGTGTGCGAGCACGTGCAACAGCAGCGCGGCGATCGCCAGCCGTGTACCCGCGGCCGCCGCGACGGCGATGATGCCCATGTTCTCCATCGACGAGTACGCGAGCATGCGTTTGACATCCGTTGTGACGGTGAGCAACAGCGCGGCGACGAGCACCGTCGCCAAGCCGACCGCCGAAAGCCCCACGCGCAGATAGTCTGGACCGGTTGCCGCGTCGACGATGGGCCGCAGGCGCAGGATGACCGAAAGAGCGACCGCGAGCAGCACCCCACTCATCAACGCAGACACCGGCGCCGGTGCCTGACTGTGCGCGTCCGCCAGCCAGGTGTGGAACGGCACCAGACCGGCCTTCGCCCCGTAACCGATCACAAGCAGCGCTCCGGCCAGTCGGGTGACCGCCGGATCGAGTTGGGCGGCATGGGCGAGCAGCACGTCGAGGTTCAGCGCCTCCTCGAGGCCCGCACCCGCGTGGCGCGCGGCAAAGTAGAGCAGCACGGTGCCGAGCAGAGCGATCGCGATGCCGACCGAACAAATCACGACGTACTTCCACGTCGCCTCGAGCGCGTTGCGGGTGCGTCGGTGACCGACCAGGAACGCGGTGATCACCGTGGTGGCCTCGACCGCCACCCAGATAACGCCGATGTTGTTGGCCGACACCGCAAGCGCCATCGCCGCCAGGAAGGCCGGTGTCAACGCGCCATAGAGGCGGGCGCCGGATTCGTCGGTGTGGCCGTGCGCGAGTTCGGAGTCGATGTATCCGATGCCTGCCCACGTGCTCAGCGTGCCGACGACGCCGATGACGATCAGCATCGTCGCGGACAAGGCATCCGTGCGCAGTAGTCCGCCGAGCAGCAGTTGTTCACCGCCGCCGACGCGCAGGGCCATCACCGCACCGGACAGCAGCACCACGAGCGCAGAGAGCACCGTCAGGGTCGCCGTCCATCGACGCCAACCACAGGCCGTCGCGATGGCGGCCGCGACGGCGGGGACAAGGATCGGGGCCAGAGCCAGCGCAGTCATCAGTCCCGCAACTCCTGCAGGCGATCCAGATCGGCGCCCCCGAACGCGCGACGCAGTCGACCCGTCAGGACGCCGATCACGATCAGCGCGAACAGCACGTCCAGCGATGCGCCGAGTTCGACGATCAGCGGCACCCCAGCGGTGAGCAGAAACGCCGTTGCGGCAATCCCGTTGTCCAGCATGAGAAATCCAGCGGCCTGCGAGACCGCGTGACGGCGGGTGACCATGACGAACAGCGCGATCAAGATGACCGCGAACGCCGCGGGCACCGCGTCGGTGGCGGGAGAGGGGTCGAGCTCGTCGACGGGACGGGTGACCGCGAACGCGACGACCGTCAGCCCCGCGGCGATCAGCAGCGACGCGCTCGTGTTCACCAACGGTGTGGCCTCGCGCTGGTCGTCGGGTTCGGCGTTGACGGCGCGGGCCAGCAGCCACGGCAGGACGACGGCGCGCAGCGCCAGCACTGCAACGCCCACCGCCACCAACGCCCAATCCTGGTCGTAGCCACCGCGAAGAAGCGGAATGCAGGCAAGCGCAAGGCCTTGCGCCGACAGCAGCCGCACGATGGATGGCAGGTCTCGTCGCCACACGATCAGCACGGAGGCCAGCAGCAGTCCGCCTGCGGCCAGTCCCAGCGCACTTGCATAGTGGATCTCGGTCATCGCGTCCTATCCGGTGAAGAAGTTGGCCGACACGACGGCGAGCAGAGCCAACAGGAACGAACCGGCCAACAACTCTGGTAGACGGAACAACCGCAGCTTGGCGATGAAGACCTCCGCGCACGCCAGCACACCGGCGAGCGCGACCACCTTGACCGCGATCGCCGCGGTGGCGACGACGACGTCGACCAGGCTCGGGTGAGCACCCGCAATTCCCCACGGCAGGAACAGATTTGCCAGCAGCGCCAGCAGCACCGTGAGTCGCATGGCGCTGGCCCATTCGACGACCGCCAGCCGCGGTCCCGCGTACTCGAGCACCATCGCCTCGTGCACCATGGTCAGTTCCAGGTGAGTCGCGGGGTTGTCCACAGGGAGCCGGCCTGTTTCGGCGATGATGACGACGACCAGCGCGACAAAGGCCAACGCACCGGTCAGCGACACCGCCCGTCCCGGGTCGGCGAGCGTGTGCGCCACGATCGCACCGAGATTGGCCGAACCGGCGGGCAGCGACAACGCGAAGACGGCGAGCAGGATCGTCGGCTCGACCAACGCGGCGATGGTGATTTCTCGGCTTGCGCCCATGCCGCCGAACGACGTTCCGGTGTCGATGCCGGCGAGCGTGAGCGCCACAGTGCCGAGAAACAACAGGCCCACGACCGCGAAAAGGTCGGCGACGGATTCCAGCGGTGAACCGGTCGCGACGATCGGCACCACCGCGGCGATCAGCAGTGTGGTGCCCGCGACGATCACCGGTGCCGCGGTGAACACCACCGTGGTTCCGTCCGGTGTGATCTGCTGCTTGCGGAGTTGCTTGCGCAGGTCACGCCACGGCTGCAGGATGCCTGCGCCCGAGCGTCCTTCCGAGCGCGCCCGCACTTGGCGCATCAGACCGATGACCAGGGGCGCCCCGAAGGCGACGCCGGCGATCTGGGTCGCGCCCGCCAGATACGACATCACGTTCATCGCGCCGCCACCAACACAATCAGCACCCCGAGCGCGCCGTAGGCCAAATACAGGTGCACGCTGCCGGTGTGGGCACGCCGCAGCAGGTCCGCGCACCCGGCGACAAAGCGCACGACCGGCGTGTAGAGCAGATCCTCCAGCGCGTCGTTGATCCTGGCGCGGTATGCGATCTTTTTAACCTGATAGTCGGCATCGGCCGCAGGCGTGACTTCGATATCGGTGTCGGGCCGCAGCACGTCGTCGAAAACCTGTTGCAGCGGTTGCGCGAACGACGTGGCCGTGTACTGCATGCGTGACGTGAGTTCGTCGGCGCCGCATGCCCACAGAGGCAACGCCGCCGGTTCCGGGCGGCGACGCGACCCCCACCGCCCGAGACCCGCCGCGATCAGTACGGCCGCCGCCAGCGCCGCGGCGAGCAGCCCCGGCGCGATCGATCCATCAAGGCCCGGCAGATGCATGATCACGCCGAGCGACGACAGATCCGCATCGCGATAGGCAGGCAGTCCGTCAAGCACGCGCTGCAACGCCGGAACGACGACGAACGGTGCTACGCCGAGCACCACACAGCCGAGTGCGGCGAAAACCATTCCGGCGACCATGCTCGGCGGGGCTTCGCGGGCCCGTGCGGCCGCTTCGGATCGGGGTCGCGCGAGGAAGCCGATGCCGAACGCCTTCACCATCGCCGCCACACCCAGTCCGGCCGTGAGGGCAACCGCTCCCACTGCCAGCGGCGCGGCCAGCGCGACCAGGGTGTCGTGTTCACCGCGAGCATGAATCAGCGACTGCACCAGAAGCCACTCGCTGACGAATCCCGCGCCGATCGGCAACCCGCAGGCCCCCAGTGCCGCCACGCCGAAAAGCACGGTGGTGGACGGCATTCGACGCGCCAGCCCGCCCAGCAGATCGAGATCACGCAGTCCGGTCGCGACGAGCACGGAGCCTGCGGCGAGGAATCCGAGGCTCTTGAACGCGGCGTGCGCGATCAGGTGCACGAGCGCCGCCGTCATCGCCACAACCGCGGGCGCCGTTTCACCTGACGCCGAAAGCAATGTGCCCGCACCGAGAGCGAGGATGATCAGGCCCATGTTCTCAGTGGTCGAATAGGCAAGCAGCCGTTTGAGATCGGTGGCCACCGACGCCTGCAACACGCCGTATACCGCCGACCCGCCACCAACGACCAGGAGTACGACGCCCCACCAGCGTGGCCCGGGCCCGAGCAACTGCAGGTCGATGCGCATGATGCCGTACACGCCTAGGTTGACCATGGCGGCGCTCATCAACGCCGAAACCGGGCTCGGCGCCTCGGGGTGCGCCCGCGGCAACCACGAATGCAGCGGCAGCAGGCCCGCTTTCGACCCGAATCCGGCAAGCGTCAGCACGAACACCAGCCCGCGGGTGCCCTCGGGCACCGGCGCCAGGTCGGCGAACCGGTCCGCGCCGCCCGCGGCCGAAAGCACCATGAGCCCCAGCAGTATTGCGGCGAAACCCAGTTGGGTCATCACCGCGTAGAAGGCGGCTGCCGAGCGCACCGCAGGGCGCCGGTGCTCGGTCAGCACCAAGACCAGTGAGCCGATCGCCATCAGCTCCCACATCAGCAGAAACGTCGTGATCGACCCTGCCGCCGGGACCAACAGCATCGCGGCGACGAACAGCGGCAGCACCGTCAGCGGAACGACGCCGAAGTGCTCCCGCCGCGCGTAGCCAAGGGTGTACAGACCGACCGCGACGGCAACCGCCCCCGTTATCGCCATGAACACTCCGCCGAGCGGCGCGAACTCCAACTGCACACCGATCAGCGGCACCAGCCAACCGATGCGAATTGCGGGCAGCTCGCTGAACACCGCGGCCAGCCCGGTGCCGACCCCGGCGACTCCGAGAGCCGCTGTGACGCTACCGCTCACGTGCGGCCCGATACCCCTGTCGGGCAATGAGATTCGGACGCCAACGTTCGGCGTGGCGAGGGTGGCGGTCACCGGCCCGTCACCGAGCGCAGTGCGGCGACGATCTGCGCCGGATGAGGGGGACAACCGGGCACCTCGACGTCGACGGGAACGACGTCGCTGACCGCGCCGACGACCCCATAGGCGTCGGCGAACATCCCGCGGTTGAGCGCGCAGTCGCCGCAGGCGACGACCACTCGCGGTGCCGGAGTGGCGGCAAGGGTGTTGCGCAGCGGCTGGGCCATGTTCTGGGTGACGACGCCGGTGACGAGCAGAGCGTCGGCGTGCCGCGGCGAGGCCACCAGCCGGGCGCCGAACCGTTCCGCGTCGTAGACCGGGCCGAAGGCCCCCGATATCTCGATCTCACACCCGTTGCACGAACCCGCGTCGACGTGCCGCACCTGAAGCGACCCTGCGACCCCGGCCGGGCTTTCCGCGGCGGACGGCGGCCGCGCGTCGGCCCGTTCGACGATGCGACCGGTCCGCAGGATTCTGCCGATCCACCCCATGGCGGGCTAGTGCCGATCCGGCGAAGTGTCGGCCCGCAGGTCCGCGAGCATCGCCACTTGATCGTTGAGCATCCCGGTCAGCACCTTGCGCGCGACCGCCAGTAGTTCGGCGATGGCCGGTGATGCGATGGCGTAGACCACCGTGTTGCCGCTCTTTGTGGCCACCACGACGCCGGCCCGCCGCAGCACGCCGAGTTGCTGCGACAGGTTGGAGGACTCCAGCCCGACCTCGGGCAGCAGTTCGGCGACCGTGCGGTCCCGCTCGACGAGCAATTCCAGGACCCGGATCCGGGCGGGGTGGCCGAGGGTCTTGAAGAACTCCGCCTTCAGCTTGTACAGGGGCTCTGACATCACGCTCTCAATCCGGCCACGAATCCATCAATTGAAGAATTTATCAGATGATGGGTTCACGACTTTCCATACCCAGAATTCCTTCAGGTATCGAGCTCAGTCGTCGGCGGCGGCCAGCCACGCCTCTTCGAGCGATTCCTTGCGCGCCAGCAGCTCATTCAGTTCGGTGTTCAGTTCCCCGAGCCGGACGTGATCGGCGGCGGCCTCCGCCATCTTCTGGTGCAGCGCCGCGATGCGGTCCTCCAGCTTGGCCAGCTGGTTCTCGATCCTGGCCAGCTCTTTGCTGGTGCGCCGCTCGCGGGCCGACGCCGACTCACCGCG
Source organism: Mycolicibacterium agri (assembly GCF_002553505.1). Taxonomy (GTDB): domain Bacteria; phylum Actinomycetota; class Actinomycetes; order Mycobacteriales; family Mycobacteriaceae; genus Mycobacterium; species Mycobacterium agri. The sequence continues at coordinate 11,328 of NZ_PDCP01000044.1, read as the reverse complement.
CTGCGGTTGCGTTGTGCTGGAGGGGGTTTCGGCCGCGACGCGCTCGGCCAGATACTGCTCGATGCCTCCGGGCAGCAGGTCGCAGCGGCCGCTGCCGGTGAGCGCATAGGTGACGTCGGTGACCCGCTCGAGGAAGTACCGGTCGTGTGTGACCACGATCAGCGTGCCCGGCCAGTCGTCCAGATAGTCCTCGATGACGGTGAGCGTGTCGATGTCGAGGTCGTTCGTGGGCTCGTCGAGCAGCAGCACGTTGGGTTCGTCGAGCAGGATGCGAAGGAACTGCAGTCGGCGCCGCTCGCCGCCGGACAGGTCGGCGATCCTGGCGGTGAGCTTGTCTCCTGTGAACCCGAAGTCCTTCAGCAGGGTGTCGGCGGAGATCTCGCGGCCGCCGGCCAAATGGCTGACCCGGCGGCGGTTTTCCACGGCGTCGATCACCCGATCCCCGCCGGACAGTTCGCCCAGCGCCTGGCTCAGGTACCCGATCTTCAGCGTCGCGCCGCGTTTGATCGTGCCCGCTGCGGGCGGCAGTTCGCCCGCCAGTAGCCGCAGCACAGACGTCTTGCCGGTGCCGTTGACGCCGACCAGGCCGATGCGGGCGCCGGGACCGATCGACCAGTCGATCTTGTCGAGGATGGTGCGATCGCCGACCTCGAGCCGCAGCCGGTGCAGGTCGAAGACGTCCTTGCCGAGCCGTGTCGTCGCAAAGCGTTGCAGCACAAGCGAATCCCGTGGCGGCGGCTCGTTGGCGATCAGTTCGTTGGCGGCCTGGATACGGAACTTCGGCTTCGATGTGCGCGCCGGCGGGCCGCGCCGCAGCCACGCGAGTTCCTTGCGCATCAGGTTTTGGCGGCGCGCCTCGGCACCGGCGGCCAGCCGCATCCGTTCCGCCCGCGCCAGCACATAGGCCGCGTAGCCGCCGTCGTAGGCGTCGATCGTGCCGTCGTGCACCTCCCACGTCCTGGTGGTGACCGCGTCGAGGAACCAGCGGTCGTGGCTGACCACCACGAGCGCCTGCGAGCGTCGACCGGCCAGGTGGCGCGCCAGCCAGCCGATCACCTCCACGTCGAGATGGTTGGTCGGCTCGTCGAGCACCAGCACGTCGTGCTTGGCCAGCAGCACCGCCGCCAGCGCCACCCGGCGCCGCTCACCACCGGACAGGTCGGCGACATCGGTGTCCAGATCCACCTCTGACAGCAGGTGCTCGACGACGGTGCGGGTGTCGGGTTCGGCCGCCCAGATGTGGTCGGGCCTGCCGCCGACGATCACCTGCCGGACGGTGGACCCCGCCGCGAAGTCGTCGGATTGCCGCAGATAACCCACCGACAGACCCGAGGTGTGAGTGACGCGGCCGGAGTCGGGCTCGCGGGTGCGGGTGAGCACCTGCAGCAGGGTGGATTTGCCGTCCCCGTTGCGGCCGACAACGCCGATCGCATCGCCTTCGTCCATGCCGAGGCTGACGCCGTCCAGCAGCGTGCGGGTGCCGTAGCCGACCGTCACGCGTTCGACGTTGATCAGGTTTGCCATCAGCCGCCGATGATAGGTAGGACATCTGACCGAGGCCGCCTTCGGCTCTGTGCCATGATGACCTCGACAATCGGGTGGCAGGAGTGACGGAAGGGGAACCGCTGGTGGTGGACCTTTCGGCTATTACGCGGCCGGTCGGCCGCCTCGTGGCCACCGCGCAGAACGGCTTGGAGGTGCTGCGCTACGGCGGCCTCGAGACCGGCACGGTGCCGTCGCCGTTCCAGATCGTGGAGAGCGTGCCGATGTATCGGCTGCGCCGCTACTTCCCGCCCGACACCCGTCCCGGGGCACCGCCGCCGGGACCGCCCGTGCTGATGGTGCACCCGATGATGATGTCGGCCGACATGTGGGACGTCACCCGCGAGAACGGTGCGGTCGGCATCCTGCACAGGGCGGGCATCGATCCATGGGTCATCGACTTCGGTTCGCCCGACAAGGTCGAGGGCGGCATGCAGCGCAATCTCGCCGACCACGTCGTCGCGTTGAGCGAAGCGATCGACACCGTCAAGGAGACCACGGGGCGCGACGTGCACCTCGCCGGCTACTCGCAGGGCGGCATGTTCTGCTACCAGACCGCGGCGTACCGCCGGTCCAAGGACGTGGCCAGCATCATCGCGTTCGGTGCACCGGTCGACACGCTCGCCGCCCTGCCGCTGAACCTGCCCGCAGGGGTGGGCGCCGCCGCCGCCGATTTCATGGCAGATCACGTGTTCAGCCGCATCGACATCCCGGGTTGGTTGGCGCGCACCGGTTTTCAGATGCTCGACCCGATCAAATCCGCGCAGTCCCGGTTGGAATTCCTCCGGCAACTGCACGACCGTGAGGCGCTGCTCCCGCGCGAGCAGCAACGCCGGTTCCTCGCGTCGGAAGGCTGGATCGCCTGGTCCGGCCCGGCCATCTCGGAACTGCTCAAGCAGTTCATCGCGCACAACCGGATGATGACCGGCGGCTTCTCCATTCACGGCGAATTGGTGACACTGAGCGACATCAAATGCCCGGTGCTGGCCGTGGTCGGCGAGGTCGACGACATCGGCCAGCCCGCGTCGGTGCGCGGCATAAAGCGTGCCGCCCCGCAAGCCGACGTGTACGAATACCTGATCAGGGCAGGGCATTTCGGACTCGTCGTCGGGTCGAAGGCGGCCAGCCAGACCTGGCCGACGGTCGCGAAGTGGGTGCGCTCGATCGAGGGCGACGGCGACCTGCCGGAGGGTGTCGTGCCGATGGCGATGCAACCCCCCGAGCCCACCGAGAGCGGCGTGGCGCTGTCCTCACGCGTCGCGCACGGAGCCACCGCTGCCGGGGAGATGGCGTTCAGCCTGGCGCGCTCGGCGGCCGACGCCGTCGTCGCCGCCAACAAGTCCGCGCGGGCGCTGGCCGTGGAGACGGCCCGCACGCTGCCGCGACTGGCGCGCCTCGGCCAGATCAACGATCACACCCGAATCTCGTTGGGCCGCATCATGTCCGAGCAGGCACGCCACGCGCCGGGAGGCGACTGCCTGCTGTTCGACGGTCGCGTGCACACCTTCGAGGCGGTCGACCGGCGGATCAACAACGTCGTTCGTGGGCTGATCGAGGTGGGCGTGCGGCAGGGGGCGCACGTCGGCGTGCTGATGGACACCAGGCCCAGCGCGCTGGTGGCGATCGCGGCGCTGTCACGTCTCGGCGCGGTCGCGGTGCTGATGCCGCCGGACGTCGACCTGCCGACCGCGGCGCGGCTGGGTGCGGTCAGCGAGGTCATCGCCGACCCCAGCCACCTGGAGGCGGCCCGCAAGCTGTCGATGCGGGTGCTGGTGCTCGGCGGCGGCGAGGCGCGCGACTTGCACGTGCCCGACGACGCCGACGTCATCGACATGGAAAAGATCGACCCCGACGAGGTCGACCTGCCCGGCTGGTACCGCCCCAACCCGGGGCTGGCCCGCGACCTGGCGTTCATCGCGTTCAGCACGGTCGGCGGGCAGTTGGTGGCCCGGCAGATCACCAACTTCCGGTGGGCGTTGTCCGCGTTCGGCACCGCATCGGCGGCCAATTTGGGCCGCGGCGACACGGTGTACTGCCTGACCCCGCTGCATCACCAGTCCGGGCTGCTGGTGAGTCTGGGCGGCGCGGTCGTGGGCGGGTCACGCATCGCGCTGTCGAGAGGGCTGCGCCCGGACCGGTTCGTCCAGGAGCTCCGTCAGTACGGCGTGACGGTGGTGTCCTACACCTGGGCGATGCTGCGCGAGGTGATCGACGATCCGTCGTTCGTCCTGGTCGGGTCCCACCCGGTGCGGTTGTTCATCGGCTCCGGCATGCCGACCGGGCTGTGGAAACGCGTGACCGAGGTGTTCGCGCCGGCGCACGTCGTCGAGTTCTTCGCCACCACCGACGGACAAGCTGTGCTGGCCAACGTGTCCGGCGCCAAGATCGGCAGCAAGGGCAGACCGCTGCCCGGCGGCGGCCAGGTCGAATTGGCCGCCTACGACCCCGACGACGACCTCATCCTGGAAGACGAGCGCGGATTCGTGCGCAAGGCCGACGCCAACGAAGTCGGCGTCCTGCTGGCTCACCCCCGCGGCCCGATCGACCCGACCGCGTCGATCAAGCGTGGCGTGTTCGCCCCGGCCGACACCTGGGTGTCCACCGAGTACCTGTTCCGCAGGGACCAGGACGGCGACTACTGGTTGGTCGACAACCGCAGCCTGGTCATCCGCACCGAGCGCGGCCCGGTGTACGCAGAGACCGTCGGCGATGCACTCGGCGGGGTGGACGCGGTCGACATCGCTCTCACATACGCGGTCGAAGCGGGCGGGCGGCGTATTGCCGTGACGGCCGTCGCGTTGCGGCCCGGCGGCAGCATCGCGGCCGGCGATCTGTCGGAGGCACTCAGCGACCTCCCGGTGGGGGCGCCACCCGACATCGTGCACGTCGTGGGGGAGATGACGCTCAGCGCCTCCTACCGGCCCATGGTCACTCCCTTGCGCGAGGCCGGCGTACCGAAGGCCTCCCGTAACGCCTGGCACCTGGATGTGGATACGAATAGGTACAAGCGGCTGACGGCCGCGGTGCGCGCCGAAATGGTCGGCGGGCAGCGTTGAGGCCGTGCCCGGGGCCGGACACACTGTTAGGCTCCCGCTGGATAGATCCGGCTGGAGCCATCGCAACGGAGGATCGATGACATCGCAGAACGGGTGGCGTCGCGTAGTCGGCGCTGTGGCCGGCGGCGCGATCGCCGGCGCCCTGGTCGTGGGCACGCCCACCGCGCTGGCCGCACCGGGGGACGACGGCACGACTGACACCGAAGCTCCCTCGGCTCCGGAGATGACCGGCGAGGAAGCGCTCGCCATCATTCAACGTGACTACGACACGGGCGCCGGCGGCGGTCAGGTGTCGAAGTTGGTCCACGAGGTGCTGGTTCTCCGCAATCTCGGCTTCCGACCGTCGAATGCGAACAAGAAGGCCATTGTGGCGGCGCTGGACAAGCGGCCTAACCAAGGACCGTTGGTGGAGGCGCTCAAGAACACCATCGCCTACCAGCGCAAAATTCAAGCGCAGGCGGTGGCTCAGCAACAGCAGGGGGCACAACCCGGCTTCGCCATCGGCGGGTCGCCCGCGCCGTTCGACCCGGGCGGCGTGATTATCGGCGGGCCCGGTGGCTCGTCGGTGACCATGCCGGTCGGTTGATCGGTCGCTGTGCTCGACGAAAAACTGCTCAGGATCCTGGTATGTCCGCAAGACCGCGGTCCGCTACTGCTGATCGGCGACGATGAGTGCCTTTACAATCCGAGGTTGCGGCGCGTCTACCGAATCGAAGACGGCATCCCGGTCCTGCTGGTCGACGAGGCCACCACGGTCTCCGATGATGCCGAACACGAACGGTTACTCCGCCGCGCGAAGTCAATCCAGAGCGAGGACCCGAATTCCTGATTTGCGTCCGTCCAATTCACATCGTTGCGGAGCGCGGAGTGGCACGATACCCACATCGAACCGGCTCGGTTGGCGCAGGAGATCAGGGGGGATGACGAACTGGCGTACCACATTCGGTGGCTGCTTACTATCGGCAGCGCTGTTCGTCAGCAGCGCTGGAGGAGCGGTCGCCGCGGCCGACTCTGACACCGACGCGCCCACATCGACCGACACCGCCGATACCCAGACCGCGGTCGGCGCGACGGCGACCGGCCAGATCGCGACGACGCAGGCGGCGACCAGCCAAGTGACCGAGGCGCCAACCAAACCGTCGACCGAGTCCTCCAGCGCTTCGACCGGATCCACGAGCGAGACCGTGCCACCCACGGCGGAGGCAGCCAGCCCGGCGCCGACCAACAAGGTGGACACCGCCGCACCATCGGGGCCGATGGCGGTTGCCGCCACAACGACGACCACGAGTGCGAAGGCTCCCGCGACCGCCGCGGAGGTCAAAAACAACGACGTGTCCGGGGTAACCGCAGCCGATCCCGTGCAGGCCAAGCCGCAACAGAGCGCTGCGGCTGCCAGTTCACAGGACAGTGCGCCCGCTTCGGCCGTCTCGCAGGCACCGCCGCCGCAAAGCGCGCCGGCCGCCGCTCCGGCCGCAGACGTGGCGGAGGCTGTTGCCCCGGCCTCCAAGGCGCTCGCCGACGCCGCAAAAGCGGCGCAGTCGTTCGCGGCCGTGATCGCGAGGCTTCCGGCGTCTCCGACACCCGTCGACGATTTCGTCGCGGCGCTGCAGCATCTGCTCAGTGCGGTCAGCGCGGTCACTGCGACGCTCGCGCGAATGCCTGCCGAGCTCACCGCGATGCTCGGCGTCCCCGGGCGCGGTCCCGGACTGACGGGCACATCCGGGTCGGGTGGGGTTGGACGCGGCCTCGATAGCGTCGCCGCATCGAAAGCCGCGAAGACCCTGACGGTTCCGACTCTGCCGAAGTCGCCCGCGCGGTCTCCGCAGATGATCGGCGGGGCCGCGTCGCGCGGTGGCCTGCTCGCATCTCCGACCCCGGGTGGGGGGCTCTTCACGGGCTCGAGCGACGAGCTGTCGGTGTCAGGACCGGTACCCACGACCCCCGTCGCCGCGGGCAAGTCCGACGGTGCGTCGACGTTGAAGCACGCTGTCGGCGCCGTGTTCGTCGCGGCATCCCTGCTCGCGCTCGCCGCCATAGCGTTGCCCGGTAGCCTCGGACTCCTGCTGTTCGGTGCCGTCGGCACCAGGATCGGTTACCGGCAGGCCAAAGCCGCCGCGACGCTGCAGCCGCTGGGCGTGGCTCGCTTCGTGCGTTCCGGACCGCTTGGCGTCGTCCGCTCCGGCAACATGATCGCGCTGCCGGCCAGGCGGCCACGGGTTCGCGGTCGACAACCGTCGTCCCACGAGAACGACAGGATGACGCCTGTCGCCTAGGCGATGTCGAACGGCAGATCCCCCGTCAGATAGCGCTGCAGGTTCGGTGCGATCGTTTCCGCAATGTGTTCGATTGGCAGTGATTTGAACGGATCCAACTCCAGGATGTAGCGGGCCATCACGACACCGACCAGTTGCGACGCCACGAACTGGATCCGGATGCGGCCGCTGCCCGGCGGATCGTCGACCCGCGAGCCGACCTCGACGGCGATGATCTCCTGCAGGAACGACCGCAGCAGCGAGACGTCGTTGCCAGCCAGGATCGACCTGATGGTGGCGATGAGACCCTTACCCATCTCGGAATCCCACAGCGACAACAGAATCGACGGCAGCGTGTGGCCGAGTTGTTCGATGGGGACTTCCCGCAGCGGCCCGATCACGTCCATCGGATCGATCGGGATGTGGATCGCCGCGGCGAACAGCTGTGTCTTGGTGCCGAAGTAATGGTGCACCAGTGCTGGGTCGACGCCCGCGTCGGCGGCGATGGCGCGGATCGAGGTCTTGTCGATCCCGTTGCGGGCGAACAGCTCTCGCGCACTGGCAAGGATGCGGTCGCGGGTATCCGACTGTCCCGGTGGTCGGCCGGGCCGTTTGCGCTCGGTATTGGTCGTCACAGCGGTTACGGTGTCCTCCGTCGTAGCGTCGCGGCGGCCAGGCCCAGGGCGACGAGCGCGAAGCCGATCACCACGATGATGTCCCGCACCGCGGTCGCCGTAAGGTCCGGGTGGGCGCCCACCTGTTGCAGCGCTTCTAGAGCGTAGCTGGCCGGCAGCACGTTGCTGATCCATTGCAGCCATTCGGGCATCACGTGGCGGGGAACGATGATGCCGCACAGCAGCAGCTGCGGCGCGATGACAAGCGGCATGAACTGCACCGCTTGAAACTCGGTCCGCGCGAATGCGCTACACAGCAGGCCAAGGCCGACGCCGAGGACCGCGTTGATGATCGCGATGGCGAAGACCAGACCCGGGCTACCCGCGGTGTCGAAACCCAGCAACCAGAACGACACGATGCAGGCGAGCGTGGCCTGCGCCGCCGCCGCAATGGAGAACGCCGTGCCGTAGGCCGCCAGCAGGTCAAGCCGGCGCAACGGCGTGGTCAGGATCCGTTCCAGCGTTCCCGAAACACGTTCGCGCTGCATGGTTATCGAGGTGATCAGGAACATGACGATCAGTGGGAACACGCCGAGCATGATCAGACAGGCCATGTTGAACGGGGGCTGGCCTCCCGGCGGGTACGGCGCGTTCTGGAACATGAAGTACATCAGCGTGATGATGAGGCTCGGTACCACAAGAATCATCGCCACGCTGCGGTGATCGCCGGCAAGTTGGCGCAGGATCCGGCCGGTGGTGGCCAGATAGCCCTGCGGGCTCAGCTTGCTGCGGCTGCGGTGCTGTGCCGGATGACGGACAGAAATGCTTCCTCCAGTGACTGACATCCGGTGTCCTCTCGTAGTTTTTGGGGAGTGGTGTGTGCGAGCAGGTGTCCCTCGCGCATCAAGAGCAGATCTGCGCAGTGGTCGGCCTCGTCCATGACGTGGCTTGACACCAGCAATGTCGTTCCGCGCCTGGCTAATTGGTGAAATCGATCCCAGAGATCCACGCGCAGAACGGGATCCAGCCCAACCGTGGGTTCGTCGAGCACCAAGAGGTCCGGCGCCGACACCAGTGCGCACGCCAACGACGCGCGGGTGCGTTGGCCGCCGGACAGGTTGCCGCACAGCGCCGTTCGATGATCCTCCAGGCCGACGGTTGATATCGCCTCATCGGCCGCGGTGGCGTCCATCCCGTAAAGGGAGGCGAAGTAGCGGACATTGTCGATGATGTGCAGATCGTCGTAGATGGTCGGGTCCTGCGGCATGTATCCGACTCGCCGCCGTAGGGGAGCACTGCCGGCCGGGTGGCCGAACACTGTGACGGTGCCCCCGGTGAGGATCTGGGTGCCCACGATGCTGCGCATCAGCGTCGTCTTGCCGCACCCCGATGGCCCGAGCAAGCCGGTGATCGTGCCGCGGGCGATCTGGACCGACAGGTCATGGATCGCCGGTCGACCACCCCGGACCACTCGCAGATGTTCGATGACGATGACCGGCTCGACCCCGCGCCGCATTAATTCATCGCTCGATGAAGTCATCATATGATGAATAATCCTCCGCTGCGATGGCCCAGTCAAGAGGCTTCATAGGATGCGGCGGTGGCCCGAGAAACGCGCTCGCCGAATTCGTCTGTCGACCTGCTCGCGGTCGACCCGCTGACCGCGGCGCGGCGACTGCTCGGCGCCGCGCTGACCGGGCGCGGGGTAAGCGCGATGATCGTCGAGGTCGAGGCCTACGGAGGGCCGCCGGACGGACCGTGGCCCGACGCCGCGGCCCATTCCTACCGGGGCCGGGGCGGCCGCAACACCGTGATGTTCGGCCCGCCGGGGCGGCTCTACACCTACCGCAGCCACGGCATTCACGTGTGCGCGAACGTGGTGTGCGCCTCCGACGGGGTCGCCGCCGCCGTTCTGCTGAGGGCAGCGGCCGTCGAAGCGGGCCACGAGGCGGCCCAGGCGCGCAGGGGTGAGGGCGTGCGACCGGCCGCGCTGGCGCGTGGCCCGGGCAACCTCTGCTCGGCGCTGGGAATCACCATGGACGACAACGGGATTGATCTGTTCGACCCGAACAGCCCGGTGCAGCTCATGTTGGGGGAGGAGCATCCGGCGGAAGATGGCCCCCGTGTCGGCGTGAGCCAGGCGGCCGACCGCCGGTGGCGGTTTTGGCTGGCGGGGCGCCCCGAAGTCTCGCTGTATCGCCGTAGTCCGCGGGCACCGGCGCCCGGTCTCAGCGACTAGTACGGGAAGATCGACGTCATGGGAACGTCGAACATCCTCGACGAGTTGGAGTGGCGAGGGCTGGTAGCGCAGTCCACCGACCGCGACAGCCTGAGCGAGCATCTCGCCGCCGGGCCCGTCACCGTCTATTCCGGTTTCGACCCGACGGCTCCGAGCCTGCATGCCGGCCACCTCATCCCGCTGCTCACGCTGCGCCGCTTCCAGCAATTCGGTCACCGGCCGATCGTGCTGGCAGGCGGCGCGACCGGAATGATCGGCGATCCCCGCGACGTCGGCGAACGCACGCTGAACGACACCGCCACGGTCATCGAATGGACCGACCGGATCCGCGGTCAACTCGAGCGGTTCGTCGACTTCGACGACTCGCCGACCGGCGCTGTGGTCGAGAACAACTTGACCTGGACCGGGGAGATGCGGGCGATCGAGTTCCTCCGCGACATCGGCAAGCATTTCTCGGTCAACGTCATGCTCGACCGGGACACGGTGCGGCGGCGGCTGGAGGGCGAAGGCATCTCCTACACCGAATTCAGCTACATGCTGCTGCAGGCCAACGACTACGCGGAGCTGCACAAGCGCTATGGCTGCACGCTGCAGATCGGCGGCTCCGACCAGTGGGGCAACATCATCGCCGGTGTGCGGTTGGTGCGCCAGAAGCACGGCGCGACGGTGCACGCGCTCACCACGCCGCTGGTCACCGACTCCGAGGGCAACAAATTCGGGAAGTCGACGGGCGGTGGAAACCTGTGGCTCGACCCCGAGATGACCAGCCCGTATGCCTGGTACCAGTACTTCATCAACACCGCCGACGCCGACGTGGTGCGGTACCTCAAGTGGTTCACGTTCCTCTCGCCCGACGAGGTCGCCGAACTCGAGCAGGCGACGGCCGAGCGGGCACACGAACGCGCTGCTCAGCGGCGCCTCGCGCAGGAGCTGACCACGCTCGTCCACGGAGAGGCGCAGTGCTCGGCCGTCGAGCACGCCAGCCGGGCGTTGTTCGGGCGCGGCGAGCTCGCGGAGTTGGACGAGCAGACGCTGGCGGCCGCGCTGCGGGAGGCCAGCGGCGACCAGGTGGCCGAAGTCACACCCGACGGCCCGATTGCCATCGTCGACCTGTTGGTCGCCAGCGGATTGGTGGAGAGCAAGGGGGCCGCGCGGCGCACGGTCGCCGAGGGCGGGGCCTACGTCAACAACGTCCGGGTCGCGAGCGACGACTGGACCCCGCGACCGTCGGACTTCCTGCACGGCCGGTGGCTGGTGCTGCGCCGCGGCAAACGGAATATCGCCGGGGTGCAGCGCGTTGGATGATCCGTCGGAGTTGACGCACGTCGGTGATGTCCGCCGCGCGCACGACGGGCAGCCACTCGAAACACGCCGCCCATCAGGCCATTTGACTCCGACTTTTCCCTGACGTAACTTGTCTCAGGTCGTCGCGACGCGGTCCGCCGCAGAGCGCGACGGCGTCCCAGAGGGAAGCCCCACTTCGGTGGGTTCCTGACCGTCCGCACTGCTAGTACGCGGCATAAGCCGCGGGCTGGTTGCGCGGTCGGAACGGGTGTGTTGTTTGAGAACTCAATAGTGTGTTTGGTGGTTTTTGTTTGTTGTTTTTTTGGCCACGTCTTTTTTCC
>NZ_PDCP01000043.1 GCF_002553505.1 Mycolicibacterium agri | reverse complement strand
GAGCTCGATATCTACTTCTGCGATCCGCACTCGCCATGGCAACGCGGCAGTAACGAGAACACCAACGGGCTGCTGCGCCAATACTTTGCTAAAGGCACCGACCTATCAGTGTTCCCGGCCGACTACCTCGACTACGTTGCCGCCCAACTCAACACCCGACCCCGCAAAACCCTCGGCTGGAAGAAACCCGCTGAAGTCCTCGACGAGCTACTCTCAAACCCGCCAAAACCACCCGCTGTTGCATCCACTGCCTGAAATCGCCTGGGCTTTTGCGGGCACAAGCGTCTGCTCGCGCAAAAAAAGGGGGCTCCCGGGAACAAATCGGCGCACGGGTGCTGTTGACCCAATCGACAAGTTGAGTGGAGTAGGCTCAAGTCTGGTTGACAGGGAAGTGGACCAGGAGCAGTCTTGAGTGCGGTCCGCTCAGACCCTAACAAAAGCTATCCAGGAGGAACACCATGGCTCGTGCGGTCGGAATCGACCTCGGGACCACCAACTCCGTCGTCGCGGTACTGGAGGGTGGCGAGCCCGTCGTCGTCGCCAACTCCGAAGGCTCGCGCACCACCCCGTCGGTCGTCGCGTTCGCGCGTAACGGCGAGGTGCTGGTGGGCCAGCCCGCCAAGAACCAGGCGGTGACCAACGTCGACCGGACCATCCGTTCGGTCAAGCGCCACATGGGCACCGACTGGTCCATCGAGATCGACGGAAAGAAGTACACCGCGCCCGAGATCAGTGCGCGCGTGTTGATGAAGCTCAAGCGGGACGCCGAGGCCTACCTCGGTGAGGACATCACCGACGCGGTGATCACCGTCCCGGCCTACTTCAATGACGCCCAGCGTCAGGCCACCAAGGACGCAGGCCAGATCGCAGGCCTCAACGTGCTGCGCATCGTCAACGAGCCGACCGCGGCTGCCTTGGCCTACGGCCTGGACAAGGGCGAGAAGGAACAGACGATCCTGGTCTTCGACCTCGGCGGCGGCACCTTCGACGTCTCGCTGCTCGAGATCGGTGAGGGCGTCGTGGAGGTCCGCGCCACCAGCGGTGACAACCACCTCGGCGGTGACGACTGGGACCAGCGCATCGTGGACTGGCTCGTCGACAAGTTCAAGGGCAGCACCGGCATCGACCTGACCAAGGACAAGATGGCGATGCAGCGGCTGCGCGAGGCCGCCGAGAAGGCCAAGATCGAGCTGTCCAGCTCGCAGAGCACCTCGATCAACCTGCCCTACATCACCGTGGACGCGGACAAGAACCCGCTGTTCCTCGACGAGCAGCTGACCCGCGCGGAATTCCAGCGGATCACCCAGGACCTGCTGGACCGCACCCGCAAGCCGTTCCAGTCGGTGATCGCCGACACCGGCATCTCGGTGTCCGACATCGACCACGTCGTGCTGGTGGGTGGTTCGACCCGTATGCCCGCGGTCGCCGATCTGGTCAGGGAGCTGACCGGCGGCAAGGAGCCGAACAAGGGCGTCAACCCGGACGAGGTCGTCGCCGTCGGCGCCGCGCTGCAGGCCGGCGTGCTCAAGGGTGAGGTGAAAGACGTTCTGCTGCTTGACGTCACCCCGCTGAGCCTCGGCATCGAGACCAAGGGCGGCGTGATGACCAAGCTGATCGAGCGCAACACCACGATCCCGACCAAGCGGTCGGAGACCTTCACCACGGCCGACGACAACCAGCCGTCGGTGCAGATCCAGGTCTATCAGGGTGAGCGTGAGATCGCCGCGCACAACAAGCTGCTCGGCAGCTTCGAGCTGACCGGTATCCCGCCGGCGCCGCGTGGCGTGCCGCAGATCGAGGTCACCTTCGACATCGACGCCAACGGCATCGTCCACGTCACCGCGAAGGACAAGGGCACCGGCAAGGAGAACACGATCCGAATCCAGGAGGGCTCCGGCCTGTCCAAGGAGGAGATCGACCGGATGATCAAGGACGCCGAGGCGCACGCCGAAGAGGACCGCAGGCGCCGCGAGGAAGCTGACGTCCGCAACCAGGCCGAGACGCTGGTCTACCAGACGGAGAAGTTCGTCAAGGAGCAGCGCGAGGCCGAGGGCGGATCCAAGGTTCCTGAGGAGACGCTGGCCAAGGTGGACTCGGCGATCAACGACGCCAAGGAGGCGCTCAAGGGCTCCGACATCGGCGCGATCAAGTCCGCGATGGAGAAGCTCGGCGTCGAGTCGCAGGCGCTCGGCCAGGCCATCTACGAGGCCACGCAGGCCCAGCAGGGCGCAGGGGCGAGCGCAGGACCGTCCGGTGGTAATGGGTCGTCGAGCGACGATGTCGTCGACGCCGAAGTTGTCGAGGATGAGCAGGAGAACAAGTGAGCTCGAACGATTCGCACGAACCGGTGACCGTCACCGACAAACGGCGGGTCGATCCCGAAACCGGCGAGGTTCGCTCGCACACAGAGAAAGCGGAGACGCCCGAGCAGGCCTCCGGGCCGGCCCCCAGCGGGTCGGCGCCGGGGGCCGCCGGGGGTGAGAAGGCCGATACGGGTGACAAGGTCGCCGAACTGACCGCAGACCTGCAGCGGGTGCAGGCGGAATACACCAACTACCGCAAGCGCGCGCTGCGTGACCAACAGCTGGCCGCCGAACGCGCCAAGGCCGCGGTGATTTCCGAACTGCTCAGTGTGCTCGACGACATCGACCGGGCCCGCGCGCACGGCGATCTGGAGTCGGGCCCGCTGAAGGCGATCGCCGACAAGCTGGTGAGCACGCTTGAGGGGTTTGGCCTTTCGGCCTTCGGCACCGAGGGCGAGGAATTCGACCCGGCGCTGCACGAGGCCGTTCAGCACGAGGGCGACGGCACACATCCCGTCGTCGGCACCGTGATGCGACGCGGCTACAAGATCGGCGACCAGGTGCTGCGCCACGCCATGGTCGGTGTCGTGGACACCGTGCCGGACGCCGAGGAGCAGGCCGAGGCCGGAAGCAGCGAGGGACCCGACGCGGTTGATAAGAGTGACGCGGCCGACGCGCAGGCAGCAGAATCAGAAAACTAGCAAGATCAAGTTGGAGCGAGAGGAGGTGACGCGGGGTGGCCCAGCGCGAATGGGTGGAGAAGGACTTCTACAAAGAACTCGGCGTCTCCTCTGACGCCAGCACCGACGAGATCAAGCGGGCCGCCCGCAAGCTCCTCGCCCAGAATCACCCCGACCGCAACCCGGGCAATCCGGCAGCGGAGGAGCGCTATAAGGCGGTGTCGGAGGCCAAAGAAGTCCTCACCGACCCGGCGAAGCGCAAGGAGTATGACGAGACCCGCAGGTTGTTCGCCGGTGGCGGCTTCGGCCGCGGCCGGTTCGGAAACTTCGGCGGCGGCGGCGGCAATTTCCGCGGGTTCGGCGGCGACGGTGTCGAGTTCAACCTGAACGACCTGTTCGACGCGGCAGGCCAGACCGGCGGTGCCAACATCGGCGACCTGTTCGGCGGGCTCTTTGGTCGCGGTGCCGCGCAGCCACGGCCGAGTCGGCCGCGGCGCGGCAACGACCTGGAGACCGAGACCGAGCTGTCGTTCATGGAGGCCGCCAAGGGCGTGATGATGCCGTTGCGGCTGACCAGCCCGGCGCCGTGCACGAATTGCCATGGCAGTGGGGCACGCCCGGGCACCAGCCCCAAGGTGTGCCCCAACTGCAACGGCACGGGCGTCGTCAGCCGCAACCAGGGCGCGTTCGGCTTCTCGGAGCCGTGCACCGAATGCCGTGGCAGCGGCTCGATCATCGAGCATCCCTGCGACCAGTGCCGGGGCACCGGGGTCACCACCCGCACCCGCACCATCAACGTGCGGATCCCGCCGGGTGTGGAGGACGGCCAGCGCATCCGGCTGCCCGGCCAGGGTGAGGCCGGTCTGCGGGGTGCGCCGTCGGGCGACCTGTACGTGACCGTGCACGTCAAGCCGGACAAGGTGTTCGGGCGCGAGGGTGACGACCTGACCGTCACCGTTCCGGTCAGCTTCGCCGAGTTGGCGCTCGGCACAACGCTTTCCGTGCCGACGCTGGAAGGCAAGGTGGGCGTGCGCGTTCCGAAGGGGACGTCGGACGGGCGTATCCTACGGGTGCGCGGCAAAGGCGTGCCGAAACGGGGTGGTGGCCGCGGCGATCTGCTGGTCAAGGTCAAGGTGGTGGTGCCGCCCAACCTCGAAGGTGAGGCGAAGGAAGCGCTGGAGGCGTACGCGAAGGCCGAACGGGCCAGCGGGTTCGACCCGCGGGCCGGATGGGCAGGTGCGTGATGGCCGGAAAGCGTTCTGAGGACCGGGATTCGGCGCGGACGTTCCTGATTTCAGTCGCCGCCGAGTTGGCCGGTATGCACGCACAGACGTTGCGTACATACGACCGGCTCGGCCTGGTGCGTCCGCGTCGCAGCTCCGGCGGTGGTCGGCGCTACTCGCAACGCGACGTCGAACTGCTTCGTGAGGTGCAGCGGTTGTCGCAGGACGAGGGCGTCAACTTGGCCGGCATCAAACGGATCATCGAGCTGACCAACCAGGTCGAGGCACTGCAGGCGCGCATCGCCGAAATGACCGAGGAACTCGAGCAATTGCGCGCCGCCAGACAGCGCCGCGACCTGGCGGTGCTGCCCAAGAGCACCGCGCTGGTGGTGTGGCAGCCGAGGTCGAAGAACCGGCCTAACTCACAGTAATCGAGAACCGCGCCGTTTCGGGCTTACCCGGGGCGGCCACGCGGTAGTTGCCGCGGCGCAACGCGTCCGTCGGCGCCGCCATCGGCTCGATGCACACCACATCGTCATTGCGGGGCGCAAACAATTGCGCTGCGGGATACCCCTTTTCGAACTTCACCTCGATGCGGCGATCGCCACCTGACAACGCGAAGGCGGCGCCTTCGGGCACCTGGTCGAAGCCGTCGTCGTACTCCGCGGTCTTGAGCGGTTCGTTGCCGGCGTGCCAGTCCTCTGTTTCCCCGGTCGGAATGCCCCAGTTGTCCACCGGTAGCCGCCGCATGTCCGGAGTGGTCACTATCCACTCCTCGCGGGGCACACCGGGAATCATGAAGTACGGGTGATAGCCGAAGCACAGCGGCACCGACGCCGCCGTGGTGGGCATCACCGTGGTCTCGATGGTCAGCGTCCGGCCCGCCAACGTGATGTGCTGCGTCAGCACGTGCGGGAACGGGAAGGTCGCCAGCAGGCGGGGCCGCCCGCCGTAGTCCAGCACGGCGGTCAACGAATTCTCCGACATCTCGGTGACAAGCCACCCGGGATAGGCCGCCAGCACGCCGTGGATCGGCGCACCGTGTTCGTCGGCGCGCACACCGCCGGTGCCGACGGTCAGCGACACCACCGCGCCGCTGATCCCGTACTTGGTGGCGCTCAAGCGGTTCGCCCACGGATAGAGGATCGGGATGCCCATCGTCTTGCCCGCCGTCACATAGGCGTTCAGGCCGCGGCGCTGGCCGAGGAACTCGACACCGTCATCGGCGAGCGACGTGCAGATCATCCCCGCCACCGGCACGTAGGTGGCCGTCAGGGTCGACGACGGGTCGCGCAGCGTCACCGAGGGAAATTCCGGCATGGGCATCGATCCTGCCATGGACGAAGGGCCGGTCGCTCCGGTTCAATCAACGAATGATCCCGTCTCGCTGGCTGCTGGCCCCCGCGCTCACCATCGCCTGGCTGATCGCCCTGTCCGCGGAGGCGGGCGCCGAACCCTCCGACGCAACCGAGACCCGCAATCTTGCGACCGTGCGCGCCGGCTTCGACGCGTGGCGCGACGGCACAGGAAGCATCTACGACTCGCTGGCCGACGACGCGACGTGGGAGATCACCGGAAACTCGGCTGCAGCGCGGGTTTACACCAGCAAGGAAGACTTCATGGCGAACGTGATCCGGCCGTTCAACGCGCGAATGGCCGGCCCGCTGAAACCCACTGTGCGCGAGATGTACGCCGACGGCGACACGGTCATCGTGCTGTTCGACGCCGAGGGCACGGCGCGCGACAACGTGCCCTACCGCAACACCTACTCCTGGTACCTGACGCTGCGGGACGACCGCATCGTCAAGGCGACGGCCTTCTTCGACAGCATCGCGTTCGACGACTTCTGGCGCCGGGTGGCCCCGGCTCAGTCGTAGACGATCACCGCGCGCCCGACGAAGTCGCCGCGGCCCAGGGCGTCGATGTGGTCGTTGACGTCTTCGAACGCCACCTCGGTCAGCGAGTCCTTGATCTGGCCGGCCTCGGCGAGCGCGACCACCTCGGTGAGGTCGGTGTAATTGCCCCAGAACGAGCCGAAGTAGCTGAACTCGCGCCCGACGAACGGGAACAGCGGCATGTCGATCCTGTTGCCGACCAGGCCCACCGACGCCACCGCGCCTTCGGTGGCCAGCAACGAGAATGCCAGGCGCACGCTGTCTTCGGCGCCGACGCACTCGATGACCGCGTCGACCTCGCGTGCGCCGGTGGCCTGTTCGAGCGCATCGCGAATCTGATCGTCGGACTTGTCGCGGGTGTTGATGACGTGATCGGCACCGTTTTCCGTTGCCAGCGCTAGCTTTTCGTCGCTTCGCGCCAACGCCACCACCGTCGCGCCCGCGCCGAGCAGCTTGGCGTACTGCACGGCGTATGCGCCCAGGCCGCCGATCCCCATCACGGCCAGTGTGGCGCCGGGCCGCAGCACGCCCGCGGCGCGCAGCTTCTTCAGCCCTCGGTAGGGCGTCAGCCCGGCGTCGGTCAGCGGCGCCAGCGCCACCGGCGACAACGTCGTGCTGGTCTTGATGGCCTGCCGGTAGTCGATCGGCACATATTCCTGGTATCCGCCGTGCGGACCGAACCCGATCCACTGGCCCCGCTTGCAGATGTGCTCGTTGCCGCGGTGACACTGACGGCAGGAGCGGTCGCCGTGCGGGCCGAACACCACGATCTGATCGCCCTCGCCGAGACCGGCGTCGGCGGGCACGTCTGCGCCGACACGGGTGATCGTGCCCGCGATCTCGTGGCCTGGAACGGCGGGGAACTCCATCGGTAGGTTGGCATGGAAGTAGCCGTCGATGAGCTGAAAGTCGGTGCGGCACATGCCCGCTGCGCCGACCTTGACCAGAACCTCGCTCGGTGCGATGTCCGGAACAGGGATCTCTTCCAGCTTCAGCGGTTGCTTGTAGCCGTACATTCGCGCCGCGCGCATCTTGGCCATGTCGTCTCCAGATCGGGATTGATCTTGAGGAGTCTATGGCCGGATGGCCGAATGCGCGGGAGTTTCAGTCGGCCAGCGGATCATGCTGGATGCGTTCGGGCGGCGCGCCTTTGGCGATCAGCGCCTCCTTCGTGGCGGCCACCATCTTCGGGCCGCCGCAGATCAGGATCTGCCGGTCGCTCCAGTTGCCGTACTTCGTCACGACCTCGGGCAGCCTGCCGGTCTGGCGCACATGCAGCCCGCGCGGCGGCTGCACGTCGGGATAGTCGGCGGCCCACGGCGGATCGGAGTTGAACTCCGAAACCGGCGACACCGACAACCACGGATTGTGCGCGGCGATCTGCCACAGCGTGCGCAGGTCGTAGAGCTCGCAGGGGTAGCGGGCGCCGAAGAACAGGTGCACCCGCGGGTTTTCGGCCCACCGTGCGAGGTCCATGATGAGCGCCCGCAGCGGTGCCAGCCCGGTGCTGCCGGCCACCATCAGCACGTCGCCGGCTTCGCGGTCGATCTGCAAACCGCCGTGCGGATTCGACACCCGCCAGCGGTCGCCGGGCTGCGCTTCGGTGACGATGGACGGGCTGACCATCCCCCCGATCACGGAGCGGACGTGAAATTCGATGCCCCCGTGGGGGTCCGGCGGGATGGCAGGGCTGAGGTAGCGCCACCGCCTCGGCCACTGCGGCACCTGCACGGTGACGTACTGGCCGGGGTAGTAGGCCAGCGGCTGGTCCAGCTGCAGCCGGATCACCGAGACGTCGCGCGACACCCGGTTGGCCTCGATGACGGTGCCGTCGCAGAACGGCGGTCCGGGTTCGGCGTCGGCCGCGCCGCTCATCACCCCGATGAACAGCTGCAGCGCCGCGCGCGCGGTGTCGTCGAGCTTGTCGTCCCAGTTCTCGCTCAAGTGCTTGCGCAGTGTGACGTAGAGAGCCTCGTGCATGCTGGCGTAGTGGCTGCGATCGACGCCGTATTTGCGGTGGTCGCGGCCGAGTTGGGCGAGAAAGGCGATGGGCTCTTCGGCGCGTCGGTCGATCAACTGGCCGAACAGCCACGTCAGGGCGTGGCTGAACACCTTGAACTGCTCGGTCAGGTCGGGTGGGAAGAAGTCCCGCACCGCGATGTCGATCGCGAACCACTGGGCGTAGAACCGGCGGATCACGTCGAGGCCGTCGCGGGACGGGTCGACCGCGTCGCGCAGCATGCGCAGCCCATCACGGTCGTCGAGTCCCACGCCGATCGAGTGTAGGTCAGCGCGCGGCGCGCAACTCCTTGCCGTTTCGCGTCGCGGCAATGACGATCAGCACAGTGCCCGCCAGCGCCCAGCACGCAAGTACGGCGATCGCCATGGTGGCGCCCGCGCCGTCGAAGAACGCTGTCGAGCGCAGCAGCGTGGCGGTGGCGCCCTGCGGCAACCATTGCCCCAACGCGCCCCATCCGCTGGGGAGAAGCTCGGGCGCACTCGCCAAGCCGGACAGCGGGTTGCCCAGCAACAGCGCGAGCACGGCGCCGACGGCCAGACCTGCGCGGCCGAACAGGGAGCCGAGGCCGAGCAGGAACAGTCCCGCGGCCAGCAGCCCGAGCGTGAGCCCGCCAGCAACGCCCCAGAAGTTTCCCTCGATCGAGCCGAGCACGTAACGCAGCAGCGCCGCGATCGTTCCGCCGGCCAGCCCAGCGAACACCACCGCGGCGGCGAAGCGGGTCCACACCTCACGCTTCAACACGAGCACGAGGGCGACAGCGGGCAGCAGGCCAGCCAGTGTGATCGGCAACGTCGCGGCGGCCAGTCCCGCACCGCGTGGGTCCTCGGCGGTCGGCGGAGCGAGATCCTCGGTGCGCAGCGGCACGCCCGCGTGCTGGGCGATGCCGTTGCCGACCTGGCTGAGCAGTTGGGCCACGGCGGGGCTGGCGCCGGTGGCGATCAGCAGGGTGCGCCCGTCGGGTCCGAACGAAATGCCGC
The DNA here is from genome assembly GCF_002553505.1 of Mycolicibacterium agri. Taxonomy (GTDB): domain Bacteria; phylum Actinomycetota; class Actinomycetes; order Mycobacteriales; family Mycobacteriaceae; genus Mycobacterium; species Mycobacterium agri. The sequence continues at coordinate 41,532 of NZ_PDCP01000043.1, read as the reverse complement.
CGTAGACATCGCGATTGCGGATCGCGTCCCGCAACGCCTCCTCGCCGGGGTAGTAGGTGATGTCGAAGGCGCCCGGCGCGTGCTGTTCCAGCAGGTCGGCAAGCTGGCCGCTGGCGGCTTGCGGACCGGCCGCGCCGATCGGCACGTCGTGGGGTCTGGAGTGGGCCGCGGGCAGGGCGAAGGCGATCGCGACGATGGCGACCACCACCGCGAGCACCAGGACGACGCCGGTGGCGCGTACCGCGGCGGGAGGTTCGTGGGACGGCGCTGCATGCCGGGTGTGTCTGGGCAGCGACTCCGTTGTCATTGCTGTCTCACTTTTCATCCGACGTTGAATTTCTACCGTGTGAGCGTAACGCTGCGCAGGGCAGATTTCAACATGTAATGAAATGCTAGTGTCGATGCATGGCCCGACCAGCGAAAACAACCCGGCGCCGTGGCAGGCGCCAGGGCGAGCCGGTTTCGCGGGACGCCGTTCTGCGCGCCGCAAAGAAGCGGTTCGCGATGGAGGGCTTCGAGAAGACGACCCTGCGGGCGATCGCCGACGACGCCCACGTGGACCCGTCGATGGTGCTGTATCTCTTCGGGTCGAAGGCAGAGCTGTTCCGGGAGTCGCTGCGCCTGATCATCGACACCGACGTGCTGGTCGCCGCCCTGCTCGAGGGCGACGGCGACATCGGTACCCGGATGGCGCGCACTTACCTCGGGATCTGGGAGAACCCGGACACCGGCAACACCATGGTGGCGATGCTGCAGTCGGCCACGTCAAACCCCGATGCGCACGAGGCATTTCGCGGCTTCATCCAGAACTACGTACTGACCGCGTTGACGACCGCTCTGGGCGGCGGCGAGGACGCCCCGCTGCGGGCGATGCTGGCCGCGACGAATCTGGTCGGGACAGCCATCCTGCGCTACGTCATGAAGGTGCCGCCGCTGGCGACCCTGCCTGTCGAGAATGTCGTCCGGCTCATCGCTCCCACGATCACGCGTTATCTGACAGCGCAGGCCGACGAGCTGGGGCTACCCGAGTAGTCCGTGAATTCCCTTGTAGGCCACCAAAATACCGATGACGATGAGAATGCCTGCGACGAGCGCGGCGTGCTGTAGCTCCATCCAGTCCTTGAGTCTGGTCAGGGGTTCGTGCAGCCGTTCCCCCGCCACGGCGTAGGCCAGCGTGGGAATCGCCACCGTCGAGCCGGCGACGACGACGAACCACACCACCGCGCTCCACGCGCCAGGAGCCCGCAGCCCCGCGGTGCCGATCGCCAAACCCGCTGCGGCACAGATGAACAGCACCTTCGGGTTGAGCACCGTCAGCGCCGCGGCGGTGGCCACCGCGCGGGTCGAGGTCAGCTTGCTCATGCTGCTCATCCACTTCGGCGCATGGCTGGACCGTTTACGGGTCAACCAGCGATAGAGTCCCCACGCGATCAGCGCGACGCCTGCGACGATGCGCACGTACGACGCCCAGCCCGGTGGCTTGTCGCGCAGGCCGCCGGCCAGGCTCGACACCTGCAGGAAGATCGCGGTCAGTGCGGTCAAGCCGATCAGCCAGCCGGCCAGGAAGGCCACGCCTGTCGGCCTGGGGCGCGGGGTGTGCAACACCAGCACGGCGGGGATGATCGACAGCGGCGACAACGCGATGACCAGCGCCAGCGGAACGAGTTCAGTGAGCACCGACACCCATTCGTCCGTCATCGCCCGCCTTCCGTCCGCCGCCCCTGAAACCTAGCAAATTTGCCACCGAACTTTGTCGTAGCTGACATACTCGCGTGTCTGGCGGTGCGGCGTTTGCTGTTCGGCTTCTCGTACCAGAATCCGGGTATGCAATGGGCCGCGGCAGATTCTCGGTAGTCGTCGCTGTGCTGTTGATCGTGTCGATGACGGCGATGACGTCGTGCGCCCGCCTGGGCAGCACGCCGCAGCCGCAGGCCGGTGTCAACGCAGGACCGGACGGCAACCCTGCGCCGTACCGGGAGCCGGTCAAGCTGTCGAGCGAGGACGGCGTGCTCGAGGTGCGGCTGTCCGCGCATCAGGGCACGATCACGCTCGACACGGTGCGGCAACCCGTGACGAACTTCCTGGTTTTCGGCTACGAGCTCATCAAGGGCACAAGTTCGGACGGTTCGACCAAGGGGGACAACACCTATCCCGCACCGACCTTGCGTGTGGACCCGGGCGAGCGGCTGATCATCCACTTCGACAACGACCTGCAAGGCCTGACGATCGACGATTTCAACGATCCGGCCTATGTTCCGGCGGGCGACGACATCCCGCTGTATCCGCCTGTGCTGCGGTCGGCGCCGCTGAATCTTCACACCCACGGCCTGCACGTCAGCCCGTCGGGCAACGCCGACAACGTGCTGTTGTCGATCCCGCCGGGGATGGGTAATCGGTATGAGTACGCGGTGCCGAAGAACATGCCGAACGGGATGTACTGGTATCACAGTCACCGCCACACCGTCACCGCACAACAGACCTATTTCGGTTTGGCCGGAATGTTGGAAATCGGTCGTCCCGACGGCAATCTGCCGCTGGTGACGAAGAACGACATCCCGATTCGCACCATGGCCGTGCAGTACAACTTCGTCTTCGACCGCCGCAACGGTTGGCATCAACTCAACAACCCGTACTGGGAGCAGTGGGTCAACACGTTCACACCGCCGAAGGGCGATCAACTGGCCGACGGCACATACCGGCCGAGCCTGGCACCGGTGAACTTCAAGGACGCCAGCGAGAGCGCCGAGTTCATCACGAACTGGTATGCGGGCCCGCTGTCAGTACACAACCACCGCGGCCAGAACCAGTTCATCCCGCAGAACCTGCAGACGTTCACCAGCCCGACCAAGACGGTGCCCGCCAACCCGTCGCTGCCGGAGAACGAGCGCGATGTGCAGTTCACCATCAACGGGCAGTTCCAGCCCGAGCTGAAGCTCAAACCCGGTCAAACCGAGATCTGGGTGTTCGCCAACATGAGCGATATCGCTTTCGTGCCACTGCGATTCACCGAGACCGCGACGGGTGACCACCCCAAGTTCGCCATCGTCGGCCAGGACGGAAACCCCTACACGCAGGTGCAGCGGCCGGTCGACGGCGACGGAACTTACCTCGAGATCCCGCCCGGCTCGCGCTACGCCATCGCGGTCACCATGCCGAAGACCGGCGACCTCGTGGTGGACATGCCACCGGGCGAGGGCGTGAAGGGCATCGACGAACCCGCCGTGCTCTACACGAACAACGGCACCGACGACTCGCCCGCGGTTCTCGGTCGCGTCACCATCGACCCGAAGTACATCGCCGCGCGCGACGGGTTCTTCACCTTTCCGACGCAGACTCTGTTGAAGGTGACGGCCGATGCGGGGGAGGGCCGGACCACCGCGTTCGAGCCCGGTCAGAACCTCGAGGCCTACACCTCGTTTGTCGACACCTCGGTGATGAAGCCCGATGTCACACGCGAATTCGACATCGGCGGCGGGTTCAACGACACGCTGGCCAACAAGAACGACCCGAAGGCATTCACCTACCAGTTCCAGGACAACATCTTCCCGAACATCCCGTTGATCCAGCCGCGGCTGAACTCCGTCGAGGAGTGGAAGTTCACCAACTACAACAACGACAGCCACCCGATCCACATCCACGTCAACGACTTTCAGGTGCAGCAGGTGGTCAGCCCGCTGCTCGGCACCACGACCGGAGTGCAGCCGTTCGGCATCGACAACGCGAACGTTCCACCGCCGGAGATCGACTCCGAGGACAACCCGACGGCGACCTCGTCGTTGACGCTGCGCTCCGACTTCGTCGAGTACATCGGCACCTACGTGGTGCACTGCCACCGGCTCAACCACGAAGACAACGGCCTGATGATGACCATCAACGTCATCACCGAGGTGTCCACGTACGCGGTCGCGACGCCGGGCGGGAAGGGCAAGCCGGCGACCGTGGCCGTGCGCGACGGCGACGGGGACAAGTCCGTCGGCTTCGTCACGCCGTTCCCGTCCTACGAGGGCACACCGAGCGTGGCGATGGGAGATGTCAACGGCGACATGATCCTCGACCTGATCGTCGGCACCGGTGCCGGTGTCGACGCCGAGGTGGTCGCCTACGACGGCAACGACACCGCCGAGGGCCGGTTCACCTCCGAGCTGACCCGATTCGCGCCGTTCGACGCCGGATTCACCGGAGGTGTGAGCGTCGCCGCCGCCGACATCGACGGCAATGCGTTGGCCGACAACATCATCGTCGGCTCCGGGCCGGGCATCGAATCGCAGGTGAAGGTGTTCTCGTCGACGTTGCCCGCCGAAACGGGCACGGCCCCAGACGTGTTCAACGCCTTCACCCCGTACGGCGAGTCGAAATCCGGTGTGACGGTGGCGACGGGGATGGTCGAGCTCGGCTCCGGTCGGGAGAGCATCGTCACCGCGCCAGGGCCGGGCGCTGCGCCGCGGATCAGGACGTTTCGCTACGACCTGTACACCCCGACGGCCCGCGCACGGGCCAGCGGCACCGCGGGCGAGCATCACGGAAAGCCCAACGAGCCGAGGATGACATCGAGCTTCCTGGCCTACGACGAGGGCTATACCGGTGGGGTGTCGCTGACGACCGGCTGGGTGGCAGGCGCGGAGGGTGGCGCCAAGAGCATCGTCACCGGACAGCTCGGTGACCGCGGCACCGTGCGGGTGTGGTCGAACGGGTCACGGCTGGACGGTTTTCCAGCCGTCTACACCGAAAGCCCGAACCACCACGACGGCGACATCTCCTATCGCCAGATCGCGTCGTTCGAACCGTTCACCGGCGGTGTGACGGTGGCGACCACGAGCACCACCAGCGGCGCGGACCTGTTGGTCAGCGGCGGGGCTGGACGCGGCGCGGAGGTCCGCACGTACGGCCTTGCCCGGCCCACCGCGGATGCGACGACAGTGACGCCCACGCTGCTGGGCACGCTGCCGCCGTTGGCAGGGGTGAGCGGCCCGGCGCCGCTGGCGGGGCGTTAGGGCAGCTGCCAGAACACCCGCGTCACGAGGTAGAACACCACGGTCCACACCGCCAGCGCGGCCGCTGCGACGCCGATACCGCGCCAATCCGACTTCACGGCAGGCACATTGGGCGGCGGACGCAGCCAGTGCTTGAGCAGCGGATTCACGTAATAGGGCATCGCCACGAAACTCATCACCAGGCTGGAGAGCAGGTTTCCGATCAGCAGTCCCAGCCACAGCGGCATGTGCAGCGGTGACATCGCGAGCGTGAGCAGCACGACGGTGGGGTACAGGCCGACCCACACCGCAATCGAGGTCTTGAACTCCGAGGGGCCTTTTGTCTCGGCGCCGTTCTCGTCGAATGCAAACCAGCTGCCGAACGAGTTGTCGATGGTGCGCGACCTGAACTCCGCGAACTTCTCGCCTTCGGCCAGTAGCTGTTTGCGTTCCTCGGAGACCAGCCAGCGGTCCAGATCCGTTGCGGTGTCGAACCGATAGAGCGTGGTCCATTCGTCCTGTACGCCTGCGACCGGGCGGAACAGTTCGGTGCCGCGGAAGCCGGGGAATCTGCTTTCGGCCAGCCGAAGTCGCTCCTGCCAGGCGAGGAAATCCGGAACATTGTCGGGTGTGACGTGGTGGCTGACCGCCACTGTCACCAGCGGATCGGTATGGCGTGCACCGCCGCCGAGCACCTGCTGTGTGCCTGGCCCGTCGAAGAACTTCTCGCCCGCCGCCAACCGTTCCTGCCGGGTACCGCTGTTGATCCAGGCCTGCACGTGTGCGATGGAGTCGAACCGGTAAACCACGATCCACTCGGGCTGCACCGCGGTGGGCGGATTGACCTCGGCCCCGAGGAAACCCGGGTACTTGGACGCCTCGCGGTTGAGGTCGTTCTGCCATTCTTCGAAGGCCTGCTCGAACCCCGGGCGCACCATCTGTCCGATGATGACCGTTGCCGCGGTGTCGGTAGGGCTCTTGGTGTCCATGCCGGCCCTCAGATCGTCGGAAGCAGAACGGATTCGGCGAGTCGGCGATAGATCCGCTCCGGTGTCAGCGGCAACTCGCGGAAGCGGACGCCGGTGGCGTTGTGCAGCGCGTTGGCCAGCGCGGGCGCCACCGGATTGACGTTCGACTCCGCGATGCCCTTGGCGCCCATCGGCCCGAAGGAGTCCGACGATTCGACGATGAGCACCTCGGTGCGGGGGATGTCGGCGAACGTGGGGATGCGGTAGTTGCGCAGGTTCGGGTTGACCATTACGCCGCGGTCGTCGACGCGGTAGTTCTCCGTCAGCGCGAAGCCGATCGCCTGGGCCACTCCGCCTTCGACCTGCCCGCGAACCTGCGCCGGGTTGATCACCACGCCCGCGTCCGTCGCGTGCACGCTGTAGAGGATGCGGATCTCGCAGGTGATCCGGTGAACGGCGATGCGGAAGCCGTGCGCGTTGGACGTCACGCTGCGCGGCGACCCGTAGGCCTTGCGGGACACCGTGAACCGGACGCCGCGTTGACTCGCGGCCGCCAGCAGTTCGGTCAACGGCACGGTCACGTCGCCGCAGCGCACCGCGCCATCGCCCAGCGCGCACGCGTCGACGTCGACGCCGACATGGGCGGCCGCGAAGCGCAGGATCGTGTCACGCAGCCCGGTCGCGGCCTTGTGCACGGCGCGCCCGGACACGAACAGGCCCGCACTGGCGAAGGCGCCGGTGTCGAAGCCGGTTCTGTCGGTGTCGGATTGCACCAGCTCGACCCGTGCCGGCGTCGTGCCGAGCACGCTCGCCGCGATCTGCACGTGAGCGGTCGAGGTGCCCTCGCCGAATTCGACGGTGCCGACCGCTATTTCGTAGATGCCGTCCGCGCGTAGGGTGGCCCACGCGTCGGAGACGTGCTCGGTGGGCGGTGCGGTTTCGTGGATCGAACTGGCGGTGCCGACGCCGACCAGCCAGCGCTCGTCGGGCGCGTGGCCGTTGGCGCTGCGCTGCAGGGCGGCGTCGACCCTGTCGATGCATGCGGTGAGCCCGTCCTCGGTGAACATCACATCGTCGGGATGCTCACCGATGGCCAGCAGGGCGTCGCCGGGCCGGATGACGTTGCGGCGGCGCAGTTCCATCGGGTCGAGGTCGAGCGCGATCGCCAGTTCGGTGATGGCCGACTCGACCGCGAACGTCGGCTGCGTCATCCCGTATCCGCGCAGCGCGCCGCTGGGCACGGTGTTGGTGTAAACGGAGTAGCCGTCGAATTTCTTGTTCGGGCAGCGGTATTGCATGAGGGCGGCGCCGCCCGCGAAGAGCGTCTCGCCGCCGTGGTTGCCGTAGGCGCCGGTGTTGGAGACGTTGCGGAACGCGATCGCGGTCAGGGTGCCGTCTGCCTTGGCACCGAGCTTGACGGTGATCGTCATCGGATGCCTTGGCGAGGCGGTGGTGAACTCCTCTTCCCTGGTGTACTCGAAGCACACCGGCCTGCCGGTGTCGATCGCCGCCAACGCGGCCAGATCCTCGGAGATGACCTCCTGCTTGCCGCCGAATCCGCCGCCGACCCGCTTGCAGAACACCCGCAGCTGATCGGGGCGCAGGTCGAACAGGTGCGCCAGCTTGAGCTTGCAGATCGACGGCGACTGCGAGCTTGTTCGCACGTGCAACCGGCCGTCCTGCATCCAGGCGATCGACCCGTGTGTTTCGAGGTGGGCATGCTGCACCCGCGGCGTGTGGTAGATGGCTTCGTGGAGGACATCGGCCTCGGCGAAACCCGCAGCGACATCGCCGATTTCGCTGTGCAACTCGATCAGGATATTGTGCTCGGCATCCTGGATGAAGGGGTCGTGGGAGCTGTGCAGCACAGGTGCGCCGTCGGCCATGGCCTCCTCGGGGTCGAACACCGCGGGCAGAATCTCGTAGTCGACCGCGACCCGGCGGCAACCCTCCTCGGCGGCCGCGACGGAGTCAGCCAGCACGGCCACCACGCGCTGGCCGACGAAGCGCACGACATTGTCGAGGATCAAGGTGTCGTCGGGATCGACGAGGTGGTCTGTGTGGATGGCGGTGTTGAACCGCTTGCGTGGTACGTCTTCCCACGTGTAGACGCGGTGCACGCCCGGCACCGCCAGCGCGGCGGACTTGTCGATCGAGACGATGCGGGCATGGGCGTGCGGCGAGTGCAGCACCTTCAGGTGCAGCATGCCTGCCATGTCGGTGTCCATGGTGTATTCGGCCCCGCCGGTGACGATGTCGGCTCCCGCGGGGGCCGCCACACTCGTCCCGACCGCCGCGCCCGGCGCGGCCTGCTCGATCTCGCCAACGCCGTTGATCGCGTCCGCGATCGCGCGGTATCCCGTGCAGCGACAGAGATTTCCCTTGAGCGCGCGGGGCAGGTCGTCCTTCTGCTCGTCGGTGAACGTCGCGGCCGTCATGATCATGCCCGCGGTGCAGAAGCCGCATTGGAAGCCGGGCGCCTCGAGGAACTGTCGTTGCAACGGGTGCAGGTCGTCCGGCGCGCCCAACCCTTCGATCGTGGTGACCTCGCGGCCCTCGGCGCGGAACGCGGGCGTGATGCAGCTGTGCACCGGGGCGCCGTCCAGCCACACCGTGCAGGCACCGCAATCGCCTGCGTCGCAACCCTTTTTGACACCGTGCCAGCCGAGCGACCGTACGAACGTGCGCAGGCACTGCCCGGGTCTCGGCTCGTCCTCGAACGGCTGGCCGTTAACGGTGTAGGTCATGCCAACTCACCCCTGATCTCCTCGGCGAAATGCTTGACCAGATGCCGACGATGATCGGGCGTGCCGTTCGGGTCGTCGAACCACACGTCGGCGGGCAACGAATCGATGCTGTGGCGCAACGCCTCTGGGTCGGGGGCGGCGTCGAACCTCAACCGGATGGGGCGCGTGGTGGCGGCCGTGATGGTCAGCAGCAGATCCGCGACACCCTGCGTCGCGATCATGAAGATGGTCGAGCGGCCCAGGCGGGTCAGACTGAACCTCCGGTGCGCGAACCGCTTCCGCAGCGCAGCCGCGGGTATGTGGATCTTGCGCAGCAACTCGCCCTCGGCGAGGACGTTCTGATGGTTGCCGGTCACGAAGTCGGCGGCGTCGACGGTGCGTTCGGACCCGTCGGTCGCCTGCAGCGTGTAGGTCGCCTCTAACGCAACGGTCAGCGTGATCATCGGGCCTGCGGGCAGTGACATGCAGATGTTGCCGCCGACGGTCGCGGCGTTCCACACCTTGAACGACGCCAGGAACGCTTCGCAACTCGTGCGCAGCAGCGCGGCGGCCTGCCAGTCGTCGGGCGCGGCGAACCGGTACAGGTCGGCGACGGTGCACGTCGCTCCGATCTCGAGTCCGGCGGGGCTCGTGGACAGACTGTGCCAGCCGAGCGGCGCCAGGTCGATGAGGCGACGTAGGTTGGGTTGCTGTTCGGAGAACAGCCAGGTGCCGCCGGCCAGCCATGCGTCGCCCTCGCGCCAGTGGCTGCCGGGCGGTTCGGCAGGTCGGCGAACGACATCGTTGATGGTGTTGATGTCCATGTCGGTGGGCCCTTTCGCGCGCAAAAGACGAAGCGCCGGGCGTCGACACCGACTTCGCTGACTGTAGCCGTTCCTGATGGCCGCCACGCGTTATTGACGGTTAATGATCAATTTGCGCAGCAAATTGTTTACCAGCGGCCTGCGGCGACGTCTTCGACAGCGTCCGCGGCGGGCACGGGACCACCGACGGCGTGCAGTTCGTCACGGATCGCGTCGACGCGGCTGCGCACCCCGGGATCGGTGGCCACCGAAAGGATGGCGTCACGCAACTCGTCCGGGCCCGGTGGATCGGCGGTCAGGTGCCTGCCCACGCCGAGCTCTTCGAGCCGGGCGGCGTTGAGCGGTTGGTCGACGGCCTGCGGAATGGCGACCATCGGCACGGCGTACCACAGCGCCTCGGTGCACGACCCCATCCCGGCGTGCGTGACGAACGCGTCGGCCCGCGCCAGCACCGCGGGCTGTGGCACCCTGGCGCGCAGCTGGACCCGCTCCGGCACCGCGCCGACCCGTTCGGGCGCCACCTTGCCCGTCGCAATCACCAACCGCCAGTCCGTCTGCGCCAGTGCGTCAATCACGTTGCGGTACACATCGATTCGATCGGTGTAGGACGTGCCGAGGGCGACCAGCGCCAGCGGCCCGTCGCCTGCGGGGGGCGCCCAGCCGCCGGGGTCCTCGCGGCGCGGGTCGATGCACGGCCCGACGAAGCGGTAGCGCTCGCCCACCTTGTCGGCATGCGGCTGCATGGCCCGCGGAATCATCACCAGACACCGCCGCGGCTCGCCGGTCACCTGCTCGAAGGTCAGCGACGTGCCCGTCTGCGCGAGCCAGTCGTCGAAAGCCTGTCGGTACTCGCGGTAGCCGGCGCTGGCCAGCATCGGCCCCAGCACCTCGGCCATGTCGTCGTGATAGGTCTCCCACGCCACGATGCTCGGCGACACCTGCACGGCGGGCACGCCCCAGCGCTCGGCCGCGATGGGCCCGGCCATGCCCCCGATGTCGTAGAGGACGAGGTCTGGCCGGTCGCCGTCGAGCGCCGCATGCACCTGCGGCAGCACCTGAATCGAGTCGTCGAGGAACATCCGCGCACCGGCCATGTCGTGGTCGGGCCAGTTCTGCGCGTTCGGGGACCCGGGCAGCAGCGTCTCGTAGCCGACGACGTCGGCGCCCGTCGTCGCCACCACCTCGGTGAGGTGGTGACCCACCAGGTAGCTGACCCGGTGGCCGCGCCGCACGAGCTCGGTCAGGACGGCGAAATGTGGGAACATGTGGCTTGGCGCGGAGGACGCGACGAATGCGATGTGCAGCTTGGGCATCCCGGCCATTCTCCGGTTTCGGCAAAGAATTTAAAGTTGAGCGGAACAGACTCAACCTTGACGGCGTTGAGCCTTACGACAAGCATTTTCTTCACGTCCCGAGGGGACAGATCGGAGGTAGTCGTGGATTCGTTCAATCCGACGACCAAGACCCAGGCCGCGCTGACCGCGGCGTTGCAGGCGGCTACCACCGCTGGCAACCCGCAGATCACGCCGGCCCATTTATTGATGGCATTGCTCACGCAGAACGATGGCATCGCCGCACCGCTGTTGGAGGCCGTCGGTGTCGATCCCGCGACCATTCGTGCCGAGACCCAGCGACTTCTCGACCGGTTGCCCAGCGCCACCGGCGCCGCGTCGCAACCGCAGCTGTCCCGTGAGTCGGTTCAGGCCATCACCACGGCCCAGCAGCTGGCCACCGAGCTCGACGACGAGTACGTCTCCACCGAGCACGTGATGGTCGGCCTGGCGACCGGCGACACGGACGTCGCCAAGCTGCTCACCGGTCACGGCGCATCGCCGCAGGCCCTGCGCGAGGCGTTCGTCAAGGTGCGCGGCAGCGCCCGTGTCACCAGCCCCGACCCTGAGGGCACCTATCAGGCGCTGGAGAAGTACTCCACCGACCTGACCGCACGCGCCCGGGAAGGCAAGCTCGACCCGGTCATCGGCCGGGACAACGAGATTCGCCGCGTCGTGCAGGTGCTCTCCCGCCGCACCAAGAACAACCCGGTGCTCATCGGCGAGCCCGGCGTCGGCAAGACCGCGATCGTCGAGGGCCTGGCCCAGCGCATCGTCGCCGGCGACGTCCCGGAGAGCCTGCGCGACAAGAAGGTCATAGCGCTGGACCTGGGCTCGATGGTGGCCGGCTCGAAGTACCGCGGTGAATTCGAGGAACGGCTCAAGGCCGTGCTCGACGACATCAAGAATTCGGCGGGCCAGATCATCACCTTCATCGATGAGCTGCACACCATCGTCGGCGCAGGCGCGACCGGCGATTCGTCGATGGACGCGGGCAACATGATCAAGCCGATGCTGGCCCGCGGCGAGCTGCGGCTGGTCGGCGCGACCACGCTCGACGAGTACCGCAAGTACATCGAGAAGGACGCCGCGCTGGAGCGTCGCTTCCAGCAGGTGTTCGTCGGTGAGCCGTCGGTGGAGGACACCGTCGGCATCCTGCGCGGGCTCAAGGACCGCTACGAGGTGCATCACGGTGTGCGCATCACCGACTCCGCGCTGGTTGCCGCGGCCACGCTGTCCGACCGCTACATCACCAGCCGCTTCCTGCCGGACAAGGCCATCGACCTGGTCGACGAGGCCGCGTCGCGGCTGCGGATGGAGATCGACTCGCGGCCCGTCGAGATCGACGAGGTCGAGCGGCTGGTGCGGCGTCTGGAGATCGAGGAGATGGCGCTCGCCAAGGAAGAGGACGAGGCGTCCAAGGAGCGGCTGGAAAAGCTGCGCGCCGAGTTGGCCGACCAAAAGGAGAAGCTGGCCGAGCTGACCACCCGGTGGCAGAACGAGAAGAACGCCATCGACACCGTGCGCGAGCTGAAGGAACAGCTCGAGACGCTGCGCGGCGAGGCCGACCGGGCCGAGCGCGACGGCAACCTGGAGCGGGCCGCCGAGCTGCGCTACGGCCGCATCCCCGAGGTGGAAAAGAAGCTCGAGGCTGCGCTGCCGCACGCCGAGGCGCGTGAGAACGTCATGCTCAAGGAGGAGGTCGGGCCCGACGACATCGCCGATGTGGTGTCGGCGTGGACCGGCATTCCGGCCGGCCGGATGCTCGAGGGCGAGACCGCCAAGCTGCTGCGGATGGAAGACGAGCTGGCCAAGCGCGTCGTCGGCCAGAAGCGAGCCGTGCAGGCCGTTTCGGATGCCGTGCGCCGCAGCCGGGCCGGCGTCGCCGACCCGAACCGCCCGACCGGGTCGTTCATGTTCCTCGGCCCGACCGGCGTCGGTAAGACCGAGCTGGCGAAGGCGTTGGCGGAGTTCCTGTTCGACGACGAGCGGGCGATGATCCGCATCGACATGAGCGAGTACAGCGAGAAGCACTCGGTGGCCCGCCTCGTCGGTGCGCCTCCCGGCTACGTCGGCTACGACCAGGGCGGTCAGCTGACCGAGGCCGTGCGTCGCCGGCCGTACTCGGTGATCCTGTTCGACGAGATCGAAAAGGCCCACCCTGACGTCTTCGACATCCTGCTGCAGGTGCTCGACGACGGCCGGTTGACCGACGGTCAGGGTCGCACCGTCGACTTCCGCAACACGATCCTGATCCTGACGAGCAACCTGGGCGCAGGCGGCTCCGAGGAGCAGGTGATGGCGGCGGTGCGCTCGGCGTTCAAGCCAGAGTTCCTCAACCGCCTCGACGACATCATCGTCTTCGACGGGCTCAACCCCGAGGAGCTGGTGCAGATCGTCGACATCCAGCTGGAGCAGCTGGGCAAGCGGTTGGCGCAACGCCGGCTGACGCTGGAGGTCTCGCTGCCCGCCAAGAAGTGGCTGGCCCAGCGCGGATTCGACCCGCAATACGGCGCCCGGCCGCTGCGGCGGCTCATCCAGCAGGCCATCGGCGACCAGTTGGCCAAGCTGTTGCTGGCCGGTGAGGTCCATGACGGCGACGTGGTGCCGGTCAACGTGGCCCCGGACGGCGACTCGCTGGTCCTGGGATGAGCGCTCGCGCGAAGACCCGCGAAGACCGTCGTCCTGGTCTAGCGCGCTAGTCGGCCCGCGGAACTGTATTCCGGCAGCGAAAGTTCGAGAGAACACCTGCCGGACTACAGTTTCGCGGCCGAGATGCGCTTGTGACCCGCTTGAGTTCGGGAATATCAAGCCGCTGCCAGTACGCTAGTCGTAATGGTTCCCCTCTGGTTCACGCTGTCCGCACTCTGTTTCGTGGGTGCGGCCGTGCTGCTGTACGTCGACATCGACCGTCGGCGCGGGCTGGGGCGTCGCCGCAAGTCATGGGCCAAGTCGCACGGGTTCGACTACGAGCCCGAGTCGCCGGACTTGATCAAGCGCTGGAAGCGCGGCGTCATGTCCACCGTCGGCGACGTTCCCGCCAAGAACGTCGTGCTGGGGCAGATCCGCGGCGAGGCGGTGTTCATCTTCGACATCGAAGACGTCGCGACCGTCATCGCCCTGCACCGCAAGGTCGGCACGAACGTCGTCGTCGACCTGCGGCTCAAGGGCATCAAAGAGCCACGTGAGAACGACATCTGGCTGCTCGGCGCGATCGGCCCGCGGATGGTCTACTCGACCAACCTCGACGCCGCCCGGCGCGCCTGCGACCGGCGCATGGTCACGTTCGCCCACACCGCGCCCGACTGCGCCGAGATCATGTGGAACGAGCAGAACTGGACGCTGGTCAGCATGCCCGTCACCAGCAGCCGCGCGCAGTGGGATGAGGGTTTGCGCACGGTGCGCCAGTTCAACGACCTGCTGCGGGTGCTGCCGCCGATACCGCAGAGCACGACGGCCACGGCCAACCAGCCGCCCCGCCGGCCCGCGCCCGGCCGCCCTCTGAAACCCGCGCCCGCTGACCGGCCCGCGCCGCCCGAGGCACGGCCCGCACCGCCGCGGCCGGACCCGAACCTCTCTGACCCGGGGATCCGGCGCCCGCCGCCCCCGCCGCGCAACGGCCGCCAATCGCCGCACTATCAGCGCTGAGTAACCTGTCCGCATGCCGCGCCCCGTCGCTTTGATCACCGGACCGACGTCGGGTCTGGGCACCGGTTTCGCGCGGCGCTACGCCGTCGACGGCTACGACCTCGTGCTGGTGGCCCGCGACGTCGACCGGCTGGAACGGCTCGCCGCCGAACTGCGCGACGAGGCGGGCGCCGCCGTCGAGGTGCTGCCCGCCGACCTGACCGATGCCGCCGACCGCGCGAAGGTCGCCGACCGCGTCCGCGCCGGGGTCCGCGTGCTGGTCAACAACGCGGGCTTCGCCACCTCCGGTGAGTTCTGGACCTCGGACTACACCGTGCTGCAGGCGCAGCTGGACGTCAACGTCACCGCGGTCATGCAGCTGACGCACGCGGCGCTGCCCGCGATGCTCGACGCCGACGCGGGCACGATCATCAATGTCGCCAGCGTCGCGGGGCTGCTGCCGGGCCGCGGGTCCACCTACTCGGCATCCAAAGCGTGGGTGGTGTCGTTCACCGAAGGCCTCGCCAACGGGCTCGCACGCACCGGCGTCGGCATACACGCGTTGTGCCCCGGCTTCATTCGCACCGAGTTTCACGAACGCGCAGGCATCTCGATGGACGGCACGCCGTCGTTTCTGTGGCTGGAGGTCGACGACGTCGTGCGCGACTGCCTGGCAGGCGTCGCCAAGAACAAGGTCGTCATCGTGTCCGGCCCGCAGTACAAGGCGCTCACCATCGCCGGTCGGCTGGTGCCGCGAAACCTGGTGCGCCGCATCAACAAAACGGTGGGCAAGGGCCGTGGCCGCACCTGAGCTGTGCTGCGGACGCTAGTCGCCCTGCTGTCGACGGTCGCGATGTTGGCGACGTCGGCATGCTCGGGCGACGACAACGGTGCGCACCCCTACAGCGTGCAGACCGCCGCGATCGGGGAGTCGCTTGCCGTGCTCGGCTGGAACATCGGCGTGACCAATCTGCGGTTCGACGGCGACTACGTGCTGTTCGACGTCGACGCGGCGCCCACGGAGCCCGACGCCCCGCATGCCAAACCCGAGGACATCCGCTTCGGCCTATACGGCGCGTTGGCACATCCGTTGGAGGCCAACGCTATTGGCGGTTGCCGCGACGTGACGAACCTGGCGATCCAGCCCGCGGCGGCGCAGGGGCCGAACCGGCTCGCGGGCACGGTGTGCATCGGCCCGATGCGCGACCAGTCCCAGGTGCGCGGCGTGTACGCGTACTCGCCGACCGATCGGATGCCCGGCACAACGGTGACCTACGGCGCCGCCTTCCCGATCGGGGTGCCGCCGACGAACGACTACGACACCGGGCTGACGATCAAGACGACGAGCGTCGACGCGTTCAGCGCCGACGGCGCCCAACTCTCCCCGGCCGTGCTCGGCGACCCGGACGCCTTCAAGGGCAAGGGCTACATGCTGCTCGGCCTCGAAATCGACGGCCCGGCACAGCGATACCGCGACGACTCGGCCAAACGCGGCGGCCCGCTGATGGTTCTGGTGCAGCCGTCGCTGCCCCCTCCGGGCCTGTCGCACGCCTGCGACATCTACGGTGCGTCGCTGCTGGTGTTGCCCGACGCGTCGCTGGACGCCGTGCACGTGCGGGCGTCGCTGTGCACACAGGGCGACATGACCGCCGCGCTGCTGTACGCGTCGGTGTCTGTGATCGGCACGCACGCCGGACTGTGGACCAAGGATGGCTGACGACGTCGGCCCCACCGAATGGGGCGAGGGACCTGGCGTCGGCCCGTGGCAGGGGCCCTGGCCCGACGATCCGCGCTACGACCCCGTGCTGCTGCGCGACGGCGACACCCGCAACGTCGTCGACGCCTACCGCTACTGGACCCGCGACGCGATCATCGCCGACATCGACACCCGCCGCCACGCCCTGCACGTCGCCATCGAGAACTTCATCAACGACGCCAACATCGGCGCGGTGGTCCGCACCGCCAACGCGTTCGCCGTGCACACCGTGCACATCGTCGGGCGGCGGCGCTGGAACCGGCGCGGCGCCATGGTGACCGACCGCTACCAGCGGCTACGCCACCACGACACGACCGCCGACCTGCTGGCGTTCGCCGCCGACGCGGGCCTGACCGTGGTCGCCGTCGATAACGTGCCCGGCGCGCAGCGTCTCGAGCAGACCACGCTGCCCAAGGAATGCCTGATGGTGTTCGGCCAGGAAGGCCCCGGCATCACCGAGGACACCAGAAAAGGCGCCGCGATGACCGTCTCGATCGCGCAGTTCGGCTCCACCCGCAGCATCAACGCTGGTGTCGCCGCGGGCATCGCGATGCACACCTGGATCACCCAACACGCTGACATGTCGCGGGCGTGGTAGGGCAGGATCGAGGCCATGGCTCCGATCTGGGCGAACAGGGCGGCAAGCGCTGAGGCGGCCATCACGAAACGCCATCTGAGACGGTTGTGGCAACTCCCAGGGACGCAACTCGGCGTCGTCGCATGGCCGCCGTCGCGGCGGGACCGCTGGTTCGGCACCTGGCATTACTGGTGGCAGGCGCATCTGCTGGACAACCTCGTCGACGCGCAGGTGCGCGATCCGCAGCCCGAGCGAATCGTCACGATCAAGCGCCAGATTCGCTCACATCGCTTGCGCAACAACATGTCCTGGGTCAACGACTACTACGACGACATGGCGTGGCTGGCGCTGGCGCTCCAACGGGCGGGCCGACTCGCCGGCGTCGAGAAGCCCGGCGCGCTGAAGAAGCTCTGCGAGCAGTTCGTCAACGCGTGGGTGCCCGAAGACGGCGGTGGCATCCCGTGGCGCAAACAGGACCAGTTCTTCAACGCCCCCGCCAACGGCCCGGCAGGCATCTTCCTGGCCCGCTACGACGACCGGCTGCGCCGCGCCCAGCAGATGGCCGACTGGATCGACGAGACGTTGATCGACCCGCAGACGCACCTGGTGTTCGACGGCATCAAGGGCGGTTCGCTGGTGCGGGCGCAGTACACCTACTGCCAGGGCGTCGTGATCGGGCTCGAAACCGAACTCGCCGCGCGCACCAGCGACGACGAGCACGCGCAGCGGGTGCACCGACTCGTCGCCGCCGTGGACAAGGAGATGGCACCCGGCGGGGTGATCAAGGGGGCAGGAGGCGGCGACGGCGGGCTGTTCAATGGGATCCTGGCGCGCTACCTCGCGCTCGTCGTCACCACGCTGCCGGAAAAATCACCGGAAGACACAACGGCGAAAGAGACGGCCCGCAATATCGTGATCAAGTCCGCGCAGTCGGCATGGGACTACCGGCAGACCGTCGACGGGCTGCCCCTGTTCGGGCCGTTCTGGGACCGTAACGCCGAACTGCCCAAGCCCGGCGGCAAGGAGGCCCAGTTCGTCGGGGGCGCCGTCAACGCGTCCGAGATCCCCGAACGCGACCTGTCGGTGCAGTTGTCGGGCTGGATGCTGATGGAAGCGGCGCACGCGATCACCGTGCACGACACAGAGGAGGACACGACGGCATGACCGAACCCGGCGGTTGGACACCGGACGAAAACACGGTCAAACACGCCAACCTGACCCGCTTCATGGCATGGCTGTCCGAAACCGGCCGCGGTGACTTCGCCGACTACCAGCAGCTATGGCAGAAGTCGATCGACGACATCGCCTGGTTCTGGGACGCGGTGTGGCGCTACTTCGACATCCGCGCCTCCACGCCCGCCGACACGGTGCTCGCCAGCAGGGAAATGCCTGGCGCGCAATGGTTTCCAGGCGCGACGCTGAACTACGCGGTCGAGGCGTTCCGACACGAGACCGACCGGCATCCCGCACTGGTCGTCGCGGGTGAGGACGGCGCGACGGAGTGGTCGTGGAGCCGGCTGCGGTCCGAGACCGCGGCGTTCGCCAACTATCTGCGCAGGCTCGGCGTCAAGCCCGGCGACCGCGTCGTCGGATACCTGCCCAACGTCGGCGAGGCCGTCGCGGCTTTCCTCGGCGCCGCCGCAGTCGGGGCGACCTGGGCCGTGTGCAATCCGGACCTGGCCGTCGACGGCGTGGTGGCGCGGCTCGGACAGCTGGAACCGACCGTGCTGGTCGCCAGCGACGGCACCGTGTATGCGGGCAAGCGCCACGACCGCAGCAAGGAGCTCGCCGAAATCCGTGCCAAACTGCCGACACTCAAGGCGACGGTGCTGGTGCCGCGGCTGGGCACGCAGCCGCCCGACGATGTGGTTCCGTGGTCGACGGTGCTCGAGCTGGACGCGCCGCTGGAGATCACCCCGGTGCCGTTCGACCATCCGCTGTGGGTGCTGTTCTCCTCCGGCACCACCGGCACGCCGAAGGGCATCGTGCACGGCCACGGCGGCGTCGTGCTGGAACACCTGAAGTATCTGAGCCTGCACGCCGACCTGAACCCCGGCGAGCGTTTCATGTGGTTCTCCACCACCAGCTGGATGATGTGGAACCTGCTGGTGTCCGGTCTGCTCGTCGGCGCGACCGTGGTCTGCTACGACGGCAGCCCCACCTACCCGAAGACCGACAGCCTGTGGAAGATCGTCGCCGACAACAAAGTCAACCTCTTCGGCGCGGGCGCAGGCTATTTCCTCGGCTGCGCGAAGGAACAATCCAAGCCCGGTGCGAACTATCCGCTCGACGCGCTGCGGTGCGTCGGATCGACGGGTTCGCCGCTTCCCGCAGCCGGATTCCGCTGGATCCAGGAGGGCGTCGGCCGCCAGCTGCCGGTGATGTCGATGAGCGGCGGCACCGACGTGGTGACCGCGTTCATCGGCGGCTGCCCGCTGGTGCCGATCGTCGCGGGCGAACTGAACGTGATCTGCCTCGGCGCCGACGTGCAGGCCTGGACCGACGAGAACACCCCGGTGGTGGGCGAGGCGGGCGAGCTGGTGCTGACCCAGCCGATGCCGTCGATGCCGGTGTTCTTCTGGAACGACCCCGACGGTAGCCGCTACCGCAAGGCCTACTTCGACAAGTACCCCGGCGTCTGGTGTCACGGCGACTGGATCACCATTACCGAACGCAATTCCGTTGTCGTGCATGGCCGTTCCGATGCCACGTTGAACCGCATGGGAGTACGCATGGGCAGCGCCGAAATCTACAATTCGGTCGAGACACTGCCCGAAATCAAGGACTGCCTCGTGGTGGGGGTGGAGCAGGAGGACGGCGGCTACTGGATGCCGCTGTTCGTGCACCTGGCCGACGACGCGAAACTGGACGACGCGCTGCGCGACAAGATCGTCACGGCCATCCGCAACGGCGCCTCACCGCGTCACGTGCCCGACGACATCATCGACGTGCCGGGCATCCCGCGCACCATGACAGGCAAGCGGTTGGAGATCCCGATCAAGCGAATCCTTCTGGGCGCCAAGCCCGAAGATGTGGTATCCCGCAGCGCCGTGGACCAGCCCGACCTGCTTCCCGTCTTCACCGAGCACGCACGGACGTGACCACCGACGCGGGAGAGGCGGGGACCGGCGGCTTCCCGCGCATCGCGCGGATGCTGCCTTCGCGGTTCAGCCGCGACGCCAAGACCTCCCGCACCACCGAGAACTGCGCCGCTGGGTTCCTGCTGCTGGCCACCGCGGTGGCCATCCTGTGGGCCAATTCCCCGTGGACCGAGAGCTACTGGAACCTGCTGGACACCCACGTCGGGTTCAGCCTCGGCGACGCCACGTTCGAGCTGACGGTCAAGCACCTGATCAACGACGGCTTGATGACGTTCTTCTTCTTCGTCGTCGGCCTCGAGGTGATGGCGGAGTTCACCATCGGCGAGTTGACCGACCGTGCCAGGGCGGCGGTGCCCGTGTTCGCGGCCGCCGCGGGTCTGGCCGTGCCCGCGCTGATCTTCCTGATCATCAACTCCTCGGGTGAGGCGACGAATGCATGGGGCGTGGTCATCTCCACCGACACCGCGTTCCTGATCGGCGCGCTGGCCGTCATCAACCCCAAATTCCCTGCCCGGCTTCGGATTTTCCTGCTCACCCTTGCCGTGGTCGACGACGTCGGTGCGCTCGCGGTGATAGCGTTGTTCTACTCCGACAACATCCGGGTCATGCCCCTGCTGGTCGCCGCGGTGCTGATCGCGGTGATCGCGCTGGTGCGCTACCTGCCCGCCGGCCGCGGCCCGGCGTATGCGGCCACGGGCTTCGCGCTGTGGGTGGCGACGTATATGAGCGGCGTGCACCCGACGCTGGCCGGCGTGGCGATCGCGCTGCTGATACCCGTGTTCACCCCCGAACGCCGACAGGTCGAGCAGACGGTCGAGTTGATCCGGGCGTTTCGCCAGTCGCCCAACTCTCAGTACGCCCGCGCCGCCAGTCGTGGCCTGCGCGAGTCGATCTCGATCAACGAACGCCTGCAGGCCCAGTTCGGGCCGTACGTGTCGTTTCTGGTGCTGCCGCTGTTCGCATTGGTCAACGCCGGCGTTCGGCTGACCGGCGAGACCATGTCGGCGGCCATGCGCTCGCCGCTGACGTGGGGCATCGTCGGAGGCCTTGTGCTCGGCAAATTCATCGGCATCACCGGTGCGACGTGGCTGGTGCAGCGGATCGGGTTGGGCCAACTGGCGCCGGGCCTGACGCTGCGGCGCATCGCCGGCGGCGCGGCGCTGTCCGGAATCGGGTTCACCATCTCGCTTTTCATCATCGAGATCGCGATCGAGGACCCGCTGCTTCAGGACGAGGCGCGGGTCGGCGTGCTGCTCGCGTCGCTGCTGGCATTTCTGCTCGGCTACGCCATCTTCCGCATCACCGATTGGGTCAGCCCGCCCGAACCCGTCGGGCTCAAGCTGGTGCGGCCGGTCGACCCCGAGCGCGACCACATCCTTGGCAACCCCGACGCCACACTCACCCTCGTCGAGTACGGCGACTTCGAATGCCCGTTCTGCAGCCGCGCCACCGGATCCATCGACCAGGTGCGCGAACACTTCGGCCCCCAAATGCGGTACGTGTGGCGGCATCTGCCGCTGGAGCGGGTGCATCCGCGTGCGTTCGACGCCGCCCGGGCCAGCGAGGCCGCCGCGCTGCAGGGCAAGTATTGGGAGATGGCCCGCACGCTGTTCGAGCATCCCGACGACCTCGAGTGGTCGGACATGTATCGCTACGCCGTCGCCGTGGGCTGTGACATCGACCGCTTCGACCACGACGTGCGCGTGCACGGCTCGAAGGTCACCCACCGGGTGCAGGACGACGTCGAGGACGCGGAGGTGATGGACCTGAACTCGACGCCGACGTTCTTCGTCAACGGCAAACGGCACAAGGGGCCGTGGGACGCCGCGAGCCTGATCCGCGCGCTCGACGAGACCCGGCCGTCAACTCCATAGCGTCACATGAACTTTGGGGCGGAACCTCGTCACCCCGACACCGGTGCCGCGCAGCATCGCCTGTGTGCAGCGCGGCGTGGTGATGAAGCGCAGCAGTTCGGAGGCCGCGGGCTGACGCGCGGCGGGCGGCAGCGTCATCGCACACCATTCGCCGGGCGCCGTGAGATCGTGACCCTTGACCTGGATCACCCGGCCCGCAGCCAGATGCTTGCCGACCGTGAAGCCGATCGCCAGCGTGACCCCGCCGACGCGCAGCACCTCCTAGAGGGCCGCGGCGTCGCTCTGGAAGATCCGTTGCGCCGACTCCGGGATCGCCAATCGCCGTAGTATCGCCGCGATTTCACCGTCGGGGTTGCCCGCCGACGGGCCAAGCATCCACTGCTGTTCGGCCAGCAAGCCCTTGCTCGGCTGATGGCCGGCCAGCGGGCTGTCCGGCGCGGCGACGGTGAGGGTCTGGTACTTCAAGAACGGCCGCACGACGATCGAACCGTCGGCGCTGTCGTCGTCGGCGCCGGGGCCCAGCGCGATATCCACCGCGCGCGACGTGATCAGCTCGCGGAAGCGGCCGGTGGGATGCACCGACAGTTCCACCGACAGGTCCTTGGCCCGCGAGGAGAAGAGCTCGATCAGACCCGGCGCGGCGTGTTCGGCGAATGCGCTCGAGGCCGCGATGCGCAACAATCGCTTGCCCCGCGCGGCCTCGGTGACCTCGATGGCCGTCTGCTGCTGCAGGCCGAGGATCTCCACCGCCCGGCTCGCCAGCCGCAAACCGCCTGGCGTGAACGCGAGGCCCGCGGCCGTCTTGGAGAACAGCGGGTCGTCGAGTTCCTTGCGCAGCTGGGCGACATGCATCGAGACGCCCGCGTCTGACATGCCGAGCTCCTCGGCGGCGGCCCGCACAGATCCCAGCCGCACCACGGCCGAAAAGGCCCGAAGCTGAGCCGGTGTCACGAATTGAGCCTACTATGGGAGACGTGCGTGAGGTGCTGAGCGAGCTGCTGGCTGTCTGGGAAGCGGGTGAAACGGCGGGCGTCGGCACCGTCGTGCGGACCTTCCGGTCCGCGCCGCGACCGCCGGGGGCGTCGATGGTGGTGGCGCCCGACGGCACGGTCAGCGGCTCGGTGTCGGGCGGCTGCGTCGAGGGCGCGGTCTACGACCTTGCCAATGAGGTCATGGCCGACGGGACGCCCCGGCTGGAGCGCTACGGCATCAGCGACGACGACGCGTTCGCCGTCGGGCTCACCTGCGGCGGCATCCTCGATGTCTTCGTCGAGCCGGTGTCGCGGACGACGTTTCCCGAACTGAAGACCGTCGCCGACGACATCGCCGAGCACCGGCCGGTCGCGGTGGCCACCGTGATCTCCCACATCGACCCCGAGTGGGTGGGTCGCAGGCTGATCGTCGGGCCGGACACGGCGCGCGGGTCGCTCGGCTCGCCGCGCGCCCACGCCGCGGTCGCCGACGACGCCGCCGGGCTGCTGGCCGCCGGGCGCAGCGAGGTGCTCACCTACGGCCCCGACGGGCAGCGCCGCGGCTCCGGCATGGAGGTGTTCGTCGCCGGCTACGCGCCGCGGCCAAGGATGCTGGTGTTCGGCGCCATCGACTTCGCGGCGGCGCTGGCCCAACAGGGCTCGCTGCTGGGCTACCGGGTCACCGTGTGCGACGCGCGGCCGATCTTCGCGACTCGCGCGCGTTTCCCGACCGCCGACGAGGTCGTCGTCGAATGGCCCAACCGCTACCTGGCCGCCCAGCAGGAGGCCGGCGAGATCGACGGCCGCACCGTCATCTGCGTGCTCACCCACGACCCGAAGTTCGACGTACCGTTGCTCGAGGTCGCGCTGCGGCTGCCCGAGGTCGGCTACATCGGCGCCATGGGCTCGCGGCGCACGCACGAGGACCGGTTGGCGCGGCTGCGCGAGGCCGGGCTGACCGACGCCGAACTCGAACGGTTGCACAGTCCCATCGGCCTCGACCTCGGGGCGCGCACGCCCGAGGAGACGGCGGTGTCGATCGCGGCCGAGATCATCGCCGGCCGGTGGGGCGGCGGCGGCCGTCCGCTGACCGAGATGACGGGCCGCATCCACCACGAAAGCAGCGAGTTAAGCGATCACTTAACTCAATATTCACGATCGCGCCGGACCGGCTCAGACTGGCCGCACAGCCCATCTCTGTGAGGTCAATCACATGCAGGTACCTGGTCCTTTTGAATACGAACGTGCGACGAGCGTCGATCACGCGGTCGGCTTGCTCGACCGGTTGGGCGACGGCGCGTTGATCGTGGCCGGCGGGCACAGCCTGCTGCCGATGATGAAACTGCGCATCGCCAACCCCGAATACCTCGTCGACATCAACGACCTGGCCGACGAGCTCGGCTACATCATCGTGGAGCCGACGCTGGCCAGGATCGGCGCCATGGCCCGGCACCGCCAGGTGCTCGAGCACGACCAGCTGGCCGAGGTGTGCCCGATCTTCCGGGACGCCGAACGGGTGATCGCCGACCCGGTGGTGCGCAACCGCGGCACGCTCGGCGGTTCCCTGTGCCAGGCCGACCCGCCGAGGACCTGACCACGGTCAACACCGTGCTGGGCGCCGTCTGCGTGGTGCGCGGACCGTCCGGTCAGCGCGAGGTCCCCATCGACGAATTCCTGACCGGCCCGTACGAGACGTCGCTGGCATTCAACGAGATGCTCGTCGAGGTCCGGATCCCGCTGCGGCACCGCACGTCGAGTGCCTACGCGAAGGTCGAACGCCGGGTCGGGGACTGGGCGGTGGCCGCCGCCGGCGCGGCGGTGACGCTCGACAACGGCTCGATCGCGGCCGCCCGCGTCGGCCTCACCGCCGTCAACGCCGACGCCGACAGGCTGGCCGCGGTGTCCGAAGCGCTGGTCGGCCAGACGCCCACCGACGAGGTGCTCGCCGAAGCGGGCAGGCGCGCCGCGGCGGCCTGCGAGCCCGTGACGGACATGCGCGGCAGCGCCGACTACAAGCGCCACCTCGCAAGCGAGCTGACGATCCGAACATTGCGCACCGCGATCCAGCGGGTGCGCGAAGCCCCAGAACCGCAAGGCAATTAGGAAGCGAGCGACCATGCAGGTGACGATGACAGTCAACGGCGAACAGGTGACCGCGGAAGTCGAACCTCGGATGCTGCTCGTGCATTTCCTTCGAGATCAATTGCAGCTCACCGGAACTCACTGGGGCTGTGACACCAGCAACTGCGGCACATGCGTCGTCGAGGTCGACGGCGAACCGGTGAAGTCGTGCACCATGCTCGCCGCGATGGCCTCCGGCCATTCGGTGCGCACCGTCGAGGGGCTCGAGGTCGACGGGCGGCTCGACCCCGTGCAGGAGGGGTTCATGCAGTGCCACGGCCTGCAGTGCGGCTTCTGCACCCCGGGGATGATGATCACCGCCCGCTGTCTGCTCGAAAGCAACCCCGATCCGACCGAAGACGAGATCCGCGAGGCCATTTCGGGCCAGATCTGCCGCTGCACCGGCTACACGACGATCGTGCGCTCGGTGCAGTGGGCGGCCAAAGCCCGCAAGGACCAAGCCGAGAAAGAGGGGGCCACCGCATGACCACGCTCGAGTCCCGCCCACCGTCCGGCGACGACCTCACCGACAACGACCAGAAGCCCTGCGGCCACGGCCGGATGCTGCGCAAGGAGGACCCGCGCTTCATCCGCGGCCGAGGAAACTACGTCGACGACGTCAACCTCCCCGGCATGCTGCACCTCGCGATCCTGCGCTCGCCGTACGCGCACGCCCGCATCAACAGCATCGATGTCTCTGCCGCGCAGGCACATCCGAAGGTCAAGGCCGTCGTGACCGGCGCCGACCTGGCCGAGAAGGGCCTGGCGTGGATGCCGACGCTGTCCAACGACGTGCAGGCGGTGCTGGCCACCGACAAGGTGCGCTTCCAGGGTCAGGAAGTGGCCTTCGTGGTCGCCGAGGACCGCTACTCCGCGCGTGACGCGCTGGAGTTGATCGACGTCGACTACGAGCCACTCGCACCCGTCGTCGACGCGCGCAAGGCGCTCGATCCCGACGCCGAAGTCATCCGCACCGACCTCGAGGGCAAGACCGACAACCACTGCTTCGACTGGGAGACCGGCGACGCTGCGGCGACCGAGGCCGCGTTCGCCAAGGCCGACGTCGTCGTCAAGCAGGAGATCGTGTACCCGCGGGTGCATCCCGCGCCGATGGAAACCTGCGGCGCCGTGGCCGATCTCGACCCGGTGAGCGGCAAGCTGACCCTGTGGTCGACGACGCAGGCGCCGCATGCGCACCGCACGCTGTATGCGTTGGTGGCAGGCCTGCCCGAGCACAAGATCCGCATCATCTCACCCGACATCGGCGGCGGCTTCGGCAACAAGGTGCCGATCTACCCGGGCTACGTGTGCGCGATCGTCGGGTCGCTGCTGCTGGGCAAGCCGGTCAAGTGGATGGAGGACCGCAGCGAAAACCTCACCAGCACAGGGTTTGCCCGCGACTACATCATGGTGGGCGAGATCGCGGCCACCAAGGACGGCAAGATCCTGGCGATCCGGTCCAACGTGCTCGCCGACCACGGCGCGTTCAACGGCACCGCCGCGCCGACGAAGTATCCCGCCGGCTTCTTCGGAGTATTCACCGGCAGCTACGACATCGAGGCCGCCTACTGCCACATGACGGCGGTGTACACCAACAAGGCGCCTGGCGGTGTGGCCTACGCCTGCTCGTTCCGCATCACCGAGGCGGTGTATTTCGTTGAGCGTCTCGTCGATTGCCTGGCCTACGAGCTGAAGATGGATCCGGCGCAGCTGCGGCTGCAGAACCTGTTGCGCCCGGAGCAGTTCCCGTACAAGTCGAAGACCGGCTGGGTGTATGACTCCGGCGACTACGAGACCACAATGCGCAAGGCCATGGAGATGATCGGCTATGACCAGCTGCGCGCCGAGCAGAAAGAGAAGCGCGAGCGCGGCGAGCTGATGGGCATCGGCATGTCGTTCTTCACCGAGGCCGTCGGCGCGGGCCCGCGCAAGGACATGGACATCCTCGGCCTTGGCATGGCCGACGGCTGCGAGCTGCGCGTCCATCCGACCGGCAAAGCCGTTGTGCGGCTGTCGGTTCAGACCCAGGGGCAGGGCCACGAGACGACGTTCGCCCAGATCGTCGCCGAAGAGCTGGGCATCCCGCCCGACGACATCGAGGTGGTGCACGGCGACACCGACCAGACCCCGTTCGGGTTGGGCACCTACGGCAGCCGGTCCACACCGGTGTCGGGTGCCGCGGCCGCCCTGGTGGCGCGCAAGGTGCGCGACAAGGCCAAGATCATCGCCTCCGGCATGCTGGAAGCCTCGATCGCCGACCTGGAGTGGGACAAGGGTTCTTTCCGCGTCAAGGGTGACCCGGCGGCATCGGTGACCATCCAGGACATCGCGATGCGCGCCCACGGTTCGGCAGACCTGCCGGAGGGCCTGGAGGGCGGCCTCGACGCCCAGATCTGCTACAACCCAGAGAATCTCACCTATCCCTACGGCGCCTACTTCTGCGTCGTCGACATCGATCCCGGCACCGCGGTGGTCAAGGTGCGCCGCTTCCTGGCCGTCGACGACTGCGGCACCCGCATCAACCCGATGATCGTCGAGGGCCAGGTCCACGGCGGCATCGTCGACGGCATCGGCATGGCGCTGATGGAGATGATCGCCTTCGACGAGGAGGGCAACTGCCTCGGCGGCTCGCTGATGGACTACCTGATCCCCACGGCGATGGAGGTGCCGCCGCTGGAGACCGGGTTCACCGTCACCCCGTCGCCGCACCACCCGATCGGGGCCAAGGGCGTCGGCGAGTCCGCCACCGTCGGGTCGCCGCCGGCCGTGGTCAACGCCGTCGTCGACGCGCTTGCGCCGTTCGGGGTGCGCCACGTCGACATGCCGCTGACCCCGTCCCGCGTGTGGGAGGCGATGCAGGGCAGGGCCACCCCACCGATCTAGCGGAGGAAGCATGCGCACAGCGACGAGGATCGAGGAACGGGTTGCCCAACTGCGGCGCGCCCGCACCCCGTTCGTGCACGCCACGGTGGTACGCGCGGCGCCGCCGACCTCCGCGCACCCTGGAGACGAGGCAATCCTGCTGTCGGACGGCACAATTGAGGGCTTCGTCGGCGGGCACTGCGCGCAGAACTCGGTGCGCAAGGCCGCGATGGGTGCGCTGCAGTCAGGCGAGAGCATGCTGTTGCGCGTGCTGCCCGACGGCGACCTGCACTTCCCCGATGCGCCGGGGGCCTGCGTCGTCGTCAACCCCTGCCTGTCGGGCGGGGCGCTGGAGATCTTCCTGGTGCCGCAGGTGCCGCCGCCGATGATCCGGGTGTTCGGCACGACGCCGATCGCCGACGCGGTGGTGAACCTGTGCGGCGCCATGGACTACGACGCGGCCGTCGGCGACGTCAACGACCTGACCGGCACCACCGCGGTGGTGATCGCCAGCCTCGGCGGCCCGGAGGCCGAGATCGTTCGGGCCGCGCTGGAGGCGAACGTGGGCTACATCGGGCTGGTGGCCAGCCGGGCCCGCGGTGAGGCGATCCTGGCGGGGCTGGATCTGACCGAATCCGAACGCGCCAGGGTGCACACCCCGGTCGGCCTGCCGATCGGCGCGAAGACGCCCGCCGAAATCGCCGTGTCGATCGCGGCCGAAGTGGTCAAGGCGATCCGGGTCGACGGGCTGAAAGCACCCGCATGAGCGTGGGGCGATGACGCATCCCTTCGCCGACGTCGACGACGTCATCCGGCGCTTCGACGAAAAGAACTATCTGCTCGACATCGGCACGGCGTCGGCGATCTATCTTGCCGTCACGCTCGGTCGGCCGCTGCTGCTGGAGGGTGAGCCCGGCGTCGGCAAGACGACGGCGGCCAAAACGCTCGCCGCCGTACTGGACACGCCTCTGGTGCGGCTGCAGTGCTATGAGGGGCTCACGCCGGCCGAGGCGCTCTACGACTGGAACTACCAGCGGCAGCTGCTGGCGATCCGGCTCGCCGAGACGACGGGAACCACGCTGGCCGAAGCGGACCTCTACACCGAGGACTACCTCGTCGACCGCCCGATCCTGCAGTGCGTGCGCTATCGGGGTGCGGCCCCGCCGGTGCTGCTGATCGACGAGATCGACCGTGCCGACGACGAATTCGAAGCGCTGCTGCTGGAGTTCCTCGGTGAGGCTGCGGTGACGGTGCCCGAGTTGGGCACGTTCGTCGCCGAGCAGCCGCCGATCGTGGTGCTCACCTCCAACCGCAGCCGCGACCTGCATGACGCGCTGCGGCGGCGCTGCCTGTATCACTGGATCGACTACCCCGAGCCGTCGCGCGCGGTCGCGATCGTGCGGCGCACGGTGTCGGGCGCAACGACCCCGCTGATCGAACACGCGACGCAATTCATCGCCACCACAAGGAATCTCGATCTCGACAAGCCGCCCGGTGTCGCCGAGACGATCGACTGGGTGGCCGCGCTCGTCGCGCTCGGCGTCGCCGACCTGGTGGATGCCGACACCGAATCCGGGCTGGCAGGCCTGGGCGCGCTGGCGAAGACGCCCGACGACTACACCTTGATCAGCGAGGCGTTCGCCGAGTACAGCTCGCAGTGAATAAGCTCGCATCGAAACCCACGGAAAGGCACCAGCTTCATGAAGATCGCCAACGAGTTCACCGTCAGCGTGCCGATCGAGGACGCCTGGAACGTTCTCACCGACCTCGAGCAGGTCATCCCGTTGATGCCGGGGGCGCAGATGACCGGCCGCGACGGCGACGACGTGCTGGGAAAGGTGAAGGTCAAGGTCGGCCCGGTGACAAGTGAGTTCAGCGGCAGGGTGCATTTCGTCGAGCAGGACCACGAGAACTATCGCGCGGTCATCGACGGCAAGGGCAAGGAGGCCCGCGGCACGGGCAACGCCGCGGCCACCGTCGTCGCGCAGCTACACGACGCCGGCGACCACACCCGCGTCACCGTCGACACCGACCTGAAGGTGGTCGGCAAGCTGGCCCAGTTCGGTAGCAGCATGCTGCAACAGGTTTCGGAGAAACTGCTCGGCCAGTTCGTCGAGTCGCTCGAGGCGAAGCTCGCGGCAGACACCGCCGCGCCGACGGCGGCGGCAGCCACCGACGGGCAGGCGGCTGCCGGGGAGGCCTCCGCGGCCGCCGCGACGGGAGCATCGCCCACCGCCGCTGCCCAGCCGCGCGAGGCCGAGGCCATCGACCTCATCGAGCTGGCAGGCGGCGGCGCGTTGAAGAAGTACGCCCCGGCCGTTGTCGCTGCGTTGGTGGTGATAGCGCTGGTGTTGATCCTGGGGCGGCGTTGTAGGCGATGACGACGCCCTATGTGCTGCGTGGTGTCGACGTCTCCGCGTTCGCCGTGGCGTTGGTGGCCAGGCTGCACAGCGGCGGCGTTGCGGTGTCGGCCGACGGCCCTGC
Source organism: Mycolicibacterium agri (assembly GCF_002553505.1). Classification (GTDB taxonomy): domain Bacteria; phylum Actinomycetota; class Actinomycetes; order Mycobacteriales; family Mycobacteriaceae; genus Mycobacterium; species Mycobacterium agri. The sequence continues at coordinate 11,340 of NZ_PDCP01000043.1, read as the reverse complement.
CACGCTAGTCGCGGCGATGCGGCACATCGCGCCGCAGTCCCGCACCGCGCTGTACTGGGCGACCCGGCTGACGCTGGTGAACCGGGCCGAGGACCTGCCCGCCTTCGAGGCGGTGTTCGACGCCGTGTTCGCCGATGCGGGCCCCGCCCGCAACATCCAGCCCGAGGACCGTGACCCGCGGCTGCCCGTCGCCCCGGTGCCCGGGGTCGACGGCGGCAACGGCGGCGCTGGAAGCGACGACGAGGGACTGCCGTGGTCCACCCCGCCGACGCCGGTCGGCGCCGCCGAGTCCGCCGCCGACAGCGGTGTCGCGCTGCCCGATGTGCTGCCGAGCCGCATCGTGGCGCGCGCCGACGAGCCGTTCGACCGTTTCGACGAGGACGACCTGCGCCGCATCGGCGGCTGGCTGGAGGGGATGTCGGGGCAGTGGCCGCGCCGGCGAACCATGCGCCGCGAGGTGCATCGCCGCGGCAAGCGCATCGACGTGCGGGAGTCGATGCGGTCGTCCCGCGCGACCGGCTACGAGGTGCTGCGACTGGCGCGCGCCCGCAGGCGCAGCAGGCCACGCAGAATCGTGTTGGTGTGCGACGTCAGCCGCTCGATGCGGCCCTACGCCGGGATCTATCTGCACCTGATGCGGGCGGCAGCGTTGCGCCGCAAGGGGATTCGCCCCGAGGTGTTCGCGTTCTCGACGTCGTTGACCCGTCTGACACCGGCGTTGTCGCACCGGTCGGCGGAGGTTGCGCTGTCACGGGCAAACGACAGGGTCGTCGACCGCTACGGCGGCACGCATGTCGGTCGCAGCGTCGGTGCGCTGCTGGCCGCCCCGCACGGCAGCACGCTGCGCGGCGCGGTGGTGGTCATCGCGTCGGACGGCTGGGACAGCGACCCGCCCGAGGTGCTGGAGCGGGCGCTGGCGCGGGTGCGCCGCCGCGCGCACATGGTGGTCTGGCTCAACCCGCGGGCCGCACAGCCGGGATTCCGGCCGCTGACCGGGTCGATGGCGGCCGCCCTGCCGTACTGCGACCTGTTCCTACCCGCGAATTCGCTCGCGGGTGTGCGCGAGTTGTTCGACGCTCTGAGCGTCTAGGACGGCTGCTCGGCAGCCGCGCCACCGGCGGCCTTGGCCGCGCGCCGCCGCTTGTACCACTCGATGATCATCGGGGCGATGGAGGCGACGACGATCAGCACCAGGATCGGCTCGAGCAGCTTCTGCACGATCTCGAAATTGCCCAGCCAGTAGCCGAGCAGCACCAAACCGACGCCCCAGATGACGGCGCCGACGACGTTGTAGATGGTGAACACCACATAGCGCATCGCGGCCGCGCCCGCGGTGATCGGGGCCAACGTCCGCACGATCGGGACGAACCTGGCCAGCACGATCGCGAACGGGCCGCGCTGCTCGAAGAACGAGTGCGCCTCGTCCAGATACCGCTGCTTGAGGAAGCGCGCGTTCGGCTTGAACATCGACGTGCCGATGAATCGGCCGATCCAATAGCCGACCTGACCGCCCGCGATGGCGGCGATCGGGATGAACACCAGCAGCTGCCACAGCGTGAAGTTGGCGTTGACCGCCTCGCCTTGGGCCGCGGTGCCCGCGGCCAGCATGCCGGCGACGAAAAGCAACGAGTCGCCGGGCAGCACCGGGAACAGCACCCCTGACTCGACGAAGACCACCACCAGCAGGCCGACAAGCGCCCAGACGCCGAAGTACCCGATCAATTTGATCGGGTCCATGAAGTCCGGTATCAGCATCACGGTGTTGGTCATGGCTAACCAACATACCGGCGGCGGCGAAAACCCCAGGCTGAGCAACGAGGGCGTTCGGCACCCGGGTATCGGGCCGCCTTTCTTGAGATACTTCACCGACAGCCGCCAGCGAGAGGAAGCGCCATGCCCATCGCCACGCCCGAGGCCTATGCGGAAATGCTGGCCCGCGCCAAGGAGCACTCGTATGCGTTCCCGGCGATCAACTGCACGTCGTCGGAGACGATCAACGCCGCGCTGAAGGGCTTCGCCGACGCCGGCAGCGACGGCATCATCCAGTTCTCCACCGGAGGCGCGGAGTTCGGATCCGGGCTGGGGATCAAGGACATGGTCACCGGTGCGGTGGCGTTGGCCGAGTTCGCCCACGTCGTCGCCGAGCGCTACCCGGTCACGGTGGCGTTGCACACCGATCACTGCCCCAAGGACAAGCTCGCCAGCTATGTGCGGCCGCTGTTGGCGCTCAGCCAGAAGCGGGTGGCCGACGGCGGCAACCCGCTGATCCAGTCGCACATGTGGGACGGCTCGGCGGTGCCGATCGACGAGAACCTGACCATCGCCAAGGAACTGCTCAAGGAAGCGGCCGCCGCCAAGATCGTCCTGGAGATCGAGATCGGCGTGGTCGGCGGTGAAGAGGACGGGGTGGAAGCCGAGATCAACGAGAAGCTCTACACCACCGCTGAGGATTTCGAGAAGACGATCGAGGCGCTCGGCGCCGGCGAGCACGGCCGCTACCTGTTGGCCGCGACGTTCGGCAACGTGCACGGCGTGTACAAGCCGGGCAACGTCAAGCTGCGCCCCGACGTGCTGGCCCAGGGCCAGAAGGTGGCCGCCGCCAAGCTCGGATTGCCCGACGACGCAAAGCCTTTCGACTTCGTCTTCCACGGCGGCTCCGGGTCGCTGAAGTCGGAGATCGAGGAGTCGCTGCGCTACGGCGTGGTGAAGATGAACGTCGACACCGACACCCAGTACGCCTTCACCCGCCCGATCGCGGGCCACATGTTCACCAACTACGACGGCGTGCTCAAGATCGACGGCGAGGTCGGCAACAAGAAGGCCTACGACCCGCGCAGCTACCTGAAGAAGGCCGAGGCGGGCATGGCCGAGCGCGTGGTCGAGGCGTGCAACGACCTGCACAGCGCGGGCCGCTCGATCAGCGCAGGCTGACCGTCACCGGTTCAGGTGCTCGGCGACTGGCAGACCTTCCACTGATCGTCGCGGAACTGAAGGTCGAAACTGCGCGTCGACCGGATGTGCGGCGCGTACGCCATGAACGTCGTCACATTGGCTTCAGCGTGGTCGCCGTTGATGACGACCTGGTCGATGCTGGCGACGACGGGGTACTGCTTGGCCGCCGCGACCCTGGCGTGCGTCTCGGCCCAGTCGCTGTCGTCGTACTGGACGTAGCTGTCGCGGGTGGCACCGCAGGTGATGCTGCGCAACGTGGCCAGGTCACCGTTCTGCACCGCGACATCGAAGCTCTCGATCGTGGAGCGCACCATTTCCTCTTGCGAGGCGCGCGAATCGGAGTCGCGGGTCAGCAGCAGCGTGCCCAGTATCGCGACGGCGGCCAGCGCGGCGATGACCAGAACCAGCGCCACCACCCAGCCCCAACTGCGTCGGTGGGCGGCCGGCACCGGCGGAGCGTCTCCCCGTGGTGGAATCATTTGCGGCCCAACACCATTGGCTCCGGCGAACTGCTGGGTGGGCGGTGTGAAGACCTCGGTCGCCGGATCGGGCGGCGTCTCGATCCGCCGCGTCGACGAGTCCATCGCCGAGGGTGCGGTGAAGCGCCGCTCGGCGGCCTGCTCCTGCTGCGGCGTCGTCGCCGTCGACTCGGCCGGATCGACAGACATCACTTCGGTCGGGTTGTCCTCGACGACCGGTGCTTGCTCGGTCGGGGCGTTGCTGTCGTCGGGTGTCGAGTCGTCGTGGGCAACGTCGTGGGCTACATCATTCGCCGGGTCGTTCGCCGGGTCGTTCGCCGGGTCGTTCGCCGGTTCCACAGCCGGATCACTCACGTGGTCGGGCCCAGATGGGTTCGACATCCCTACTGCAGTCCTCCCGTGCTGGCCATCAACACCTCGCCGGCTCGGCCGACGATCAACACCTCGCCGGCAACGCCGACGCCATGTTTCGAGCTTATCGACCTCACGGCACAATAGGCCTCATGACGCGGATGGGTGACCTCCTAGGACCGGATCCGATACTTCTGCCTGCCGACGACGCCGCCGAGGCGGAACTCGAGGCCAGCGAAAACCCCGCCATCGTGGCCGCCGCTCACCCGGCGGCGTCGATCGCCTGGGCGGTGCTCGCCGAGAACGCCCTGGCCGAGGACGAGGCCATCACCGCATACGCCTACGCCCGCACCGGCTATCACCGCGGCCTGGACAAGCTGCGCCGCAACGGTTGGAAAGGCTTTGGGCCCGTACCGTATTCGCACAAGCCGAACCAGGGCTTCCTGCGCTGCGTCGCCGCGCTCGCCAAGGCAGCGGAGTCGATCGGCGAGTCCGACGAATACGCTCGTTGTCTGGATCTGCTCGACGACTGCGATCCCACCGCGCGCGCCGAACTCGGTCTGGCCTAGGTCGCCTCGCAGTTGCAGTCGCTGGCCGCGCTCGGCGGCTCGACCTGGACGGTGGCGTGCTCGAGCCCGCGCGCGGTGAGCACCGCCCGCGCGTCGTCGAGCACCCGCGCCGAATCGGCCGATGACGTCAGGTGCGCGGTGACCATGTCTTTGCCCGGCACCAGCGTCCACACGTGCAGATCGTGCACTTCGGTGACGCCCTTGACCGCGCACAGCGCCGAACGCAGTTCCTCGACGTCGATGTGGGTCGGCGAGGATTCGGACAGGATCCGCAGCGCCGCCCTGGCCAGCGAGATCGCCCGCGGCAACACCCAAAGCGCGACAAAGACGGCCACCACCACGTCGGCGTAGGGCCATCCTGTGGTGACGGTGACGATGCCCGCGATCAGCACACCGATGCTGCTCACGGTGTCGGCGAGCACCTCCATGTAGGCGCCCTTGACCGCGAGGCTCTTGTCCGACGACGACCGCAGCAGCATGACCACGACGACGTTGGCCACCAGGCCCGCCAGCGCGACGAGGATCATCGGCACGCCGGGGATGCGGGGTGCGTCGCTCAGCCGCTCGAACGCCTCGTAGAGGATGAATGCGGCGACGAACAGCAGCAGCACCGCGTTGGCCACCGCGGTGAACACCTCGGCCCGGTGCCAGCCGTAGGTCCGCGACGGCGATGCGCTGCCGCGGCGGGCCACCAGCACCGCGGTCAGGCCCATGAACAGCGCGACCAGGTCGGTGAGCATGTGGCCGGCGTCGGCCAGCAGCGCGATCGAGTTGATCACCAGCGCGGTGGTCAGTTCCAGGATGAAGAAGCCGGTCAGGATCGCCGCGGCCAGAATCATCCGGCTGACACGGGCATCAGAACCGCCGTGACTGTGACCCGCGCCCATGGGCTCCAATGTATGCGCAAAGTCGCATATGTCGCAAGCGGTTGGGCGCGAACTTCTATAGCCAGGCCGACCAGAACCGGGTCAGGTTCAGCCCGCTGGCGACAAGCGCCCTCGGCACCCCGGAGGCGTCGAAGAACCAGGTCACGACCGCGAAGAAGTACTGATTGAGCGGCGTCGCGAGCAGCAGAAGCAACAAAATCAGAAACGCCCAGCCCTTTGCGGGCTCCAGGGCACGCCGGGTGTCCGGGCTCAGATGCGGCTCCACCGCGCCGTAGCCGTCCAGGCCGGGGATCGGCAGCAGGTTCAGCACCGAAGCGGTGACCTGTAGGAAGCCCATGAAGGCCACGGCGGACCAGAACACGCTGTGCTGGGGGTCGTAGTAGATCCGCGTCAGGATCAGCAACACGACGGCGGTGAGGACGTTCGTCATCGGTCCGGCCAGGCTGACGAGGCTCTTCTGCCATTTCGTCATGAACGCCGTCCGCACCCATACCGCGCCGCCGGGCAGCCCGATGCCGCCGATCAGGATCACCAGCACCGGGAAGACGATCGACAGCACGGGATGGGCGTACTTGAACGGGTTGAGCGTCAGGTAGCCGCGCATCACCACGCCGTGGTCGCCGTACCGCCACCCGCTGAAGGCGTGGGCGAACTCGTGCAGGCTCAGCGACACCACCCAGCCGGCGATGATGAAGACGAACACCCCGACGTAGGCGAGCGGCTCGACGCTGTCGGCGGCCTGCCAGGCCAGCACTCCGCCCGCGGCGGTGATCGTGACGATCAGCAGGAAGATCGGGCTGGGCCGCACCGATCCCCGCACGTCTGGAACGCTCACCTCACGAAGCTACCGTCAGCGCGGCCAGTCGCATTCGGTCAGCTCGACCGACAGCTGCCACAGCCTGGCCGCGGTCTGCGTGTCGCGGCACTTCTTCAACGGCCGGGTCACCCGCGGCTTGCCGAACTGCTTGAACATCGGCGCCACGTAGGTGCCGGGCGGCAGGTCCTCGGTCGCGCCGATGATGCTCGACCGGGCCGCGGTCGCCGCGCTCTGCGGGAAGTTCTTCAACCAGCTCTGATGCGAGGACCAGCCGAGGAAGCCGCCGCTGTAGCGGACGATGTTGGTGTCGGCGCCGCCGGGATCGACGACGATCGCGCGGACCCCCTTGCGGGCCAGTTCGCAGGTGAACAGCATCAGCGCGAGCTTGGACTGCCCGTATGCCGCCCACTTCGAATACGGGCGGGTGCGCCAGTTCAGGTCGTCTAAGTGCATGCGGGCGAACATGTGGTTCATGCTCGTGACGGAGACGACCCTGTCCTTGATGCGGTCGCCGAGCAAACAGGTCAGCGCGAAGTGGCCGAGGTAGTTGGTGCCTATGTGGCCCTCGAACCCGTCGGCGGTGCGGGTCAGCGGTAGACCCAGCACGCCCGCGTTGTTCAGCAGCACGTCGACGCTGTCGACCGCGTCTGCGAACTTGCGCACGCTGGTCAGATCCGCCAGATCCAGCTGCGCGATCTCGACGTCGCCCGCCATCTCCGCGGCCACGCGCTCCGACTTGGCGACGTCACGCGCCGCGATGAGCACGCTGTGACCCACCGCCGCGAGCGCCGCCGCCGTTTCTTTGCCAACTCCGCTGTTGCCGCCGGTAACGATGATTCGCACGGCCGCTATTTCACCATCAGCCAGCCCTGCGTGTGGCGGTAGAAGGTAGAACGGGGAACAATTCTCGGTCCGGCGACGCCGTCGCGCACCACTACGGCCCCGGTGGTGCCGAGTTGAGCGGCCCGTCCGGGCACCCAGCCGCGCCGTCCCCGCCCGATGACGCTGGCCCGCAGCCCAGGCATGTCGTAGGTCGGCTCGATCCGCACGCCGACGACCTCCCCGTAGAACAGCTGGGTGTCGTCGACGACGGCCTCGCCGACCAGCGCAGCGCCGTTCTCGCCACGCCATTCGGCCGCGCGTACGAGGGCCTGGCCGGTGTCGTCGCGGATCAGCGGCACCCGCCGCGCGCTGCCGCGTCGGGCCCGGCGGGCAGTGCGCCAGTTGGTGGCGTGGCCGACCTCGATGTCGAGCCGGTCGGCGCGCAGCAGCCGGGTCAGCACCGCGGCCAGGTCGGCGTCGCCGCCCACCACGATGAGGCGCTTGCAGGCGTCGAGCGCGGCGTCGATGTCGTCGGGCCCGGCGACGGCCCGGGTGGGCAAACCGGCCAGCGGCCGTGGCGGGCGTCGGCCTCCGAAAAGCAACACCCCGGCGTCGGTGGTGATCAAATCGGCTCCTTGCGGACGGCTGGGATAGGGTGGCTCACCGGCTGGAACACAATAAGCGGGAGAAACGCCATGCCGGCAATCGTGCTCATCGGCGCCCAGTGGGGCGACGAGGGCAAGGGTAAGGCCACCGATCTACTCGGCGGCCGGGTGCAGTGGGTCGTGCGGTACCAGGGCGGCAACAACGCCGGCCACACCGTCGTCCTTCCGACTGGCGAGAACTTCGCGCTGCATCTCATTCCGTCGGGCATTCTCACCCCTGGCGTCACGAACGTGATCGGCAACGGGGTGGTGGTCGATCCGGGCGTGCTGCTCGACGAGCTGAAGGGCCTCGGGGAACGGGGCGTGGACACCGAACGATTGTTGATCTCCGCCGACGCGCATCTGCTGATGCCGTATCACGTGGCGATCGACAAGGTCGTCGAGCGCTACGCGGGCAGCAAGAGGATCGGCACCACCGGACGCGGCATCGGCCCCTGCTATCAGGACAAGATCGCCCGCATCGGCATCCGGATGGCCGATGTGCTCGACGAGGAGCTGCTGGCCCAGAAGATCGAGGCCGCACTGGAATTCAAGAATCAGGTGCTGGTCAAGATCTACAACCGCAAGGCGCTCTCGCCGACCGAGGTGTACGACAATCTGCTGACCCAGGCCGAGGGTTTCAAGCACCGCATCGCCGACGCCAGGCGGCTGCTCAACGTCGCGCTCGACAACGGCGAGACCGTGCTGCTCGAGGGCTCGCAGGGCACCCTGCTCGACGTCGACCACGGCACGTATCCCTTTGTCACGTCGTCGAATCCGACCGCGGGCGGTGCGGCCGTCGGCTCGGGCATCGGCCCGACGCGCATCACCACGGTGCTGGGCATCCTGAAGGCCTACACGACGCGTGTCGGGTCCGGTCCGTTCCCCACCGAGTTGTTCGACGAGAACGGCGAGTATTTGTCCAAGACCGGCGGCGAGTTCGGCGTGACGACGGGCCGGCGCCGCCGCTGCGGATGGTTCGACGCGGTGATCGCGCGCTACGCCACCCGCGTCAACGGCATCACCGACTACTTCCTGACCAAGCTCGACGTGCTGTCCAGCCTGGAGACGGTGCCGATCTGCGTCGGCTACACCGTGCACGGCAAGCGCACCGACGACATGCCGATGACCCAGAGCGACATCGCCAATGCCGAACCGATCTACGAGGAGATGCCCGGTTGGTGGGAGGACATCTCGGGCGCCCGTGAATTCGACGACCTGCCCGCCAAGGCACGCGACTACGTGCTTCGGGTGGAAGAGCTTGCCGGCGCCCATATCTCGTGCATCGGTGTCGGTCCCGGCCGAGATCAGACGATCGTGCGCCGCGACATCCTGGCGGCTCGATGATATGACTTCCCGAAGACGACCGCGAGTGAGGATCGCAGCGAGGAACGAGCGACGACCGGAGCGAGCGGGAGTCGAGCAATGACTGAAGACCCGCATCTGCTCGACCCGGACTACGACAAGCACGGCGGTTTCCCCAATTTCCAACCCGCGCAACCGGGTCCGGGCTTCGGGCGGTTCCTCGCGGCGATGCGGCGCGCACAGGATCTCGCGGTGTCGGCTGACCCCGACAGCGAGACGTGGGAGCAGGCCGCCGATCTCGCAGAACAGCTGGTGAAGCTGCTGGACCCGTTCGAGGCGCCCGAGGGTGTCGGTCCGGCCAACCGGGTGCCGGACCTGCCTGGCTCGGGCAGCCTGTTGATGCCGCCGTACAAGGTCACGAAGTTCGACGCCGAGGCCGTGGAGTTGACGGTCCAGTTCAGCCGCTACCACGTGGGCGGCAACTACGCGGTGCACGGCGGCGTGCTGCCGCTGATGTTCGACTCGACGTTCGGCATGGTGATCCACGCCTCCGGCCGGCCGATCAGCCGCACCGCTTTCCTGCATGTCGACTACCGCAAGGTGACGCCGATCAACACACCGCTGACGGTGCGCGGCTGGCTGAACAGGGCCGAGGGCCGCAAGGCGTTCGTCAACGCCGAACTGCGCGATCCCGACGGAAATCTGCTGGCCGAGGCCAACGGGTTGATGATCAGGCTGCTGCCCGGACAGCCGTGACCGCGAAGGCCCCGCACCGGCTGTCGACGCCACGGGCGGCGGCGCTGGCGGGGGTGTTGTTTGCCCTGCTGTTCGGCACGGTGCTGGTGCTGGTGCGGCTGGCGCTGCCGGAGGGTGCGGAGCCCGGTTCGCAGTGGCTCATCGCGGGCGACACCAACCTGCGGGTCGCCGCGATCCTGATGCCGTTCGCAGGCATCGCGTTTCTGTGGTTCATCGGAGTGGTGCGCGACGGTTTCGGCGCCTACGAGGACAAGTTCTTCTCCACCGTGTTCATCGGCAGCGGATTGCTCTATCTGGCCATGATGTTCGTCGCAGTCGGGGTCGGTGCCGGGCTGGAAGCGACCAACAGCCTCATCGTCGACCCCGATGCGCACGCCGAAGTGGCGACGTTCGGGCAGATGTTCCTGCTGTCGGTGTCGAAGACGTACGCACTGCGGATGGGCGCGGTGTTCATGATTTCGCTGGCGACGATCTGGCTGCGCACCGGCCTGATGCCGCGCTGGCTCAGCGTGACGACGTACGTTCTGGCCCTTGGCCTTATCCTGGCCAGCGACATCACCATGTGGTTGACGCTGGCCTTCCCGGCCTGGGTCCTGGTGGTCAGCGTGCTGCTGTTGGCCCGTGCGGGCCTTGTGGCGCGTGAACCGCGGTAGTCAGTACTGCGCGTCGAGATCGACCAAGTGTGGGGGTTGCTTCCCGGCCAGCATGGCGGCGAGGTTCTGCAACCCCAGGTCGAGCATCGCATCGCGCGCGAAGAACACATTCGATGCCTGGTCGCCGGACACCACGACGTTCGGGAGAAGGTGCACTCCGAGCCGCGACGGCGATCCGAAGTGTTGGTCGGGCGGCATCGCGTCGGCGTAATCCCACCAGACGTCGGACGCGAAACCGGCGATGCGATTGTTCACCAGCGCGTCGCGAATCGCTTTCTCGTTGACGATGTCACCGCGCGCGATGTTCACAAGGTAGGCATGCGGTTTCATGGCGGCGATCGCGTCGTGGTCGATCATGTCGCGGGTCCGGTTGGTGGACGGAGTGGCGACGACGATCACGTCCCCCAGTGCCAACGCGTCGTGCAGCCGCTCCTGGCCGTACACCGCATCGGTGTTCTCCGCGGGCAGATCAGGGTTCTTGCGGACGGCTATCACGTTCATACCGAATGCTTTCGCCACCGCAGCGATGCGACGGCCGATACCGCCGACGCCGAGCAGTACCATGGTGCGCCCGTACAGCACCGAGCCGACGCCGTCGTCATGCCAGTACGGCACGTAGCGACCGGCGACGTGCTGCTCGTGCTTCCACACCGTCTTCTTGATGCAGGCGAGGATCAACGACCAGGCGTGTTCGGCGATCGCCGGCTGGTGTGCCTCAGGCACATTCGTGAGCTGGATGCCTCTGGCCTTGAAATCGTCGAAGGGAAGGCGGTCGCAGCCGGAGTGCAGCCACGACACGTATTTCAGATTCGGCGCCGCCGAAACCACCTCGGGCGGCAGCGTCCACGTGATCACGGCGTCGGCGTCGGCCATCGCGGCGAGATAGGGTTCGCGCTCGGCGCCGTAGGGGAACACGATGTCGTCGCGACAGGGCAGACCGACGACGTCGACGTCACTGCCGAGGGCGCGGCGCACAGTGTCGAGTTCCGCAGCGGTCGCGTGCCACCCGGCGACTACGCGCATCGGATCCTTACCTTTCTTGAAGGGTGTTTGGGGTCGTCGGCCTTAGGCTTCGAATCACCCAGGGATGTCGGGTATGGCTTTC
>NZ_PDCP01000042.1 GCF_002553505.1 Mycolicibacterium agri | reverse complement strand
GATCTCGTCAGGACCGCACCGGTGGCGTTTGCGCCAGGCCACGATCTGGTTCTCCACGCTGGGCCGAACACGGCTCGGACTGGTATGCGGCCGCGAGGACCGGTCGTGAAGACCGTCTTCACCCTCGGTCTCAAAACGACTGATCCAGGTGTGGACGCATTTACGCGAAACCCCCATCGCTTTCGCGATATGGGCCTTGGGCCAACCAGCCTGATACCGGTGCACCATCAGCAGGCGGCCGTGAAACGTCGTACGGGCATTACGGTGGGACACGAGAACCTCCGGACGGTGGTGGACCTAGACAAGCCACACCCCACCCGGAGGTTCTCCTCACATCAAGCCAACACGCCTGCTACCAACGTCCTGTCCCAGTACAACTAGCCGGTTGCGCCGAGCAGTTCCGGGTGAAACGTGCTCACCATGCGGCGCATGCCGTCCTGCCAGTCGACCGTGGTGCCGCCGATCAGTTCGCGCATCCTGGTGCTGTCGGTCGGGTTGCCGCGCAGCGCCTGCGTGCTCTCTTCGAACACGGGCTCGACGCCGATCAGCGAACCGATGTAGGTGCACCACTGCTGGAGGCTGACGGCCTGCTCGCCGCACCAGTTGATGGTGGTCGCCGGAACTGAGGCCGCCGCAAGCAGTTTCGGGATCATCGCGACGATGTCGTCCTCGTGAATCGGGTTGTACACGGCTGGTGCGCCCGGTGGCACGGGAATCGGGATGCCGCCGAGCATCATCTCCATGTGAAAGAAAGGCCATCCGCCGTTGTCCCCGTAGGGCACGTTCAGCCGGGCGATGATGGCGGGCAAGCCCAGCGCACGCGACATCGTGCGCACCACAACCTCTCCCGCGATCTTGGAGATGGAATACGTTGGAAACAACGGCTTGTGGTTGTCGCCCAGCGCGGCGCGCTCGGTGCGCGGCTCGTCATCGGGCGGATCGTAGACGGCCGCCGAGGAGCAGTGTAGGAATGCTTTCGCGCTGCGGCAGTGGGCCATCAGCAGGCCGACCGCCTCGGCGTTGGCGCCCAGGTCTTTGTCCCATCGCCCGCTCTTGGCGACCGCCAGGTTGAGCACGTAGTCGAAGTCGGTTGGCAGACCACTGAAGTCGCCGTCAGCCAGGTTGACCGTCTCGCACCGAACACCGGCCTGCTGCAGGCTTTCCCGCGCCGCCGCGTCGGTGAAGCGGGCGATTCCCCACACCTCGTTGTCGGCCGCGAGCGCGCGGGCGATGGGTGCGGCGACTTGTCCGGTGGGGCCGGTGATCAGGATTTTGGATCCGCGCATACCGCTGATCCTAGGGAACCGTCAGCGCGGGCGTGTCGGTTGAGGAAGTCGACGACGGCCGAGGCGAACAGATCGTTGCGGTCTCCCGCCACCATGTGCCCTGCGCCTTGCACGTCGACGAACTCGACTTGGGGGAAGCGGGCGAGAAACTCCTCGGCGCGATCCTCGCTGACCAGGTCACTGACCTGCCCGCGCACCAGCAGCATCGGCACACCGTCGGCGAGGATGGCCGCGACGGCCGTGTTCATGCGCTCCGGGTCGGTCACCTCGATCGGCGGACGCGCGGCCGTGCCGTCGATGAACTGCGGATCCCAGTGCCAGTACCACCGGTCGCCGCGGCGACGAAGGTTGGCGCGCAACCCATTCAGGTCGGTGGGCCGCGGCCGATGCGGGTTGTATTCGGCGATCATGTCGGCGACCTCCTCGAGGGAGGCGAATCCGTCCACCATCCGGTCGACCATGAAGTTGTGGATCCGCTCTGCGCCCGACGGGTTCATGTTCGGCACGATGTCCACCAGCACGACGGCGTCGGCGATGCCGCGAGCCAGCTCGCCTGCGAGCAGCATTGAGGTGAAGCCGCCGAGCGAGGCGCCCACCAACACCGGTCGGGGCGGCAGTTGAGCCAGCACGTCGCGCACGTCTTCGGCGAACGTGACCACGCGGTAGTCGCCCTCGGCCGACCAGTCCGATTCGCCGTGACCGCGGAAGTCGACGGTGACGGCCTGCCAACCGCGCCGCGCCATCGCCGCCGCGGCCTTGGCCCACGACCGTCGGGTCTGCCCGCCGCCGTGCAGGAACACCACGGCGCGCTCGCGGGCATCGCCGAGGCGGTCGGCGACGATGCGGACACCGCCGGGCCTTTCGGTCACGAACGGCTCGGGTGTTGCCATCTTCCGAGTCGTCATTCCCCGAATCGTATGGGGTGCAACATCACCACAGGACGGCGATACCGGCGGCGATGAAGACCAGGATCCCGACTGAGGCGAACATCGCGCGCGGGACCGCCTCGCCGGTGCGCTTCTGTCGGACGCTGCCCATGCCGAGCAGGCCGCCGATCACGATGAGGATGACGAGCTTGGTCCCGATCTTCGGGTAGTTCAGCTCGATTCCGGCGGGCCACGGCGCAGCCAGCGCGAGCCCCGTCAGCAGCGACAGGAGCAGGCCGTAATCCATCAGCCGGGTGGTGCGGAAGCGGCGCGCGGCGGCCTCGGCGGCCCAGGCTCCGAACGTGACCGCGAAGCCGGTGATGTGCAGCAAAACAACTACATTGCGTAGTAGTTCCATGGCCGCAAGCGTACATCTTCGTCGGCTGGGTATGGCTACAACATGACCGCCCAGCCACCAGATCCCGATCCCGCGCGGACCTCAGGCCTCGAGGCCGGCGGAGGCGTGACGCCGGGTGAACTGCCGCCCGACTCGGCGCAGACATCCGGCGTATCGGCGCCCCAGCCGCGCGCGCGGCGGAAGTACACGCCGACCGTGGTGGTGTCGATCGTCGTCGTAACGCTCTTCGTGCTGCTGTTCGTCGCGACCGGCGTGTGGCTGCTGTTCGACTTACTTGCGTAACGGGGGCCTAGTTTGCGACGCGAGCTTCTTCAGGAACTGCTGTGGGCCTGCGGGCCCGCCGGCCAGGAAAACGACGTCCGAGACATCTGCCTGCGGGAACTTCGCGCATCCGTCGACGAGATGTGGGTGGACAACGCCGGCAACGTCGTCGGGCTTCTGCGCGGCGACGGCGCGGCCGACGACGCCGCGATCCGGGTGACGGCGCACATGGACGAGTTGTCGATGCTGGTCAAGCGCATCGGTGCCGACGGCACGCTGTACCTGACCCCGCTCGGCACGATGTATCCGGGCAATTTCGGGCTTGGTCCCGTCACGGTCCTCGGCGATCGCGACCGGCTCACCGGGGTGCTCTCGCTCGGCTCGGAGCACACCACCCGGGAAAGCGAACGGATCTGGGAGACCAAGCCCGACGGCGGCGACAAGGCGTTGGACTGGACGCATGTGTACGTCTTCACCGGCCGTAACGTCGACGAGCTACATGCCGCCGGAGTGCACATCGGCACCCGGATCTGCGTTGAACGCAGCAAGCGGACCCTGGTCGAGGTCGCCGATTACCTCGGCTGCTATTTCATGGACGACCGCGCGCTGGTGGTTGCGCTCTTGGACGCGGCGCACACGTTGCGGCAGCGGGGCAGGCGCCCGGTCAACGACGTCTACTTCGTCTTCACCACCAGTGAGGAAGTCGGCGGCATCGGCGGCGCCTACGCCGCGCGCACCCTGCCCGGCGACCTCATCCTCGCGCTGGAGGTCGGCCCCACCGAAGGCGAGTACGAGACTTCGGTGAGCGGCGGCCCGATCGTCGCGTACAGCGATGCGATGTGCATCTACGACAAACCCGTCGCCGACCGCCTGATGGATATCGGTGAGAAGCTCGGATTGTCGCCGCAGCCTGCCGTCCTCGGCGCATTCGAGTCCGACGCGTCGCACGCCAAAGCCAGCGGCCTGGTCGCCCGCGCCGGGCTGCTCTGCCTGCCCACGCTGTCCACCCACGGCTATGAAGTAATCCACCGCGACGCGATCGACGCCGTCGCGCAGATGGTGGTGGAGTTCTTGCTGAACGAGCATGCGGATTCCGTAGGTACACGCTGAGACTGGACTCGTTCAGTTAACTGCCAGATTTAACTCAGATTGAAAGACCAAGTAACACAATGGATTCATAAGAGTTCTGTGAACTGTGTCACTTACTCGGATTTCGTCGTAGGGTGAACTCCGGTTGAGCTACCGCCGGTTGCGGCACCCGACGACGTGGCGTCGCTGTTCCGGCCTTCAGATTGCAGGGGTCTTCGAGTCGACTCGAGCGTCTTGCCACGCTGGGAAGGAGTTCGCCTTGCCCGTCGCTACGACCGTTCAGCTGCGCCAGGTTCGTCTGCCCGCCGCCGAGGAGATCCAGCGCGCGGGCCGCGCTGTCTTCACCGCCGAGGAGCTGACCGACGCCAGAGTGCTCGTCTGCGTCCGCGGTGAGGTCGACGCCACCAATCGCCAGGCGCTCGGCCGCTTCGTCCAGCGTCACACCCGCGTCTCCAAGCAACTGATCCTGGATCTGACCGGTGTCGACTTCTTCGGCAGCCAAGCCTTCACGGCCCTGTACTACGCGAACATCCAGTGCGCGCGGCGCGACGTGGACTGGATGGTGGTGGCCGGACCGAGGGTGCGACGAGTAATGCACATCTGCGATCCCGACGACCAGTTGCCGATCGTCGAGGACCTCGCCGCCGCACTCTGCCGACTCGAGCATGTCGCCAAGTGCCACCACGCCGTCGCCTGGGGCGAATAGCTCGGCCGTCGTGACCTGATCCCCCGGTCCGTTTCCGTTACACGGTTCCGGCGAGGCGCTGCGCGAGCAACGATGCGAATTTCGCCGGGTCCTCCGGCACGTCTCCTTCGGCCAGCAGCGCGGTGCCGTACAACAACTCCGCGGATTCCTTGAGCGACGGGTCGTCGGCGGGCCGGCTCTTCTGGGCCTGCTGCAACCCCGTGATGAGCGGATGCTTCGGGTTGAGTTCAAGAATTCGCTTCCCGACCGGAACCGTCTGTCCGGAGGCCCGGTACATGCGCGCCAGCGCCGGCGTGATGCCGAAGGCGTCGGTCACCAGGCAGGCCGGCGACTCGGTCAGCCGGGTGGACAACCGCACCTCCTTGACGTGTTCACCAAGCACATCCTTGAGCCAGGACAGCAGGTCGGCGAACTCCCGTTCCGCCTCCTCGCGTTCGGCCTCGTGCGCCTTCTTCTCTTCCTCGGAGTCGAGGTCCACCTCGCCCTTGGCGACCGACTGAAGCGGTTTTCCGTCGAACTCGCTGACCGCCCCGACCCACAGCTCGTCGACCGGGTCGGTGAGCAGCAGCACCTCATATCCCTTGGCCTTGAACGCCTCCAGATGCGGCGACTTGCGAAGTTGGTCGCGCGTCTGCCCGGTGGCGTAGAAGATCTGCTTCTGCCCCTCCTTCATCCGGCCGACGTAATCCGCCAGCGTCGTGAGCTCCTCGTCGCTGTGCGTTGAGGCGAACGACGAGACGCGAAGGATGGTGTCCTGGTTCTCGAAGTCCGACATCAGGCCCTCCTTGAGGACTGCGCCGAACTGGGTCCAGAACTTGCGGTAGTCGTCGGGGCGTGAGGACTGCATGTCCTTGATCGCCGACAGCACCTTCTTGGTCAGGCGGCGACGGATCGCCGTCACCTGGCGGTCCTGCTGCAGGATTTCGCGGGACACGTTGAGCGACATGTCCTGGGCATCGACAACGCCCTTGATGAAGCGCAGGTAGCTGGGGACGAGCTCGTCGCAGTCGCCCATCACGAAGACACGCTTGACGTAGAGCTGCACCCCAGTCTTGGCGTCGCGGGTGAACAGGTCGAACGGCGCGTGCGACGGGATGAACAGCAGTGCCTGGTATTCGAACGTGCCCTCGGCCTTCATGGTGATGACCTCGAGCGGTTCGTCCCAGGCATGGGCGATGTGCTTGTAGAACTCCTTGTACTCGTCCTCGGAGACTTCGTCTTGGCTCTTGGCCCACAGCGCCTTCATCGAGTTGAGGGTCTGTGTCTCGACGGTGACGGTCTCTTCGCCGCCTTCCTCCGCCGGTGGTGTGCGGCGCTCGACCTGCATGCGGATGGGCCAGGCGATGAAGTCGGAGTACTTCTTGACCAGTTCCCTGATCTTCCACTCCGAGGTGTAGTCGTGCAGCTGGTCCTCGGCGTCTTCTGGCTTGAGGTGCAGCGTGACCGACGTGCCCTGCGGAGCGTCGTCGACGGTTTCGACGGTGTAGGTGCCGTCGCCGCTGGACACCCAGCGGGTGGCGTTGTTCTCGCCGGCCTTGCGGGTGAGCAGCTCGACCTTGTCGGCCACCATGAACGTCGAGTAGAAGCCGATGCCGAATTGGCCGATCAGTTCCTCGGAGGCGGCGGCGTTCTTGGCTTCCCGCAGCTGTTGACGCAGTTCGCCGGTGCCGGATTTGGCCAGGGTGCCGATGAGCTCGACCACCTCGTCACGGCTCATGCCGATGCCGTTGTCGCGGACGGTCAGGGTCCGGGCATCCTTGTCGGTTTCGATCTCGATGTGCAGATCGGAGGTGTCGACCTCGAGGTCCTTGTTGCGAAATGCCTCGATCCGAAGTTTGTCGAGAGCATCCGAGGCGTTGGAGATCAACTCGCGGAGAAAAGAGTCCTTGTTCGAATAGACCGAGTGGATCATCAGATCCAGCAATTGGCGCGCCTCCGCCTGGAACTCCAACTGCTCGACGTTGGCGGTCATGTGCCTCCATTCCTCAGCGCGACGTTGTATGTCTTGACATTTGGGAAAAATGATAGCGAGCCACCGCCGGTGGCCTTGCGGAGTTGGTGCGTGCCTGCGCGCCAGGTAACGGTAGGTTTGTCGGGTGCGCTGACAGCTTGCGGTGCCGTATAGGGGGATTCTTGAGAAGCATTCTGCAAATGCTGGTGTTCGGTTTGCTGGAGCCGGTGGTATTCGGGCTGATTCTTTTTGCGGCCGCCGGCACGTTCGACTACTGGCAGGCGTGGGTGTTCCTGGTCCTGTTCGCTGTCACCGGATGGATTCCCAGCATCTATCTGATGCGGACCAATCCGGCTGCGATGGAACGGCGCCGCAGGGGCGGCCCCGGTGCCGAGACCCGCAGGGCTCAGAAGATCGTCATGGCCAGCGCATGGCTGTCACTCGCGGCGATGCTCGCGGTCAGCGGGCTCGGCCATCGGTTCGGCTGGTCTTCGGTGCCGACGGTGATCTGCGTGATCGGCGACGTCCTGGTGGTGGTCGGCCTGAGCGTGATGATGCTGGTGGTGATCCAGAACAGCCACGCGGCGGCCACGGTGCGGGTGGAAGCCGACCAACCACTGATCTCAACGGGCCTCTACGGGTTGGTGCGCCACCCCATGTACACCGGCAATGTGATCCTGCTGATCGGGATTCCGCTGGCGCTCGGCTCCTACTGGGGGTTGCTCTTCGTCATCTCCGGCGTGGCGATTCTCGCGTTCCGCATCCGCGACGAGGAGAGCCTGCTGTCGGCGGAACTGGCCGGCTACCCCGAGTACACCCAGAAGGTGCGGTATCGCCTGGTGCCCGCGGTCTGGTAACTGCGGCAGCGGGTTTACTCAGCCTGGTCCGCCAGTCGTTGGCTCAACCGTCGAACCGACGACGCGTCCAACAGCGTGCTGACTGGCAGGTCGACGTCCAAGGCTGCGTTGATCGCGGCGACCGCCCGCATCGCCGATACGGAATCGCCGCCCAGGTCGATGAACGACTCGTCCACACCCACGCGGTCCCGACCCAAAATGGTGGCGTAGATCCCGGCCACGATCTGCTCGACAAGCGTTGCCGGAGCACGGTATTCGCCATCCCCGCCGGTGGCGCTGGCCTGCGTCGGCTCGGCGGTCCCCGGAGCGAGTTCACGGCCGTCCATCAGCTCCGTCGATGCCAAGGGCAGCTTCGGGTCGGAGACCATCGCCTCCACCACACGCCGGAATTGCGCAGTCACTGCGTCGATTTCGGCCGCATCGAAGACATCTGAGCGGAACTGCACGCGCAGCTCGAGTTCGGCGCCAGGAACCGCCTGGACCGCAAGCGGGTAGTGGTAGTAATCGCGGATGCCGACGTCGCTGATCACCAATTCGTCGGCGCCGTCGGACGAGGCGGCGGCCACGGTCGGGTAGTTCTCATACACGAAGACCGTGTCGAAGAGCCGCTCGAGACCGGTGACCCGGTGGATGTCGCGCAACCCCAGATACTGGTGTTCGAGCGTGTGGTTGTGGGCGACCTGCAGTTGGTCGAGCAGGTCGGCGACGGTCGTGGTCGGCGTGATGTTCGCTCGCACCGGAACCGTGTTGATCAGCAGGCCGACCATCGAATCCGCGCCGGGCACGTCTGCCGGCCGACCCGAAACCACTGCGCCGAACGCGACATCGCGTTGACCGGTCAGCCAGGCCAACAGCAGCGCCCAGGCGCCCTGCAGCACCGTGCTGACCGTGGTCTGACTCGTGCGCGCCAGCTCGTTGACCGCCTGCGTCGTCTCCTCAGACAGGCGGAACGACTTCGCATTTCGCGGCCCCACACCCAGGCGGTCCTGTGGTCCCACCAACGTCGGCGCGGCGAAGCCGGCCAGCGCACGACGCCAAGCGTCTTCGGCCGCTGACCGGTCCCTGTCGGCCAGCCAGTCGAAGAACCTGCGGTAGGCAACGGCGGCGGGGAGCCGCTGCCCGAGGTAAGACGTGAAGACTTCCTGCAGGAAGACTTGCAGCGACCACCCGTCCATCAGGATGTGGTGGTTGGTCAGCAGGAGCCGGTGACGGTCCGCGCCCGTCCGGATCACGGCGACTCGCAGAGCCGGCGGATTGGCCAAATCGCATACCGCGGCGCGCTCGGCGGCGGCCAGCTGCCCGATCTCGTCCTGCGACGCTTCGGCATCCAACTCGAGGTATCGCCAGCCCGGTGCGGGGTCGGCCGGGATCACCTGGACCGGCTCGTCGAACTGATGGCAGAACCGGGCAGCCAGGTTCGGATGCCGGTTGACCACCGTCTGCACCGCCTGCTGCAGCCGCTGCACGTCGAGCGGACCGCTCAGCGAGATGTCCAGCTGCACCGCGTAGGTGTCGTCGCCTCGCTCGTGGGAAGCATTGGCGTGGTAGGCCAGTCCCTGCTGCAGCGGTGTCATCGGCAGCACGTCGGCGATGCGGTACTGCCGCTCGAGCTCGTCGATCTGCTGCTGGCGCAGCCGGGCCGGAAGGATGTCCGACACGGTCAGTCCGCCCCCGCCTCGGCGCACGAACACGCATAGTCCGGCCAGCGCTTCGAACCACAGTCGGCTCAGTCGGCTGACTTGGTCCTCCTCCACGGCCGAGGGCGCCCATGTCCAGTTGGCCTGCAGCCGCGGGCCGGACTCGGTGTCGGCGGTGCTGGCGTTCAACTCGATGGTGTGCGGCAGCGTCAGCGGGATTTTCAGGCTTGCGCCCGCGATATCCCCACTGTCCGGGCTGACCCGCCAGAAGTCGTCGGAGAGTTCGTTCGCCGCGGCACCGAGTCGGCCGAGATAGTTGAAGCCGATCTGCGGGTCGGGACCGTCGAGGTCGACGTCTCGGTTCAGGTAGCGCAACACCCCGTAGGTCAACCCATCGGGCATGGCCCGCAGTTGTTCCTTGGCGTTCTTGACCACCGCTCCGAGCGCGGCGTCGCCGGCCACCACCTGAGCCCAGGACAGTCCACCGATTGTCAACGACACCGGATATTTGACCGTGAACCACCCGACCGTGCGGGACAGGTCGACGTCATCGGCCACCTCCTCGGCGCGGCCGTGCCCTTCGACGTCGATGCCCACCGGTGACGAACCGCCGCCGAGGAACTCCGCCACCGCCAACCCGAACGCGATCAACAGCACGTCCTGCACACCGGCATGGAACGCGGTGGGCACTTCGCCGAGCAGCATGCGGCTGCTCTCGACATCGAGTTGCAGCGAAAGATGTTCGGCGTTGGCGAAGGTGTCGACGCCGGGCTCCACCGTGGGCAACGGCGCAGGCACGGCGGCGATCTGCCGCCACGCCTCCGCCTGCGCCACCACCGCAGGATCGTGGGCGTGTTCCTCGAGCAGTTGCGCCCACCTGGCGAACGACGTCCCACCCGACGACAACGCCACCGGCTGGCCACTGCGATGCTGCGCCCACGCAACGTTGAGGTCTTCCAACAGGATTCGCCACGACACGCCGTCGACGGCCAGGTGGTGGATCATCAGCACCAGCTGGTTCGTTTCGGACGCCCACACCGCCGACAGCATCGCCCCGGCCTCGGGGTTCAACCGCGAACGCGCCTCCTGCACAGCCGCTTCCGACAGCACATCAACCGAGTACACGCAGCCGCCCGCCTGCACGGTCCCGGCTTCGGGCACGGTCAACGACCACGGCGCGCCTCTGCCCCACTGGTCGTCGACGCGGGCCCGCAACATCGCATGCCGGTCCAGCAGGGCCTGCAACACCACGACGACGTCGGTTTCGGTCACGCCTGCGGGCGCCTGCAGCACCACGGTCTGGTTGAACTGATCGACCGCACCGTCGGCACGCTGCAACCACCGCATGATCGGCGTGGCCACAACGTTTTCGACGCCCTGTTTGCCGTCGTCACGCACCACGACCCAGACCAGCTTCGCCGCCCGCGCCACCCGCGAGACTGTCTGCTCGACGAAAATGTCTCGGGGCCTGACCTTTACACCGGCACTGATCGCACGCGCGGCCACTTGCATCGACAGGATGCTGTCGCCGCCGAGTTCGAAGAACGAGTCGTCGACTCCGACCCGTTCCAGCCCGAGCACCTGGGCATAGATGCGGGCGAGGACTTCCTCGGTGTGGTTGCCCGGTGCGCGGTAATGGTCGACCTCTTGATATTCCGGCGACGGCAGCGCGCGGGTGTCGAGCTTGCCGTTGACCGTTAGCGGCAGCTTTTCCATCGCGACCACCGCTGTCGGCACCATGTATGCAGGCAGCCGCTGGCTGAGCGCAGCCCGGGCGGCGGTCGGATCCGCGGTGCCGGTGACATAGCCCACCAACCGCTTGTCGCCGGGGCGGTCCTCGCGCGCGATCACCACCGCCTGGTCGACCCCGTCGAGAGCGTTCAGCGCCGCTTGGATCTCACCCAGCTCGATGCGGTAGCCGCGGATCTTCACCTGATCGTCGATGCGGCCCATATACCGCAGCTGACCGTCGGGACTCCATGACGCCAGGTCGCCGGTGCGATACATCCGCGCGCCGGGACCACCGAACGGGCACGCCACGAATCGCGTCGACGTCAGATCCGGCCGGCCGACATAGCCGCACGCCAAACCCGCACCGGCAACGTAGAGCTCACCGACCACTCCGGCAGGCACTCGGCACAACCACTTGTCCAGCACGAAGAAACTGAGATGCGCCAGCGGCGAGCCGATCGGGCTGACCGCGTTCTCGCGGTCGCTGTCGACGATCTCGCGGAAGGAGGCGTGCACCGTGGTTTCGGTGATGCCGTACATGTTGATCAGCCGGGGCAGCCCCGGATGCCGGTGCATCCAGGTCTCCAGGCGCCCAGGCTCCAGCGCTTCGCCGCCGAACACCACCGTCTCCAGCTTGAGCTCGTCGCCGCGGTCGCGCTGCAAGGCGTCGGCGGTCTGCAGCGCGTAAAACGCCGACGGGGTCTGGCTCAGCATCGTGACGCGTTCGTCGACGAGCAGATCGTGAAGGTCTTCGGGCGACCGCACCACCGCGTCGGGCACCACCACCACACGGCCGCCGTACAGCAGGGCGCCGAAGATCTCCCACACCGAGAAGTCGAACGCCAACGAATGGCACTGCGTCCACACCTGGCCCGCCGACAGCTCCAGATCCTCGTCAAGCGTCTTCAGTAGCCGGGTGACGTTGTGGTGGGTAACCGCAACGCCTTTCGGCGTACCCGTGGTGCCGGAGGTGTAGATCAGGTACGCGATGTTCTCGGCCGCAGGTGCAGGCAGAGCTGTATCGGGCTGCTCACCGATGCGGGGGTCGGCGATGTCGATGACCGTGACGCCGCACCCGTCGAGCCGCTCGGCCAGCGCCGCGGTGGTGACCGCGGCGACCGGTGCGGCGTCACCGAGCATGAACTGCATCCGCGCGGTCGGGTGGGCCGGGTCGATCGACAGGTACGCCGCCCCGGTTTTGAGGACCGCCATGAGCGCCATCACCGCCTGCGCGGAACGGTTCAGCAGCAGCGCCACCCGCTGCCCCGGGCCCGCACCGTGCTCGACGAGCAAGTGCGCCAACCGGTTCGATGCCTCGTCGAGTTCGCGGTAGGTCAGCGACTGGTCCTCGAACGTGACGGCCACCGCTTCCGGAGCACGCGCGACCTGTGCTGCGAACATCGCCGGGATGGAGTCGGTCGCCGCCATCGGCGCGCTGAGGACCGCCCGGTTGCCCCAGGCGTCGAGGCGGGCATGCTCGTCCGCGTCGAGCACGTCGATCGACGAGAGCGGTCGGTCCGGGTCTGCCACCATCGAGTCGAGTACTCGCCGCAACCGCTCGACCAACACCTCGATGGTGCTCGCGTCGAACACGTCCGTGCGGAATTCGACCTCCCCGCCGATGCCGGCCGGTTCGCCGGACTCGGTCCACCGCTCGGCCAGCGAGAAGGTCAAATCGGTGCGGGCGGTGTGGGTTTCGGCCCGCAACGGGGTGACGTCGAGATCACCGAGGGTGACGGAGTCGCCGTTGTCGGTGCCGTGCCAACTCTGCCAGCCCAGCATCACCTGCACCAGGGGATGATGGGTCAGGCTGCGGGTGGGCTTGAGCCGTTCAACGAGAACCTCGAACGGAACATCCTGATGCTCGTAGGCGCCGAGGCTGCGCTGCCGCACCTGGGCGATCAGCTCGCCGCCGGTGGGGTCGCCGGTCAGATCGACGCGCAACACCAGTGTGTTGACGAAGAACCCGACCAGGTCGTCGAGGACAGGGGCGCTGCGCCCGGCGATGGGGAACCCGACCGCCACGTCGCTGGTCGCGGCGAGCTTGCTCAGCAGGGCCGCCAACGCGGCTTGTACCACCATGAAACTGGTCGCGTTCTGCTCACGGGCGACCCGAGCAACTTTCTGCTGCAGTTCGGCAGGCCACTGCACGGCCGTGGTGGCGCCGCGCTGATCGGCCACCGTCGGATACGGGCGGTCGGTCGGAAGGTCAAGCCGCTCAGGCATTCCGGCCAGCGTGTCTTCCCAGTACGCGAGCTGCGCGGCGATCCGGCTGTCGGAATCCTGCAGTTCGCCGAGCTGGGCGCGCTGCCACAGGCTGAAATCGACGTACTGAACGGGCAACGGCGACCACTGCGGCGCATGTCCCGCGCACCGGCTGACGTAGGCGGCATCCAGATCGCGCATCAACGGCATCACCGACAAACCGTCCGCGGCGATGTGGTGCACCACGGCCACCAGCACATGTTCGTCGTCGCTGACACGCAAAAGCTTTGCGCGTAGGGGGATCTCGGAGGTCAGGTCGAAGACGTAGCCTGCCGTCTCCTCCACCACCTCGGTCAGCTGAGTCACCGACCAGCCGTCGGCGTCGACGACCTTCCAGCCGAAGTCGACCTCGTCGGAGCCGATCACCATCTGGTGCGGGGTGCCGTCGACCGCCGGGAACAGCGTGCGCAGGCTCTCGTGACGATCCACCACATCACGCAGCGCCAAGCTCAGCGCATCGACGTTCAGCGGCCCGGCCAGTCGCAGCGCCACTGCGATGTTGTAAACCGGTGACGGGCCCTGCAATTGGTCGATGAACCACAATCGGTTCTGCGCGAACGACAGCGGAATCACCGGCGGCCGCTCGACTGCCACCAGCGGCTCGAAGCCACCGTTGCCGGTGCTGACCCGCGCCGCCAACTGCGCCACCGTCGGCGCCTCGAACAACGCGCGCACGCCGAGTTGGGATTCCAGCGCGGCGTTGATCGCCGCGATGGTCCGCATGGCCGACAGCGAGTCACCGCCGAGGTCGAAGAACGAGGCGTCGACTCCCACGCGCTCCAAACCGAGCACGTGGCAGAAGATGCCTGCCAACAGTTCCTCGATGGCGGTGGTCGGCGCGCGGTACCCGACCGCGTCGCCGTAGTCGGGGGCCGGCAGCGCGCGCTTGTCGAGCTTTCCGTTGACGGTCAAGGGCACCGCGTCGATCGTCATGATGACCGCGGGCACCATGAAGTCCGGCAGCCGACGCGCCAAATCCGCGCGCAGCGCCGCAGGATCGGCGGTCCCGGTGATGTAGCCGACGAGTCGCTTGTCGCCGGGGCGGTCTTCGCGAGCGATCACGACCGCCTGGTCGACGCCGTCGAACGCCGCCAGCGCCGCCTGCACCTCGCCCAATTCGATGCGGTAGCCGCGGATCTTGACCTGTTCGTCGGCCCGGCCCAGGTACTCCAGCTGCCCGTCGGCGCCCCACCGCACCAGGTCGCCGGTGCGGTACATCCGCTCGCCGTGCCCCCCGAACGGGCATGCCACAAAACGCGACGCCGTCAAGCCGGACCGGTCCAGGTAGCCGACACCCACGCCGTGGCCTGCCAGATACAACTCGCCCACCACGCCTGCAGGGACCGGCCGCAGCCAGTCGTCGAGCACGAACAGTCCCGCGCCCGGCACCGGCGAGCCGATCGGGACGACGCCAGGCCCGGGCTGCAACGGCGCGCTGATGGCCACACACATCGTCGTCTCGGTCGGCCCGTAGGCATTGATCATCACCCGGCCGGGCGCCCATCGGTCGACCACCTCCGGCGGGCACGCCTCTCCCGCCGTCACCAGGGTCAGCGACTCCAGGCCCTCGGGGCTCATCGCCGCGACCGCCGTCGGTGTCTGGGTGAGCACCTCGACGTGTTCCTCAATCAGCAACGCGTGCAGGTCTTCTGGTGCACGCACCACCGAGTCGGGCACAACCACCACGCGGCCGCCGCGCAACAGCGGAGCCAGGATCTCCCACACCGAGACGTCGAAGGCCAAGGAGTGACACTGCGCCCACGTGCTGGCCGGTGGCAGCCCGGCGTCCAGATGCTCCAGCAGCTGGGTCACATTGGCGTGCGTGATCGCCACACCCTTGGGCACACCGGTGGTTCCGGATGTGTAGATCACGTAGGCGATGTCGTCGGGCCGTGCAGGCGGCAGCGCGTCGCTGCGGTAGGTGTCGATGCGCGGGTCGTCGACGTCGAGAACGGTGAGACCGGTGGCATCCAGCCGGTCGGCCAGATCCGCGGTGGTGATCGCGGCGATCGGCTTGGCGTCGGTGAGCACGAACTGCAGCCGGGCCGCAGGCACGGCCGGGTCGATGGGCACATACGCCGCGCCGCTCTTGAGCACCGCCAGGATGGCCACCACCGCCTGATCGGTCCGGGGCAGCAGCAGGGCAACCACTTCGCCGGGTCGGGCACCGTGCTCGGTCAGCATGTGCGCCAGTCGATTTGCGGCCTCATCGAGTTCTCGATAGGTCAGCGACCGGCCCTCGAAAGTGAGCGCAGCCTTGTCGGGGACCCGCGCCACCTGAGCGTCGAACACCTCCGTTACGGACGGCGCGGCAGATGCGGCCGCTTCGAGAACGGCTTTGTTGCCCCATTCATCCAGACGGCTGTGCTCGGCCGGGTCGAGCACGTCGATCGACGACAACCGCCGCCCCGGATCGGCCACCATCAGATCGAGGATCCGGCGCAGCCGGTCGAGCAGCGTCTCGATGGTGGACGCATCGAAGACGTCGGTGCGGAACTGCACCGCGCCGCCGATACCCGCCGGTTCCCCACCGGGACTCCAGCGCTCACCGATGGAGAACGCCAGATCCAGCCTCGCCGTGTGCATGTCGACCGGCAGCGGCGCGACCTGCAGGTCGCCCAACGCCAAATCGGCGGCCGGATCGCTGTCCTGCCAGTTCTGCCATGCCAGCATCACCTGCACGAGCGGGTGATGGGTCAGCGACCGGATCGGGTTCAGCCGCTCGACAAGCATTTCGAACGGCACGTCCTGATGCTCGTAGGCGGCCAGGCTGCGGTGGCGCACCTGGTCCAGCAACTCGGTGACGGTGGGATCGCCGGCGACATCCACCCGCAGCACAAGGGTGTTGACGAAGAACCCGACCAACTCGTCGAGTGCGGGGTCGCGGCGTCCGGCGATCGGGAAGCCGACCGCCACATCACTGCTGGCGCTGTGGGTGGCGAGCAGCACGGCGAGGGCGGCCTGCACGACCATGAAACTGGTTGCGTCGTGTGCGACGGCCACCTCGCGCACCCGCCGCTGAAGGTCGGCGGGCCAGTCGAGGTCCACCGTGGCGCCGCGCTGGTCGGCGACGCTCGGATAGGGCCGGTCCGTTGGCAATTCGAGACGCTCGGGCATTCCGGCCAGCGCATCCTGCCAGTAGGACAGCTGAGCGGCGATGCGGCTGTGGCTGTCGTCGACATCGCCGAACTGCTCGCGCTGCCACAGCGCGTAGTCGACGTACTGCACCGGCAGCGGCGACCAGTCGGGGGCCCGGCCCGCGGATCGACTGGCATAGGCCACGCCCAGATCGCGCACCAGCGGCCCCACCGAGACCCCGTCGGCCGCGATGTGGTGTACGACCGCGACCAGGATCTGCTCGTGGTCGGCGACACGGAACAGCTTCGCCTGCAACGGTATTTCGGCGGCGAGGTCGAACGGGTAGCGAGCGGTGGCGCCGACCGCCTCGGTCAGCTGATCGGCCGGCCAGCCGGTGGCGTCGACGACCTCCCAGCCGAAATCGGCCCGTTCGGCCGTTAGCACCACCTGTTGCGGCATCCCGTCTGGCGCCGGGAACACCGTCCGCAGGCTTTCGTGGCGACTCACCACGTCGCCGAGTGCCGCGCCGAGCGCCTCGACATCGAGGTGCCCGTGCAGCTGCAGCGCGACCGCGAGGTTGTACACCGGTGACGGCCCCTGCAGCTGGTCGAGGAACCACAACCGGCTCTGGGCGAACGACAGCGGAATCGCCGCGGGCCGCTCCCCCGCCACCAGGGCGTCGAGGCCGCGACCGCCTGCGTCGACGTGCGGCGCCAGCTCGGCAACCGTCGGCGCCTCGAACAGTGTGCGCACGGCCAGTTCGACGTTCAACGCCTTGTTGATCGCCGCGACGACGCGCATCGCCGACAACGAATCCCCGCCGAGGTCGAAGAAGGAGTCGTCGACCCCGACCCGCTGCAGCCCGAGGACCTGGGCGTAGATGCCGGCCAGCACGTCTTCGGTCGGGGTGCTCGGCGCCCGGTAGTGGTCGCTTTCCTGATAGTCCGGAGCCGGAAGGGCGCGGGTGTCGAGTTTTCCGTTGACGGTCAGCGGCAGCGCGTCGAGAACGACCACCGCGGCCGGGACCATGTAGCCGGGCAGCTTGGCGGCCATTGCGGCGCGGATCTCGGCCGGCGACGCCGTCCCGGTCACATAACCGACCAGCCGCTTGTCGCCGGGGCGGTCCTCGCGCGCGATCACCGCCGACTGCGCGACGCCGTCGACACTCGCCAGCGCCGCCTGGACCTCACCGAGTTCGATGCGGTACCCGCGGATCTTCACCTGATCGTCGGCGCGACCCAGATACTGCAGTTGGCCGTCGGCGCCCCACCGCACCACATCGCCTGTGCGGTACATGCGGGCCCCCGGCCCGCCGAACGGACACGCCACGAACCGCGTCGACGTCAGGCTCGACCGGCCCACATAGCCGCACGCCAGGCCGGCACCGGCCACATACAACTCGCCGACCACTCCCACAGGCACCTGGCGCAGGTTTGCGTCGAGCACGAAGAAGGCCAGGTGATCCAGCGGCACACCGATCGGGCTGTCGCTGCCGTCGAGATCGGCGGCGCCGATCTGTCGAATCGAGGCATGCACCGTCGTCTCGGTGATGCCGTACATGTTGATCAACCGCGGCGATTCGGGGTGCTTGTCCAACCAGCCCCGGAGACGTTGCGGCTCAAGGGCTTCGCCGCCGAACACCACAGCGTCGAGCACGAGTTCGCCGTCGCCGTCGGCCGCGTCGGCGGACTGCAGCGCGTAGAACGCCGACGGCGTCTGGCTCAACATGCTGACCCGCTCGCTGGCCAGCAACGCGCGCAGGTCTGCGGCCGAACGCACCACCGCGTCGGGCACCACGACAACGCGGCCGCCATACAGCAGGGCGCCCCAGATCTCCCACACAGAGAAGTCGAACGCCAACGAATGGCACTGCGACCAAACGGGTTTCGTAGACAGCTGCAGATCTTCGTCCAACGTCGCCAACAGCCGGGTGACATTGCGATGCGTGACCGCGACGCCCTTGGGCTTGCCCGTCGTTCCGGACGTGTAGATCAGGTACGCGACATCGTCAGCCGACGGTCCCGGCAACGGCGAAGCCGGTTTGCCCGCGATGTTGGGATCGTTGACATCGATGACCGCGACACCGGATCCGGAGAAGCGGTCGGCCAGAGCCTCTGTCGTGAGGGCGGCCACCGGAGCGGCGTCGGCCAACATGAAGTCCATCCGCGCGGGCGGATGCGCCGGGTCCATCGGCACATACGCCGCCCCCGTCTTCAACACCGCCAGCAGTGAGGCGACCGCTTCGGCGGACCGGGGAAGCAACACGGCCACCCGCTGCCCCGGGCCAGCCCCGTACTCAATCAGCGTGTGCGCCAACCGGTTCGAGGCTTCGTCTAGTTCCCGGTAGGTCACACAGAGAGCTTCGGAGCGGACCGCAACCGCTTCGGGCGCACGCGCGACCTGCTCGGCGAAGATCGCCGGGATCGACAGCGACGGGGGCACCGGCGCGGTGAGCACCCCACGGTTTCCCCAGTCGTCGAGGCGGACCCGCTCGTTGTCGTCGAGCAGATCAACCGACGACAGCCGCTTGTGCGGATCGGCGACCATCGCGTCGAGCACGCGGCGCAACCGCTGCACCAACGCCTCGATGGTGCTCGCCTCGAACACGTCGGTGCGGAACTCCACCGTCCCGGCGATACCGGCGCACTGTCCGGCGTCGGTCCACCGTTCCGCCAACGAGAACGTCAGGTCCATGCGTGCGGTGTGGGTGTCTGCAGGCAGTGGCGTGGCCTGCAGGTCGCCGAGCGCGAGTCCGGCCGTTGGGGTTTCCTGCCCCGCGAAGTTCTGCCAGGCCAGCATCACCTGCACCAGCGGGTGGTGAGTGCGGCTGCGCGTCGGGTTCAGCCGCTCGACAAGCACTTCGAACGGCACGTCCTGGTGGTCGTAGGCGGCCAGGCTGCGCTGTCTGACCTGAGCCAACACGTCGGCGACGGTGGGGTCGCCTGCCAGGTCGACCCGCAAAACCAGCGTGTTGATGAAGGTGCCCACCAGGTCGTCGAGCGCAGGGTCGCGGCGCCCGGCGATCGGGAAGCCCACCGCCACATCGGAACTGGTGGCAATCTTCGAGAGCAGCACGGCCAGAGCCGCCTGCATCACCATGAAGCTCGTCGCGCTGTGCTCACGGGCCACGTCAGCGACGCGCTGCTGGAGTTCGCCCGGCCACTCGACCGATACCGTCGCGCCGCGCTGATCGGCGACGGGCGGGTAGGGCCGGTCGGTGGGCAGCTGGATGCGTTCCGGTAGCCCAGCCAACGCCTCCTGCCAGTAGGCGAGTTGAGCGGCGATGCGGCTGCTGTTGTCGTCGAGATCACCGAACTGCGCCCGCTGCCACAGGGTGAAGTCGGCGTATTGCACGGTCAGCGGAGCCCAGTCGGGCGCGCGGCCGGTCGACCGGCTCGCGTAGGCCAGGCTCAGGTCCCGCACCAACGGGGTGATCGACCAGCCGTCAGCGGCGATGTGGTGGGCGACGGCCACCAAGATGTGTTCGTCTTCGGCGACGGTGAAAAGCGATGCCCGCAAGGGGATCTCGGAGTCCAGGCCGAACGGGTGGCGCACGATCTCGCCGATCGCGTCGTCCAGCTGCTCGGGTGTCCAGGCGGTGGCATCGATCACCCGCCAGCCGAAGTCGGCTCTCTCGGCGGGCAGCACCAGCTGCCGGGGTGTTCCGTCGACCGCGGGGAACACGGTGCGCAGGCTCTCGTGCCTGGCGATCACATCGCTGAGTGCGGCGCCGAGGGCGTCGGCGTCGAGGTGACCTGAAAGCCGCAGCGCGACAGGCATGTTGTAGACCGGTGACGGTCCCTGCAATTGGTCGAGGAACCATAACCGGCTCTGGGCGAATGACAGCGGAACCACGTCCGGCCGTTCGGTCGCCACCAGCGGATCGAGGGCTTCGTCGCCGGCCGCGACGCGCGTCGCCAACTGCGCGACGGTCGGCGCCTCGAACAAGACGCGCACGCCGAGCCGGGCGTCGAGTCCGGCGTTTATCGAGGCGATGACCCGCATCGCAGACAGCGAATCGCCGCCGAGGTCGAAGAACGAGTCGTCGACGCCCACCCGGTCCAAACCCAGTACCTGGGCGTAGATCCCGGCCAGGATCTCCTCGATCGCGGTGCTCGGCGCGCGATAGCCGCCTGCGTCGGAGAATTCCGGCGCAGGCAGGGCGCGCCTGTCGAGTTTGCCGTTGACCGTCAACGGCAGCGCATCGATCACCACGACAGCCGCGGGCACCATGTAGGCGGGCAGCTTCTCGGCGAGTGCGGTGCGCACCGCGCCGGGGTCGGCGGTGCCCGTGATGTATCCGACCAGCCGCTTGTCGCCCGGCCGGTCCTCGCGGGCGATCACGACCGCCTGCTCGACTCCGTCGAGTGCGTTCATCGTGGTCTGGATTTCGCCCAGCTCGATGCGGTATCCGCGGATCTTGACTTGCTCGTCACCGCGACCGAGGTAGACGAGCTGGCCGTCGGCGTCCCAATACACCAGGTCGCCAGTGCGATACATGCGTGAGCCCGGGCCGCCGAACGGGCATGCGAGGAACCGCGTGGACGTCAGCCCGGACCGGTTCACATAACCGACGCCCACACCCTCGCCTGCGAGGTAGAGCTCACCGACCACCCCGGGGGGCACCGGCCGCAACCACTGGTCGAGGACGAACGTCGCACCGTTGGGCACCGGTGAACCGATCGGCACCGCACCCTGTCCAGGGCTTAGCGGTGCGCTGATCGCCGCGTAGATCGTCGCCTCCGTCGGGCCGTAGGCATTGATCATCGTCCGGCCCGGCGCCCACCGCTCGACCACCTCGGCCGGGCAGGCCTCGCCGGCCACCACCAGTGCGGCGCGTTCCAGACCCTGCGGCGCCAA
Source organism: Mycolicibacterium agri (assembly GCF_002553505.1). Classification (GTDB taxonomy): domain Bacteria; phylum Actinomycetota; class Actinomycetes; order Mycobacteriales; family Mycobacteriaceae; genus Mycobacterium; species Mycobacterium agri. The sequence goes on along the minus strand of NZ_PDCP01000042.1, from coordinate 32,580 downwards.
CATCCGTGCCGCCGAAGGGGTTTGGTAGATGACGTCGACCTTCTCGGCGACGAGCAGGTCGTGAAGCTCTTGTGGTGAGCCCGCCACGGCCTCGGGCACGATCACCAGCCTTGTGCCGTGCAGCAGGGCACCCATCAGTTCCCACACCGACACGTCGAAAACCAACGAATGCCATTGCGACCACGTGGTTCCCGGTCCCGAGGGTAGGCCGGCGGGCAACGTCTCGAGTTCGGCGGTGACGTTGGCGTGCGTGATGGCAACGCCTTTCGGCACGCCCGTGGTGCCGGAGGTGTAGATGATGTAGGCGATGTCGTCCGGCGACGGTCCGACCGGCTCAGGGCCGGCCGCGTCGTCGACGGCGCACTTGTCGATCTCGATGACCGGAACGTCGGCTGACGCGAGGCGGGTACGCAGCTGCGCTGTCGTCACCGCCGCGACCGGCGCGGCATCGGCGAGCATGAACTCCAGCCGGGTGGCAGGCACCGCCGGGTCGATCGGCAGATACGCCGCGCCCGTCTTGAGCACCGCGAAGATCGCTACGATCGCGTCCGCCGACCGCGGCGCCAACAGGGCCACGGACCGGCCGGGCGCAGCGCCGTTGGCGGCCAACACGTTCGCCAATCGATCGGATGCTTCATCGAGCTCGCGATAGGTCATCGAGCGGCCCGCGAACGTGAGTGCGACCGCTTCTGGGGTGCGAGCCACCTGCTGGGCGAACACCGCCGGAATCGACACCGGCGTCCTCGGCTGGGTCAAGACCTCTCGATTGGCCCACGAGTTGAGCCTGACGAGCTCGTCGCGATCCAGCAGATCGATCGAGGACAGGCGCCGCTCGGGATCGGCCGTCATCGCCGCGAGAATCCGCTGCAGGCGGGCGACGAGAGCATCCACATCGGCCGCGTCGAACACATCGGTGTCGAATTCGACGCGGAGGCCGAGTTCGGATCCGGGCAGGACCATCACCGCGAGCGGGTAGTGGTTGTTCTCACGGGCGTTGACGTCGGAGATGACCAGCCCGTCGTCCCCGGACATCGCGGCGTCGATCGGATAGTTCTCGTACACGAACAGTGTGTCGAACAGCTGATCGTGACCGGTGATGTGGTGAATGTCGTTGAGCGCGAGGTATTGATGCTCGAGGGTGTCGCTGTATGCGCTTTGCAGCCGATCAAGCAGTTCCGCGACGGTGGTCGACGACGTGCTGTTCGCCCGCACCGGCACGGTGTTGATCATCAACCCGACCATTGATTCGGAGCCGGCGACCTCGGCGGGTCGGCCCGAGAGCGCAACGCCGAACGCGACATCGCGCTGTCCGGTCATCGACATCAACAGCTGGGCCCATGCGGCCTGCAGCACCGTGTTGACGGTGGTGTGCAGCGAGCGTGCCAGCTCGCCGACCGACCGCGTAGCCTCTTCCGGCACCCGGAACGAGGCGACGGCTCGCTGCCCGAGACGCAACCGGCCTTGTGGCGCAACCAGTGTCGGGTTGCCGAAGCCCGCAAGCACGTCACGCCAAACGGCGTGGGCGGCGTCTGTGTCGCGGTCGGCCAGCCACGCGACGAAGTTGCGGTACGGCACGGGCGGCGGCAGCTGATGCCCGTAGTAGTTGGCGAAGATCTCGCGCAGCAGGATGGGCAGCGACCAACCGTCGATGACGATGTGGTGGAAGGTGAACACGCACCGATGCTCGTGTTCGCCGATGCGAATCACGGCCACCCGGAAGGGTGGTTGGTCTGAAAGTTCGCCGACTGCCGCGCGGTCGGCGGCGCACACCTGGGCTATCTGTGCATCGGGGCCGCGACCGTTGGTATCGAGTTCGACATATCGCCACGCCGGCGCGGGGTCCGCCGGGATCACCTGCACCGGCTCGTCGAACTGCGAGCAGAACCGAGCCACCAGGTTGGGGTGGCGAGCGACCACGGAATCCACCGCATCGCGCAGGCGGTGATGATTCAGGTGCCCGGTGATGGAGAACGCCAATTGCACTGCGTAGACGTCGTTTTCGTCTTTCTCCGCGGCGCTGGCGTGGAACAGCAAGCCGTGCTGAACCGGGGTCAGCGGAAGCACATCGGCGATCCGCTGGTCAGCGGACAGCTCGTCGATCTGCTGCTGGGTCAGTCGGGCCGGTGCGATGTCGGACGGGGTCAGCCCGCCCCCACCGGTCCGCACGTGTGCGCAGATGCCGGTCAGCGCGTCGAACCACAGTCGGTTCAGACGGCTGACCTGTTCGTGGTCCAGGGCCGACGGCGCCCACGTCCAATTCGCCTGAAGGCGAAGCTCGGTGCCGACCTCGATGGTGCCCGCGTTGAGGTCGAGCGTGTGCATCAGCGGCATCGCCACCGCTGCGGCGGCCGCGCCTGCGCTGGTCAAACCCTGCTGACTGATCCGCCACAGATCGTCGGAGAGTTCAGCCGAGCCGCCCAGCCGCCCCAGATAGTTGAACCCGATCGCAGGATCGGGCCCATCCAGGTCGACCTCCGGATTGAGATACCGCAACAGCCCGTAGGTGAAGCCGTCCGGCAGGCTGCGCAGCTGCTCCTTGGCCCGCTTGAGCACCGCGCCAAGCGCTGCCTCGCCTGCTGCGACCTGCCCCCACGACAGTCCACCGACGTTCAGCGCGACCGGATACTTGGTGGTGAACCAGCCCACGGTGTGCGACAAGTCCACGTCGTCACCGAGTTCCTCGTGACGCCCGTGGCCCTCCACGTCGATACCGAGCGGTGCGGTGTGCTCGCCCAGAAATTCCGCCAGCGCCAACGCGAATGCGACCAGCAGGACGTCTTGCACGCCGGCGTGGAATGCCGCTGGTACATCGCCGAGCAGGATGCGCGTTGTCTCGCCATCGAGCTCCATCGACAAATGTCCGGCGCTGGCATACGTGTCACGCTCCGGGCGCACCGCCGGCAGCGCAGCCGGGATCGTCGTCACCCTGCGCCAGGTGTCGGCGTGCTCGACGACGTGCGGGGATTGCGCGTAATCGGCCAGCAGCCGCGACCAGCGCGCGAATGAGGTGCCGCCGGCTGACAACGACACTGGCTGCCCGCGGTGAAGCTGGGCCCACGCCATGTTGAGGTCTTCCAACAGAATTCGCCACGAAACGCCGTCGATGGCGAGGTGGTGAACGATCAGCGCCAGCTGATTCGTCTCTGTCGCCCACACCGCGGACACCATCGCGCCCGCCGACGGGTTCAACCGGGAACGTGCCTGCACCAGCGCCGCATCGGACAACGCGTCAACGACGTGCAGGCATTCGTCTGCGCGCACGGATCCCGCCTCGGGCACCCGCATCGCCCACGCATCGGCGCCGTCGTTTTCGACGCGCATCCGTAAGGTGGCGTGCCGGTCCATGAGGGCCTGCAGCAACACCACGACGTCGGCTTCGGCGACGGCGGCGGGGGCTTGCACAACCACCGACTGATTGAACTGGCCGACCGCGCCGTCCATCTGCTGCAGCCACCGCATGATGGGCGTGGCCACCACAGGTCCGACGCCGTCGTCGTGCGCGCCTGCGGCCGCGCCGTCGGTCACCCGGGCCACCTGTGCCAGCCGGGACACCGTCTGCTCGACGAAGATGTCGCGCGGACGACACAGCACGCCTGCGGCGCGCGCACGCGACACCACTTGCATCGACAGGATGCTGTCGCCGCCCAGTTCGAAGAACGATTCGTCGACACCGACGCGCTCCAGCCCGAGGACCTGGCTGTAGATCTCGGCCAGGACCTTCTCGACTTCGTTGGCCGGGGCGCGATATCGGTCGGCGTTCTGGTATTCCGGTGCGGGCAGTGCGCGCTTGTCGAGCTTGCCGTTGACCGTCAACGGCAGCGCCTGCAACGCGACCACCGCGACCGGAACCATGTACGCCGGAAGCGTTTCGGCGAGCGCTGTCCGAATTTCGCTCGGGTCTGCCGACCCGGTGATGTAGCCCACCAGGCGCTTGTCGCCGGGTCGGTCTTCACGGACGACCACCGCGGCCTGATCGACTCCCTCGCAGCTCGCCAGCGCCGCCTGCACCTCACCGAGTTCGATGCGGTAGCCGCGGATCTTCACCTGATCGTCGGAGCGCCCCAGATAGATCAGCTCTCCGTCGTCGCTCCAGCGAGCCAGGTCGCCGGTGCGATACATCCGGGCGCCCGGTCCTCCGAACGGGCACGCCACGAACCGCGACGACGTCAGACCGGCCCGTCCCACATAGCCGTAGCCCGCGCCGGAACCGGCTATGTACAGCTCTCCTACCACTCCGGGCGACACGGGCCGAAGCCACCCGTCCAACACGAAGAACGCGAGATGGTCCAACGGCACGCCGACGGGGCTGGCTGTCGATTCAGCGTCGGCGGCAACGATTTCCCGGAACGACGCGTGCACCGTCGTCTCGGTGGTGCCGTACATGTTGATCAGGCGCGGCAAGCGCGGGTGGTTGCTCATCCACTTGGCGAGACGCACCGGTTCCAGCGCCTCACCCGCGAAGATCACCGTCTGGAGTTCGAGTTGACCGCGCTGCTCTTGCTGCACGGCGTCGGCCGATTGCAAAGCATAGAACGCCGACGGCGTCTGACTCAGGACAGTGACCTTTTCGGTGGCCAGCAGCGCGTGGAAATCCTCCGGTGAGCGCGCTGTCGACTCGGACACGATCACGAGTCGGCCGCCGTGCAGCAGCGCGCCCCACATTTCGCAGACCGAGACGTCGAACGCCAGCGAGTGCCATTGTGACCAAACCTGGTCTGCCGTCTCGATTCTGGCGCCCAGCGACCGCATCAGTTCGGTCACGTTGTGGTGGGTGATCGCCACGCCCTTGGGCCTGCCGGTGGTTCCCGAGGTGTAGATCAGGTAGGCGACGTCCTCGGCTGACGGCGCGGGCAGATCATCGGTCGCGTGGTCGCCGATGCGTGGGTCGGCGACGTCGATCACAGGAAGGTCGAAATCGTCGAGCCTGCCCGCCAATTCGGACGTGGTGAGCGCGGCCATGGGCGCGGCGTCACCGATCAGAAATTCGACCCGCGCCGCCGGTACGGCCGGGTCGATCGGCAGATAGGCGGCGCCGGTTTTCAGGACCGCCAGAATCGCGACGATCGCGTCTGCCGAGCGTGGGAACAGCAGCGCCACCCGCTGACCCGGGCGCGCGCCATGGTCAATCAGCATGTGCGCCAGCTGATTAGACCGCGCGTGGAGCTCGCGGTAGGTCATCGAGACGTCGGCGAAGGTCAGCGCTACCGCGTCGGGGTTGCGCGCGGCCTGGGCGGCGAACAGCTCCGGGATCGACTGCGAGGCTGTCCTCGGCTGTGTCAGGACTGCCTTGTTGCCCCAGTCATCGAGTTGGGCGTGTTCGCCGCCATCCAGCAGATCGATTGATAACAGCCGCCGTCCAGCGCCGGCCGTCATGAGCGCCCCACGTCGGCGGTCATGACATTCAACACTCGCTGCAACCTTTCGACTAACGCGTTGATCTTCGCCGCGTCGAAAACGGTGGTGTCGTATTCAACGCGAAGGTTCAACTCGGGGCCAGGCACCGCCTGGACCGCGAGCGGGTAGTGGTTGTACTCGAGGTTGGTGAAACCGGTTATCTCCAAACCGTCGTCGCCGAGGGGTGTATTCGCATCCACGGGGTAGTTCTCGTACACGAACAGTGTGTCGAACAACCTGTCGTGGCCTGTTACACGGTGTATGTCGCGCAGCGCCAGGTGCTGGTGCTCGAGGGTTTCGTTGTGCGCGCTCTGCAACTGCTCGAGCAGGTCGGCGATGGTGGTGTCCGGGGTGATGTTGACGCGCACCGGGACGGTGTTGATCAACAGGCCCACCATCCGGTCCGAGCCGACCAACTCCGTCGGCCGACCGGAGACCGCGATGCCGAAGGCGACGTCGTGCTGGCCCGTCAACCAGGTCAGCATCAGCGCCCATGCGCCCTGCAACACCGTGTTGACCGTGGTGTGGCACGAGCGCGCAAGCTCGCCGAGCGCCTGCGTGGTTTCCTCGGGCACCTGGAATCGTGCCGAACTGCGTGGCCCGTGCTCCATCGCGTTCTGCGAACCCACCAGGGTCGGGATTTCGAACCCGGCCAGCACTTCGCGCCAAGCCGCCTGTGCCGCATTTAAATCGCGGTCGCCCAGCCAGGTGACGAACCTGCGGTAGGGCACCGCGACCGGCAGGTCGTGGCCGTAGTAACTGGCGAACATCTCCTGCAGCAGGACCGACAGCGACCAACCGTCGGCGACGATGTGGTGATTGGTCAACACGATCCGGGACCGATCAGCTCCGGTGCGGATCAACGCCACCCGGAACGCGGGCGCGTCGGCGAGGTCCATCACCGCGGCGCGTTCGTCGGCACACACCTGCCGGACCTTCTCCTCCACATCGGCCGCGCCGTCGAGTTCGACGTACTTCCATCCCGCGACCGGATCGGCCGGAATGACCTGTACCGGTTCGTCGTACTGCTCGCAGAACCGGGCGGCCAGGTTGGGATGGCGATTCACCACCGTGTGAACGGCCTTCCGCAGCCGCTGCTGGTCCAGCGGGCCACTGACCGAGATGTCCAGCTGCACCGCGTACACGTCATCGCTGTGCTGCGCGGCGGTGGTGTGGAAGAACAGCCCTTGCTGCAACGGCGTCAGCGGCAAGACGTCGGCGATGCGGTGCTGGCGCTGCAGCTCGTCGATCTGCTGCTGGGTCAGCCGCGCAGGTGCGATGTCGGACGGGGTCAACCCGCCGCCGCCGCGCCGCACGTGCTCGCAGATGCCGGTCAGGGCGTCGAACCACAGCGTGTTGACCCGGCTCACCTCATCCTCGCTCAGCGCCGAGGTCGCCCACGTCCAGGTGGCGTGCAGTTGCGGATTGCCTGACTTGTCGAGCACGCCGGCGTTCAGCTCGACGGTGTGCGGCAACGGCATTGGCCCCGCGGTGGCCTGGGCCGTGATGGCAAGGCCGCCTTCGTCGATTCGCCATAGCTCTTCGGACAGGTTGGCGGCCGGAGTGAGGCGGCCGAGGTAGTTGAATCCGATCGGCGGATCGGACACCGCCAATTCGGCGTCGTTGTTCATGTACCGCAGCAGGCCGTACGTCAGCCCGTCGGGCAGTGCCCGCAGCTGCTCTTTGAGGTCCTTGATGACCCCGCCGAGGACGGCGTCACCGCCGACCACCTGTGGCCATGACAGTTCACCGACGGCCATCGACACGGGGTACTTGGCGGTGAACCATCCCACCGTCCGCGACAGATCGACGCCGTCGGCGAGCTCTTCGCGACGCCCGTGGCTCTCCACGTCGACACCGATCGGTTGCCCTGCGCCGCCGAGGAATTCGGCCCACGCCAGCCCGAAGGCGATCAACAGGATGTCCTGCAGTCCGGCGCGGAACGCCGCAGGCGCCTCGGCTAGGAGCGTGCGTGTCGTTTCGGCATCCAGTTCCGCCGACAACTGTCCGGCCGTGGCGAACGTGTCCACCTCGGGCTGCGGGGACGGCAATGCCGCAGGAACGCTCGCGGTGTGCCGCCACTGGTCGGCATGCGAGGCGACGCGCGGGTTGGCTGCGTGGTCGGCGAGCAGCGTCGCCCATTTCGCATACGACGTTCCCCCCGAAGGCAGAACGATCGGTTGCCCGGCCCGATGCTGGGTCCACGCGATGTTCAGATCCTCGAGCAGAATTCGCCACGAGACCCCGTCAACCGCCAGATGGTGAATCACAAGCGCGAGCTGACGGGTCTCGGTCGCCCACACGGCCGAAAGCATCACCCCGGCAGCCGGATTCAACCGTGAGCGCGCCTCGACCAGTGCCACGTCGGAGATCTCGGCGACGGTCTGGACGTACTTCTGCGCGTCGACGGAAGCCGGCTCGGGCACGTGGAGGGCCCAGCCGCCGGCGCCGTCGTCGTCGGCCCGCAGCCGCAACATGGCGTGGCGTTCGAGCAGCGCCTGCAGCAGCGCCGTGACGTCGGGCAGGGTGACCCCCGCAGGCGCCTGCAGCACCAGCGTTTGATTGAACTGGTCGATCGGGCCGTCGGTGTCGCGGAGCCACCGCATGATCGGAGTCGCGATCACGTGCCCGACACCGTCGTCGGTTTCCTCGGGTGCGCTGTCGGCCACCTCGGCCACCCGCGCCAGGCCGGCGACGGTCTGCTCGACGAAGACATCGCGCGGCCGGCAGATCAGCCCCGCGACCCTGGCGCGCGCGACCACCTGCATCGACAGGATGCTGTCGCCGCCGAGTTCGAAGAAGGAGTCGTCGACGCCGACGCGCTCCAACCCGAGCACCTCGGCGAAAATGTCGGCCAGAATCTCTTCGACGGCGTTGGTCGGGGCGCGGTAGCCGTCGGCGCTGCGGTACTCCGGTGCCGGAAGCGCGCGCTTGTCGAGCTTGCCGTTGACGGTCAACGGAATCGAATCGATCGACACCACCGCCGCGGGAACCATGTAGGCAGGCAGCCGCTGCCCCACCGCCGCCCGCAGTTGAGCCGGGTCGGCGGTGCCGGTCACATAACCCACGAGTCGCTTGTCGCCTGGCGAATCCTCGCGAGCGATCACCACGGCCTGGTCGACACCGTCGCAAGCCGCCAAAGCCGCTTGCACTTCGCCCAATTCGATCCGGTAGCCGCGGATCTTGACCTGCTCATCGGCGCGGCCCAGATACTGCAGTTGCCCGTCGGGCCCCCACCGGACCAGGTCTCCGGTGCGGTACATCCGCGACCCGGGCGCACCGAACGGACACGCCACGAACCGCGACGATGTCAGGCCTGACCGGTTCACGTAGCCGACGCCCACGCCGCCGCCTGCCAGATACAGCTCGCCGACGACGCCTACGGGCGCAGGCCGCAGCCACTGATCGAGGACGAACGTCGCACCGTTGGGCACCGGTGAGCCGATCGGCACCACGCCCGACCCCGCCGCGAGCGGCGCGCTGATCGCCGCGTAGATGGTGGCTTCGGTCGGGCCGTAGGCGTTGATCATCGTCCGCCCCGGCGCCCACCGGTCGACCACCTCCGTCGGGCAGGCCTCACCGGCCACCACCAACGTCGCGTGCTCGAGACCCTCCGGCGACAACATGCTCACCGCGGACGGGGTCTGGTAGATGACGTCGACGTGCTCGGCGACCAGCAAGTCATGCAGTTCGTCGGGTGAACCCGCCACCGACTCGGGCACGATCACCAATCGACTGCCGTGCAGCAACGCACCGAACATCTCCCACACCGACACGTCGAACACCAGCGAATGCCACTGGGACCATGCCCGGCCGGGTCCTGACGGCAGGCCGGTGGGCAGCGACGCGAGTTCGCGCGCCACATTCGCGTGCGTGATGGCCACGCCCTTGGGCACACCGGTCGTGCCCGACGTGTAGATCATGTAGGCGATGTCGTCGGCGGACGGGGCAGGCGCAGACGGCGCGGTGGCCGAATACTCGTAGGCCGCAGGATCATCGACGTTGATGACCGGCACACCGGATGTGTCAAGGCGCGACGTCAGATGCGCCGATGCGACGGCCGTCACCGGCTTCGCGTCGGCGAGCATGAACTCCAACCGTTCCGCGGGCACAGCCGGATCGATAGGCAGGTACGTGGCGCCGGTCTTGAGCACGGCCAAGATCGCCACCACCGCCGCGCTGGACCGAGGGATCAACAGCGCCACGCACTTGCCCGGCTCGGCACCGTGGTGCGCACAGGCGTTCGCCAACCGACTCGAGGCGTCATCGAGTTCCGCGTAGGTGATGCGACGGCCCTCGAAGGTCAGCGCCACCGCATCGGGTGTGCGTTGCACCTGCGCGGCGAACATGGCCGGGATCGACATCGCCGGCGCCGACGTGCGCGTCAGCACACCTCGGTTCGTCCAACCGTCCAACCGGGCACGTTCGGCGGCGTCCAACACATCAAGAGACGACATCCGTTGCGCCGGATCGGCTGTCATTGCCGCCAACACCCGCTGCAATCGCGCGATCAACGATTCGATCGTCGCCGCGTCGAACACGTCGGTGCGGAACTCCACTCCCCCGCCGATGCCGGCGGGCGCTCCTGTCTCGCTCCAGCGTTCGCCGAGCGAGAACGTCAAATCCATTCGCGCCGAACGGGTATCGACAGATCTGGAGGCGATCTCTACGTCGTCCAGCGCCAGGCCCGCGGCGGGGTCATCGTCCTGCCAGTTCTGCCAGGCCAACACCACCTGCACCAGCGGGTGATGCGCCAAGCTCCGTGTCGGATTCAGCCGCTCCACCAACACCTCGAACGGGACGTCTTGGTGCTCATAAGCCTCAAGGCTGCGTCGGCGCACCTGACCCAATAGTTCTGCGACGGTGGGATCCGCGGCCAGATCCACCCGCAGTACCAACGTGTTGACGAAGAAGCCCACCAGACGATCCAGCGCCGGATCGCTGCGGCCGGCGATCGGAAATCCAACTGCCACATCGCTGCTGGCGCTGAGCTTGGACAGCAGGACTGCCAGCGCGGCCTGCACCACCATGAAGCTGGTGGCGTTGTGCTCGCGCGCCACTTGAGCCACTCGCTGCTGCAAGTCTGCAGGCCAATCCACCGCAACCGTGGCGCCGCGGTAATCGGCTTCGGCCGGATACGGTCGATCCGTCGGCAACTGCAACCGGTCGGGCAGACCGGCGAGCGTGTCTTCCCAGTACCTCAGCTGTGCGGCGATTCGGCTGTGCTCGTCATCGAGATCGCCCAATTGCGCGCGCTGCCACAGTGTGTAGTCCACGTACTGCACCGGCAGCGGGGCCCATGTCGGTGGCTGGCCGTTGCGCCGCGCCTCGTACGCGTCGGCCAAGTCGGCCATCAGGGGTGCGATGGACCATCCGTCCGCGGCGATATGGTGCACCACCGCCACCAACACATGCTCGCAATCGTTGACACGGAAAAGCTTTGCGCGCAGAGGAATTTCGGTGGACAGGTTGAACGGCCGACGGACCACCGCACCGATGGCGTCTTCCATCCGTTCGTCCGACCAACCGGTGGCATCGACGACCTGCCACCCGACGTCGGCCTGGTCGACCGGCATCACAACCTGGTGCGGAACCCCTGCGGGAGCGGCGAACAGAGTGCGCAGACTTTCATGGCGGCCCACCACATCTGCCACCGCAAGACTCAAAGCCTCGACGTTCAAGGGCCCAGTCAGCGCTAAGGCCACCGCCATGTTGTAGATCGGCGACGGCCCCTGCAGCTGGTCGATGAACCAGAGCCGGTTCTGCGCGAACGACAGCGGAATCACTTCCGGACGATCCGCAGCCGTCAGCGGCTCGAGGCGCCCCTCCTCGGCGCCGACCCGCGACGCCAACTTGGCAACCGTCGGCGACTCGAACACGCTGCGCACCGACAGGCCGGCATCCAAGCCGGCGTTGACCGTCGCAACCAGACGCATCGCCGACAGGGAATCCCCACCCAGATCGAAGAAGGAGTCGTCGACACCGACCCGTTCCAGTCCGAGGACCTGCGCGTAGATGCCCGCCAGTATGTCTTCGATGGCGTTGGTCGGAGCCCGATAGTCGTCGGAGTCTTGATATTCCGGAGCCGGCAGCGCCCGCTTGTCGAGCTTGCCGTTCACCGTCAACGGCAGGGCGTCCAACACCACCACGGCCGCGGGGACCATGTACTCGGGCAGCCGCTCGGCGACCGCGACGCGCGCCGTTGCCGGGTCGGCGGTTCCGGTCACATAGCCCACGAGCCGCTTGTCGCCGGGCCGGTCCTCGCGGGCGACGACGGCGGCCTGCTCGACGCCGTCGCATGCGGCCAATGCCGCTTGAATCTCGCCCAACTCGATCCGGTATCCGCGGATCTTGACCTGCTCATCGGCTCGTCCCAGATAGCGCAGCTGCCCGTCGGCGCCCCAATACACGAGGTCGCCCGTGCGGTACATCCGTGTGCCCGGCTCACCGAACGGGCATGCGACGAAACGCGATGCGGTCAGGCCGGACCGTCGCCAGTACCCTGTGCCCAAACACGATCCGGCGACGTACAACTCGCCGACCACACCGGCGGGCACCGGCCGCAGCCAGCTGTCGAGGACGAAGAGCGCCGAGTTGGGCAGCGGCGAACCGATGGGCGGCGCACCCATTCCGGCTTTCAACGGCGCGCTGAGCGCGACCCACATCGTCGTCTCGGTCGGCCCGTACTCGTTGAGCATCAACCGACCTGGCGCCCACCGATCGACGACGTCGGCCGGACAGGCCTCGCCGCCGACCAACAGCGCCACCGAGTCCAAGCCCTCGGGCGAGAGCATTCCGACCGCCGACGGCGTTTGGCTCAAGACGGTGACTTTCTCGGTGACGAGCAACGCGCGGAAGCGCTCAGGGGAGCTCGCCACCGACTCGGGCACCACGACGAGGCGCCCGCCCCGCAACAGCGCTCCGTATACCTCCCATCCCGAGATGTCGAAGCTGTAGGAGTGCCACTGCGACCACACCTGCCCCGGGCCCGACGGCAAGCCGGCGTCGTCCAGACATGACATGAGTTGGACGACGTTGTGGTGGCTGATCGCCACCCCCTTGGGGACCCCTGTCGTGCCCGAGGTGTAGATGATGTAGGCCAGGTCGTCAGCGGTCGGCACCGAAAGTCCGGTGCTGGGTTGATCGTTGAGAGCCGGGTCGTCGACGTCGATCATCTCGATGTCGCACTCGTCGAGACGTGGCCGCAGAGCCGCCGTCGTGATCGCGACCACCGGAGCGGCATCTGCCAGCATGAACTGCAGTCGCGCTGCGGGCACCGCCGGGTCGATCGGCAGATAGGCCGCACCGGTTTTCAGCACGGCCAAGATCGACACGATGGCTTCGGCGGAGCGGGAGAACAGCACCGCCACACACGAACCGGGGCCGACGCCTCTGTCGGCCAGCGCATGTGCCAGCCGGTTGGCCGCCTCATCGAGTTCGCGATACGTCCATGCCCTCTCGCCGCACACGAGCGCCACCGCGTCCGGAGCACGCTCAACCTGCTCGGCGAACATGGCCGGTATCGACATCCGGGTGGTCGCGGCAGGTGTCAGCGCCGCGCGGTTGCCCCACCGCGCCAGTTGATCTCGCTCCTGGGCGGCCAAGACGTCGACCGCCGCCAGTTCCCTTGCCGGATCGGCGGTCATGGCGGCCAACACCTGTTCCAGCCTCGCCGCCAAACCGGCGACGTCCAGGCTCGAGAACAGTTGGCCGGTGCCCAGGGTGCTCAGGGACAGCTGGTCGCCGGCCCCCGAGAAGAACAGGCCGAAGGTTCCGACGAGCCCGGCGCTGGTCATCGACGCGGAGGCCGGGGCACCGCCGAAGTCCAGCGTGAACGCGGTCGGGAAAAAGTCAACGGCTACGCGATCTGTCGGCTGTCCCGCGCCCGGTGCGCGGCGGCCAGCCGATTGCGCCGGAAACCGTTGGTGCTGCAGGGCTTCCTGGATGCGGGCGTGCACATGGCGGCAGAAGTCCGAGACCGTCGACGTCGGCGAGACCGTCAGCACCAGCGGCACAACGCCGGCGATCATCCCGGGAAGCGTCTTGGTCTCCGGGAGAACCCGCCTGCTCACCGGGAAGTCGAGGACCAGCTCGGAGTCGCTGTTGCTCCATCCGCGCACCAAGAGCGCGCTGGCAGCGGTGAGCAGCGACGACCGAGGCATGTTCCACGCGTCCGCCAGCTCGTCGATGCGGCGGACGACAACCGGATCTATCTGTACCGGCTCGGAAAAACGTTGTGGATCAGTCTGGCTCGCAGACTCAGGAAGGGCCGCCGACTCACGAATCTCGGGTGCATTCGCGTTCCAGTAGGCCTCGTCTTCCCGATAGTCGGCCGACGCCTCGTATTCCAGCTCGCAGTCGACCAGCTCCTTGAGGGAGCCGAAGAACGCCGGCGGGATCGGTTCACCGGAAACCACAGCGGAGTAGACGGCCGCGATACGTTGGCCGACCAACGCGATGGCGAGACCGTCCGCCACGATGTGGTGCAAGCATGCGAACAGGTGGAATTCGTCGTATCCGGTCTGAAAGAGCGCGAAGTTGAACAGCGGACCGCTCATCGGCATCGGCGTCCGCTGAATAGCCGCGGCCATCTCGTGTGCATCCTGCACCGGGTGGCGCGAGCTGCTCAGGTCATGAAAGGTCAGTTCGACGTCTGGGTCGTCGATCACCCGCTGAAAGACTTGACCGTCTTCCTCGAAGCAGCCAACCCGAATGGGCTCGGCCTCCTGCACGACACGGCGGATCGCCCATTCGAGCGCGTCGTGATCGACGGCGCCGTCGATCTTCACGAGCAGACCGACCTGCCACTCGGCCGCGGAGTGGCCAATAGCCTGTGCAAGCCAGATGTCTAGTTGCGCCCGCGTTAGCGGAAAAGCGCCATCATCGGACTTCATCCAGCCCCCCAAACGACTCCCCAGATCCGAAAAGATCTACTGATCGCGGCTTCCTCCCGCAGCCAACCGGTCACGCAAACTCTTGGGCCGAATATCGGTCCAGTTCTGTTCGATGTAATCAAGGCAGGCCGAGCGATCAGCCTCCCCATAAACTACCCGCCAACCGGCGGGAACGTCGGCGAAGGTGGGCCACAAGCTATGCTGCTCCTCCTCGTTGACCAGGACGTAAAAACTGCCGTTGTCGTCATCGAAGGGATTAATGCTCACAGTTCTCCAACCCGTCTCGTCGACATGTATTGAACTAATCTAAAGATACTTGAGCAGGATATGCGAATCCGCGCTTTCGGCAAACCCGAGGAATGAGGACTGGCGTTCTCGCGCTCCTCGACCGGACCCCGCCGGGCCGCCTCGATGATCACCGAATTTGCAGTGTCTACCTGGAGCGATCTGTCCGGCACAGCAACGTAGAGGGCTGCGCTAGGCAAATAAATCTGATCACAATCCCCTTTCCGCAAGCCCCCCGAGCCAACACTCAGACAGCATGATATGCGGAGCCGAACGCGAGCTTATTGACAATTTGTTAACTGATGCCGAATTTCGTCTGACCGCACGCGGCGTTCAAAACTAGTTAATTGACGGTCATGGTCATCAATGCCGCTCTACAGCAAAAAGGTTGTCAGTGCCATGATTGGGCTAATAATTCACGCTTCGCCCGTGACGATGATCATTTAGTTCGTTACCGTACGCAACGTTTTGCTGAATCCGTCTATTGGCGCAATTTATGCAGGAATAGATACGTGACGGCAGAGTTGACGTCTTCACATCTCGTCATCGGCGTCGACGAGCACTGCGCCGGCGCAGTGATCTTTTCCGTGCGCAGCGCGAAGCGGGCTTGCGTGCGCAGCGCACGACGCGGTCACGTCACCGAGGTAACCGAGCAGGCTGGTCGAGCAGGCCCGTCAAGGCGCGATGCGATCCTCTGACGTCAGGAATTGATCAAGGTAGCGCCACGGCTTCAGATTGAGCATGCGCTGGCGATCGGCGGCGAGATCCTTGTACGTCAGCGCCGCGATCTGTTCCGGGGTGTACGACAACGTCGATTCGGGTGTGCCCTTCCGAACCAGCCCGACGCCGAAATCGCACTTCAGCACGGCCACTTTCAGATCACCGCGAGTACTGCGCAACTGGACGATCGCCTTCCAGACATCGCCACTCCAGAGGATGTTCCACCAGCGATGCTGTTGGTAGAAGTCGGCGAATGACTCGGCAGGGTAGGCGATAGAAGCGGTCGCCGGGTTGCAGTCGTGCAGGATGATGACGCCGTCGTCGCGCAGATACCGCAACGTGTTCTCGACGTCGCGCATCACCTGTCCGTAGGTGTGCAGTCCGTCGATCAGGGCGACGTCGACGCCGCGGTCCTCCAAGAAGGCGGATTGCGTATCGAAGAACTCGTCACTGGTCGTTTCGAAGTAGTGCGTGGCGCGCGCATTGGCGTCGGCAAGCCTGCGCGAGCGCTCGGAGAGCCTGAAAGCTGGGTCGACGGCGATCTTTTCGTCCGCGGTGATCTGCCGGAACGCCGCCCCCTTTTTGACGCCGATCTCAAGATAAACAGGCTTGGACCGGCCCTCGAGCGCCCGTTGCACGGCCTTGATCCGCTTCAAGCGACACCTTCCCCTCGTCGGGTCATGCTGTCATCAGCACGCCCTTTTCAAACCCTCCCGAGGAGGCAGCCTATAAAGGAGGCTGGCCGCCCGCAAACGTGCGAACATAAAACACGCCAAATCCCGTGCGATTTCAGCAACCTGAGCCCGGGAGTGCAACCAGTGATCCTGCCGCGCGTTTTCGTTGCAGCGCAACGGTTTAGCAAGCTCTGCTCGGCCTTCCAGTTTCGGCCTGTCCCCACCTCCCCGATCGCCTGCCTGAGAAATATAGCCTAGGCCCTCGCCCTCGACTCGATTTCATCTTTCTCGACGCGCGCCCGGCCGCACCCGAACCTTCGCGGATACGATCGATCAGACCGCGGCCTCGCCAGCGAGTACCGGTCGACGACGTAAGCCGACGATGGGGGGCTAGCGCTCTTGTCAACATCTGTGCTGCTCACTGGTGGCGCGGGATTCATCGGATGTGCGCTCGCCCGTCGTCTCGTGCAGGCCGGCTACGACGTGGCCGTCATGGACGTCCTGCACCCTCAAGTGCATGGCACGAGTCGAGCCGTCGATCTGCCGCCGAGGGTCCGATTGTTCACCGGCGATGTCACGCACGGCCCGGACTGGGACGCAGTCCTACGGTTGTTCCGCCCCGACCAGGTCGTGCATCTGGCGGCCGAGACCGGAACCGCGCAGTCGCTTGCGCAGGCGACACGACACGGTTCGGTCAACGTCGTCGGCACGACTGCGCTTCTGGATGCCTTGAGCCGCTTCGATCTTGTTCCGGAGCAGATCGTGCTGACATCGTCGCGAGCGGTCTACGGCGAGGGCGCGTGGCGAAGCGGCGGACACCATTTCTACCCGCAGCCTCGCAGCCACGCGCAGCTGCTCGCCGGTGTCTGGGATGCCCAGGGCCCGAACGGCGAACCCGCGGAACCGGTTCCGAGCCGCGCAGGAGAAACCGAACCTCGGCCGACGAACATCTACGGTGCGACCAAGCTCGCCCAGGAACACATCATGACTGCCTGGACGGCCGCACACGACACCAATCTCACCACGCTGCGCCTGCAGAACGTGTACGGACCGGGTCAGTCGCTGACCAATTCGTATACCGGCATCGTCGCCCTCTTCGCGCGGTTGGCGCGCGGGCACCAGACGCTGGAGGTTTACGAAGACGGCCGAATAGTACGCGATTTCGTCTATATCGATGACGTGGCCGACGCGCTCTTCGCCGCGATCCAGCGGCGCGCGACGGCCATGCGACTGCTCGACATCGGGTCCGGCTCGGCGACCACGATTCACGAACTAGCCCGCAAGATCGCCGGCCTGTGCGACGCACCCGAACCAATCGTCGTTCCAAAATTTCGCGACGGCGACGTCCGCGCCGCGAGCTGCTCGGTCCAGCCCGCGAGCGAGGTGCTCGGATGGTGCCCGCAGTGGACACTCGACGACGGGCTGAATTCTTTGCTCAAATGGATCGACAGCCAGGACGAGGCGACGCCCTCTCTCAACGATTAGCCGCTGTCAGCGGACACGGCCGACACGGGCCTTCTCTTCAAGAAGAGTGGCCGCAGCCGCAATGCTTTCCGCGGGCTTGGTCATCCGCGTGGCAAATTCACGGGCCCGCGCGACGTAGTCGGGAGCCAGGATCGTTCGCAGGTCCGCGAGCAGCGTTTCGCCCGTTGTGTTCGAAAATCGCCGGGAGGCACCGACCTTCAGTCGTTGGACTTGGGCTCCCCACACCGTCTGGTTGACGTCCATGGAAAGGATCAACGTCGGCACCCCGGCGCGCAGACCGATGGCCGTCGTGCCAGCCCCGCCGTGGTGCACGACCGCGCGACAGTTCGGAAACACGCTCGCGAAGTTGACCGCACGCACCACTTTGACGTCCCCAGGCTGCGGGACGTTGCTGAAATCACTCCAGCCGGCACATACCAACGCCCGTTCGCCCAATTGCGCACAGGTGCCGGCGATCATGGCCAACGTGTCGGCGGGCGATTCCACCGGCATACTGCCGAACCCGAAGAAGAGCGGCGGTGTCCCTCCCCTGATCCACGACGCGACCTCCTCGTCGGCCTCCGTCGGCAACTCCATCGTCAGCGCGCCCACGAAGGGGCGCCGGTGATTCCAACCCGCCCACTCGGCTGCCAATCCGGGGAAGCACGCCTGGTCGTACGCCTGAATCTCGAGCCATCCGCGTTCGGCGATCCGCCGCGATGCCGGCCGGGTTGACTTCGGCAGGCCCAGTTGACGCCGCTGAGTGTCTTCGAGCTTCTTGTCCATCCGCCAAGCCACCCAGTCGTACGTCGCCATTGCGGCGCGGCCCAACGGCTTCGGCAGGAACCGCAGGACCTGACCGTTAGGCCGCACAGGCAGGTAGTGCAGCGTGGCCAACGGTATGTCGTAGAACTCCGCGACATTGACCGCCGGTTGTTCGAAACTCAAGCCGGTGAACAGCAGATCGGCGCCGTCGGCAAGCGACGTCAAGGTTGTGCTGATCTCTTCCCAGCAGCGAACAAGCGGCTCATATAGTTCCGGCCACAACCTTCGCAGTTCGCCGATCTTCCACACATTGCGAAAGACGGAACTCCAGAAGTTGCGATAGGCGTCCAGCCAGGCCTGCGTCTCGAGCCCGTAGGGACTCGTCGCTAGCCCGGCCGACGCCGCGAAGTCGACAAGGTCCGGTGGGACGGCGATGTGAACTTCGTGCCCGCGCAACACCAACTCGCGGCCGATCGCCACCGAAGGCTCGATGTCGCCGCGAGTTCCGTAGCTTGCCAGCACAAACTTCATCGCCGCCTCAGCCTCTCATCTCCCCTGCCCGTCAGCCACCTCGGGTCGGCGGCCATTTATTCCGGCTCTTGACTGCGGGTTCATGGACCCAGCTGCGCGTCGGGCCTGCGCACCGACACGAGCGAGTCATGTTTCACCGCTGCGCACGGGTGGTACTTTCGTGTTCGCCCGAACCCGGGCCGCGTGGTGGGGGTGTCCGCTGAGGAGTTCGATTTGGCTGACGGCGAGATTGATGCTCGCGATGCGGAACGCGTTTTCTGGGACGTGATCGTGGTGGGCACCGGCATGGGCGGCGGCACCCTCGGGTACTCACTCGCCCGGTCGGGGCGGCGCGTGTTGTTCGTGGAGAAGGGACGCTCAACGCTGCCCGGCGCGCCGGGCACCATTCGCGATTCGCTGCCGGAACTCGCCGAGCCACAGGCCGGCCGTTCGCCAGATGCCTACTACGACGCGCTGGCCCGGGCCGGCCGCACGACCGATGAGGTCGAAGATGCCACCGGACGCTTCCCGCGGCGGTTCGTGCCGTTCCTCGGCAGCGGCACGGGCGGATCCTCGGCCATCTACGGCATGGCGTGCGAGCGCTTCTTCGTCCGCGATTTCACTCCCCGCCAGGACTTCCGCGACCCGGGCGAATCCACCGTGCCCGAGGCCTGGCCGATCACCTACGACGATCTGCGCCCGTGGTACGCCGAGGCCGAGAAACTGCTGAGGGTACGCGGTGAGCCCGACCCCCTGCGGCCGGAGACCGCCGACCTCGATCTGCCTGCGCCACCGCCGTTTTCACCGGCCAACCAGCTTCTGGCCGACTATCTGACGGGCCGCGGATTACATCCCTACCACCTTCCGATGGCCTGCGACTACTCCGATGACTGCTCGACGTGTCACAGCCATCTCTGCAACCGCGCGTGCAAGAACGATGCCAGCCGAAACTGTGTGCTGCCTGCAGTGACCGAGCATGGCGCCCGACTGCTGCCGCAATGTCGCGTGGTGCGGATGGACGCAGACGACACGCAGGTGCGGCGAGTCATCTGTCAAGATCGCTCCGGCACAGTGGCCTTGAGGGCGAAGCTGGTGGTGCTCGCCGCAGGTGCTCTCATAAGCCCTGTGCTGCTCCTCAATTCGCGATCCGGAGACTGGCCGGGCGGTCTGGCCAACGGTTCGGACCTGGTCGGCCGCAACATGATGCGTCATCTCATCGACCTGATCGAGATATGGCCCGAACCCGGATGCAAGATCACAGGCGCCAACAAAGAAATCGGCCTGAACGACTTCTATTTCTGGGAGGGACAGAAGTACGGCACCGTCCAGTCCTTCGGCTCCATGCCACCGATGGAGATGTTGACGAACCGACCGGGTTGGCGACCGAAGGCGTTGCGGCTTGTCCATCCTGCCGCGCGGCGCATCTACGAGCGGTACTTCAATGGCGGGCTGGTTCTGGCGCCGCTGATGGAAGACCTGCCGTATCTGGACAACCGCGTGTTGCCCAGTGCGCACCCGAGCTCGAACGGTCGCCAACGTCTGAGGATCCAGTATCGCCTCCATAAGAGCGAGATCGAGCGCCGCGCAACGTTTTCGCGCCAGCTGAAGGAACTGTTCAAGCCGTTTCGCACCGTCATCCTGCGAGGCGCAGAGGACAACGAGGCGCTAGCCCACGTCTGCGGCACGTGCCGATTCGGCACCGATCCCAAGTCGAGTGTGCTGAACCCGCAGAACCGCGCCCACGAAGTCGACAACCTCTACGTGGTCGACAGCTCGTTCTTCCCGTCCAGCACCGGGGTGAATCCCAGCCTGACGGTCGCCGCCAACGCGTTGCGGGTGGCCGACCACATCAACCAGGTTCATTTCGCCAGCTGATCCGAGAAGCCGTGCCGGTCAGGCCGGCTCGCGCAGCAGCAGACCGGCAGCGCGATAGATCGAGTCGATGACTCGCATGTTCTCGGTTGCGGCCGCCGGTGTCGTCTTCACCGGTTCGCCGTGAAGCACCGCGGCGGCGAACGCGTCCAGCTGATAGGCGTAGGAGGAGCCTCGGGGGAAGTTCTCGATCCGGTTGCCTTCGCTGGATCGCACCGACAGCCGGCGAAACGGCGCCGCGAGGGGATTGCGCACACGCAGGCGCACCTCGCCGCGTTCACCCACTATCGTGGCGCTCAACTGAAACAGATCGGTCGACCACATCGAGCAGCGGATGCGGCCGGTATGTCCGGCCTCGAAGCGCAGTTCGGCGGTCATGGCTCGGTCGACCTGGTCGTCGCGCAATTTCGCTTGTGCCGAAACGACTTCGGGAGTCGAACCGCCGAAGCTGCGGACCATATCCACCGCGTAGCATCCGACATCCATTGTCGCGCCCCCGGCAAGGGAATAGTCATAGCGGATGTCGGAGAACTTCGGCAGCGGATAGCAGAATGCGGATTCCACTCGCGTGAGCCTGCCCAGTTCGCCCGAGGCGAGGATCTCCTCGATCCGCAGGAACAGCGGGTGGTACCGGTAATGAAACGCCTCCATCACCACGCGGTCTGACGTCGCGGCCATCGCGGAGATCTCACTGGCTTCGGCGGCGTTGGCTGTGAACGGCTTCTCGCACAACACATGCTTCCCCGCGGCCATCGCGGCTCGAGTCCATCTGCCGTGCAACGCGTTCGGCAGCGGATTGTAGATGGCATCAACCTCTGGATCAGCGATCAACGCCTCGTAGCTGTCGTGTGCTCTTGGGATGCCGTGTTTCGCGGCGAAGGCTCGCGCATCGTTCACGTCGCGCGCCGCGACCGCAGCCACCACAACGTCGGCGCTGTCGCGCGCGGGTTTGATCAGCGCCAAGGGGGCGATCCTGGCGGCGCCGAGGATGCCGATCCGCACGGGGGTTTCAGCCGACACGGTGCACTTGGGCGAACTTTTCCACCAGGTCGGCCGCGTTGGCAGCGCTCTCAGCGGGCTTTGTCATCCGGCCGGCGAACTCGCGTGCTCGCGCGACGTAATCCGGGGCGAGGATGGTGCGCAGGTCGGCAACCAGTGATTCCTGGGTCGTGGTTGACAGACGCCGGGTGGTGCCCACATTCAGCTGCTTGACCTGCGCTCCCCAGAGCGTTTGATCGAGCCATGTCGAAAGGATCAACGTGGGCACTCCGGCACGCAGGCCCGCGGCCGTCGTGCCGGTGCCACCGTGGTGCACCACCGCGCGGCATGCGGGAAAGACCGCTGCGAAATTCAGCGAGCCCACCACCTTGACGCGGTCGAAGTCACGGTGCTCATCCCCGAAATCGGTTGCGGCCGAGCAGATCAGCGCCCGCTCGCCCAACTGCGTGCACGCGTCGGCGATCATGGCCAACGTGTCGACTGGCGATTCGACCGGCATGCTGCCGAAACCGAAGAAGATCGGCGGCGTCCCCGCGGCAATCCAAGACAAGACCTCCTCGTCGGCCTCCGCCGGCGCTTCCACGGTCAGCGCACCGACCATGGGTCGTTCGGCATCCGACGCCGCGAGTTTGGCTTCCAGCGCGGGAAAGAGAGCCGCATCATAGGCCTGTATCTCCAGCGAGCCGTGTTCGGAAACCCGCCTAACGGACGGACTCGTCGTCTTCGGCAGGCCGAGTTCACTGCGCTGTCTGTCCCAGAATGTCTTCTCCAACCGTTCGCCCAGCCACTTCGAGAAACTCGTCGCGGCGCGAATCAACGGCGAGGACTGCGTGGATACCAACTCCTCGTGCGCGCGCAGCGGGGAGGTGTGCAGTGTCGCCAGCGGAATGTTGTAGTACTCAGCGACATTGGCGACGGGCTGGTCGAAACCGGCGTCAGCGACCACCAGATCGGCCTCGTCGGCCAGCGATAGCAGCGTCGCGTTGGCCTCCTCCCAGAACTGGCCGTACATCCGCCAGTTCTCGCGCCCCAACCGGATCAAATCGGGGATACGCCAGAAGCTTCGGAAGATCAGCATCATGAAGTCGCGGTGCAGATCCTGCCACTTCCCCGCATCCGGTCCAAACGAAACCGCGGCGAATCCATGCGATTCGGCGAAGTCGACCAGGTTGGGTGAGACGGCCATTTTGACGTCGTGGCCGCGGCGCACAAGTTCACGGCCGACGGCGACACCGGGCTCGACATCTCCACGGCTCCCGTAGAAGGACAGCAGAAACTTCATCGCAGAAATCCGGTCGCTACTTGCGCCACAGCGCGCCGGTTCCGTCGATGTCGTTGATCTCCGCGGTGATGTCGTGCTCGGCGCGGTAGTCCGCGACGGCTTGCCGGCAGGCCGGGATCGAGTAGTCATCGATGATGCAGAAGCCCCCTGGCGACAGCCGGGGATAGAGCGCATTGAGTGCTTGGATCGTGGACTCGTAGAGGTCGCCGTCGAGCCGCAACACCGCGATGCGATCAATCGGCGCGTTCGGCAGGGTGTCCTTGAACCAGCCCGGAAGGAAGCGAACCTGCTCGTCAAGCAGCCCGTACCGCTCGAAATTCGCCCGGACTTCGGATTCGGGCACCCCGAGAATCCCCGTGAACAGATCGAGCCGAAGTCCCTTGTCCGCCTTGTAATTCTCGGCGTCGGGGCGCGGCAAGCCGGCAAATGAATCAGCGAGCCACACGCAACGCGTTTCCTCGCCGTACGCTGCGAGCACGGCGCGCATCAAGATGCACGCGCCCCCGCGCCATACCCCGCATTCGACGAGATCACCCGGAATGTCCTCCTTCAGCACCGTTTCCACACAATGCTGCAGGCTGGTGAGCCTCTGCATGCCGATCATCGTCTCGGCTTCGGCCGGCCAGTCCAGGCCCAGGTCGCGCTTGTCCTTGCTGAGCGGGCTTCTGCCGTTGAGCATGGGCATGACGGCGTTGGCCGTCTTCAGCAAAAGACGCCGACGTAACGGCCACTGCGAAGGCAGCCGCTCGTGCATCCCGTATCTGGTGAGATTGCGTCGGATCAGGTCAAGGTAGAGGGATCGCACGTCGCGATCGGTCACCGTCAAATTGTCCTCTTTTCCATGCCGGGGCTGCCGGCGATGAGTTTAGACTTTCCAGCAAGGCGTGTCCTGCGGCTGCGTAACTAGCGCCGACCCGAACATTGTCGGACTTTGTCGTTGCGCAGCTGATAACGTCCGCGGCGACAGGAATGGCATTCTCAATGGCATCCACGGAGCACGGTTGCTGGCGATACATTCGACAATTTGCTACAAGCGCGGCTATCGGCGGCACCAGTGCGTATCGCCAGGGGCGGCTAGCAACATTTTGAGTTGCTATAGCATTGCAGGCTTAGCCGCTTCTCAGAAATGGAGAGCATGACAGAGCGCGCCGATCAAGCGACCGAGACGCCGGTCGAGCCAGCCCCGCCGCACCACACGAAGAAGCCCTCACTCAAGCGGCGTCCGCCTCGCTGGTTCGTCGCCGCGGTCACGGCGATCGGCAGCATCCAGCTGCTGACCATGATGGACGGCACCATCGCAATCATTGCGCTGCCCAAGATCCAGGATGACCTGGGCCTCAACGACAGCGGGCGGTATTGGGTGATCACCGCATACATCTTGGCGTTCGGCGGGCTCATGCTGCTCGGCGGTCGCGTGGGTGACACGTTCGGGCGCAAGCGCTCATTCATGCTCGGGGTCGCGCTGTTCACCCTGGCGTCAGCCCTGTGCGGCTTTGCGTGGAATGGCGGCGCGCTGGTGTCGGCCCGGCTCATGCAAGGCGTCGCGGCGGCGGTCATCGCACCCACCTCCGTGGCACTGGTGGCAACCACGTTCCCGAAGGGGCCTTGGCGCAACGCGGCCGTGGCGGTGTTCTCGGCGATGACCGGTATCGGCTCCGTGCTGGGTCTGGTGCTCGGCGGGGCGCTTACCGAGATGTCGTGGCGACTGGCGTTCCTGGTGAACGTGCCGCTCGGAGTCCTGGCCTTCTGCCTGGCGGGCGCGGCGCTGCGGGAAACACAGAAGGAGCGGATGAAGCTCGATGTCACCGGGGCTGTGCTGGCGACGCTGGTCTGCACCGCAACGGTGTTCGGTCTTTCCAGGGGGCCCGAGGACGGCTGGTTGGCGCCGATACCTGTCGGATCCGGCGTGATCGGGCTGTCGGCGTTGATCGCCTTCATCCTGGTGGAGCGCACAGCGGCGAACCCCATTGTCCCCTTCAACCTGTTCCGCGACCGCAACCGTCTGGCCTTGTTCGCGGCGCTGTTCCTCGGCGGCGGGGTGATGTTCACGCTGATGGTGCTCGTGGCCCTCTACGTACAGAGCGTCATGGGCTACAGCGCGATGCGTGCAAGCGTCGCCTTCCTGCCGTTCGCCGTCGCCGTGGCCATCGGTGCGGCCGCATCCGCGCGGCTTGTGCGATTCTTCTCGCCGCGCGTGGTGTTGATCGGCGGCGGCAGCCTGATGCTGTGTGCCATGCTCTACGGCTCGACACTGACGCGCGGCGCCTCGTACTTCCCGAACCTGGTGCTGCCGCTCGTCGTCGCCGCGCTCGGTATCGGCGTGGTGAATGTGCCGCTGCGGTTATCGCTGATCGCCAGCGTCGGCCTGGACAGAATCGGCCCGACCTCCGCCATCGCGCTCATGCTGCAGAGCTTGGGCGGGCCGATGGTGCTGGCGGTCGTGCAAGTCGCGATCACGTCACGCACGCTCGCCATGGGCGGCACCACCGGGCCGGTGAAGTCCATGAACGAAGCCCAGTTGAACGCGTTGGACCATGGGATCACCTACGGTCTTCTGTGGCTGGCCGGCGCGGTGATCCTGGTCGGTGGTGTTGTCCTGTTCATCAACTACACCGCGCAGCAGGTGGCACACGCGAGTCAAGCCAAAGCTGCCAGCGACGCCGGCTGATCACCGCTTAAGGGGTCGTCTGCCGGCTCAGGACGTCCGCAGGCTCTCCAGATCGTTGAGGCGGTCTCGGGTGTCGGCATCATTGCAGAGGACAACGCAACCACGCTTGGCACCCGTTTCCTGGCTGGCCGGTAAAGCGGGATAAAACCTGAACATATCGGCGCGCCCGATGGCATCGAGATATTCGGCGTTGAGCACGGCGCCCGGACCGTAGTCGTCGTATTCGTATGAGTCGCCGGGGACCGCGAAGTCGTCGATCATGACCACCGACCGTTGCCACGATCCGAAAATCGTGTCGATTTCTTCCGCCAACGGCAGGTCCGAATACCAATGGGCGTCGAGGTAAAAGAAAACACCGTCCTTGGGCACCGCCGGGTCGTTTGCCAACCGCCGCAGAAACGCGCGACTGTCGGCCAGTTCGACATGTACCCGGTCACGCATCGGACGGAACCGCATTTCCGCGAAAGCGTGATAACGCGGCTTCACTTCGGCCGTATATACCGGGACGCCGAGCTCGGCGAAAAACACCGTGGTGTTGCCCACAAAAGTACCCGTCTCCACGACGGCCGAGGGCGGCAATTTCGCGAAGATCTGCCGGCATATCTGCAGTCGGCCGACCTGACCGTTCAGTGGGTCGTCCCAATCGTCGCGCGCCGACCTGA
The DNA here is from genome assembly GCF_002553505.1 of Mycolicibacterium agri. Classification (GTDB taxonomy): domain Bacteria; phylum Actinomycetota; class Actinomycetes; order Mycobacteriales; family Mycobacteriaceae; genus Mycobacterium; species Mycobacterium agri. Next base: position 6,391 of record NZ_PDCP01000042.1, on the reverse strand, counting down.
TCTTGTATTCGAGCTGGCCAAGGACTCCGGGACCGGAGCTATTGACGAAGAAAACCAAGGAGTCTATCGACTTCTTTATACGAGATTTGAATGAGCTCAAGGGCTTGACGGTCACACGGACCAGCTTAATGTGATGCAAGAGTTCCTATCGGCACTCGCTCGTTTTGAATGGTACGCATGACTTAGCAAGTCACAGCAATTAATTGCCAGCTGCTGTATTGGCAAAGCAGTACACGCGATACGAAAATTCTCCGTTTTGCAGAGAGCGGTAGATTTTCGAGCCTTCCACGAACTGGCAGGTCGCGCGCATCACATTGAACTTGTGCCGACCCAGCAGCTCCTGCCAACGCTGCGAATTTCGCTCGATCCCGCGCACGACTTGAGGGCTGATGTCTTCGTGCGAGATGAGCTGCATCGGCGCGTCGGCAAGCGCCGCCTCCCAGTCGCCCACATGCGGTGCGAAGCGGCCGTCGGTGTATAGGAAGTGCCCGCCCGGGCGCAGGACCCGCGCCACTTCGGCAAGGAACCGGCGGAAGTCCGGATAGTGGATCGACGATTCGACATTGATCACGGCGTCGAAGGTCTGGTCTGGAAAGGGCAGGTTCTGTGCGTCGCCCACCACGAACTCGAGGCCGAGCAGGCGGTGGCGTCGGCGACAGAAGTCGATCCCGTTGGGATTGAGATCCAGTCCCGTGTACCGGGCCGGGCGCAAAGCGCGAGTGAGATACGAGGCGCCGCCGCCGTGGCCGCAGCCGACCTCGAGCACATCTTTGTCGGCCAGCCCGCCGGCCTGGGTCGCGGTGCGGTGATAAAGCTGAATGGGGAACCGGTCAGGTTCGTCGGCGGCGTCCAGCTCCAACGCCATGGGTGGGTCTTCCTCGTAGCCATAGTTGAGAAAGACGACGTCGTCGTTGCCGAATCGGCGAGTAATGACGCGATAGCTGTGCTTTTGCGTCTTGTAACCGATATTCCAGATGAGCGGGTGATAGCTCAAACGTTCAAGCAGTTTCACTGAAGGCCCTCCCCGCCTCAAGTGACAGACCAATTCGATGAAGTCCTAAGACGTCATCGAAAAGTCCCCCTATACCCCGGGTTTGTACGGGCAGTCTAAGCCCATGTACCGTCCCGACGGTGGGTCATTGCCCTAAGCCCGTAAAACAATTTGGAGAAGGACGGCCGGAATACGCGGTGAATTTTTCGCAGGCGTTGAAAATCTTGAAACGCCGTTCGGAACGTTTGCTCGCTGCTCTCATAGGACTCGTACACGCGGTCCAGCGCGCCCTGATCCCACGCGTCGTCCCTGGCGGCCGCTTGTAGCTGTTGGTAGACCGTCGCAAACCAGTCCGTGCCGAACGGCTCTTCGATCGGCCCGGAGTGCCGCTGGTTGTGGAGGTCCGGGGACAGAAACTCATCGATCGCGCTCTCGTCACGGGCGTTGAGATCGACATCAAGTGCCGCGGAAACACGCGCTACTTCTCGGCGCCAGTCGTCGAGCAGATTGGCGTAGTCGACCACCACACGCGGCAGGGATCGCGTGTTTCTCTCAGCCACCAGCGTGAATTTCAGCCACAGAGCGCTCGACAATTCCGAAGAGACTCCACCGGGAGCCGTCAGCGACGCGACGACCTCATGCGGGTGACGCAGCGCGATCACGGTCGCGACGTCGAACCCCGCCGAACGCGCGGCTTCGAACCACAGGCCGGTCAGCACCGTGATTTTCGGGTCCTTGAGCACCACGAGCGGCGCTGAAGGCAGTGTGGAGAAGAACTCGCGGATCTCGGCGATGCATGCGGCACGCTCTTTGGCGTCGAACGCATCCTTCGCCTCCAGGCGCAGCGTCGGGTCGTACCACCCACCGCCGTTGCGGTGCAAGATCTTGTCGTTGAGATTCACCGCGGCGCGCGACTCCCAATGACCGGTGGGATTCCCCCGCATCGCGCCCAACATCCCCTCCGGCAGGGCGGCGCCGCACAGCGAAAGAACCCGGGTGATAGCCGAAGTTCCGGACCGGCCCATGCCCAATACGAACAGAATCACTGGGCGCGACGCACTTCCGCTTCCTCCGGCGGCGGTCACGAGCACCACTCCGCGGCCGCAGTCACCGCGAAAGGTGATCTTGTGGCGCGCTGTCCGCCTGTGGGTCGGCTGTTGCTCATGGTCGCAGAATATACGTGGCGCGGTCCGCGTGGCGTAGCGCTACTGCGGTTGTCGGTTCCCGCTGCGTCGGCGCCTTCCTCCGTTGCGCTGTTGGCCCGCAGCAAAGCCCCGTGCGCCGGTGTACGCTCCATGAGGCATTTCGGGCGAATCAATCAATGTGGTCGGAGGCGTGTCACGTGGCAGTCCGTACACGGTCTGCAGGTGCATCCGATGACGCCCGCGTCTCGAATCGCGTTGCGCGGCCCGACAATCGGCTGGCTCTACTGGATCAGAGTTTTTTTACGTGGCAGCAAGCCACCGGTGAGAAGGTCGCCATCCAGATCGTGTGGGTGTACGAACACGAAGTCGACTTCGATGGTCTGAGCCGTTTTCACCGCAATCTCGGCCACGGACTGCTGGGACGGCGGATTGAACGTTCGCCGCTGCCGTTCGCCCGGCATCGGTGGGTCGCCGATCAGGCGCCGCCGAACATCGATATCGCCGAATGCCCCCGGCCACGCTCTGAGCTCAGCGACTGGGCCGACGAACGCTCACAGCTGCCGACCGATCCTGAGTGGGGACCCGGCTGGCACCTCGGCGTTCAACCTCTCGAGGACGGCGCGACGGCCATCAGTCTTGTGGTCTCTCACTGCCTGGTGGACGGCCTCGGCCTCGCGGTCGTCATCCTCGACGCGATCATGGGAAAAGCGCGCAATCTGGGTCTCCCACCGCCGCATTCACGCACACCAGTGCGCGCGGTCGTGCACGATGTCAGGGAAACCGCGCAGGACACGCCTCACATCATCGAGGCGTTCGTAGCGGGATCGAAGCTGGCGGGCCGTCGTTGGCGTGATCGGAACCGACCCGGCAGAACCGACGCTGTTCGATCACTGGCCCGACCGGCCCTCCCCCTTCCTGGCGGCGACGCGGACGAGGTCATCGTCGTACCCGGCATCACCATCTATACCGATGTCGATGAGTGGGACGCCCGCGCGAAGGCGCTTGGCGGAACCAGCAACACGCTGCTGGCCGGGTTGGCCGCCAAACTCGCCGAGCGTATGGGGCGCAGACGCGCCACGGACGGCGCCGTCACCTTGCAACTTCCGATCAGCGAACGCGGCGAGGACGACACGCGTGCGAACGCGATGTCGATCGCGCGCGTCAGCATCGATCCGTCCACCGTGACGAATGATCTGCGTGTTGCCCGCGACGCGATCAAACGCGCGTTGGCCACGAAGGCGCAAACGCCGGATGAGGTCCGAAAGCTCCTGTGGCTCATGCCGTTCAGGTCGAGGCGGTCGATGGAGCGTGCGGCCGAAGCGGCCCTCGCCGACCCCGACTGTCCGGTCTATTGCTCCTACCTCGGCGACCTCACCTCTCTGTTGTGCCGCATCGACGGCACCGACGCCGAATACATCACCGCGCGGGCGACCTGGCACCACGCAACGCGGCAGTGGCTAGAGCGAACAGGCGGCGTGATGAGGTTGCAGTCCGGGCGCATCAACGGCCGGATCACCGTTACCGTCGTCGCCTATCAGCCCGGCGGGGAGAACACGAAGCCGGCTTTGCGTGAGCTCGCGGGCCAGGCGCTGGCCGATTTCGGCTTGACCGGAGACATCGACTGACTGCGACCAACTCAGCCGACACGCCCCAAACGAGCGAAGTTCTCCATCAGGTCAGCGGCGGTGGCAACACTGTCGGAAGGCTTGGTCATCCTGGGGGCAACCTGGCGGGCCCGCGCGGCGTATTCCGGAGCGAGGATGGTGCGCAGGTCGGCGACCAACGACTCCTTGGTAGTGGTCGAAAAGCGCCGCGCAGTACCCACTTTCAGGCGCTTGAGTTGCCTGCCCCAGAGCGACTGCTCGGGCCATGTCCACAGCACCAGTGTGGGGACCCCTGCGCGCAGGCCCGCGGCGGTGGTACCTGCGCCCCCGTGATGTACGACAGCGCGACAGGCCGGAAAGACCGTCGCAAAGTTCACCGCAGTGACCACCTTGACGTTCTCCATGTGAGGGACGACGCTGAAATCGCTCGAGCCGGCCACAACCAATGCGCGCTCCCCCAATTCGGCGCAGGCCGCTGCGATCATCGCGATCGTGTCGGCCGCCGAACCGACCGCCATGCTTCCGAAGCCGAAGTAAATGGGGGGCGAGCCAGCGGCAATCCATGACGAGACGTCCTCGTCGGCATCGACTGCCAACTCCAGCGTCAGGGCGCCGACAAATGGGCGTCGATCGGCGAACTGCGCCCATTCGGCTGCCAGTCCGGGGACGAAAACCTCGTCGTAGGCTTGGATTTCCAGCGATCCCCGGTCGGCGATCCGTTGTGGCGGGGGCTTCGTCGACGCCGACAACCCCAGATCACTGCGCTGCGCATCGTCGACCTTTTTCGCCATCCGCCAGAGAAACCAGTCGCCCAGCTCGCTGACGAAACGAGCCAACGGTGCCGGCAGGAACGGCATGAACTGTCCGTTGGCGCGGGTGGGGTTGTAATGCAGCGTCGCCAGCGGAATGTCGTAGTGTTCCGCGACATTCGCCGCGGGGCCCTCGAAAACCACACCGGTGAACAGCAGATCGGCACCGTCCGCCAACGGTTTGAGTGTGGCGCTGAGCTCTTCCCAGCACTGGTTGACAGGGGCCCAGAGTTCGCGCCATGTGTTGACCAGGCCGCGAACCTTCCAGAAATTCTTGAAAAGGCGCGTCCAGAAGTCTCGATGGACGTCCATCCACGCTCGCGCATCCGGCCCGTAGGCGACCGCGGTGAGGCCGACCGATTCGGCGAACCCGACCAGGTCAGGCGGGACCGCGACGCGAACGTCATGCCCCCGCGCCAACAGCTCGCGGCCGAGAGCGACACAAGGCTCGATATCGCCACGACTGCCGTAGCTCGCCAGCACAAACTTCATCGCCGAGATCCTAGCCTTTCAATTCTGGTGCGCGTCCGGTGAAATGCGGCGACTCGTTGGCCTCGGACCGCCAGGCGCACACCGGATCACCACGATCCAGTCAGAACGAAAAAGCGCGATCGATTGCGGTTTCGGAACATATATTGAGCTTTGCTGTAGTTGCCTAATGCTTCTCTTGTTGGTGATGCTGAGCTTGCTCAACTGCGATTCTTCTTACGCGGGTAGTGTTTCAGCGAATGACCATGGTCGTCTGAGGTGTGGCCCCCGACGCAAGATGGCCGACCCTGCAGTGCTAATCGCGATCCCCGGGATATGTCGGTGCTTCCGCGAGATGCATCAAGCGATCGCGTTGCGCTGTACCTTGTGTGTGACTGAAATTCTTGAGAGAGACGCTCGATTGCGGGAACACAGTTTCGAGGAGACGGTGCTGCATGGACAGGCTTCGCGCATTGCGCACCAACGCGCCCGATAATAAACTTCGGCGTCTGGTGAAGGGGGGAGTATGAACGAGGCGCCTGGGCTCGTCGCGCGCACATTCGGACGCCTGGCGATGGCGTTTTTCGGTTGGCTCTACCGCCTCTACAGCCGTGCCTCGCTGCTCGGCGACCGTGAATTCTTTGATGTCACCGACTTTCCGTGGGTGCCAGCGGTCGAGGCTGACTGGAAAAAAGTCCGCGCCGAGCTGGACGCGCTGCTGCCCTACGCGGCGGACATGCCGAACTTCCAAGACATTTCAAAGGAGCAGAAGGCTCTCTCCCAAGACGATGGCTGGAAGACCTTCTTCTTCTACGCCTACGGGATCAGGGCGAAAGCAAATTGCCGCCGCTGCCCGGAAACGGCCAAGCTGCTCAAGACCATCCCGGGAATGAAAACCGCGTTTTTCTCCGTTTTCGCCCCCGGCAAGGAATTGCCGCCCCACCGCGGCCCGTACAAAGGTGTACTCCGCCTTCATCTCGCGCTGCTCGTTCCCGAGCCCGCCGACCAATGCGGCATAAGGGTCGGGTCGCAAACGCGCCATTGGGAAGAGGGCCGGGTGATGATTTTCGACGACACCTTCGAGCACGAAGCCTGGAACCGCACGGACGGGGTTCGGGTGGTGCTCTTCGTCGACATGATGCGCCCCATGCGGTTCCCCGCGAACGTGCTGAACCAGATGGCCACTTGGCTCATCGCCCTTTCGCCCTTCGTGCTCGGCAACCTCGGCAGCTACTCCCGCTGGGAGAAGCGGTTCGAGGCCGCCGTCAATCAGAAGGCGGCGGCGAACTAGCAATCTCTTGCCGGTTAGGTGTCTTGGCGGGGGAGTTGGTTGGTGCGGTAGAGGTCGATGCAGGTGTTGCGGCGGACTTTGCC
>NZ_PDCP01000041.1 GCF_002553505.1 Mycolicibacterium agri | reverse complement strand
CGGCAGGCCCCGGCCCCGCCGGCGCCTGCCGCGGCCCCCGCGCCTGCGCCTGCCCCGCTGGCCGCGCCTGCGCCTGCCCCCTTGGCCGCGCCTGCGCCTGCGCCGCTGGGTGCACCCGCGCCTGGGCCGGATCCGATGGCGGCGATCAACTCGGTCGACATCCCGCAGCCCGCCCTTGATGCGGCCAACCAGGCGATGACCGGCGAGATCCCGGCCCCGCCCGCCGAGGTACCGCATCTGGCCAGCCCGGACAACCTGCCGCAGGGCTACACCACCGACCCGTCGGCGGTGGCGAATGAAAGCCCCAACGTGACCTACCTCAAGGAGCTGTGGCACGCCATCCAGACGCAGGAGATCACCGGGAAGGACGCGCTGCTGGCGTTGACCCAGCGACCGCTGACCACGCCTGCGCCGGAGAACGTCAACGGACCGGGCATGGCGCCCGCGCCGGCTCCCGCTCCGGGTGCGGAGGTTCCACCGCCGCTCCCTCCGTCCCCGGAGATGCCGCCGGTACCGCCGGCCTAACGACCGATCGCGAGGCAGGCCAGAGCCGAGTGTGCGGCTTGAGGGCCTAAGCCGAGTGTGCGGCTTGAGGGCCTAGGCCGAGTTCACCCATTCGTCGGAACCGTCGGCGAAGAACTGGTGCTTCCACACCGGCAGCCGCTCCTTGACGAGATCGACCAACCGGGCGCAGGTGTCGAACGCCGCGCGACGGTGGTCTGCCGCGACGGCAGCCACCAGCGCGGCGTCACCGATCTGCAGTGTGCCGATCCGGTGGCTGACGGCGATGGCCCGCACACCGTCGCAGTCGGCGGCGATCTCGGCGGCCACCTCGGCCAGCGTCTGGGCCGCGGTGGGATGCGCGGAGTACTCCAGCCGGGTCACCGAGCGGCCGCCGTCGTGGTCGCGGACGACGCCCGCGAAGCCGACTACCGCCCCGGCCGCCTGATGCGCGACGAGCGCCTCGTGGTCGTCGAGTTGGATGGTGGCCTCGGTCAGGTCGGCCCGCAGCACCTCAGCGGTCATCGCGAATGGTCCTTTCCGGCCAGCTGATCGAGCGCATGCTCCAAGACGTCGTCGAGCACGCCGAGGCCGTCCTTCACTCCGCCGGTCGAGCCCGGCAGGTTCACGATCAACGTCGACCCCTTGACCCCGCAGACACCGCGCGACAACACCGACGTCGGCACGTGCGGCAGGCCGGACCGCCGGATCGCGTCGGCCAGACCGGGAATCTGATAGTCGACGATCTCGGCGGTGATGTCGGCGGTGCGATCGGTCGGCGAGATGCCGGTGCCGCCCGAAGTGATTACCACATCGGCGTTTTCACCGATCGCGGTGACGATGGCGTCGCGCACCTCCGGTCCGTCGGCGACGACCGTCGGCGCCGGTGTCTCGATGCCGCACCCGTTGAGCCAGTCGACGATGATCGGCCCGGTGCGGTCCTCGTACACACCGGTCGCCGCGCGCGTCGACGCGATCACTACCCGGCCGGCCCGCGTCACGGCCGCTCCCAGGTGCCGGTCTTCCCGCCGTCCTTGCGCAACACCCGGATGTCGCCGATGGTGGCCGCCGGGTCGACGGCCTTGAGCATGTCGTAGAGCGTCAGGGCGGCCACGCTGACCGCGGTGAGGGCCTCCATCTCCACCCCGGTGCGGTCGGTGGTGCGCACGGTGGCGGTGATCGCCACCTCCGTCTGGCCGATGTCGAAGTCGACGTCGACACCGGTCAGCGCCAACTGGTGACACAGCGGGATGAGGTCGCTGGTGCGCTTGGCGGCGAGGATCCCGGCCACGCGGGCGGTGGCCAGCGCGTCGCCCTTGGGCAGTCCGCCGGTGGCGATGAGTTCGACGACGTCGGCGCGAGTGCGCAGCGTGCCCGCGGCGACCGCGGTGCGCTTGGTGGCGTCCTTGGCCGTCACGTCGACCATGTGCGCCGCGCCTGATTCGTCGAGGTGCGAGAGAGGGTTGTGACGGGGCTCGGCCACCGTCACCTGTTGATAACGGTGACCGGGTGGGTGTACGGCAGATCCTCGGGCGGCAAGGGCAACGTCAGGTCACCGAACGGTGACAAGGCGCCAGTGCGGTCGGCGGCCAGTTCGCTGACCGGGTGATCGTCCTCGCCGTCGGTCGCCGGCCAGCCCGGATCGATGTACCGGCTCTTCTGCTTCTTGTCTGCCACGCCCATATTGTGGCAAACGCCGCACGTGGTGGCGACACCGGCGCGACGCACGAGCAGGGTATGTGCCTGCTTTACGCTGGTCAGTAATGTCCGAACACACTCCGGGCACCCCGCTGGGCGCCTGGCTGGCCGATCTGCCCGACGAGCGGCTGATCCGGCTGCTGGAACTGCGGCCCGACCTGACCCAACCGCCGCCCGGCAGCATCGCCGCGCTCGCCGCGCGCGCGCAGTCGCGGCAGTCGGTCAAGGCCGCCACCGACGGGCTGGATTTCCTCCGGCTGGCGATCCTCGACGCGCTGCTCGCGCTGCACGCCGACACCACGCCGGTGCCGCTGGCCAAGCTGACCGCGCTGATCGGTGACCGGGTCGGCGACGACGCGATCACCGCGGCGCTCGACGACCTGCGTGAGCGCGCACTGGTGTGGGGCGACACCGAGGTGCGGGTGGCGGCCGAGGCCGCGGCGGGCCTGCCCTGGTACCCCGGGCAGGCGGTGCTGGAGGACACCGAAATCACCGGCGAGGAGATCGCCGCCCGGCTGGAAGCCATCGACGACGCGCAGCGGGCCCTGCTGGAGCGGCTGCTGGAGGGTTCGCCGATGGGCCGGACCCGCGACGCCGCGCCGGGCACGCCGCCGGACCGGCCGGTGCAGCGGCTGCTGGCCGCTGGCCTGTTGCGCCAGATCGACGAGGAGACGGTGATCCTGCCGCGACTGGTGGGTCAGGTGCTGCGCGGTGAGTTGCCGGGACCTGTCGCGCTGACGCAGCCCGATCCCGTGGTGTCCACGACATCGGCCGCCGACGTCGACGCCGTCGCGGCGGGCGCGGTCATCGATCTGCTGCGCGAAGTCGAAGTGGTGCTCGAAACCCTCGGCGCCGCACCGGTTCCCGAGTTGCGCAGCGGCGGCCTCGGCGTACGCGACGTCAAGCGGCTGGCGAAGACGACCGGCATCGGCGAGCAGCGGCTCGGCCTCATCCTCGAGGTGTCGGCGGCGGCCGGGCTCATCGCGGCGGGCATCCCCGATCCCGAACCCGACGACGCCGCGGGCACGTACTGGGCGCCGACGGTGGCGGCCGACCGGTTCGTCGAATCACCCGTCGCGGACCGATGGCACCTGCTCGCGTCCACGTGGCTGGATCTGCCGTCGCGGCCGGCACTGATCGGCGGTCGCGGTCCCGATGGCAAGCCCTATGCGGCGCTGTCGAATTCCCTGTACTCCACGGCCGCTCCGCTGGACCGCAGGCTGCTGCTGCGGGTGCTGGCCGACCTGCCGCAGGGCGCGGGCACCGACGCGACAGAGGCGTCCAGGGCGATGATCTGGCGGCGTCCCCGATGGGCGGCGCGGCTGCAGCCGGCACCGGTCGGCGACCTGCTGACCGAGGCGCACGCACTGGGCCTCGTCGGGCGCGGCGCGATCACCAGCCCGGCGCGCAAGCTGCTGGACGGCGCCGACGACGCCGTCGGCGCGATGGCGAAGGTGCTGCCGAAGCCCATCGACCACTTCCTGCTGCAGGCCGACCTGACGGTGATCGTGCCGGGCCCGCTCGAGCGCGATCTCGCCGAGCAGCTGGCGACCGTTGCCAATGTGGAATCGGCGGGCGCGGCCATGGTGTACCGAATCAGCGAGGCGTCGATCCGGCGGGCGCTGGACACCGGCCGCACCGCGGGCGAGCTCCACGCCCTGTTTGAGAGACACTCCAAAACACCTGTGCCGCAAGGACTTACTTATCTCATCGACGATGTGGCGCGCAGGCACGGGCAGCTGCGGGTCGGCATGGCGTCGTCGTTCGTGCGCTGCGAGGACCCCGCGCTGCTGGCGCAGGCCGTCGGCTCCCCCGGCGCCGACGAGCTCGAGATCCGGCTGCTGGCCCCCACCGTCGCCGTGTCGCAGGCGCCGATCAGCGAGGTGCTGGCGATGCTGCGCAACGCGGGCTTCGCACCGGCCGCCGAGGACTCCTCAGGTGCGATCGTCGACTTGCGCGCCCGCGGCGCGCGGGTGCCTCCACCGCCGGGCCGCCGTCTCGCCCGCCCGCCGGCCACGCCGACGACGCAGACGCTCAGCGCGATCGTCGCGGTGCTGCGCAAGGTGGCCTCACACCCGTTCGCGAACATGCGCGTGGACCCGGCGGTGGCCATCTCGGAGCTGCAGGAGGCGGCGCGGCTGCAGAGCTCGGTGGTGATCGGCTACGTCGATCCCGCAGGCGTGGCCACGCAGCGGGTGGTGGCGCCGGTCAACGTCCGCGGCGGCCAGCTGACGGCGTGGGATCCGGCCACGGGCCGCGTCCGCGAGTTCGCGATCCACCGGATCACCTCCGTCGTCTCGGCCTGACCCGTTTCCCGGGCCCCTTTTTGGCGAGCGTGCGTGTCTGCGGGCGACACACCGGAGAAAAACCGCAGTTCACGCACGCTCACAAGAAGCCGCGTCGCACCCATCCGGATAATGGACAAAATGACAGACCGAAGGCGATCGCGAGTGAGGATCGCAGCGAGGGACGAGCGAGGACCGGAGCGAGCGCGAGCCGAGAATGAGTGACGGCCCCTTGATCGTGCAGTCCGACAAGACGGTGCTGCTCGAAGTCGACCACGAACAGGCCGGTGCCGCACGCGCCGCGATCGCGCCGTTCGCGGAGCTGGAACGCGCCCCCGAGCACGTGCACACCTACCGCATCACGCCACTGGCGCTGTGGAACGCCCGCGCCGCGGGCCACGACGCCGAGCAGGTCGTCGACGCGCTCGTCACGTACTCGCGCTACGCGGTCCCGCAGCCGCTGCTGGTCGACATCGTCGACACCATGGCCCGCTACGGCCGGCTGCAGCTGGTCAAGCATCCGGCCCACGGCCTGACGCTGGTGAGCCTGGACCGCGCGGTCCTCGAAGAGGTGCTGCGCAACAAGAAGATCGCACCGATGCTCGGGGCCCGCATCGACGACGACACCGTCATCGTGCACAACAGCGAGCGCGGCCGCGTCAAGCAGATGCTGCTCAAGATCGGTTGGCCCGCAGAGGATTTGGCGGGCTACGTCGACGGTGAGAAGCATCCGATCAGCCTGAATCAGGACGGCTGGCATCTGCGCGACTACCAGGAGATGGCCACCGAGTCGTTCTGGGAGGGCGGCTCCGGCGTGGTGGTGCTGCCCTGCGGCGCGGGCAAGACGCTGGTGGGTGCGGCCGCGATGGCCAAGGCGGGCGCGACGACCCTGATTCTGGTGACCAACACCGTCGCGGGCAGGCAGTGGAAACGCGAGCTGATCAACCGCACGTCGCTCACCGAAGACGAAATCGGCGAATACTCCGGCGAAAAGAAGGAGATCCGTCCGGTCACGATCGCCACCTATCAGGTGATCACCCGTCGCACCAAGGGCGAGTACCGCCACCTCGAGCTGTTCGACAGCCGCGACTGGGGTTTGATCATCTACGACGAGGTGCACCTGCTGCCGGCCCCGGTGTTCCGGATGACCGCCGATCTGCAGTCGCGGCGACGACTCGGCCTGACCGCCACGCTGATCCGCGAAGACGGCCGCGAAGGCGACGTGTTCAGCCTCATCGGCCCGAAGCGCTACGACGCACCGTGGAAGGACATCGAGGCCCAGGGCTGGATCGCACCCGCGGAGTGCATCGAGGTGCGGGTGACGATGACCGACAACGAGCGGATGCTGTATGCCACCGCCGAGCCCGACGAGCGCTACAAGCTGTGCTCGACGGTGCACACCAAGATCGCGGTGGTGAAGTCGATCCTGGAACGCCATCCCGGCGACCAGACGTTGGTGATCGGCGCATATCTGGACCAGCTCGAGGAGCTGGGCCAAGAGCTCGACGCGCCGGTGATCCAGGGGTCGACGAAGACGGCCGAACGCGAAGCGTTGTTCGACGCGTTCCGCCGCGGCGAGATCTCGACGCTGGTGGTGTCGAAGGTCGCCAACTTCTCCATCGACCTTCCGGAAGCCAATGTGGCCGTGCAGGTTTCGGGCACATTCGGCTCACGGCAGGAGGAGGCGCAGCGACTCGGCAGGCTGTTGCGGCCGAAGGCCGACGGCGGCGGCGCGGTGTTCTACTCGGTGGTGTCGCGCGACAGCCTCGACGCCGAGTACGCCGCACACCGGCAGCGCTTCCTCGCCGAGCAGGGCTACGGCTACGTCATCAAGGATGCCGACGACCTGCTGGGCCCGGCGATATGACGGTCCGACGGGTGATGCCCGTCCTCACGGTGCCCGATGTCGACGCGGCCCGCGGCGCGTTCGTCGACGTGCTCGGGCTTCGCGAGGTGATGAATCTCGGCTGGATCGCGACGTTCGCCGACGACGATCTTCGCCACCAGGTCAGCCTGATGACGAAGGACGCCACGGCGCCGGTCAACCCGAACGTCTCGATAGAGGTGGACGACGTCGACTCCGCCTATCGTGCCGCGGTCGACGCCAACCTGACGATCGTGCATCCGCTGCGCAACGAGGACTGGGGCGTGCGGCGGTTCTTTTTCGCTGACGCCGCAGGCAACGTCGTCAACGTTTTGAGCCACCGCGGCTGACCGAATGTGCATCCGCTGACGCCGTCGCGGCGTGTCGCGTCAGAAACCGCGCATTCGAAACATCGAGCGCGCGTCTAGACGTGCGGGCCGACCCGCTTCACCACCGTCAGCAGTACGACGGAGTCCTCCAGCGCCTGCAGCCCGTGGCGGGACAGCGGTATGACGATGTGATCGCCGGGGCTGCCTTCCCAGCCCGCGTCGGCGTCGGTCACCCGCACCCGGCCCTGCAGCACGTAAAGCGTCGCTTCGCCGGGGCTTTCGTGGTCATCGAGTGCACTGCCCGCCTTCAACGCGATCAGGGTCTGGCGCAGGGAATGCTCATGTCCGCCATACACGGTGTGCGAGCTGCGGCCGCTGCTGGCGGCGCGGGCCGTTTCGAGCTGCTCACGTGCGAGGGCGGTCAACGAAACCTTGTTCATACCGCGTCCCTTCCATCGGGCAGGTGTAGAAAGCGTTGGTAGCTTTCGTCGAGATTGGGCTGCTCAGACGAAAGCTACCAACAACACCCGTGTCCGCGTCGGCGGTACCGACAAGAGGTCGGTCAGTGGGCGACGGCCTTCTCGGCGCCCACGCCGGTCAGCGATCGCACCTCCAGCTCGGCGCCGATACCGGGATCCGGATCGTCTTTCGCGGTCAGCGTGCCGACGATGCCGAGGATGAAGGCCAGCGGGATCGACACGATGCCCGGATTGGCCAGCGGGAACCACGCGAAGTCCGCGTTGGGCAGCATCGCCGTCTTCGAACCCGACACCGCCGGGGAGAACACGATCAGCAGGATCGTCGAGATGAGCCCGCCGTACATGCTCCACAGCGCACCCCTGGTGTTGAACCGCGGCCAGTACAGCGAGTAGACGATCGTCGGCAGGTTCGCCGCCGCGGCAACAGCGAACGCGAGCGCCACCAGGAATGCGACGTTCTGCCCGTTGGCCAGGATGCCGAGCGCGATCGCGGCGATACCCAGCACGACCGCGGTGATGCGGGAGACCCGCACCTGCTCGTCCTCGGTGACCTTATGGCGCTTCAACACGCTGGCGTACACGTCGTGCGCGAACGACGTCGACGCGGTGATCGTCAGCCCGGCGACCACGGCCAGGATCGTGGCGAATGCGACCGCCGAGATCACGCCGAGCAGTAGCACGCCGCCGAGTTCGAACGCCAGCAGCGGTGCCGCCGCGTTCTGCCCGCCTGCCGCCGCCAGGATGCGGTCCGGGCCGACGATGGCCGCCGCGCCGTAGCCCAGCGCGAGTGTGAAGAGGTAGAAGGCGCCGATCAACGCGATCGCCCAGACCACCGAGCGGCGCGCCTCCTTGGCCGTCGGCACCGTGTAGAAGCGCATCAGCACATGCGGCAGCCCCGCGGTGCCCAGCACCAGTGCGATGCCCAATGAGATCAGGTTGATCTTCGACATCGTCGATCCGCCGTATTGCGCGCCGGGCGCCAGCACGTCGCGGCTCGCGACCGCCTCGTTGGCCGAACCCGTGATCGCCGTCTGCGCCGAGCCGAGGATGCTGGAGAAGTCCAGCCCGAACTTGGCCAGCACCATCAGGGTCATCACCGCCGCGCCGCTGATCAACAGCACAGCCTTGATGATCTGCACCCATGTCGTGCCGCGCATTCCGCCGATCAGCACGTAGGCGATCATCAGCACGCCGACCACCGCGATCACGATGCTCTGCCCGAAGCGTCCGTTGACGTCGAGCAGCAACGCGACCAGGCCGCCCGCGCCCGCCATCTGCGCCAGCAGGTAGAACAGCGACACGGTCAGCGTCGACGTCGCAGCGGCCAGCCGCACCGGCCGTTGCTTGAGCCGGAAGCTGAGCACGTCTGCCATCGTGAATTTGCCTGTGTTGCGGAGCAATTCGGCGACCAGCAGCAGCGCGACCAGCCACGCCACCAGGAAGCCGATCGAGTAGAGGAAACCGTCGTAGCCGTACACCGCGATGGCGCCTGCGATGCCGAGGAAGCTTGCAGCCGACAGGTAGTCACCGGCAATCGCGATGCCGTTCTGCGGGCCGGTGAATCCGCGGCCGCCGGTGAAAAACTCTGTGGCGTCGGACTTCCGGCGGCCTGCGCGAATCACCACGAAAAGCGTGATGACGACGAAGAGCGCGAAAATCGCCATGTTGGCTACGGGGTTGCCGACGGTCGAGTCGGCGGCGAGGGTGTTCATGCTGCCTCCCCTTCCAGGCTTGCGCGGATGGCCTCGGCGCGGGGGTCGAGCTCGCGGTTGGCGAACCGGACGTAGATGCCGGTGATGATGAACGTGGTGATGAACTGGCCCAACCCGAGCAGCAGGCCGACGTTGACGTTGCCGAACACCTTGGCGGCCATGAAGTCGGTGGCGAACGCACCGAGCACCACGTACAACCCGTACCAGACGAGGAAGAACACGGTCATCGGAAACACGAAGCGGCGCAACCTACTTCGCAGCGACTGGAACTCGGCGCTCTGTTGCACCTCGATATACCGGGCGCGGCGCGCGGCCAGCGCGTCCTGTTCGGAAAGATCCGCAAGCGACATCGGTGGTCTCCTGACTCGGCTGTGACCCCCGGCATGAACCGGCGGCTTCCTGAGACCCTGCTCACATTCGGCACCGCTGTCGACGGTCGGTCGGTCAAGTCGACGGGCGCTGCGGTGAACGGTCGGTTGAGCGCGACGAACGGTCAGTCGCCGGGTGTGCGCTCGACGCTCATTCCCAACCGTTCGGGCAGATGCATCCGGGCGAAGATCCGCGCGGTGTCGGCCGGCACCGACCCGCGCGTCAGCCGGCTGACCACGATCATCGTGACGAACGCCAGCGGCGCGCTGAAAGCGGCGGGGTAGCCGGCCAACTCTGCGAGCCAACCGCCGAGCACGTCGCTGTCGATCCCGCCGACGAGGGTCAACCCGGCGGCCGCGCCCGAGACCACGCCGCCCGTTATCAGGCCGCACACCGCACCCGTGGCGGTGAGGCCGCGCCGCCAAATGCCCAGCACCAGAAGCGGACACAGCGTCGACGCCGCGACGGCGAACACCAGGCCGACGTTGCGGGACAGCTCCAGCGTCGACGCGGCCAACGCGAGCGGCAGCGGCAGCAGCCCGCCGATCAGTGCGGCGATCCGGAAGTCGCGCACCCGCCCGCGCAGCACGTCGGTGGACAGTGCACCGGCGATGCTCACCAGCAGGCCCGACGAGGTCGCCAGGAACGCCGCGATCGCCCCTGCCGCCACGAGCGCCCCGAGCACGCGCCCGGCCGGCGCCGCGAGGGCAGCCTGCGGCGTCAGCAGCACCGCCGCGTCCGCCGTGCCGGTGATCAGCAGTTGCGGCACGTGCACCCGCGCGAAGACCCCCATCAGCGTCGGGAAGACGTAGAAGACGGACAGCAGCGCGATCACCGCCAGCGCCGTGCGCCGCGCCGCCCGCCCGTCGGGGTTGGTGTAGAACCGCACCAGCACATGCGGAAGTCCCATGGCGCCAAGGAAAGTCGCGACGATGATGGACAACACCTGATAGAGCGGGTGCCCGCCGCCCAGCCCGCTGCCGGAGGCGGCCCATTCGTCGCCGGTGCTCGGCGCCCCCGCCACGACGGGCGTGGTCGCACCGGCCGCGAGTGTCAACGTGCTGCCCGCCCCCACGGTGTATTCACCGGCCGACGGTATCGACGCGTCATGCACGGTCCGGCCGTCGACGCTGCCCGACACCCGGATGCCCGCGGGCGCATCGACCTGCACGACGACATCGGTCTTGACGTCGACCGTGGTGCGCTGGTCCACGGTGGGCGGCAGCGGGCCGCCGAGCGGGGCGGGTTCGGCGACGAACAACGCCAGCAGCGCCAAGGCGGGGACCGCGATCGCGGTCAACTTCAGCCAATACTGGAATGCCTGAACGAAAGTGATCGACCGCATGCCCCCGCCCACGACGTTGCCGATGATGATCGCGGCGACGGCCACCGGCCCGATCCACACCGGCAAGCCGAGCAGGATGTTGATCGTCAGGCCCGCGCCCTGGTACTGCGGCACGAGATACAGCACGCAGATCACCACGACGAACACCATCGTCACCTTGCGCAATCGCGGTGACCGCAACCGGAACTCGGTGAAGTCCGGCACGGTGTAGGCGCCCGAGCGGCGCAGCGGCGCAGCGACGAACAGCAGCAGACCGAGGTAACCGGCGGTGAAGCCGACCGGATACCACAGCGCGTCGGCGCCGTACTTGGCGACCAGTCCCGCGACGCCCAGAAACGATGCCGCCGACAGGTATTCACCGGCGATCGCCGCCGCGTTCGAACGTGGCCCGACCATCCGGGACGCGACGAGGAAGTCCGACGTGGTGCGCGACAGCCGCCCGCCATAGACACCGACGGCGACGGTCGCCAGTGCGGCGGCCAGCAGCGCGAACGCGGTCAACGGGACCGACGAGGACGTCGTCATGGTTCGTCGTCCACCACCCGGATGAAGTCGCGCTCGTTCTGCTCGGCCAGCTTGATGTAGAACCGGCCGACGACGTAGAGCAGCGGGTACATCAGCACCGCCAACAGCAGCCAGTTCAACCGGATCCCGAACACCGCAAGCGATTCCAGCGCGGGAAAAGCGCTGCCGCCGACCGGAATCGCGACGACCACGCACATCACCACCGCCGCCAGCCGCAGCGCCAGGCCGAGTTGCGCGCGGACCAGCCCCCGCACCAGCGCGTCGCCGACCTCGGTCTGCTCCTGCACCTCGACGCGGGTGCGGATCATCCGCGCCCCGCGCCGATGGGCCAGCACCACCCGTTCGCGCGGCGGCCGGTCGTTAGTCATCGCCGCGGTCCGATCGATAGCCGCGCATCGGGTCCCGGATCAGCCGGTCGCGCAGTTCGCGCACCTGCCGACGGCTCACCGGCAGTTCGACCGCAGGCGACGCGCCGTTGGCGCGGACCCGCACCATCACCGACCCGCCCTTCGCCCGCATCCCGCTGACCATCGACAGCGACACCAGATACGAACGATGCACCCGCTGGAAACCCGCGTTGCCCCAACGAGATTCCAGGGTGCTCAACGGTATCCGGACCAGGTGCGCACCCGACGCCGAGTGCAGCCGCGCGTAATCGCCTTCGGCCTCCACCCACCCGATGGTGTCGCGGCGGATCAGATGCGTGACACCGCCCACTTCGGCGGGGATGACGTCCGGGTCCTGCTGAGCCGAGCCGGAAGCGGACTTGGTCGGCTCGACCGTCTTGGCGGCCGCAACGCGACGGATCGCCTCGTCGAGGCGGTCCCGCCGGATCGGTTTGAGCAGGTAGTCGACGGCGCCGACGTCGAACGCCGCGACGGCCTTGTCGTCGTGGGCGGTCACGAACACCACCGCGGGCGGATCGGCGAAATTGCCGAGCACAGAAGCGAGTTCCAGGCCCGACAGCCCGGGCATGTTGATGTCGAGAAAGATCGCGTCGATGCCGCCCTCGCCGAGTTCGCGCAGCGCGGCGGTCGCGTCGGCGGCACCGCGCACGGCCGCGATCGCCGGATTCTGCTGCAGCAGATAGGTGAGTTCGTCGAGCGCGGGCGCTTCGTCGTCGACCGCCAGCACGGTCATCGTCGCCGTCATGCCAGGGCCCCTCCGCCGGCCCGTATCCCGGACCGGAACTTCGGCACTCGCATCATCACCTTGGTGCCCGCACCGATCGCCGTCTCGACCACCAGACCGTAATCGTTGCCGAACGCCGCGCGCAGCCGGTGATCGACATTGGTCAGGCCGACGTGCGCCCGCTCCTCCCCCGAGCCGCCGTCGGCCAGCACGTCGGCCTCACCCGAGCGCAGCGTTTCCGGATCCATCCCGACGCCGTCGTCCTCCACGGTGATCGCGCAGTCGGATCCCTCGTCGCGGGCCACGATTTCGATACTGCCGCCGCCGCGGCCGGCCAGCCCGTGCCGCACCGCGTTCTCCACCAGCGGCTGCAACATCAGAAAGGGCACAACCACATTGAGCACCTCGGGCGCCACGTCGAGTTTGACCTTCAGCGACTCCCCGAACCGTGCCCGCTCCAGCCGCAGGTAGCGGTCGATGTTGCGCAGTTCTTCGGCCAGCGTGGTGTACTGCCCGGCGGCACGGAACGAATAGCGGGTGAAATCGGCGAAGTCGAGGATCAGATCGCGAGCACGGTCGGGGTCGGTGCGCACGAACGACGCGACGGTGTTCAACGCGTTGTAGATGAAGTGCGGACTGATCTGGGCCCGCAGCGCCAGGACCTCGGCGCGGTCAAGGCGGGCCCGCGACGCGTCGAGTTCGGCCAGTTCCAGTTGGCTGGACGCATACCGGGCGACCTCGCCGACGGCGCCGAGCATGCCGGGGGCCGGTGCCCGGTTGGTCACCACGACGAGCACGCCCATCACCCCGGTGTCGTCGACGGAAAGCGGCTCGGCGATCACCGTCGGGTGCCGATGCGCCAGCACGCGACGGCCACCGGTGATCGCGTCGGCGGCGGCGCGTTCACACGCGGCGGGCACGTCGGCGGCCCATGCGCTCGCCTGGTCCGGGTCGCGCACCAACAGCCGGCCGTCGGCGCCGAACACCGCCAGGCCGTCGGCGCCGGTGAGAGCGCGCAGATGCGGTGCCGCGGCGCGCGCCGATTCCGGCCCCAATCCCTTGCGCAGCGCGCGAGCAGCCAGCGAGGCGGTGTGCAGCGCGTCGTGCACGGCCCGTTCGGTCGGCGTGGCCACCACGCGGCGCGTGCGGACCAGCAGCGCGGCGGCGACCACGGCGGCGACGGCCAGAATCGCCACCACCGCCACCAGATATGCGCCGGACATCTCTCCTCATTCAAAGCCGCGGTTCACCCGCAGCCTTCCGGCCGTTCGGCCGACGGCATCGACCGGTCGGCGCTCGTCTTGCGCCGCTCGCAGACTACTGTGACTCGGGCCCGTTGAGCAGGCATTTCGTGACTACGCTCACAGCGCATGACCGACACATTCACCGAAGCCCCCGCAACATATCCGGCTTCCGTCGAGTTCGCAGCGCAGGCCAACGGCACCGAGGCGCTGTATCGCGAGGCCGCCGCCGACCGGTTGGGGTTCTGGGCCAAGCAGGCCAACCGGTTGTCGTGGCAGACGCCGTTCACCGAGGTGCTCGACTGGTCGGAGGCGCCGTTCGCCAAGTGGTTCGCCGACGGCGCCCTCAACGTCGCCTACAACTGCGTCGACCGCCATGTCGAGGCGGGACTCGGCGAGCGGGTGGCGATCCACTGGGAGGGTGAACCGGTCGACGACCGGCGTTCCATCACCTACGCCGAACTGTTCACCGACGTGTGCCGCGCCGCCAACGCCTTGACCGCCCTGGGGTTGCGGGCAGGTGATCGGGTGGCCATCTATATGCCGATGATCCCGGAAGCCGTCGTGGCGATGCTGGCGTGCGCGCGGCTGGGTGTCCTGCATTCGGTGGTCTTCGCCGGTTACGCCGCCTCGGCGTTGAAGGCGCGCATCGACGACGCCGAAGCCAAGGTGGTCATCACCACCGACGGACAGTACCGGCGCGGGCAGGCCGTGCCGCTGAAAGCTGCCGTCGACGAAGCGGTTTCAACAGACACCACTGTCGAGCATGTGCTCGTGGTACGGCGCACCGGCATCGAGACGCCGTGGCGCGAGGGCCGCGATGTGTGGTGGCACGACGTCGTCGACTCCGCGTCACCCGACCACACCCCGCAGGCGTTCAACTCCGAACATCCGCTGTTTTTGCTGTACACGTCGGGGACCACGGGCAAGCCGAAAGGCATCGTCCACACATCCGGCGGCTACCTGACCCAGGCGTCCTACACCCACCACTATGTTTTCGACATCAAGCCGGAGACCGACGTGTATTGGTGCACCGCCGACATCGGGTGGATCACCGGCCACAGCTACGTCGTCTACGGGCCGCTGTCCAACGGGGCCACGCAGGTGCTCTACGAGGGCACGCCGGCATGGCCCGACCAGCACCGTCACTTCGAGATCATCGAGCGCTACGGCGTCACGATCTACTACACGGCGCCGACGCTGGTGCGCACGTTCATGAAGTGGGGCCGAGACATCGCCGACAGCCACGACCTGTCGACGCTGCGACTGCTCGGCACCGTGGGCGAGCCGATCAATCCGGAAGCCTGGCGGTGGTATCGAGAGGTCTTCGGCGCCAACGAAACTCCGATCGTCGACACCTGGTGGCAGACTGAGACCGGCGCGGCGATGATCTCGCCGCTGCCCGGCGTCACCGAGTGCAAGCCGGGTTCGGCCACCAGGCCACTGCCCGGAATCTCCGCGCGTGTGGTCGACGACCACGGCAACCTCATCGAGCCGAGCCCCGAATACGGCGAGCACGCGTCGGGCTATCTGGTGCTCGATCAGCCGTGGCCGTCGATGCTGCGCGGCATCTGGGGCGACCCGAAGCGCTTCCGCGAGACGTACTGGTCGCGGTTCGCCGACCGCGGCTGGTACTTCGCCGGTGACGGCGCCCGCTACGACCTCGACGGCAACATCTGGGTCCTCGGCCGCATCGACGACGTCATGAACGTCTCCGGGCACCGCATCTCGACCGCCGAGGTGGAGTCCGCGCTCGTCGGGCATGCCCACGTCGCCGAGGCCGCCGTTGTCGGCGCCAGCGACGAGCACACCGGACAGGCCATCATCGCGTTCGTGATCCTTCAGGCCGACCGCGCCGACGGTGGAGCCGAGATGATCGAAGAGCTCAGAGCCGAAGTGGCACGCGAGATTTCGCCGATCGCCCGGCCCAAGGAAGTTCATGTCGTACCCGAGCTGCCGAAGACTCGCAGCGGCAAGATCATGCGGCGGCTGCTGCGTGACGTCGCCGAGGGCCGCGAACTGGGAGACACCTCAACACTTCTCGACCCGACGGTGTTCGAGGCGATCAGGGCCGCCCGCTAGCCGATGGACGTGGCCGGATCAGGCGGGTTGGCCGGGTAATCACGCGGGCGCTCGGCCCACCGGCTAGCCTCGTCACTCATGACGCGAAGAATCGCCGCCGTGGCGATCGCAGGGACGGTCATCGGATTCGGTGCGCTCAGCGTTGCGGCCCAGGCGAGCGCGGAACCGCCGCCGCCTCCACCACCGCCGGGACAGCCGATTCCGCCAGGCCAGCCCGTGTTCGAGCCCGCTCCCGCAGGCGACCCCGTCGGCGGCGACGTGGTCGCGGCACCGCCGCCGGTCGGGCCGCCGCCGGTGCCCGAGATCACCAATCCGGTGTACGGCTCGGGGCACAGCGACGGCCCGCTGGGCTTCCTGCGGGACGCCTGGAACCAGGCCAAGGACCCGTACGGGTTCGCCGAAACGCCGCCCGGTCAGGCCCCCGGCGCGCACCCGCCGCCGCCCGGCGCAGGTCCGGCGCCGCAACTGCCGCCCGGCTACAAATCGCTGACCGCGCCAGAATCGAACGGACCACCGGTGGAGCCGAAGGACCAAGGCGGCGGGCCGCCGCTGCCGCCCGGCTACTACCCGTTGGACGGACCTCCGCCGCCCGGCTACTTCGACACGCCGCCGCCAGATCCGGCCGCGCCACCGCCCCCGGCGCCGACGCCGTAGTCAGCGTCAGGTCAGCTCCGGGATGACCTTCTGCTCGAACAGCTCGATGCCGGAACGGTCGTAGGCCGCCTCGGGGAAGTACAGGATCGCGTACTCGCAGCCGAGGTCGCGCATCCGCTTCAACTTCTCGATGACCTGTTCGGGTGTACCGGAAGCCGAACCGGGCGACTTCATCGTGTTGAGCATGGCGTCGACGGCCTGCTCGTCGGCCTTGGCGACCTGCTTGGCGCGGATGGCGGCGATGCGGTCGTCGACCTCGGCTTCGGATTCGCCGATGACGGCGTTGAAGTTCGACGACCGCACGATCGCGTCGTAGTCGGTGCCGACGTCGCGACAGTGATCGGCCAACACCTGCGACTTGTGCGCGAACCCGTCGGGTTCGGAGGTGAAGTTGGTGTACTGCGCGTACTTGGCCGCGATCTTCAGCGTCACCTTCTCCCCGCCGCCTGCGATCCACATCGGTAATCCGCCGTCCTGCAACGGTTTCGGCGCGACGATGGCGTCGTCGGCGTCATAGTGCTTGCCGTGGAACGTGACTCGGCCGTTCCGCCACGCCTCGCGCATGATCTGAACGCCTTCGTCCAGGCGCGCCAGGCGCACTCCCGCAGACGGAAAGCCGTAACCGTAAGCCCGCCACTCGTGTTCATACCAGCCGCCGCCGATGCCCATCTGGACGCGCCCGCCGCTGATGATGTCGGCGGTGGCGGCGACCTTGGCCAGATACACCGGGTTGCGGTAGCTCATCGCGGTGCACATCTGCCCGAGTTTGATCCGCGACGTGGTCGCCGCGTATGCCGACATCAGCGACCACGCCTCATGCGTGGCTTCGTCGGTGGGCACCGGCACGGTGTGGAAATGGTCGTACACCCACAGCGAGTCCCACGGCCCGTTGTCGGCGTGCGCGGCGAGCTCACGCATCACCGGCCAGTGCTGTTCGGTGGGGATGTCCACCAGATCGAGTCGCCACCCTTGAGGTATGAACAATCCGAAGCGCATGACATCCGACTCTAAGCCCGAGCCCTATCGAAATGCGCGGCCTGTGTGTCGCTAGAGGCCTAGCCTGACGATCATGGCCCTTTCCAAGGAAGAACGCGAACAGTTTCTGGCCGAGCCTCACGTCGCTGCGTTGTCGGTTTCCGCGGGCGACAAGCGTGGACCGCTGACCGTGCCCATCTGGTATCAGTACCAACCCGGCGGTGAGCCATGGGTGCTCACCGGCCTCGGCTCACGCAAGCATCGGCTCATCGAGACCCAGGGCGAGTTCACCTTGATGGTCGACCGCGTCGAACCCACGGTCCGGTATGTGTCGGTCGACGGCCCCGTCAGTCGCGTCGAACCCGCGACCGACGACCAGCTCGTCGAGCTGACGAAGCGCTATCTTCGGCCCGAAGCGGTCGAGCCGTATCTGGAATTCGCCCGCCGCGAGCACGGCGAGAGCGTGGTGATCTACATGCGTCCGCAGCACTGGCTTTCGGCGGACCTGGGATCGGTGTGACATGTCGTCCCGGCAGTTGCTCTACCGGGTCCTCTACCGGATCGGCTTCGCGCCTTGGGACGGTCATCCGCTGGCGAAAAGCCTGCAGACGCTGGTCGAAGGCGACAGCCACACCCCGCCGCTGCAACCCGGGACTGCGCTGGACGTGGGCTGCGGCACCGGGGACAACTCCATCTATCTGGCCAAGCACGGCTGGCAGGTCACCGGCGTCGACTTCGTCGCCACCGCGCTGGACAAGGCGCGCGCCAAAGCCGCCGCGGAGAATGTCGACATCCGCTTCGAGCAGGCCGACGTCACCCGGTTGAGTGAGTACGGCATCGGGTCGGGCTTCGAACTGATTGTCGACAACGGGTGCCTGCACGGCATGAACGCCGACGACCGGCGGTCCTACGTGCGGGAGGTGACGGCGGCGGCCGCACCCGGTGCGCGGCTGCTGTTGGTGGAGTTCCTCCGCGGCACCATATTCGGTGTGCCCGGCATCAATCCCGACGAGGTCGAAACGCTGTTCGCGACGGACTGGAAGATGCTCTCGTCGGGCCCCGAACCCGCCGAAGCGCGCAAAGGCCAGCAGCCGGCGCGGTTCTACGTCTTCGAGCGCGATTCGTAGAGCGCAGCGACGGCGGGCAGGCTGACCTTCAGCGCCGGGTTGCGCGGCAGTTCGTCGACCATGACGAAGGCGACCGGCACGTTGTACACCGGAAGCGAGCGGCGGACCATGTCTTCGAGTTCGTCCTCGGTCGGCACTGGCAGGCCCGGTGTCACTTCGACGGCCGCGAACGGCACCTGGCCCAGCCGCGCGTCGGGTACCCCGACCACGCAGGCGTCGCGCACGGCCGGATGCGAAATCAGTACGCGCCGAACGGTTTCCGGCAGAATCTTGAAACCGCCGCGGTTGATGGCGCCGTCGGCCCTGCCGTGCAAGGTGACGAAGCCGTCCTCGTCGATCGAGGCGATGTCGGTGGTGCGGATCCAGTCGTCGCTGATCGCGGCGATCTTCGCCTCCACCAGCCCACGCTCACCGGTGGGCGGCTCGGCGCCGGTGTCGGGGTCGACGATGCGCAGCTGCGTGTCGGGCAGCGCCCGCCCGACGCTGTTGCGCTTGCTGGCGCCAAACTCGCGTTCCATCTCCGGTGTCCAGGCGCACAGCGACCCGGCGAATTCGGTTGCTCCGTAAGCCAATTTGACCGCGATCCCGTAGCGCGCCTCGAACTCGTCGCGGGTCTCCGGGTCCAGCGGGCCCGACGCGCTGATCAGGAAGTCCAGCGACGCGAGGTCTTCCTTGGGCACGTCGGCGTCGAGCAGCATGCGAATGACGGCGGGCTGCACGCCGGAGCGCTTGATGCCGTGCGTCTTCACCGCGTTCACCCAGCCGTCGACGGTGAACCGTTCCAGGATGACGATGCGCCTGCCGTTGTAGATGCCTGCGATCAGCTGGCACACCCCGATGCCGCCGAACTGCCAGTAGGAGAACTCGGGCGGGGCGCCTGGTGGTGCGGCTTCGCCGCTTGTCACGCTGAACACCGTGCGTTCGAGCACCCGTGTCTTGATCGACTGCCGTTTGGGTGGGCCGGTGGTGCCGCTGGTCAGAATCTGAAGCGCCACATCGGGTTCGGCTTCGGTGTGCCGACGGGATTCGTCGCGGCGCTCGAGCCCGGGCACGGCGGTGACGGTGGGCGCCGTCACCGACAGCGCGACCCCTGCGCTGCCGGTCCGTTTGGCGGCGGTGATCACCGCGTCGGTCCAGTCTTCGCTATCGGCCACGATCGCCGAGAGATTCAGCGTTTCGATGTCGCGGCCGATGGCCTCCGGCGACTGAAACGAATAGATCATCGAGACCGCGCGCCCGGCCGCGAGGAAGCCGATGATCGCCGCCGCATGCGGCAGTCGGTTGCGCACCACCAGCCCGACCGGCGCGTCGTCGTCGACACCCGCCGCACGCAGCTGGGCGCCGATCGCGTCGGCGTAGGCGGTGACCTCGTCGCCGGTGTACCAGCGGCCCTCGAACTCGATGCACTGCCCGTCGCCGTAGCCGGCCAGCCCCGCTGCGAACCTTTCGGTAAAGGTTTCAGTCACGCCTAGACGATAACGATCTCGACCGAAGGCCTAAAGTGGTCGGTGATGCCTGCTGGAAACGTGCGCCGCGGGCTTGCCGCCGCGCTGCTGCCCCTGGGAATTGTCACTTCCGCCGTCACGTCCGGCACTGCAACGGCCGACGAGTCACGGCTGCCGCAGATCGAGGCGAGCAAGGTCGTCAAGGTGTGCAGCACCGGTGACTATCGCCCGTTCACGTTCCGCGACGACGGCAATTGGCAGGGCCTCGACATCGACATGGCGCACAGCCTCGCTGAGCACCTCGGCGCCGATCTGGAGCTGGTGCCCACGACGTGGCCGAACCTGATGAACGACATCGGGTCT
Source organism: Mycolicibacterium agri (assembly GCF_002553505.1). Classification (GTDB taxonomy): domain Bacteria; phylum Actinomycetota; class Actinomycetes; order Mycobacteriales; family Mycobacteriaceae; genus Mycobacterium; species Mycobacterium agri. The sequence continues at coordinate 34,994 of NZ_PDCP01000041.1, read as the reverse complement.
CGCTGCGATGTCGCGATGGGCGGCATCACCGTCACGGCGGCGCGTGCCGAGCGCGCGTTGTTCAGCCAGCCCTATCTGCGCGACGGCAAGAGCGCCATCATCCGCTGCACCGACAGCGCGCGATACCGCACGCTCGCCGACTTCGACCAGCCCGGTGTGCGCGTCGTCGAGAATCCCGGCGGCACCAACGAGGAGTTCGCCCGCGGGCATATCAAGAACGCGCAGTTGCAGATCTACCCCGACAACAACACCATCTTCGAGCAGCTGACCTCCGGTGCGGCGGACGTGATGTTCACCGACACCAGCGAGATTCGCTATCAGACCAAGCAGAATCCGGCGCTGTGCGGGGTGGGCGTCGATCAGCCGTTCACCTCCGACGAGAAGGCTTACCTGCTGCCGCAAGGCGATACAGCGCTGCAGAACGCGGTGAACCAGTGGCTGAGCACCGCGCAGCACGACGGCACCTATGCGGCGCTGAGCAACAACTACCTGGGCGCTGTCGTCGGCCCGTGAGGATTCCGGGCAGGCGGCGTCGGCGGCATCGCGGCCACCGCGACCGCGGCTAGCACGGCGACCACCACGACGCCGACGAACACCGCGGCGGTGCCCGACTGAATGACCGAGGCGCCCAGCGAATGCACGTCGCCATCGCCGAAGAAGGTGTTGGCGATGGCTCCGAAAACGGCCACGCCCACCGCGCTGCCCAGCGAGCGGGCGAACATGTGCGTTCCGGTGACCACGCCGCGTTCCTCCCAGTCGACGCTGGACTGCGCGGCGATCAGGCTCGGCAGCGCCAGCAGGCCGAGGCCGCAGCCGATGACGAAGCACAGTGCGGCGATCGCGATGATGTTCGGTCGGTGCGCCACCGACAGCAGCGATCCCGCGCCTGTCAGCACCAGCGCCGCGCCGATGATCGCGGTCTTCTTGAACCCGACCCGCAGGTAGATGCGGCCGGCCAGGCCCGAGGCCAGCGGCCAGCCGATGGTCAGCGTCGTCAATGCCAGGCCGGCCTGCACCGGCGAAACCCCCAGGGAGCCTTCAAGGTAGGTCGGCACGTAGGAGGTGAGCCCGATCAGGATCGCGCCGACGGCGAGCCCCACGACCGTCGTGGTCACCAGCAGGCGCCGGGTCAGCACGAACCCGGGCAGGATCGGTTCGGGGGTGCGACGCGCGGACACGGCGAACGCCACCAGCAGCAGCACGCCCGCGCCGAACGCGGCGAAGCTGGCCGGCGAGGCCCACGCCCAGGCCTGCCCGCCGCCGAGGATGCCCAGCACCAATGACGTCAGCGCCGCGATCAGCAGCACCGCGCCGCGGTAGTCGACGGGCCGCGCGGCGCGCTCGGCGTTCTCGTGGAAGCGCCGCACCATCATCCACGCGGCCAACAGGCACAGCGGCACATTGAGCGCGAACAGCGCGCGCCAAATCCCCAGCTCGGAGAACACCCCGCCGAGCGTCGGGCCGACCACCGAAGCCATCGCCCACACGCTGGCGAAATAGCCCTGCACCCTGACTCGTTCGGCCAGTGAGTAGATGTCGCCGACGATCGTCACCGACATCGGTTGCACGGCACCGGCGCCCAGCCCCTGCACCGCGCGGGCCACGATGAGCGTGGGCATCGACCATGCGACCGTGCACAGGATCGACCCGGCCATGAACAGCCCGATGCCGACCAGGATGACGGGTTTGCGCCCGAACAGGTCCGACAGCTTGGCGTACAGCGGCGTCGTCACCGCCTGCGCGAGCAGATAGCCGGAGAACAGCCACGGAAACAGGTTGAAGTCGCCGAGTTCGCCGACGATCGTCGGCACCGCGGTGGCCAGCACCGTCGCGTCCAGCGCCACCAGGCTCATCGTGAGCATGATCGACGCGAGGATCGGACCCCGCTCGGACCGAAACCCGACTCCGTCGACGGTTTCGGCGCTCACTTCGGGCCGCTCACCGCGGGCAATGCGGCAGCGTTGACTCAATCTGCATGTGTCGACAGTATCGCCGTACTATGAGCGGCGATCGTCAGACCCATGCCGTGCACCAGTGAGGTCGCCGCGCCCGGCACTTGGCGCTGCCCCGCATCTCCCCGCAACTGCGCGACCGCCTCGGTGAGTAGGAACAGACCGAGCATGCCCGGGTGGGTGTAGGACAGCCCGGCACCGTTGGTGTTGAGGGCGAGAGTGCCGCCGGGAGCGATGTTGCCGTCGGCCACGAATGGGCCACCCTCACCTTTGCCGCAGAAGCCGATGTCCTCCAAGAGGATCAGCAGGCTGATCGTGAAGGCGTCGTAGACGTGGGCGGTGTCGATGTCGGCCAGTGACCGCCCGGCCATCTCCAGCGCGAGCCGGCTCGTCTGATTGGCCACAGTGCTGGTGAGGTTCGGCATCGCCGAGACGGTCCGATGGTTGCTCGATTCCGAGAAACCCATCAGAAAAACGGGCGGCCGCCGCAGCGTTGCCGCACGCTGCGCGGAGGTCATCACGATCGCGGCGCCACCATCGGTGACCAGGCAGCAGTCCCTCGCGTGCAAGGGTGTGGAGATCATCCTCGAGCCGACCACGTCGTCGACGGTGAGCGGTTTCGGGTATGGCGGATTCGGATGCAGCAGCGACCATTCCCGCGCTGACACCGCCACCGCGGCCAGTTGCTCGCTGGTGGTGCCGAATTCGTGCATGTGGCGTTGCGCCATGAGCGCCACCGACGAGATGGGATGGATGAGCCCGTACGGCTCCTCGTACGCCGACCATTCGGCGCGGCTGACCAATTTCCCCTTGTCGGATCGCTGAGTGCTGCCGTAGGCGATCACCGCGACGTCGCAGAGCCCTGCGGCGATCGCCGCGGCCGCGTGGCCGACATGACTGATGAACGAGGCACCGCCGATGTTCGACGAATCCATGAATCGCGGGTGCATCCCCAGCTTCTCGGCCAGGTTCATGGTCGGAAACGTGTAATGCGAACTGGCGCTGAACAAGCCGTCGACGTCGGCCAGCGTCAGGCCGGCATCGGCCACGGCGCGCCGTGTCGCCTCGGCCATCAGGCCGACCGGGGAGCGTCCCTCCGACTGCCAGGTGTCGACCTCGGCCGCGCCGACGATGGCTGCCCTACCTCGGATACTCATGACACCGCCACGAAGTGTGCGAGGGTCAATTCGTCGGTCACGTCCTCGAATTCGACGCGGACGCGCTGCCCGATGCGGGGGTTGCCGTTCGGCACCGTCAGGTCGGCCAATGTGCAGAAGCCCTCGGTGAAGTCGACAAGTGCGATCGTGTAGGGAACCGCGTCGGCGAAGTACGGGTGGCCTGCCCGCTGTTGCGTGGTGAACGAATACACCGTCCCTATCCCCGACGACCACTGTCGCGTCACGCCGCCACCGCATCCGGGGCAGAACTCCTGCGGGCGCGCGTACGCCACTTCGCAATCGCTGCAGCGGTAGTACGGCAGCCGATGCTCGCGCAGGTCGGCGTAGTACTGCTTCTCCTCCCCGCGCAGTTGCGGGATCGGGCGCTCGGTCATTTGACCACCACCGGGTTGATCGGGCCACCGACGCTGCCGATCACCGGCAGCGGATTCGCCGAGAAGAAGAACTCGTAGCGGCCGTCGGCCGCACAGTCTTCTGCGAGCGCGTCCAAGTCGAAGATCTCCCCCACCAGCAGACCGATCGACGGTAATGCCACTCGATGCCACGGCTGGTTGACCGCGCAGACGTCGTTGGGTCGTACCTCCGCGCCCCACGTGTCGACGCCGATGCCTGCGATCTCCTTGTGGAACAACCAATCCAGCGTGTCGAATGCGAGTCCCGGCGCGTCGCCGCCCGCGTATTGCCCCCAGCTGCCCTCGGCGCGGACCTGGGTGATCTGGCCGAAGCGGATCAACAGGATGTCGCCGGAGCCGACGGCCACACCCTGAGCGTCGGCGCACCCCTGCAACTCGTCGCCGCTGACGGCTCGTCCCGGTTGCAGCCACTCCACGCCGAAAAAGCGCGGCAGGTCGAGCAGCACTGCGCGTCCGACGATGCGATCGCGGTAGTTGCTGATGTCGTTCTTCTCGGCGCCCATCGAGCTGACCAGCCGGGCGTCGTATCCGTTCCACATCTTCGAGTCGAAGAACATGTGCCCCAACGCATCCCAGTGGGTGGCACCCTGCGCGGCCATGATCAGGATGTCGTCGGCGGCGCCGATGCCCTGCGGCGTGCCCGCCAGCGCCCTGGCGTAGGCGTCGTCACCGTCGCGCATCATGAAGCTCATCGGGTTGAACCGGCGCAAATGCCCGCTCTGCGGCCCGGATTCGCCATAGTCGATCGACAACGACAGCACCTTGCCGTCAGTCACCAACCCGGCGGCGGCCCGGATCTTCTCCGGCGTGATGTAGTTGACCGTGCCCGCCTGATCGTCGGGACCCCACTTGCCCCAGTTCTTCAGGCGCTCGGCGGCGTCGTGTAGGCGCTGCCAGTCGCGCTCCACTTGGTCGTCAGTCATCCTTCTCCTCTTGCGGTTTCGGCTCGATCGAGGATCGATGCCATGGTGTTGCCGAGCACGGCGCATTCGTCGGCGGAGTCCAGATGCAGCAGTCGGATGTCTGCCACGGGGTCGTCGCTGGCCATGTCGAAGCAGTAATCGCTGCCGAGAACGACTCGGTCCCATCCGACGCGGGCGCCGAGAAACGCCAGCGACGCAGAGTCGTGCGTGAGACTGTCGAAGTAGAACCTGCGCAGATACTCGCTGGGCGGCCGCGGCGCCGCTGCGCGCAGTTCCTCGCGGGACCGCCAGCCCCGGTCCCACCGGCCGATCTGGTAGGGCGCGAAGCCGCCGCCGTGCACGAAGCAGAACACCAGATCGGGGTGGCGTTCGACGACGCCGCCGAAGATCAGGCTGGCGATGGCCAACGTGGAATCCGCAGGATTGCCAACCAGATTGCGGGTGAAATGCCTGCGGTACTGCGGGGTGTCGGCCGGTGCCGAGTGGACGAGGACGAACATCCTCCGCCGCTCGAGCTCGGCCCACAACGGCTCGAGTTCGGGCGCGTCCAGGTTCTCGCCCGCGATATTAGCCCCGATCTCGACACCCCGCACCGGCGCGCGTCCGGCGCAGCGGGCCAGTTCGTTCAGCGCCGCATCGACATTCGGCAGCGGCAGGGTCAGCAACGCGAGCAGCCGGTCGGGCGCCTTCTCGGCGGTCGCGATCGTCGCGTCGTTGACGACCGCCGAATGCACCGCCGACGCATCGGCGTCGAGCGCATAGCCGAACTGCGGCGGGTTGGGTGAGAGGACCTGCACGGACACCCCGGTTCGGTCCATGTCGTCGAGCCGCACGTCCAGATCGAACATGCCTTGCGGCAGCGGCCCGCTCGCCCGACCGTTCGGGTACACCAGGTATCGTCCACCCGGACAGTCCTCGAAAGCCGGAGCGTGATCCGGCAATTCTTCTCGCAGCGTCTCGACCGCATCCGTCGAGATCAGATGCGCGTGGGCATCAATCACCCGCATGCGATGTTCCTCCTGGCAGTCGGTGGCTCCCCCGGATCCACGCGACCCGGGGTGATCCGCCGTCGGTCTTGGTTACTTCGAGACGCCGGGTGCGAGGCCCCCTAGCCGGTCGAGGATTTCGTAGGCGGGGTCGTAGGCCGCCTGTTGAAGTTCCAGTGCCTGCTGCTTGTCGAGGTAGTCCATGCCGACACCGGGTATCGCCGTACGCGCCTTGATGAACTCGTCAGACTCCGAGACCTTTTTCACCAGCGCCTCGAGCCACAGCCGATGTGACTCCGGAATGTCTTGGGCTGCGACCAGTCCGCGGGTGGAACCCCACGGGTCGTTCTCGATGCCGAGCACCGACGCCGCGTTCGGTTGCGCCTTACCCCAATTGGCGGCGCACGGGTTGGCGTTGCCGGTGCAGGTCAGCAGAACCACCTTGCCGTCCTGCACGAACGGGGAGGCCGCACCGGGAAGCGTGACGGCGATGTCGCCCGCACCGGCGCCCAGCGCGGTGTTGATCTCCGAGTGTGACCCGCCGACGCTGGTGTTGAACTCGACGCCTGCGATGTCGGCGTAGTTATTCATCGCGAGGTCGGGTCCGGCGCCGGGACCGCGCGAAATGTATTTGACCTGACCGGGATTGGCCTTGGCGTAGGCCAACATGTCCTCGAAGCTGTCGCCCCACGGCGCGCCGGCCCGCGACACCACCACATAGGGCACCGACTCGGTGAGCGCGACGGTGTTCAGCGACTCCATGTTGACGTCGAGCTCGCTGGCGACAGGCGTCGCCAACAGATCGATGGTCGATCCCGGCAGCGTGACGACTGCGAGCATGTATCCCTCGTCGCCGCCGCGTTGCTCGCTGATCCAGTCCAGCGCCTCCCATGCTCCGTACGTGCTGCCGAACTCGGGTCGGTCGAGCACCTTGATGTCGACGGGCGCGATCTTGGCGGCCGCTTCCGCGAATTGCCGCGCGTAGATGCCGTCGTCGCTGCCCGCCTCGTCGACAACGACGATCGTCAACGGCTTGTCGGGGAAGCCGTCCTTGAGCGGCTGCAGCTTGCCGTCGTCGGCGAAAACCGGAGTGTCGGTGCCGTCGTCGGCTTGCTCGCCACGCTGGCGCTCGCGGTCGGCCGAACACGCCACCGCGCCTGCCACCAATGCCGTGGCCGCGATGGTTGCCGCTACGGATCGGATGATGTGACTTGCCCTCATGAGAGCCTCCTTGCTCTTGAAGTGATCTGTCAGGGCTCGACGTGTGGGTAGGCGACGCGGCTGTTGGTGTAGCCGCCCGAGCCGAGGAACGCGGCGACGGCGAGGGTCGAAGCGATCGGGTCGACGACGGGAACACCGATCTCGTCGGACAGTGACGCCGCGGACATCAGGACGGGCACCATCGTCATGCCGAGCGGCAGAATGATTTCGGCGCCCTCGTCCTCGATGGCGCGCTGCGACTGCTCGACAAATCGCTTCCTGAGCTCGTCTGTGCGACTTGCCATCTCGGTGATCGGGACGTCGACCGGACGGATCGACGTGACGCCCTCGGTGACTCCCCAGGACGGCAGCAGCTTGCGGAACATCACGACATGCGGTTGGTCGTAGCACAGCACGCTGACCCGTGACCCGAGCGTCAGCGCGATGTGGGTGCTCGTGCGGCCGGGACCCATCACGGGTATGTCGACTACGTGTCGGGCCTCGTCGATGCCGAGATCCAACGTGCCGTACGGCACCACCGCGCTGTAGCCGGCGCGTTGCGCCTGGAGGGCGGCCCTGGCCACCAGTGGCGCGATGACGGCACGGTGGTACTGGGTGAGGCCCTTCTTGTAGACCGAGCCCTCGATCTCCAGAAACTCGACCGGTTGGCCGTACGGAGCGGCGGCGCGAACCGCGTCCTCGCGGCGCTTGCGCTCCTCCGGTGGATATTGCGCCAGAATGACGGCAATGGCTGATGGTTGTTCTGACACGTCATTTCTCCTTGTGCGCAACGTGATCGACGGGTTCGGCGGTGACATCGGTGCGGTCCGCAGGCGTGCTGGTCTGCTCGCGGGCGTGAACTGTGACGATTTCGCGTTCCTGCCTGGCCACCTTCGCGGTTCTCCTGATGCCGATGACCAGGAACGCCAGCGCCAGGCACAGGATCGACAGGGCGATCGGTCGGGCGAAGAACACCGTCGGGTCGTTGTCGAACACGGACAGACCGTGGCGCAGCGACGCCTCGAACCCACCGGCCAGCACGACCGCCAGCGCGGCCGCAGGGGTCGAATAGCCGTAGCGGAGCATGAAATAGCCGACCGCCGCGGCGCCGAAGCATATCGCCACATCCATCACCCGGAACTGCAGCGAGTACACACCGAGTACGACGGTGGCGATCGACAGCACGATGACGACGGAACGGTTGATGGTCAGCAGTTTCACCATGCCGCGCGCCATCACCCAACCGGTGAGGATGATGAAGATCGACGACCCCAACAGCCCTGCGACGACCGCGTGGAACAACTCGGGCGACTCGCTGACCAGGTGCGGGCCCGGCACGAAACCGTTGAGCGACAACGCCGCCAACAGCAGCACCATTGATCCGCTGCCGGGAATCCCGATGCCCAGTGTCGGTATCAATTCACCGGAGTTGGACGCGTTTTGGGACGCTTCGTTGGCGGCGATGCCGTCGGGCGCGCCCTTGCCGAACTTCTCCGGGTGCTTGGACATGATCCGCGCGTTCTGGTAGGCGATCATCGCCGCGGGGGTCGCACCGGCTCCCGGCACCGCTCCGATCACTGTGCCGACCACGGTGCCGCCGAACATCGCCGGCATCACCGGCAGGAAGCGCCGCCAGTTCGGGAACCTGGCCTTGAACCGGCCGCCGTTGGAGTTCCATTGGAAGTTCTGCCGGGTCTGTCGCAGAAGCTCGCTGAGCGCCAGTAACCCGATCACGACGATCGTCGCATCGATACCGCCTCTCAGCCAGGGGATGTCGAAGGTGAACCGCGTGGTGGCGTTGACCGGGTCGAGACCGACCACCGCGATCAACAGTCCCATCGCGACCGCCATCAAACCTTTGAGCACGTTGCGGCCGGTGAGGCTGACGATCGCGACCAACCCGAAGAGATACAGCGCGAACAGCTCGGGTTGCAGGAAGAAGTACGCCAGCGCGGCCAGCGGGATGATCGCGGCGATGAAGAACAGGATGGACACGATCTGGCCGAATATTGCGCCGACGAACGCGATTCCGAGCGCATAGCCGGTCTCGCCGCGTTTGTGCATCGTGTAGCCGTCGATGACCGTGAGAGCCGCCGCGGGCGACCCGGGAACACCGACGAGGATGGCGGGGATGCTGTTGCCGTACTGCGAACCGACCGACACCGACATCAGCAGAACGATCGTCGTCACGATGTCCAGCTGGAACGTGAACGGCAGAATGAGCGCGTAGGCCAGCGTGGTGCCGACGCCGGGCATCGCGCCGAAGATCACTCCGACGATCGCGCCGACGGCGATCGCCACCCACATCATCGGGTGACCCAGGATGGCGACACCGGCGGTGATGGCCTCCGCAAATGCGGAAAGCCCTTCGCGCACAACGTCCATCGTCTCGACTCCGTTTCGCTAGGGGTCGATCAGGCCCGCGTCGATGAGCATGAATTCGATGGGCCCCGCAGGCAGCGGCACGGCCAGGACGAGTTCGAACACCAGGAAACCCACGACGGTGAAGGCGAGCGCCACGGCGACCCGGCGGACCCAGTTCGCATAACCCATCGCCCAGAGACCCGCGGTGATCGCCAGCGGCGTCGCAATGAGGAACCCGAGCGGCTCCAGGAGTGCGACGTAGCCGAAGCATCCCGCGATGAAGCCCAGCCCACGCCATTTCGACGTCGGGTGATCCGGCTCGTCCGCGACGCCTTCTTCGGGCGCCCACTTGCCGAATCGCCGGATGTAGGCGATGTTGCGCACCGATTGGACGAGTCCGCCGACGAGAAGGAACGCGCCGATGGCTTTCGGGAACCCCATCGGCCCGATCGCGTCGAACACCACCTTCGGGGGCGCGTAGCTGAAGGCCACGGCAAGGACGAAGGCGCCGAGCGCCGCGATGAGTACCGACCCGGCCAGGTCGATGTACTTGTTCATCGCCACCGGCACCGAACCCTCTTCCAGCTCGGCGTCGGTGGTGAGCGGATTCACCTTCAGCAGAGCGTCATCGGGCCGAGGCTGCGAGGTCACGATCGTATCCCTTCGATGGATCGTCGACGCTGGCGCGGAGCTGGTGTTTGGCGATCTTCTGGGTGGAGGTCTTCGGCAGGGCGTCGATCTGCCGGTAGTAGCGGGGAACTTTGAAGCGCGCGAGCCGGTCGGCGGCCCAGTCCCCGATGTCGGCGAAGTCGAGTTCGGCTCCGTCGCGCGGGACGATGAAGACCATCAGCTCTTCGTCGGTGAGCTCGGAGGGCACGCCGATCACCGCGCATTCGAGCACCGCCGGATGCTCGTTGATGACGTTCTCGACCTCGAGTGAGGACACGTTCTCGCCGCGCCTGCGGACGATGTCCTTCTTGCGGTCGACGAAGTAGTACTGGCCGTCGGTGTCGCGCCGGACCATGTCGCCGGTGTAGAGCCACCCGTCGCGGAGCACCTCAGCGGTTTTGTCGGGGTCATTGAAGTATCCGAGCATGTGAGCGGGCCCGCGGAGGACCAGTTCGCCAATTTGATTGTCGCCCAGATGATTTCCATCCTCGTCGACGACGGCGGCCTCGGTGCGCGGGACGGACGGATCCGGGTGGTGGCGGGGAAAACCCATCGCCCCGGCGCGGCGGCGCTCGTCGAAGGGCTCGAGCAGGCCGAAGGTGGTCTCGCTCATGCCGAAGCCGGAGATCACCTTCATGCCGTAGCGACGCTCGAGTGCCTCGCGCAGCTCGCCGGGCAGGGCAGGTACGCCGTAGGCCACCTTGACGTCGTTGTCCAGATCGTCGTCGGCGGGTTCCTTCTTGCTCAGGATGAGCGTCATCGCGCCGATGAAGTTGAAGACCGCGACCTTGTGCCTGCGGATGTCGTCCCAGAAGGTGCTTGCCGAGAACTTCGGCGCCAACACGATCGCACCGCGCGCGCCGATGGCGCCCATCATCGAGTAGGCCTGAGAGTTGATGTGGAACAAGGGCAGGCAGGCATAGATGCGGTCGCCCTTGGCCATCCGCATCCAGTGCGGGTAGGCCTGACCGGTCAGCACGAAGTTCTTCTGACTTTGCATCACCGCCTTGGGGTTTCCGGTCGTCCCGGAGGTGTAGATGAAGCTGACGACGTCGTCGGGGTGAACGTCGGCCGCCGGCGCCGCGGTGTCGGCGCGCGCCACCAGCTCGCCGAAGTGCGGGAACATTCCGCCTGCCTGCATGCAATACACCGCGTTCAGGCCGGGCAGCGTGTCGATGCTGGGGGCCACCACGTCGGCGTAGACGTCGTCGACCAATGCGTACTTGGCCTGCGAGTGCTCGAGGATGTAGCGGGTCTCCTGCTCCTTGAAGCCGGTGTTGATGGCCACCAACGTCGCACCCAACTTGGCCAAGCCGAACCACGCGTAAAGGAACTCCGGCTTGTTGTCGACCATGAACGCGACGTGGTCGCCGCGCCGCACGCCGAGGTCGTGCCACACGTTTGCGGCCCGATTGGAGTGCTCGTCGAACTCGCGGTAGCTGATGTGGGTGTCTTGCCAGATCAGCAGTGGATCGTCCGGTACCTCTTCCACGGCCTCCGCCAGGAAACGTCCGACAGTCAGTGCTGCGAGATCCACTATTCCTCCAGCTCACCGGCGGGGCACGGATACTGGATGACTATACGAGACACTGTCCTACTTTGTGAAGGTCTGGGCGCGGCTGTTCAGCCCCGCCAGCAGTGCGCCCGCACCCGGTCCCGGATAAGCGGGCAGTCGATCCTCGACCGCGTGCAGCGCCGCCCACACCGTGACGGTGATGTTGAGCAGCACAGGCACGCCGAACTCCGCCTCCAACACCGGCGCGGCATAGATCGCCAACCACAGCCCGCCCGGCAGCATCAGCGCCTGCGCATCAGGGGCGGCTTCCAGCGCGGCTCGGCCGAGGCGCAGGGCCAAATGGTGATCGGCCTGCGGATCTGCCGCCTTGTTCTGTTGCAGGTTCCGCTGCTCGGATCGCAGCGATGCCACCTCGATGCCTGCCTGGCCGAGGTATTCGGCGATCCGGTCGTTCAGCGCGTCAGGCCAGCGGGTGGCCAGCGCGATCCGCTCTGCGCCGAGGTGATGCAAGGCCTCGATGTGCGACTCGAGGTCGGTCCGACAAGGCCGGCCCGCGCGGTCGGCGGCCTCGGCCAGCAACGCTGTCGTCCGTTCCCGCCCGAGCGACGCCGCCAGCGGCACACCCGAGATGGCGATCGAGTCGGTGCGGGGAGCCAGGACGCCGACGCCCTCCCAGAGCGCAGGCAACTGGCGCTCGACTGCGGCCAGGCTGTACTCGGCCAGGTCGAGTTGAGTGGTGACAAGCAGCATGCCGTCGGGCGCGACACGGGCAAACTGATAGCCGTCCATATCGGTATGCCGGTGCGGGATGATGTAGCCGAGCCTGTACCACGGGAAGATAATCGCCATTCGGACTCCTGCTGCAATATAATTCGGGACAGCGTCTTGACTATGTAGTCAATAGGGATAGCCGGTCAGCGTCAATCATCGCGTTGACGCCGACCACACCGGAGGGGATTTGATGACAAGCGACGACACGGACGACGACGCCGCACCGACCTACACTGCCGAGGCCGAGCATCGCGGTGTGGCGACGAAGTTGTTCACGTTGCTGGAGGCGGTGGCCGCCGCGCCCGACGGGATCAGTGTGCGCGAGGTCGCCCGCGAGACGGGCATCGACAAGAGCTCGGTGAGCCGGATTTTCAACCAGCTCGCCGCGCTCGACGTCGTCGAGCAGTCGCCGTTGACCGGACGATACGAGGTCGGCCGCAGGCTGTCGTCCCTCGGTGAGGTGCTGCACACCCACAACTCCCTGTGGGGGCTGGCCGAGCCGATCGTGCGCGACCTGGTGGCACGTTTCGACGAGACCTGTTATTTCATTGTGCGCGAGGGCAATCAGGCTCGTTTCCAGGAGCGGATCGACTGCAGGCAGGCTATCCGCTACGTCATCGAGCCCGGTGTCGTCTCGCCGCTTTACGCCGGCGCGGCGGGGCGGGCGATTCTGGCGGGCATGCCACCCGAGGAGGCCACGAAATACCTCGAGGAGGTCGACGTCAGCCCGATGACCTCGGAGACGGTGATCGATCGGGCGCTGCTGCAGAAGTTCGTCGAGCAGGACCGCGAGCGCGGATACAGCGTGAGTCTGGGCGAGCGGGTGGCAGGTGGGCGCGGCATCGGGGCGCCGGTGCTCCGCGCCGACGGCTACTGCGTGGCCGCGATCCTGTGGACCTGCCCGTCCACCCGGTTCGACCTCACGCGCGTCGAGGAGTTCGGTGCCGCGGTGCGTGAGGCCGCTCTGAAACTGTCGCATCTGCTTGGGTATTCGGCTGACGCCGCTTGAGTCACGCCGCGAAGCGCACCACGGTGCCGACCGTCATCAGTCTGAAGGCGTCAGGCATCCGTTCCGCGACCGCGCGTTGGGTCCGAAAACCACTGCAGTGCATCGGTGAGACCCACGAAAGACCGCGAGCGACCAGTTCGTCGACCGTCCTGTCCACCTTGGCTTGGGTGATGCCCGCATGCCCGAGGTGGAATCCGCCGAGCACGCCGTGCACGGCGTCAACCTCGGCGAGTTTCATCGCGTGGTCGAGCGAGGAGACCACTCCCGCGTGCCCGCACGGGTCCAGCACGATCAATCCGACACCCTTCACGTTCACGATCAGGGTCTGATAATCCTCGATCGGGTCGACGCAGACGTGCCCGTCCCGCACCGACATGCGGCCGACAGGCACCTCCTCTTCGAAGTCAACCGTGGTGGGAATCTCGCCGCTGGTCATCACGCCGGGGGCGATCTCGAGGGGATCCTTGAGCGCGACGACGGCACCGCCCGCTTCAACCAGATCGGTCTCGGTGAGTTGCTTGTTGAAGTACTGCAGCGTGACGTCGGGGCGCTGGATCAAGCGCGGTGTGAACGCCGACGGGTGCACCAACACCGGGACCCGATAGCCGATTTCGGCCAGTGCTGCGTAGATGCCGCCGAAGTGGTCGGGGTGCCCGTGGGAGAGCACCACCTGATCCACCTTGGTGAGGTCGATGCCGAGAAGCCGGGCATTGTGCACCAACGGAATGGGACTCATCCCGGCGTCGAAGAGGATCGTCGTACGGCGACCGCCTGCGGAGGTTTCGAGGAAAAACGAGATTCCGTTCTCGGCCAACGGTGTTCCGTTGCGGGCACCGAAATGCTCCGGCATGCCCTGTCTGGTGATGCCGGGCGAGTTCGACATCAGCATGTCGATGTAGTTGTCGACCAGGACAGTCAGGGTGAGCTCGTCGCACTCACGCATGGCTGACCTCGGTGACCCTGGTCAACAACGCCTCCGGGGTCTGCCGCAGAATCTTGTCGAGCGCGGCCGGATCGGCGACGGCCGCGCGCACCGAACCGACCGGATCCGGGTCGGCCATGTCAAACGGGTAGTCACTGCCGAGCGCCAACCGGTCGGCGCCGACCCGTGCCAACAAGAACTGCAGCGAGCCTCGGTCATGGGTGAGGGTGTCGAACCAGAACCGGTCCAGGTAGTGCGAGGGCGGCCGACCGATCCTCGCGGCTGCTTCGGGCCGCACCTGCCAGCCGTGGTCGAAGCGGCCGATCTGATACGGCAGGAAGCCGCCGCCGTGCAACAGCGCAATCCGCAGTGCCGCATTGCGTTCCAGCACTCCGGAAAAGATCAGCGAGCCCGCCGCGAGAGTGGAGTCGGTCGGGTTGCCGACGAAGTTGTGCAGGTAATAGTCGTGCATCCGGTCGTGGCCGGCCACCTCGGACGGATGCAGGACGACGGCCAGGCCGGCCGCGGCGACCGCGGCCCACAGGTCGGAGAAGCTGTCGTCGCCGAGGTTCGTGCCCGCCACGTTGGTCGCCAGTTCGAGCCCGACGATCTCGGGAATCGAGATCAGCCGCTCGAGTTCAGCGACCGCGGACGCGACGTCCTGCATCGGCAGAGTGCCGAGCACGACGAACCGGTCGGGATGGGCACGGGCGATGTCGACCAACGCGTCGTTATACAGACGGGCATGCGCGGCGGCGGCACCGGCCTCCAGCCGGTACTGAAACTGCGGCGGCGGCACCGAGAGCGCGTGAACGTCGACGCCGTCGCGGTCCATGTCCGCCAGCCGGGCGTCGATGTCGAACATGCCGGCGGGAAACGGTCCGCTGCGCCGACCCCCCGGATAGCTGAAATACCATCCTCCGTCGCCTGATTCGATGGTCGGACACGCGGCGGGCACCTCGGCGGCCACTGCTTTGATGAACGCTTCCGGCACGGTGTGGGCGTGAATGTCGATGGTCATTGCTTCTCCAGATCGGGGCGAGTGATGGCCGCAGCGCGCCAGAAGACGATCTTGCGTTCGGCAAGCCACAGGATGAAGTAGGCGACGAGGCCGAAGATCAAAAAGATGCCGATGATGACCCACACCGCGGGGGTGTCGAAGCCGGAACGGTAGCGCTGAAGCAGGTATCCCAGGCCCGCATCCGATCCGACGAACTCGGAGACGATCGCACCGATGATGGCGGTGGTGGCGCCGAGTTGCAGTCCGCCGAAGATCACGGGCAACGCGGCCGGTATCTTCAGCATCCGCATGATCTGCCACCTGGATGCGCACAGCGAACGCATCAACGCGACCGAATTCGGCTCGGCCAAACCGAGTCCGGACAGAGTTGTGATGAAGACGGCGTAGAAGCAGGCGATCGCCGCCTGGAATATCTTGCCCTCGATCCCGAAGCCGAACCACGCGATGATCACCGGCGCCAGGATGACGGTGGGGATGGCCTCGAGTGCGGACAGGAACGGCAGGTAGGCGGTCCGCAGCCGGATCGAGGAGCCGAGCAGCAATCCCAGTGCGAAGCCGACCGAGGCGCCGAGCCCGAAACCCAGCACGATCTCGGTCACCGTGCGCAACACGTGGTCGGAGAAACCGTTGGCGCCGACGACCTTCGGCACCGCCGCAGCCACCTTCTGAGGGGTGGGCAGCAGGATCGACGGCACCAGTCCGCTGTTCGTGATGTAGTACCACACGGCGAAGATCACGGGCGCGATCAACGCGGTGACGACGTACGGGGACACCGTCCGCCGCCGTTGCGCGGTGCCGCCTGCGCGCAGTTCGGTGACCTGGTCGGAAACGGTCGTCATGATTTCCTCGACCTTGATTCCTCGGACCAGAACACCACTCGCCGTTCGATCACGTCCATGAGCGACACCAGTGTGACCGCGATGATGACGACGACGATGACCACCGCGAACGTCAGCGGCATGTTCAGTTGCGACGAGAACTGTTTGGTCAGGGTGCCGAGTCCGCCCGCGGACGACGACAGGATCTCGGCGACCAGCACGCCGGTGAACGCCAACAGCATCGCGTGTTTGACGCCGACCATGATCATCGGCACCGCCGACGGCAGTTGCAGCTTCCAGAACGTCTGGATTCGGGTGGCGTTCAGCGAGTGCATCAGCTTGAACTCGTTGGCCGACGGCAGCGCCAGACCCACCATGGTGTCGATCCATACCGGGAAGAAACAGATGAGCACCGCGATGGCGATCTTGCTCTGCGGCCCGAACCCGAGCCAGCCGATGATCAGCGGTGCCAGCACGATCTTCGGCAGCGCCTGAACCGCGATGGCGTACGGCGTGATGGCGGTGCGGATGAACGGCACGGTGCCGAGCGCGACGCCGGCGAAAAGGCCCACGCTGCAACCGATCATCCAGGCCAACACGACGGAGACCAGCGTGCTGGTCAGGTCGCTCCACCAGTAGCCGGCACTGACCAACCGAATCAGGCCTGCGACTGTGTCCGACAGCGTCGGGAACAGGGTGCGGTCGTCGAGCGTGCGGGGTACCAACTCCCAGGCGAGCGCGAGCGCGACGATCGTCCCGACGCTGATCCACGAGCTGCCGCCGCCACCGTCGGCTTTGGCAACGCCGGCTTTGCTCGGCCTGTGCCGCAGTACCGAAGTCACAGCAGCCCGAGCATGTTTCGAACTTCCAGCGCGAGCGCGGCGAATTCCGGGTTGAGGGTCAGCTCCGGATTGCGCGGGCGCTCGAACGGCACGTCGATGATACCGACGAGCCGGCCGGGCCGCGCGCTCATCACGGCGATCCGGTCGGACATGAACACCGCCTCGTTGATGTTGTGCGTCACCAGGATCGCCGTGGCCTTGGTGTAGGCCTGGAGCCGGAGCAGTTCGGCGTTCATCGACTCGCGGGTGAATTCGTCGAGGGCGCCGAACGGCTCGTCGAGCAACAACAGCTTCGGGCTGTGGATCAGCACGCGGCACAGCGCCGCCCGCTGTTGCATGCCACCCGACAGCTGCCACGGATAGGACTTGGCGAACTCCGAGATGCCCACCATGGACAGCAGTTCTTCGGCCTTGTCCCGGTACTTCTTCTTGGATTGACCGAACACCTCGATCGGCAACAGCACGTTGTCGATCGTGGTTCGCCACGGGAACATCACCGCCTGCTGGAACATCATGCCGATGTCGCGGCTGGGTTCCGACAGCGGCTTCCCGTCGAAGGTGACCGAACCCGATGTCGGGGCGAGCAGACCGCCCATGATGTTCAGCGCGGTGGATTTCCCGCAGCCACTGGGCCCGAGCAGGGACAGGAATTCGCCGTCCATGACGTCGAGATCCATCCCGCACAGTGCGACCGTGTCGGTATCGGCGCCGCGATACTCCTTGGTCACACCCTCGGCACGAACCAGCGGAGCGGTCTTGGTGGTCATCATCGTTGCCATCCCGATTACCCTGTCCCCTCCGCGTCAGCCGCTGTAGTTGGCCGCTTCCTCTCGCACCTTCGCCCGGTCGAAATCGTTGGCATAGTCCAGGAATTCGGTATTGAGGAAGGTGTTCAGGTCGTACGGCGCGGGACTCTCCATCGTCGACGCGATGGTGTCGAGGAAGATCCGCGTCTCCTCTTCGTCATGCGCGCCGATGCGATCGGGGTTGCGCGGCGGCACCTGGGTGAGCGAAAGGTCGAACCGCAGCAGCCCCTGTGAGACGCCCTCGGCGTTCGCCTCGAACGCGGCCGGGTTGGCCTCCTTGAGGAAGTTGATGCACGCCTCGTTGTTGGCCAGGCAGAAGTCGATGCCCATGGCGGTGCCTCGGGCCAGTGCCTTCAGCGCGTCGGGCTTCTCCTCGATCACCTTCGAGGTAGTGATGATGCCGCGCGCCGGGAAGTTCTTGTAGAACTCGGGCGTGAGGTCATCGAGTGACATCCCGCTGGTCTGCAGGCCGAAGATGTCGTTGTAGGCCGTCGAGTAGGCGTCGACCTCTTTATTGCTGATCGCCGCATACGTTTCCGGTCCGCCGTCGCCGATCGGAATGATGGTGACGTCGCTGATCGGGTCGATGCCCTCCGCGCGCAGGGCGGCCTCGAGGAAGGCGACTTCGCCGCCGCCGGGCTCGGACACGCCGATCTTCTTGCCCTTCAGGTCAGCGATCTTGGCGATGCCGGAATCCTTCGGCGTGAAGATGCCGAAGATCGCGCCCGTGCTGTACGTGAAGATGTTCACCACATCCTGGCCGCCCAGGACGGCCTCCCCCACCGTCGGCATGGAGGGGTTGCCCGCATCGAGGTTGCCTGCGATGAGTTGCTCGATGGCATCCCCGCTGCCGCCGGCCGGAACAAACTCGACGTCGAGGTTCAGATCGTCGTAGTAGCCGAGCTTGTCGGCGGCCAACCACCCCCACCATTCCGCGGTGAAGGTGTCCGTCGCGGCCATGCCCATCTTGAGCGACTGCTTGCCGCCAGGCTCGGCACTGTCACCGCCGCCCCCTGAGCATCCGGCAAGGACCAGCGCCCCGCTCGCCAGTGCGGCGAGGGCGGCAAGTCGTTTCTTCATCGCGAATCTCCTTTGGTTCGGCCTGTTTCGGATGTGGTGGTTGCGCTGGCGCTATCGCGGCGCCAGCGGCGCCATGGCGGTGGGAGTTTCGAGTGCGTTGTGCCCTCTAATGTGACAGCGGTTACATCCATAGTCAAGACAGTGTCTTGTTTATCGGCCCGTTACTTGATGGCCATAGGATTCACCGGGGAGCCGACCCCGTTGGTGATGGGCAGCGGGGGTGCGCAGAAGAAGAAGTCGTACTGGCCGTCTTCTGCGCAGTCGGCCGCCAACTCCTCGAGGTCGAAGATCTCGCCGATGTAGAGACCCATGGCGACGATGAAGATGCAGTGCAGCGGTTGGAAGACATCGGGTGTCTCATTGGGCAGCACCTCCATCCCCCAAGTGTCGGTGGCCACGCCGGCGATCTCGCGTTCGGCCACCCAGGGCACACTGGCGAAGCCGAGTCCGGGCGCAGGCCCGCCCGCGTAATCGCCCCAGTTGCCGCGCCGCTCGCCGAGTTGGCCGGTCCGGATCAAGACGAAATCGCCGCGGCCCACCGTCACACCATGTGCGCGCTCGCAAGCCTCGAGGTCGTCGGCCGTGATCGCATAGCCCGGCGCCAACGCGTCGACGCCCTTGAACCGCGCCATGTCGAGCAACACACCGCGGCCCGCGACTGATTCTTTGGCCTTCGTGATGTCGTTGACGTGGGCGCCCTTGCTGGTCACCTTGCGGGCCGGGAAGCCGTTGTACATCTTGTCTTCGAACATGATGTGCGCCAGGGCATCCCATTGGGTACCCGACTGCAGCGGCATGATGATCATGTCGTCGGTACCACGAATATGTCTGTCGTTGCCGCCGTAGAAGTCGTCGATGATGGAGCCGGACACGATGTCGCCGCCGTCACGGAACATCAAGTGAATCGGGTTGAAACGGCCGAAACCGCCGATCTGCGGGCCCGCGGCATCGAAGGGCAGCGCCAGCGAGATGCGTTTGCCGGTGCGGATACACGCCGCAGCGGCGACGACATCGGCCTGGGTGACGTGGTTGAGCGTGCCGCGCTGGTCGTCTTTGCCCCAGCGACCCCAATTCGAATATTTCGCGCTCAACTCGCGCACCGTCTCGACACTGGGAGTGGTGGTGGCCATCTCGGTCCTTCCTTTCGGGGCGATCACGGTTGAGCGGGTTGCGCCGAACCCTTCGGCGCGACGGCGTCGATGTCGGTCACGACGTCGATGAGCACCGGACCGTCTGTTTCGGCGGCACGTGCCATCGCGGGCTCGAGCTGACTGGCCTTCTCGACCCGAATGCCAACGACGCCAAGCGATTCGGCCACGCGGGCATAGTCGACGTCGACGAAGTGCCACAGCTCGTGATGGCGACCGTGCAGCTTGCCGCCGTATGCGACGGTGTAGGGGTTGATCTCCTGGTTCAGCGAGTGGTTGTTGTTGACCACCGCGATGATCGGGACGTTCCAGCGCGCCGCGGTCTCCAACTCGCTGAGGTGATACAGCAGCCCGCCATCGCCGGTGAAGAGCACCACGCGACGGTCCGGCCTGCCGATCTGTGCGCCGATCGCGGCGGGCAGCCCCCAGCCCAGTGAGCCGGCCGCGCGGATGAAGCCCTGCCCTTGGGTGAGGTCGAGATGGGCCGCGGTCCACATTCCTGCGTGACCGGTGTCGGCTACCACGAGGGCGTCTTCGGGCAGCAGGCCGCCCAGTCGATCCGCCAACCACTCCGGCCGCAACGGGTTCTGCTCGTCGATGCGGTGCGCGACAGACGACCGCCACCGCGCGACGAGCTCGGCGGTGCGGCTGGTCCATTCCGGACGCTCCAGCGGCGCCTCGCCCGCGATCTCGGCGAGTAGCGCCGTCAGCCCGAGCTTGGCGTCGGCGACGATTCCCACTTCGGTGTCGAAATGGCGGCCGATCTCGCGGGGGTCGATGTCGAGGTGCATCACGCGGGTGCCGGGCGCGGGCACCTGCCAGTTGAGGGTGAGTTGGCTTCCGGTCTGGCTGCCGACGTAGAAGACGAGGTCGGCCTCGAGGAGCGCCTCGTTGGCGCTTGCCCGCGGATACAGCCCGGGAATGCCCACCAGCAGCGGATGATCACCGGGCACGGTGTCCTTGCCGTTCAGGGACGTCGCGATCGGTGCCGCGAACCACTCGGCGAGAGCGACGATTTCAACGCTCGCACCCGATGCGCGGACACCTCCGCCAGAGACGATCACCGGGCGGCGTGCGCTGCGCAGCGCGTCGGCGGCGGCTTTGACGGCGTCGCGGTCCGGAGGTATCCGGACGGCGGGGAATCGACGCACGGACGGCTTGGGCGGGTCGGCGTCGAGCGTGCCGTTCTCGATGTCGTCACCGGTGTGGCCGGCGAGTTCGAGGTGTGTCGGCCCCGGCTTGCCGACCGTGGCGTCCCGGAACGCTTGATCGAGCAGGTCTGGCAGCCGGTCGGTGTGCATCACCTGCCTGCTGGATCGCGTGACGGGTTTGAACAGCGGGAAGTCTTCGATCTCCTGGTAGTAGTTGCGCCCGCGACTCCAGCGGTAGGGTCCGCCGGTCATCGCGATCACCGGTGAACATCCGAGGAACGGATCACGCAGTCCCGCAGCGAGATTCGCAGCGCCGACGTTCTGCGCCATGCAGATTCCCGGGCGCGACGTTGCTCTCG
Source organism: Mycolicibacterium agri (assembly GCF_002553505.1). Classification (GTDB taxonomy): domain Bacteria; phylum Actinomycetota; class Actinomycetes; order Mycobacteriales; family Mycobacteriaceae; genus Mycobacterium; species Mycobacterium agri. Next base: position 13,866 of record NZ_PDCP01000041.1, on the reverse strand, counting down.
CGTACCCGTCTGCCATGTAGGCCGCCGACTTCTCGCCGTGCGTGACGATCCGGCGAATGCCGGTGCGCTCCATCTCCACCAGCGTTCGACTGAGCATCGTCGGGACGAGGAACACCGCGGTGACGCCGTAGGCGTCGAGTGATTGCGCCAGAAACTGCGCACCGGTCAACTCCGACACACGACCACCTGTCTTATTCAACGAGACGTCGTCTTGATCGAAGACTGCCAGGCGGCATTGCGCGGTGTCAAGGCTCTCAGTGAGACACTGTCATGTTTATTGCGCCGTTGGACCCGAACGGGTCACGCGGCAATGCAAAGAGCCCCCGAGATCTCGTCGTCTCGGGGGCTCTTGCGGTACGTGGAGCTACAGCAGCGACTGCGGCGGGGTGAAGCGGTCGCCGTAACGGGCGGCCAATTCCTTGGCCCGCGCCACGAACGCCTCCTTGCCGACGCCGGCCGGACCCTCGTAGCCGACGATGAACTGCGCGCTGCCGCCGGTGTAGGGCGGGAAGCCGATGCCCATGATCGAGCCGATGTTGGCGTCGGCGGTCGAGGTGAGCACGCCCTCGTCGAGGCACTTCTGGGTTTCCAGCGCCTCGGCGAACAGCATCCGGTCGATCATGTCCTGCAACGGAATGCTGGTGCTGCCGGACTTGAACGTCTCCCGCAGCCCCGGCCACAGCCGGGTGCGCTTGCCGTCGACGTACTCGTAGAAGCCGGCGCCCTTGAGCCGCGACGGTCGACCGATCTCGATCATCTTCTCGACGACTGCCTCGGCCGGATGCGGTTCATAGGTACCGCCGGCCTCCTCGACGCCCTTGCGGGTGGCCACCGCGATCTTGTGCATCAGCTCGAGGTTGAGCTCGTCGGACAGCTGCAGCGGCGGCGCCGGGTAACCGGCCTGCGAACCGGCATGCTCGATCGACGCGGGCTCGATGCCCTCGCCGAGCATCGCGAGCGCCTCGTTGACGAACGTGCCGATCACCCGCGAGGTGAAGAAGCCGCGGCTGTCGTTGACCACGATCGGGGTCTTGCCGATCGCCAGCGTGTAGTCGAACACCCGGGCCAGCGCCTCGTCAGAGGTCTTCTCGCCCTTGATGATTTCGACCAGCGGCATCTTGTCGACGGGTGAGAAGAAGTGGATCCCGATGAAATCCTCTTGGCGCTTCACGCCGGTCGCAAGGCCGGTGATCGGCAGCGTCGAGGTGTTCGACCCCAGAATCGCGTTGGGCTCGACGACGTCCTCGATCTCCTGGAACACCTTGTGCTTGAGGTCGGGGTCTTCGAACACCGCCTCGATGACGAAGTCGACGCCCTTGAGGTCGGCGGCATCGGCCGTCGGCGTGATGCGCGCCAGCAGCGCCTGCGACTTCTCCTCGGTGGTCCTGCCCCGCTCGAGCGCCTTGGCCTCGAGCTTCTCCGAGTAGCCCTTGCCCCGCTCGGCGGCCTCGATGCTGACGTCCTTGAGCACCACGTCGAAGCCGGCCTTGGCCGACACGTATGCGATGCCCGCGCCCATCATGCCCGCGCCGAGCACGCCGACCTTCTTGATCTCCTGCTTGGCGATGCCATCGGGCCGCGAGCCGCCGCCGTTGATGGTCTGCAGGTCGAAGAAGAACGCCTGGATCATGTTTTTGGCGACCTGGCTGGTGGCCAGCTTGGTGAAGTAGCGGCTCTCGATGCGGCACGCCGTCTCGAAGTCGACCTGTGCGCCCTCGACCGCGGCGTCCAGGATCGCCCGCGGCGCGGGCATCGGCGCACCCTTGAGCTGCTTGCGCAGCAGCGCCGGGAACGACGGCAGGATGCTGGCCAGCCCGGGGCTGCTCGGCGTGCCGCCGGGCATCTTGTAGCCCTTGGCATCCCACGGCTGAGTGTGCGCATCCGGGTTCGCTTTGATCCAGACCCTGGCGGCGGGCACCAGCTCGTCGACCGACGGCAGCACCTCGTCGACCAGGCCGACGTCGCGGGCCTTACCCGGCTTGAACCGCGTGCCCTGCGACAGCACCTCCATGAACGCCTTCTGGATGCCGAACATCCGCACCGAACGGGTCACGCCGCCTGCGCCGGGAAGCAGGCCGAGCGTCACTTCGGGGAAGCCGACCACCGCGCCAGGCACGTCGGCGATGATGCGGTGATGACACGCCAGGCAGATCTCGAGGCCGCCGCCGAGCGCAGCGCCGTTGATCGCCGCGACGACCGGTTTGCCGAGGGTTTCCAGCGCGCGTAGATCGCGCTTGATGCCCTCGACCTCGTCGAAGAAGTCGCCTGCGTTCTCCGGCGTGGCCTGGATGATCGAATTGAGGTCACCGCCCGCGAAGAAGGTCTTCTTCGCGCTGGTGATGACCACCCCGGTGATCGAATCCTTCTCGGCGACAAGACGTTCCACCGCGTTGTGCATCGACTCGCGGTAGTGCTCGTTCATCACGTTGGCCGAGCCGTTGGGATCGTCCAGCGTCAGGGTGACGATGCCGTCGGCATCCTTGTCCCACTTGATGGTGTTTTGTGCCATGGTCGTTAAACCCTCTCGATGATGGTCGCGACACCCATGCCGCCGCCGATGCACAGCGTGATCAGCGCGCGTCGTGCGTTACGCCGCTCGAGTTCGTCGACCATGGTTCCGGTGATCATGGCGCCGGTGGCGCCCAGCGGGTGGCCCATCGCGATGGCGCCGCCGTTGACGTTGAGCTTCTCGTCGGGAATGTTGAGGTCCTTCTGGAACTTCAGCACCACCGACGCGAACGCCTCGTTCAGCTCGAACAGGTCGATGTCGTCGACCGTCAGGCCCGCGCGGTCGAGCACCTTGCGGGTGGCAGGCGTCGGGCCGGTCAGCATGATGACCGGGTCGGCACCGCTGGTCGCGGTCGCAACGATGCGGGCCCGCGGCGTCAAACCCTGTGAGGTGCCTGCCTTTTCGCTGCCGACGAGCACCAGCGCGGCGCCGTCGACGATGCCGGAGCTGTTGCCGCCGGTGTGGACGTGGTTGATCTTCTCGACCCAGTGGTACTTCTGCAGCGCCACGTCGTCGAAGCCGCCCATTTCACCGATGCCGTCGAACGCGGTCTTCAGCTTGGCCAGGCCCTCCATGGTGGTGTCGGGCCGCATGTGCTCGTCGTGGTCGAGGATCACCAGACCGTTCTGGTCGCGCACCGGCACGACGGACTTGGCGAAGTAGCCGCCCGACCATGCCGCCGCGGCGCGTTCCTGCGAGCGCAGCGCGTAGCGGTCGACGTCCTCGCGGGAGAAGCCCTCGATGGTGGCGATCAGGTCGGCGCCGATGCCCTGCGGCACGAAGCCGATCGTGTAGTTGGTCTCCGGGTCGGTGGCCCACGCGCCGCCGTCGGAGCCCATCGGTACGCGGCTCATCGACTCGACGCCGCCGGCCAACACCAGGTCGTCCCAGCCGGAGCGCACCTTCTGGGCGGCCATGTTGACGGCTTCCAGGCCCGAGGCGCAGAAGCGGTTGAGCTGCACGCCGCCGGTGGTTTCGGGCATGCCCGCGGCCAGCACCGCGGTGCGGGCGATGTCGCCGCCCTGGTCGCCGACCGGCGACACCACGCCCAGGATGACGTCGCTGATCAGCGTCTCGTCCAGGTCGGGATAGCGGTTGCGTAGCTCGTCGATCAGGCCGGTGACCAGGTTGATCGGCTTGACCTCGTTGAGGGCGCCGTTCTTGTTCTTGCCGCGAGGCGTGCGAATGGCCTCGTAGATGAAGGCTTCTTCAGACATGAAGATAATTCCTGTTCAGATGGGGTTACGGGCGGCCTGCCCCCATGGGCGGTCGTCCACTGCAGGCCAGCCTAACAGCCTCGGCCAACCTGTTGGTTGGGAGGTTCGTCACGCCCCCCATCACGCCCAAACCGACATATGGGCGAGAAAGTACCAGAAGAAGGCGCCATTTCGTCGGTCTCGGCGCCCGACGAGCGCTACCTCAGGCGGATTGCGGCTCGTCCAGGTCGGCCAGCGTCGGGTAGTCGATGTAGCCGACCGGGCCGGGCGCGTAGAACGTCGCCTTGTCCGGTTCGTTCAACTCGGCGCCGAGAACCAACCGTTCGATCAGGTCGGGGTTGGCCAGGAACCGGCGGCCGACGGCGGCGGCGGCGATCGCGCCCCAGTCGGCGAAGCTCTCCAACTGGCAGAAGTCGACCCCGTCGGCGTTGAGCACCAGCGGCTCGGGCCAGAGCGCCCGAAGCGCGCCGAACGTCGTGCTCGTCGGGTCGATCCGCACGTGCAGGTAGGCGATCCGCAGCGGCGCGATCCGATGCAGCAGCGCCTCATACGCCGACACCTCGTCGATCTCGCGCATGTCTGCCGCAGTTCCGCCCGGTGAGATGCGCAGCCCAACCCGCCCGGCGCCGATCTCGTCGGCGACGGCCTCGACCACCTCGGCCGTCAACCGGGCCCGGTTGGCCGGCGAACCGCCGTAGACGTCGTCGCGCCGGTTGGTCACATCGGAGAGGAACTCGTGCAATAGATAGCCGTTGGCCGAGTGGATCTCGACGCCGTCCATCCCGGCGTCGACGGCCCGGCGGGCGGCGGCGCGGAAGTCGGCGACGATGCCTGCGATCTCGTCGGTGCGCAGCGGGCGCGGGACCGGCAGCGGCTTGGGGCCGCTCGGCGTGTGCGCGGTGATCTTGGCGGCGATCGCCGAGGGGCCGACGGTCTCGACGCCGCCGATGTCGGGATGACCCATGCGGCCGACGTGCCATAGCTGCACGAACATCCGACCGGCGGCGTCGTGCACGGCGGCGGCGATCTCGGCCCACTTGCGCTGATGGCCGTCGGTGTACAGGCCCGGGGTGTTCACATATGCGCCGTTGGCGGCCCGCGACACCGCGGTGGCCTCGCTGATGATCAGTCCCGCTGCGGCCCGCTGCGCGTAGTACTGCGCGGCCAGATCGGACGGCGTCGCGTCGGCCTGCGCGCGCGACCGTGTCAGCGGTGCCAAAAAGATCCGGTTCGGGGCGAGGGTGTCGCCGATCTGCACCGGCTGCAACAAGGACGAATCAAGATCAAGAGTGAAGGCCATGCCGCTGACAGCGCTGGGGACACCGCTTTCATTCCCCGCTTTCATCCCCGCGGTCAGGCCAGTCGCCGCACCTCACCGAAGTTCAGGTCGGCCAGCACGCGTCCGGAAACCAGGCCCAGCGACATCGCGAGGGACACACACGACGCCCGATTGGCCGCGCCCAGTTTGACGATCGCGTTCTCGACGTGATGACCGGCGGTGCGCGCACTGATGAACAGCCTCGCCGCAATCTGATTGTTGGTCAAACCGAACGCGGCCAGGGTCAGCACATCGAGCTCGCGGGCGGTAATTCCATGGGGCAGAGGCGCTTTGCTCACCAGCATGATGGCGGTGAGGCTGTCCTCGCGATATCGCTTCGCGGTGGTGATGTGCCTGACGTACAGCCATGACGAGCCGTCGTGCCAGCGGCTCGCCTCAGGACGCAGCTGCGCGCCGAGGCCCTGCACCGCGCCCGCCATGTCGGCGACGAGTCCCGCGCTCAATTCCGCGTCGAACTGCCCCAGCCGCAACAGGTGCGCGCGTCCGGCGTCGTCGACCGCCCATGCCTGGGCATCGGGCGAGACGAGTTCGGCGACCATCCTCGGACGCACCGAGAAGTCCAGATGCTCGGCCATCTGCCGCCGCAGCGAGTTGATCTCCAAGACATCCTCGTCGCTCGGATAGCGCGGGTCGTCGCAGTTGACGTGGATGGTGCCGGCGTAGGTGCCGTCGGCGGTCACCAGTCGCGCGGACAGGCCCTCGTCAAAACCGGCCGGCGTGAACACGTCGGTGACCGAGTACGTGCTGCGGTAATTCGGGAAGTCCCGCCAGCGCAGCGCACCGAGGTTGTGACGGCGCATCGAGTCGAACAGCGGGTCGTGGTCGATGAACCACGTATTCAGATGTGTGATAACCGGTTCGGGATAGCCGTGATTGGCGACGGCGACGTGGTTGCGCGCGATCGGGTCCCACAGGCAGATCGCCGATGCCGACGAGGCGGCCCGCGCGCCGAGCGTCTCGAGCATTTCGTGCGCGCGGGTCTTTAGGCTGGCCGTGCTTCCCAGTACTTGTGCGTATGCGCCCGTCATTCCGATCCCCCGGACTTGGATCGCGGTTTCGGACACATTCTCAGCAGCCCACGTTTCGGTTATGTTTCACCGCTGAGGCGGCCAGGCTAAGAGCCGCGCCGAATTAGGAGATTCCTCCCATAGCGGCGGTCCTATGCGCCTTCTTACTGTTTCGACGCGAAAGCGGACTACCCAGAGACGAGGGCACCACCATGTTCGGGTCGACGAGACATCCCCGCAGCAAATTGACGGCCGGAGCGGTCGCGCTTCTGACAGCCGCGCTCGTGATGGCGGGCTGCGGCAGCAGGGCAGGCGAGGAAGGCTCCGGCGCGAAGGCCCAAGGCTGCGCCGACACCTCCGGCGACACCGTCAAGGTCGGTGCGATCAACTCGCTGTCGGGCGGCCTTGCTGTCAGCGAGTCGGTGATCAGGGACGCGATCGTGCTGGCCGTCGAGCAGGTCAACGCCGCAGGCGGAGTGCTCGGCAAGCGGCTCGAACTGATCGGCGAAGACGGCGCCTCTGAACCGACCGTGTTCGCCGAGAAGGCCCAGAAGCTGGTTCAGTCCGACTGTGTCGCAGTGGTTTTCGGCGGCTACACGTCGGCAAGCCGCAAGGCGATGCTGCCTGTGTTCGAAGACGCCAACGCGCTGCTGTACTACGGCCAGCAGTACGAGGGCCTTGAGGACTCACCGAACATCTTCTACACCGGCGCCACCACCAACCAGCAGATCATCCCTTCGCTCGACTACCTCAAGCAGCAGGGCGTCAAGTCGCTGTATCTGGTTGGCAGCGACTATGTTTTCCCGCGTACCTCCAGTGCGATCGTCAAGGCATACGCGAAGGCCAACGGCATCGAGATAAAGGGTGAGGACTACACCCCGCTGGGCAGCACCGACTTCTCCACCATCGTCAACAAGATCCGCGGCGCGGGCGCTGACGCGGTGTTCAACGTCGTGGTCGGCGACTCACTGGTGGCGTTCTTCCGCGAGTACCGCAATTCGGGGCTGACTCCGGAGACGATGCCGGTGATGTCGATGTGCGTCGGCGAGCAAGAGGTCCGAAGCATCGGTCCCGCCACGCTGGTCGGCCAGTTGTCGTCGTGGAACTACTACCAGACGCTGGATTCACCGCAGAACGCCAGGTTCGTCGCCGACTTCAAGGCGCGGTTCGGGCCCGATCGCGTGACCTCGGACCCGATGGAGTCGGCCTACACCGCGGTGTCGTTGTGGAAAGCCACTGTGGAAAAAGCGAATTCATTCGCCGTGCCCGACATCCAGAAGGCCGCCGACGGGATCACCGTCGACGCTCCCGAAGGCAAGGTCACCATCGACGGGGAGAATCACCACGTCACCAAGACCGCGCGCATCGGCCGGGTCGCCGACAACGGCTTGATCTACGAGATCTGGGCTTCACCACAACCGATCGAACCGGACCCGTACCTCCGGAACTACGCGTGGGCCGAGGGAATCGCGGGCTGACCGATGCACCTGACGCCGAAAGACGAGGACCGGTTGCTGCTCTTCCTGGCCGCCGAACTCGCACGCAAGCACCGCGCGGCGGGCCTGGCCCTGAGCTACGCCGAGGCCCGCGCGTTGATCGCCGACGAGGTGGTCGAGGCGGCCCGCGCGGGTGCGACGGTCGCCGAGGCCGCTGCCCACGGTGCGAGCGTGCTGACCGACGACGACGTGATGCCCGGGGTGGCCACGCTGCTCGGCTCGGTTCAGGTCGAGGCCTTCTTCTCCGACGGCCAGAAGCTGGTGACGGTGCACGACGCGATCGGACCCGGTAGCCGGACGCCGAGCGAGCCGACTGTGGTGCCCGGCGAAATCCTGCCCGCCGACGGTGAACTCGAGCTCAACACCGGACGCTCCTGCGTGACCCTGTTCGTGGAGAACACCGGGGACCGACCGATCCAGGTGGGTTCGCACTTCCACTTCTTCGAGGTCAATCGCGCGCTGCGGTTCGACCGCGCGGCCAGTTTCGGCATGCGGCTCGACATTCCGTCCGGAACCGCTGTGCGTTTCGAACCCGGTGAGACACAGGAGGTCTCGTTGACCCGATACGGCGGTGAACAAACCGTGGTCGGCCAGAACGACGTCACCAATGGTGCGACGACGGATCCGGCGCCCGCTGAGTTGCTGGAGCGGATGCGCACACAGGGATTCCTCGACTCGACGCAGGAGTGTTGATGTGGCACACCGAATCTCGCGGAGCCATTACGCCGAACTTTACGGGCCCACCACCGGGGACCGTGTCCGGTTGGCCGACACCGAACTGCTGGCCAAAGTCGAGCACGACGCGACGGTCTACGGCGACGAATCCGTGTTCGGCGGCGGCAAGACCATGCGCGAGGGCATGGCGGTGCACGGCGACGTCACCAACGCCGACGGCGCGCTGGACTTCGTCATCACCAACGTGCTGGTCGTCGATGCTGTTCTGGGGATCCGCAAGGCAGACATCGGTATTCGCGACGGACGCATCGCCGGGGTCGGCAAGTCCGGCAACCCCCGCACCATGGACGGCGTCGACCCCGCACTCGTCATCGGCGCAGGCACCGACATCCGGTCCGGCGAGGGCATGATCGCGACCGCGGGCGCCATCGATGTTCACGTGCACTTCGACAGCGCGGGGTTGGTCGAGGAAGCCATCTCCAGCGGGGTCACCACGATGATCGGCGGCGGGCTGGGCCCGGTCACCGTCGGGATCACCTCGTCCGGCCCGAACAATCTCGCGCGGATGCTGCGCGCCGCCGAGGCATTTCCGATGAACTTCGGGTTCATCGGAAACGGCAGCGCATCCAGCACGTCTCCCCTGATCGAACAGGGTCTGGCCGGGGCGATCGGCTTCAAGATCCACGAGGACTGGGGCGCCACACCGGCGGCGATCCGGGCCTCGCTGGACGCCGGCGACAAGCTGGACCTGCAGGTGCAGATCCACACCGACACGCTCAACGAGTCCGGGTTCTTCGAGGACACGATGGCCGCGATCGGCGGGCGGGCGATCCACACCTACCACGCCGAGGGCGCGGGCGGTGGCCACGCACCGGACATCATGCGCGTCGTGGGTGAACCGTACTGCCTGCCGTCATCGACCAACCCGACAAACCCCTACACGCTCAACACCTTCGACGAACACCTCGACATGGTGATGGTCTGCCACCACCTCAACCCACGCATCCCCGAGGACGTGGCGTTCGCCGAGTCACGCATCCGGCGCGAGACCATCGCCGCCGAGGACGTGCTGCACGACCTCGGGGCCATCTCGGCGATGGGCTCGGACTCCCAGGGCATGGGCCGCATCGGTGAAACGGTGGCGCGCACATGGCAACTCGCGTCACACATGCGCGCCACCCGCGGTGCGCTGCCCGGCGACGAGGGCACCGGCGCCGACAACGCCCGCATCCTGCGCTACATCGCCAAACTCACCATCAACCCCGCCAGGCTGTTCGGCATCGACCACGAAGTCGGCTCGTTGGAACCGGGAAAGCTGGCCGACATCGTGCTCTGGGAACCGAAGTTCTTCGGCATCAGGCCCGAGGTGGTGTTCAAGGGCGGGTTCCCGGCGTGGTCGGTGATGGGTGAGGCGAACGCCTCGCTGATGACGTGTGAGCCGTTGCGCTACCGCCCGCAGTGGGCGGCGTACGGTCGCACGCCCGCGGACGTGTCGGTGAACTTCGTCGCCGAAGCGGCCGTCGACGCGGACCTGGGCGAGAAGTTGGGCCTGCAGACCCGCCTCGTCGGATGCCGCGGCGCGCGAGCGCTGACCAAGGCGGACCTGCTGCACAACGACTACCTGCCCGACATCACCATCGAACCCGATACCTACCGCGTCACGGTCGACGGGCAGCCGTGTGTGAGCACACCGATGAGCCGAGTGCCGCTCGGCCGTCGTTACACGCTCAAATAGCCTCAAATAGCGAGGAGCACAACATGGTCGACGTTGTCAGGATCGGCATCGGCGGACCGGTCGGATCGGGTAAGACGCGGCTGGTCGAGACGGTGCTGCCGCGCCTGCGCGACGCCGGTCTCAGCGTCGCGGTCATCACCAACGACCTGGTCACCGACGAGGACGCCCAGCGGGTCCGCCGCAGCGGCGTCATCGACCCCAGCCGTGTGCTGGCTGTCGAAACCGGCGCCTGCCCGCATACCGCGATCCGCGAGGACCCGTCGGCGAATCTCGCTGCCGCTCAGCGGCTCTGCGACGAGTTCCCCGAACTCGATGTGATCCTGATCGAATCCGGCGGGGACAACCTGGCCGCCACGTTCACCTCCGACCTTGTCGACTACTGGGTCTTCGTCATCGACACCGCTGCAGGCGACGACATCCCCCGCAAGAAGGGAATCGGGCTACTGCAGTCGGATCTGTTGGTGGTCAACAAGATCGACCTCGCACCGCTTGTCGGCGCCGACCTCGAGACGATGCGGCGCGATTGCGCCGTCGCGCGCCCGAGCAAACCGACCGTGTTCACCGACCTGCGTACCGGATCGGGTCTGGACGACCTGGTCGACCGGCTGATCGACGGCGCGATGCTGACGGTCGGCGCCTCGTGACAGCCCTCATGACAGCACCGATGATCGCGCCGGGCGAACTCGCCATCGAGGCGGTCGCCGACGCGACGGGCCGCACCCGCATGGTGTCTCTGCGCCAGCGCTACCCGCAACGTGTCACCAGTCCGCTGCGCTGTCAGCCCGACCATCCCGGCGCGGCCACGCTGTGCGTGCAGAGCCCCAGCGGCGGGGTGTTTCCCGACGACGATCTGCACACCACCGTCCGCTGCGACATCGGCAGTCACCTGCGGTTGACCACGCAGGCCGCCACCCAGGTGTTCGCCGGCGACGGGCCTGGTGCTCGACACCGGCTCGAGTTCACCGTCGCTGCGGGCGCGGTGCTGGAGTACTACCCACTCACGGTGATCCCGCATGCCCACGCGTCGTTCACGCAGCAGGTCGACGTCGACGTGAAGCCCGGCGGAATCTATCTCGGCTGGGAGGCGGTGGCGGCGGGGCGCATCGCCCACGGCGAACGGTTCGGGTACAACTGCTACGACAACGCGTTCACGCTGCGCACCGGTGGCCGTGTCGTGGCCCGCGACCGGCAGGTCATCCGGCCCGGAAACAATTGCGCACCCGGCTGTCTCGTCGACGACTACCTGGCGACGTTCGTCGCCGCCGCACCAGGACGCTCCCATGACATGCTGCTGCAGTCCGTGCGCGCGGTGCTCGACGGCCTCGACGGCTGCTGCGGCGGTGCGGGCCGTCTGCCCGGTGATGCGGGGGTGTTGGTTCGGTTGACGGCGCGGCGGGCACCGGAACTGCATCGGGCCCGTCAGCTTCTGTTCGACGCCACCCGTGCAGAACTTCTCGTCACCAAAAACGGCGAGGAGGTGCCGCAGTGATTGAGGTCAGGTCCATCGTCGGCGACGTCGGCGAGGACCGGTTCACCCACAGGAGGTGTCACTACCTCGACATCGGCTGGGGCGACGCCGCAAAGCATCGCCAGATCGGTTGCACGGACACCGGTATGCAGGTGCGAATCATCCTGCCGCGCAGCACATTTCTGCACGACGGCGCCGTGCTGGCCGACGACGGCGAGCAGATCGTCGTGGTGCGGCGGCCCGAGGAGCCCGCACTCGCGGTCCGGTTCGACGACAACTGCGGCGCAGACGGCGCACGGCGCATGTTGCTGTTGGGATATCTGCTGGGCAACCAGCACGCACCGATCGACGTCGGCCACGACAGGGTCGCTGCGCCGCTTTTCACCAGCGAGTCGACGGCCAGGCGGATGCTCGCCGAGCTGCAGATCACCGCCGACGTCAGGCCCGTCGCCATGGCCACGCACGGGTGGTCCCGGACGTCGGCGGATGCCCATGCCGGCCATCACCACTGACCCGGCCGTCGCGCTTACGCTGTGGATGCAGTTGCACGACAGCGCGTTTCCGGCCGGCCGGATGGTGCACAGCCACGGCCTGGAGGAGTGGCTGGCCACGCGTCCCGATGCCGACGCCGACCAGGTCGCTGCCGCGGTGCTGGACTACCTGACCCATTCCTACGCACCGCTGGACGCCGTGATCACCGCCGCGGCCTGGCGCGCCGCCCCGGACGGCGATGCGCTGTGCGCGCTCGACGAACTCACTGCGAGCTACAAGCTCTTCGACAACGCCAGAATCGCATCCAAGTCGTCCGGCCGGCAGTTGGCGTCTGCGGCCCGATCGAGCGCGCTCGTCGACGGCTTCGGGTATCTGGACGCGGTGATCGCCGGCGCAACGCAGGGGCACTGCGCGGTTGTCGAGGGGGCACTACAGGCGGTCATGGGCATTACCGTGCGCACCGCGGTGCTCGGATCGATCCGGTCGATGATGGGGTCGATGTTCAGCGTCGCGGTCCGCCTCGGACGGTTGGGCCCACTGCACAGCCAGCGGATCCAGGCGCGTCACGCAGCGCGGATCGTCGTGTTGGCCGATCAGGCGTGCCTGCGCAGGCTCGACGACGTCTACAGCAGCGCGCCTGCGCTCGAGGTCAGCGGGATGCGGCACGAGACCCGTTCGGCGCGGCTGTTCACCACCTGACCAGCGGCTGCTGGCGCCGCATCCGCGGGGCATTACGCTCGACTTCCGTGACGGTCTCCCGCTTGCAGCCCTACGCGGTCACGGTCTTCGCCGAGATGTCGGCGCTCGCGGCCCGCATCGGCGCGGTGAACCTCGGCCAGGGCTTCCCCGACGAGGACGGCCCGCCCGCGATGCTCAAGATCGCCGAGAACGCGATCGCCGAGGGCGTCAACCAATATCCGCCAGGCCTCGGCATCGCCCCGCTGCGGGAAGCCATCGCCGCGCAGCGCAAGCGGCAGTTCGGCACCGAATACGACCCCGACACCGAAGTGCTCGTCACGGTCGGCGCGACGGAGGCCATCGCCGCATCGGTGCTCGGCCTCGTCGAACCCGGCTCCGAAGTTCTGCTGATCGAGCCGTTCTACGACTCCTACTCCCCCGTCATCGCGATGGCAGGCTGCCAGCGACGCGCGGTGCCGATGCTGCAAGACGGGCGAGGCTTCGCAATCGACGTCGACGAGCTGCGCCGCGCGGTCAACTCGAATACCAAGGCGCTCATTGTCAATTCGCCGCACAACCCGACCGGCATGGTCGCCAGCGACGCCGAACTGCAGGCCTTGGCCGAACTCGCCGTCGAGGCCGACCTGCTCGTCATCACCGACGAGGTGTACGAGCATCTGGTGTTCGATCAGCGCCGCCATGTGCCGCTGGCCAACTACCCCGGCATGAGGGAGCGCACGGTCACCATCTCCAGCGCAGCCAAGATGTTCAACGTCACCGGCTGGAAGATCGGATGGGCCTGCGCCCCAGCCGACCTCATCGCTGGCGTACGCGCCGCCAAGCAGTACATGTCATATGTCGGCGGTGCACCGTTTCAGCCCGCGATCGCGCATGCACTTAACACCGAACAGGACTGGGTCGAGGCGCTGCGGGACTCGTTGCAGAACAAGCGCAACAGGCTCGGCAGCGCGCTGGACGATTTGGGCTTCGACGTGCACGACAGCTACGGCACCTACTTCCTGTGCGCCGATCCGCGCCCGCTGGGCTATGACGACAGCACGACGTTCTGCGCCGATCTGCCGCACAAGGCCGGGGTGGCCGCGATTCCGATGTCGGCGTTCTGCGACCCCGGCGCCGAGCACGCCGACGCGTGGAATCACCTGGTGCGCTTCGCGTTCTGCAAGCGCGACGACACCCTCGACGAGGCCATCCGCCGGCTCGGCGTGCTGCGCCGCTAACCCCTGGACACC
>NZ_PDCP01000040.1 GCF_002553505.1 Mycolicibacterium agri | reverse complement strand
CCCTGCACCCGTCAATCATCCCGAAAACCCCAGCAGAACCACGCCCGCCACGCGGGATTAATTCAGCAGGCTCCTAGGGCTTCGCGGATGGCCGCCAGGGCGGCCTCGTACGGCGGATCGTAGATTCGCAGCCGAACGGTGCCGCCCTGCGCTCGCCGGATCGCGGATGACGCACCGGCCAACCGCGCCGCGTCGCGGTGATTGGCGGCCGCGCCGCCCACCTCCACCAGGATCTCGAGTGCGTCGGGCACCACTTGAAACGCTTCGATCTCGACGGCGCTGATGAGTGCGTCACGGGCGTCGGCCTCGGCCCGGTTCAACTCACCTTGCGCAAGCGCCACATGCGCGCGGGTTACCAACGCGCTGGCCCGGTGCCAACCGGTCATCACCGATACCGTCTCGTCTGCGCGGGCTCTTGCCGTCGTGAGATCGCCCTGCACGAAGGCGAATTCAACCATCGGCATCACATTGGCGATGACAACCTCGGGTTGCGCCGCAATCTGTTGCAATACAACGTCGTTCGCTGCGGCCGCGGCCACCATGTCGCCCTGCATCAATGCCACCCGGGCCAGTGGCGCGTACGCCCACAGTGCCAAGAAAGGCCCCAGCTCCGGCGCTGCGTCCACTGCCTGCTGCGCGAAGACGCGGGCTTCGTCGTACTGGCCCATCAGTAACAATGCGTTGCCCAACCCGACACGGCAGATGAAACTGTGAAACATGTCCGAGGACGCATCCGCGTCCGAAAGCAGTTCTCGCAGAAGCGCTGCCGCCTCCCCCACGGCTCCGCGCTCAAATCGTCCAACCGCGCTGCCCCAGAAACGGCACATGCGGGATATGAACCAGTCTCCTACCTCGTCGGCGAGGGCCTGCCCCTCCTCCCCTGCGGCGGCCATGATCACCGGATGTCCGGTCAGGCCGGCCCTGTAGGCCTGCCAAGCCAGTATCTGGCTCAACCGCCACTTGTCGCCGAGCTCGCGCGCCACCTCGATCGCTTCGGCGACATAAGGACGTCCCGCCTCGATGTCGAAGGCGGCTGCACCGATGCAGGCCGTCAAGGCTCGGGCGATCAGTGCCCGATCATCGAGCTCGCGCGCGATGGCAAGTGCCTTCTCGGCCTGCGGGATACCGGAGATGCTGGCGGTGAGTGACCTCAGGACGGCATTGTCGGCGAGAGCCCGTGCGCGTACCGCCGGATCGATCTCGTCGGCCCAGGCGTCCATTTCGTTGAACGCCGTGTCGAACCACGTCAGGCCCTCCTGCGGGCGACCCCGCAACTGCCACAACGGGTGTAACGCGCATACCAGTTCCAACGCCCGATCCAGCTGACCGTGCTCGATGCTCCACGCGAAAGCGGCACGAAGATTGTCGATTTCGATCTCGGCGCGGGACAGCAGGGGTTCATAGTCGGCGGGCGTGACAGCGTCAAACCCAAGCGCCATCGACGTGTAGTGATCGCGGTGGTGATCACGTACGGCGTCGGCTTCGCCGGACTCCCCGAGCTTCTCCAGCGCGTATTGACGAATCGTCTCCAGCAGCCGGTATCGTGTTGCGCCGCTGCTGGTTTCGGCGACCACCAGAGATTTGTCGACGAGCAACGCGAGCTGGTCGAGGATCTGGTGTCGCGGCAGCCCGTCGCCGCTGCACACTTCCTGCGCGGCGGCAAGGTCGAAACCGCCCATGAACGCGGCCAGCCGTCGGAACAGGATCCGCTCGGATTCGGTCAGCAGCGCGTGCGACCAATCCACCGAGGCGCCCAGACTCTGCTGGCGACGCACGGCTCGGCGTGAACCTCCGGTCAGCAGCCTGAAGCGGTCGTGAAGACCATCGAGGATTTCGTTGAGCGACAACGAACGTACCCGTGCGGCAGCGAGTTCGATGGCCAGCGGCATGCCGTCGAGCCGCTTGCAGATCTCTATGACGGTCGCAGCGTCCGAGTCGGTGGCGGTGAAGCCGGAGCGCACCCGCCGCGCGCGGTCGGTGAACAACTCGACGGCCTCGTCGGTCAGCGAGAGCGAGGGCACCCGCCATGTCACCTCCCCGTCCAGGCCGATCGGCTCCCTGCTCGTGGTCAGCACGGTCAGCCGCGGGCACGCATCGAGCAGCGTCGCGATCAGTTCGCCGCTGGCATCGAGCAGGTGTTCGCAGTTGTCGAGAAGTAGCAGCATCGTCCGATCGGCGATGAACCGCCGCAGCGTGTTCGTCCCCGTCCGGCCCGGCTGATCCGGCAGCCCGAGGGCGCGTATCACCGCGACAGGGACGAGTTCGCTGTCGGTGATCGGGGCGAGGTCGACGTATCCGACGTGGTCATCAAGCTCATGAGCGACTTGAATGGCCAGCCGCGTCTTGCCCGAACCGCCTGCGCCGGTGAGCGTTACGAGTCGATTGCCACCCAGCAACGTGCGCACCTCGGCGATCTGCGCCCGGCGGCCGACGAAACTCGTCAGCTGGGCCGGGCAGGCGGGCGGCCGATTCGGGTTCGGCGGCACGCAGCGGCGGGAACTCGTTGCGGATATCGGGATGGCACAGCTGGACGACCCGCTCGGGTCGTGGCAGATCCCGCAGCGCGTGGGTGCCGAGGTCGTTCAGCCACGCGTCCGACGGGAGATGGTCGAGCACCATCGCTTCGGTCGCACCCGACAACAGCGTCTGCCCGCCGTGCCCCAGGTCGCGTAGCCGCGCCGTGCGGTTGATTGTCGGTCCGATGTAGTTGCCCTCGTCGCGCAGTTGGATTTCGCCGGTGTTGATCCCGATGCGCAGCCGGATCGGCGCCAGCGGGGCCCGCTGCAACGCCAGCGCACAGGCGACCGCGTCGCTGGCTCGGGCGAACGCCACGACGAAGCTGTCACCCTCGCCCTGTTCGACCGGGCGCACTCCGCCGTTGGCGGCGACCAAATCGGACAGCGTGGTGTCGAGGCGCGCGATCGCGACCGTCATCTCGTGGGGCAAGGTCTCCCAGAGCCGGGTGGAGCCCTCGACGTCGGCGAGCAACAACGTCACCGTGCCTGTCGGTAGTCCACTCACGGCGGAGGCCATCGTGCTCCTCACATCCGCGGCTTCGCTCCACTCGAGTTGGCTCATGCTAGCCAGCTTGAGACCCGGGCCGGGGCAAAACATCGGCGTATGCGCGTATCTCCGCGACGGTGATATAGTACGCATAGCGTACTAATTCTGTAGGAGTGGTTTTGCCCGTCACCGATGCGCCCGAAGTGGCCACCCTTCACCAGGTGATTCACCGGCTGTCGCGGCGCCTCCGCAAGCGTGCCGACGTCGACCTGACCGCGTCGCAGATGTCGGCGCTGATCACCGTCGAACGCCACGGTGAACTGCGCATGGGCGAACTCGGCAGGCTGGAGCAGATCGGCAAGTCGACGCTGACGCGGCTGGTGTCCAAGCTCGAGGACGCAGGCTACCTGCGCCGGTGGGTGGACCCGGCCGACGGGCGGGTGTCGCTCGTGGCGCTCACCGAGCACGGCGCCGAGGTGCTGCGCGCCGCCCGCATCCGGCAACAGCAGTACCTGCTGCGGCAGTTCGAGGCCCTGGACTTCGAAGATCAAATGACCCTGCTGGCGGCCGTGCCCGCACTCGAGAAGCTGTTGGCGGTCAAGGCGTGAAGCGGTATCTGACCGCCACATTCGCCTCGCTGCAGACGCGCAACTACCGGCTGTACTTCCTGGGACAGTCGGTGTCGCTCACCGGCACCTGGATGCAGAAGATGGCCCAGGCCTGGCTTGTGCTGGAGCTGACGAACTCCGGCGCCTGGCTCGGCATCACTCTGGCCGCCCAGCAGGTGCCGCTGCTGCTCCTCGGGCCGTGGGGAGGCCTGGTCGCGGACCGGATTGCCAAGCGCACCATATTGATCGGGACAGCTGTCGCGGCGATGGTCCCGTCGCTGCTGCTCGGCGTTCTCATCCTGACCAACCACATCAACGTCGCGCTGGTCCTCGTGCTTGCGGTCATCGGCGGTGTCATCGATGCGCTGGACAAGCCTGCGCGACAGTCGTTTCCGAGCGAGATGGTTCCTGCGTCGCAGCTTGCGAACGCGGTGGTGCTGAACAACATCGTCCAAGACACCGGAAAGGTCGTCGGCCCGGCGCTCGGCGGCATTCTGATCGCGGCATTCGGTCTGCCCTGGACCTTCCTGTTGAACGCGATGTCGTTTTTGGCCGTTCTGGCCGGGCTGCTCCTGATGCGCAGCGATGAGCTTTCCGCGCCGGAACCCATCGCCCGCGGGGCGGGTCAGCTGCGCGCCGGACTCGCCTACATCCGCAACAACGCGGAGCTCTTCGTTCCTTTGGCCCTGCTGGCGTCGGTGGGCCTGGTCGCCTACAACTTTCAGCTGCTGCTGGCGGTGCTGGGCCGCGAGACCTTCCACGGCGACGCCCGTACCGTCGGCTACCTGCTCGGCGCCCTCGGAGCGGGTTCGGTCCTCGGCGGCCTGGCGTTGGCGGGCGTGCTGCGCGCCACGGTCGGCCGCATCATCGGGGCAGCGCTGCTGCTGGCGGCGCTGTTGTTGGCCACCGGAGTCGCGCCCAACCTCGCGACGGCCTTCGTGCTGGTCTTCGCCATGGGCACAAGCAGCGTCATCTTCAAGGCGCTGGCCAGTACGTGGCTGCAGTTGGCGGCGGCCCCGGAGATGCGGGGCCGTGTGCTGTCGCTACTCGTGGTGGCGATCGGCGGCACAACCCCCATCGGCGCTCCCGTCATGGGTTGGCTCGCAGAGCATTTCGGTACCCGTGCCACCTTTCTGCTGGCGGGCGTGCTGACTGCGATCGCCGCGGTGATCGCTTACCTGTACATGCGTCGCGCCGTCGGAGCCGACCACGACGAGCAGACTGCGGTCAGAAGTAACGCCTGAGCCGGTCGCGATACGCTCTCCCGTCCGGGTCGTAGAAGGCCCGATACATCGGCTCGGCCCACAGCCGCGTCAGCAACCCGAGTTTCTCGGGACGGTGCGGCCGCAACCGGCCGGGCGGCCGAGGCCCTCTGCCGCCACTCGCATGCCACTGCTCCAGCGCCTGCGCCGAGGCCGCGACTGCGTCGACAACGGTGTCGGGGTCGACAATGCCGTCGTCCTCGGATCCGTCTGCGGCGAGGTCCAAATGCTCACGCAGCAGTCGGACCCGCAGATCCCGGGCGAACTCCCCCGTCTCGTCCAGCACCGCGCACGACAGTTCACTGTCGTGGGTCCACGAGCGGCGGTTCAAGTTGTCACTGCCGACGGTAGCCCAGGTGTCGTCGATTACGCAGACTTTGGCGTGCACGTAAACCGGTGTGCCCTCGTGGTTTTCGACATCGAATATATGCACCCGCGAAGGCGCGGCGGTGCGACACGCGTCGATCGCCTGCTGTCGTCCGACGAGATTCGGCGGCAGTGACAGCCTTCCGTCGACATCGGGATGCCGCGGCACCACGGCGACCAGATTCAGATCCGGGTTGTCGGTCAAGGCGGTCGCGAACAGGTCGGCGACCCGTTTCGACCACAGGTACTGGTCCTCCAGATAGATCAGCCGCCTGGCCCGCCGCACCGCCTTCGAATAGCCTCGCGCGATGCTGCGCTCGCCCTTCGGCGCGAAGGCATATTCGAAATGCGCATCCGGGTACGTCCGCAACACCTGCACGGCGTGCGGCCCGCACGGCGGCGGATCCGGCGGTTGCGCCGGCAACACCCCCGCTGTCAGATCCGCGCCACGCAGTTTGTCCATGACCCACGCGATCGGCGACAGCATGTCCAGCGGAGCTGGATCGGTCCACCGTTCCCGAAACGCGGTGTCCAAGGCACCCACGGCCGGACCCTGGATGCGCAGTTGCACGTCGTGCCACGGCGGTCGCGGTCCGTAGAACTTGGCCATCGGCTGTGCCTGCCGGTCACCGAGGTGGGACGCGTCGTCGCGCCGGGAGTGACACAAGTCGATGCCGCCGGCGAACGCGACATCGCGTTCGGGGTGGTCCCGGTGACGGATCACCACCAGCTTCTGGTGGTGCGATCCGCCGAACCGGACGCGCTGATCGAGCAGCACCTCGCCGCCGGCCTGCTCGATCGCCTCGCCGAGATGCTGGTTCTGTTCCTCGCTGTAGGCGAACTGGTCCAGATGCGAGCGCCACACCAGGCCCTTGACGACGACACCGCGCGCGGCCGCAGCGCAGAACAGGTCGCCGACGGTAGGTCCGTCGTCGCGCATCTTCTCGTCGGGATCGCCGCGCCAGTCGGTGAAGAACAGATAGTCGCCCTCACCGAGCGCCTCCACTTCGCGCACCAGCTGGTCGAAGTACGTCGCCCCGTGGATCAGGGGCTCGGCGCGATTGCCCGTGCACCATGCCGGAAGCGTGCTGGCCGGGTTTCCTCGCTGGTCGGGAGTGAGGAACCAGTCTGTGAGCTGCGCCACCGGATTCGAATAGCCGCGGCGGCTCGGAAATAATCTCCGACATGGCACCGCAAGTGTTGTTCATCTACAACGAGCATCTCGCCACCGAGGGACTGCTGGGCGAGGCGTTCAGCGAATGTGGCTACGACGTCGCCACCTTCGAAGTGGTGCCCGCCGAACGGGTGCACGAACCCGTCATGGACGTGGCCTTTCCCGACCCGACCGGCTACGACGCGATCGTGCCGTTGGGAGCCAGGTGGCCGGTGTACGACGAGGCGCTCCGCCGGACGTGGGTCGGCGCCGAAATGCAGATGTTGCGCGACGCCGCCGCCGCAGGCGTGCCGACGCTGGGCGTGTGCTTCGGCGGCCAACTGCTGGCGCAGGCCTTCGGCGGTTCGGTTGCCCGGTCCGCGACGCCGGAGATCGGCTGGTACGAGGTGACCAGTGACGACGAGAGCCTGGTACCCGGCGGGCCATGGTTCCAATGGCATTTCGACAGCTGGACCCTGCCGCCGAATGCGACCGAAATCGCCAGAACGGCGAACTCGTCGCAGGCGTTCCTGCTCGGCCGCGCATTGGCCCTACAGTTTCATCCCGAGTTGGATCTCGCGCTGCTCGAGCGCTGGCTCGCCGACGACCGCAACGGCGAAGTCGCCAGCGTCGGCCGGACACACGACGAATTACGTTCGGCAACAAAGCAATACAAAGAAAGCGCGGCGCACCGCATCCGCGGGCTGGTGCGCGGTTTCCTGTCGCGGGTGTCGCGTCAGCCGTGCCCCAATTGATGCCTCAGCGCATCGGCGACGTCGGTGTGCCGGAACCGATGCCCCAACTCGATCAGCTTTTTCGGCACGACCCGCTGATCGGCGGCGGCCAGTTCACGCGCGCCCTCCTCGCCGAGCAGCAGCCGCGGCCCCAACGGCGGCACGGGCAGTAGCGCCGGCCTGCGAAGCACGGCCGCCAGCACCTTGGTGTAGTCGGCGTTGCGCACTGGCTCGGGTCCCACGGCGTTGACCGGACCCGACAGCCTGCTGTCGTACAGCGCGCGGTAGTAGATGTCGAGCAGGTCGTCCAGGCCGACCCACGACAGCCACTGTCTGCCGCTGCCGATCCGCCCGCCCATGCCGGCCAGGAACAGCGGACGCAGCAGCCGCAGCGTCCCGCCGGCCGCGGCCTGCACGATCCCGGTCCGGACGGTCACCACCCGCAGCCCGGCGTCGGCGGCCGGCCGGGTCGCCGCCTCCCAATCGGCGACCACATCGGCCAAGAACCCGTCACCGCGGGGGCTGTCCTCGTCGAGCACAGCATCGCCGCGGTCAGCGCCGTAAAAGCCGATCGCCGAGGCGCTGATGAACGCCTTCGGGCCGTCGTCGCTGTCGGCCACTGCCTGCGCCAGCCGACGCGTCGGCTCGATGCGGCTGTCGCGGATCGCCGCCTTGTGCTTGGCGTTGAACCGGCCCGCAATCGACGCGCCAGCCAGGTGAATGACCGCGTCCACACCCGAAAGCAGCTCGGGTGCAGGCGCTTCGGGTCGCCACTGCCGTTCGTCGCCGGTCCGGGGTTGCCGCCGCACCAGCCGGATCACCCGGTGGCCGCCGGTCGTCAGGAATGCGGTCAGCGCGGATCCGACCAATCCGGAGGCGCCCGTGACGGCGACGACCATCGGCGTGGCGCCCGCCGCAGCGGCGTCGCGGTGGGCGGCCAGGTCGTCGGCCAGCTGCCGGTGTCGGTAGGAGAAGGTCGGCCGCAGCGCCGCGGCGGGCACGGTGGTGTCGACCTCGTCGTGCACCCGGGTGCCGCCGCCCGGTGCCTCGCTGAAGGAGTGGGTGTGGCGCCACCACCCGATCAGCCGGGCGGGCAGCGACCGCGGCCCGGCCGAGGTGAGCACGTCGACGAAGCGATGCGGCGGGTCGTAACCGGCCGGGTCGTGCTCGGCGATCCAGCGCAGGCCGCCCGGCAGCCCGAGCACGGCACGGCCGTCGGCCAGCGACTCGGTTTCAGCCACCACCGTCATCGGCTGCCAGGGCGGCACGAGCCGCGACATTGCACCGGGCCTGGTGTGCCAGGCAAAAACTTCGGTCAGCGGATGGTCGACAACGCTTTCGAATTCGATCCCCATGGTTCCTTCCGCCGCCGAACCGGTGATTTTTGACGATTTCGCGAGTAGCCCGGACTCGGTGCTTTTCCAGATTGCTCGTCGTAGGCTAAAAGTGCTCCTGATTGGGAAAACACATTTCATGACCGGATGGAGTGGACTCGCCCGGCGCAGCGCGAGACGAACCTTTCGGGACCGCCGCGAGGCCGGCCAAGTCCTGGCTGAGGCGCTGGCGGCCTATCAAGGGCAAGACGACCTGCTGGTTCTCGGATTGGCGCGCGGCGGCGTGCCGGTCGGCTGGGAGGTTGCCGCGGCGCTGCGGGCGCCGCTGGATGTCTTCCTGGTCCGCAAGCTGGGCGTTCCGCACTGGGAAGAGCTCGCGATGGGTGCGCTGGCCAGCGGCGGCGGCCTCGTGCTCAACGATCACCTGATCAAGAGTCTGGGTATCAGCGAGCAGGCGCTGCACGCCGCAATCGACCGGGAGACCGAGGAATTACGCCGCCGTGAGCAGGCGTATCGCGGTGACCGGCCACCCGCGGATCCCGCCGGCAAGGTCGCGATCCTGGTCGACGACGGGATCGCCACCGGCGCCAGCATGCTCGCCGCGGTGCGCGCGGTGCGGGCCGCGCGGCCGAAGAAGGTGGTGGTCGCTGTTCCGGTCGGCCCGCATTCGGCGTGCGAGCAGTTGGCCGAGGAAGCCGATGACGTGGTGTGCGCGACCATGCCGCCGGGGTTCGAGGCGGTCGGCCAGGTGTATGCCGACTTCCATCAGGTCACCGACGACGAAGTCCGTGAGTTGTTGGCCAAGCCGACGCGCTAGCTAGCTGGTTTTCCGGTCTTCTTCGATGACCTCGGTGGCCTCGTGCGCCTCGGTTTCATCGGAGGAATCGGCGGTATCTGACACCTCTGTGGCTTCGGTGTCGGTCGATTCCGTTGGCACCGCCGTCGTTTCAGAATCGGCGTCGATGTCGGACTCCAGCGGCTCGTCCGGGTACTCCGCGTCGAATTCCTCGTCGGCCCGCCCGGTCGGCTCGAATGCCTCGGTTTCGGATTCGGTTCTGCCGCGGGTGCGTTCCCGCACGGCATCGACGATGAGCAGGACGACCCCGATGACGCTTGCGGCGATACAGACCCAGGCGATCAGTTCGTTGCTCGTCACGACCGCGGTCACCAGCGCCGCGAGGCCGATGACGGCCAACACCAGGGCAACAATCAGCATTGGTCACTCCCTTCGCCGCAAGGCTACGGGGTCTGCCGGGGCTAGTTGTTGCCGCGGTTGAACTGGTTGAACCCGCCGCCGTCGTTGTTGGCGCTCGAGTCGACGGGCGCGGCCGAGCCGCGCTGTCCGAGCTCCTCGAGCTGGGATTCCAGGTAGGTCTTGAGCCTGGTGCGGTATTCGCGTTCGAACGTGCGCAGTTGTTCCAGCCGACCTTCCAGCACCGTGCGCTGCTGGTTGATCGTGCCCATGATCTCGGAGTGCTTGCGCTCGGCATCGGCCTGCAGCGCGTCGGCCTTCTCCTGGGCCTGACGCAGCTGGGTCTCGGAACGGCTCTGCGCATCGGCGAGCATGGCGTCCGCCCGCTGCCGGGCTTCGGCCACGGTGGACTCGGCGGTGGCCCGCGCCTCGCTGATCATCTGATCGGCCTGGGCGCGCGCATCAGAGAGCAGCTTCTCCGACTCCGCCTTCGCGGTGGTCGTCAACCGGTCGGCGGTGTCCTGCGCCAGGCTCAACACGCGGGCCGCTTTGAGGTGCTGATCCTCGCTCGGCGGAGCCGGCGCCGGCTGCGGCGCCTCGTACGCCGGCTGCGGAGCAGGCTCGGGTTCGGGCTCGGGCTGATACAGCGGAATCGCCTGCGTCGACTGGCCACCGCCGTTGGCTCGCGCGTTGGCGAGCTCTTGGTCCAGCTCCGAAACCCGCTGACGTAGGTCGGCGTTCTCTTCGATGAGTCGGGTCAGCTCGTTCTCGACCAGATCGAGGAAGGCATCGACCTCGTCCTCGTTGTAGCCGCGCTTGCCGATGGGTGGCTTACTAAACGCGACGTTGTGGACGTCGGCTGGAGTGAGCGGCATTTTCTGCCCCCTAGATGGTCTGGACCGTCAATCGTTTTCAAAGTGTAGAGCGTCAGTGGAGTAACTGGCGTCCATCCTGTCACACCAGACCCTACGGTTGCATAGGAGGCCAGAATTTAAGAACGAAATTCAAACTTCTTAAGCCCAATTGCAGTGTCCGGCAAACACACACCCTACGTTGTCACGCCGCGGCACTGAATGCGAGTTGCATGCCGATGAAGGCCACCAGCAGCAGCACCATGATCGACAGGTCGAACCGGATCGCCCCTATCGTGAGCTGCGGAATGATGCGTCGCAGCAGCTTCACCGGGGGGTCGGTGAGCGTCATGATGATCTCGAGGATGACGACGGTCGCGCCCCTGGGATGCCAGTCGCGGCTGAACGAGCGGATGAACTCGACCACCACCCGGGCTATGAGCAATAGCCAAAAAACGAACAGCGCGAAACCCAAAATCTCAAAGAACAGGGCCAACTGAGCCGACCTCACCGATGTGTGACGTTGCGTACAGACTTCGTCAGACGCTGACCGTTGGCCGGTCAGCGTGACGCCGTCAGCCTACCTGTCCCCTGGCTCGGGACCGCCTACTGATAGGCGTAGAAGCCGGTTTCGGCGATGCGCCTGCGGTCGTCGGGCGTGACGTCGACGTCGGCCGGCGACAGCAGGAACACCTTCGTGGCAACCTTGTCGAACGACCCGCGCAGCGCGAACGCCAAGCCGGCGGCGAAGTCGACCAGCCGCTTGGCGTCGGCGTTGTCCATCGACACCAGGTCCATGATCACCGGCGTGCCGTCGCGGAACCGCTCGCCGATGGTGCGGGCCTCGCTGTAGTCCTTGGGCCGCAGCGTGGTGATCTTCGACAACGGGCTGCTCTCGTCGAAGAGCATCGCCATCCGCCGCGGGTCCATGGCGAGCGCGCCGCGAGTGGCGCCCCGCAGCGGAGCGAACCTCGGTGCGGGGCGGTCGAAGTCGCGAGGACGGAAACGTCCCTCGTCGGGATAGCCGCCGCGGAAGCCGCCAGCCATCTCCTCATCCTCGTAGCGATCGTCGTAGCGGCTGTAGCCTTCGTCGGCGAAGCGCTCGCGGCGCGGATAGCCGCGCGCAGGACGGTCGTCATCTTCGTAGTACTCGTCGTCGTAGTCGTCCATCGGCGCCATACCGAAGTAGGCCTTGACCTTGTGCAGTGTGCTCATCGCTGGACCCTTCTGGTGGATCTGGTGTCTGTGATGAAGATGTGACTGGAGTGACTACTCATGGAGACGTTAGAGGACGTTGCCCCAATAGCGCGGTTCCGACACGCACACATGTCGACCCGTGTTTGACGGCCCATTCCAGGTCGCTGGACATGCCCGCGGACAGTCCAAGGGGTTGCTGGTAGCTCTTCTGCACCCGCTGACGTTCCTCCGCCAGCCGTGCGAAGCACTCCTCAGCGTCGGCGCCCAGCGGCGGAATCCCCATCAGACCGATGAACTCCAGCGCCTGCGCGGAATCCGCCAGACCGCAGACCTCGTCGACCAGGTCCGGGTTGCCGATGTCGACCCCACTACGTTGCGGATCGCCGTCGAGGCTGAGTTGTACATAGACCCGCAGCGGTTGAAAGCGCTCGCCCTCGGTCAGCGCCCGCTGCGCGGCCCGGTCCAGCGCGGCGATCAGCTTGGCGCTGTCCACCGAGTGCGCGGTGTGCGCCCAGGTCGCGATCGAGCGAGCTTTGTTCCGTTGAATCCGGCCGACCATATGCCAGCGAATAGGCCGAGCGAGTTTCAACGAATTGCATTCGGCCACTTTCGCCGCCGCTTCTTGTTCGCGAGATTCACCAAAAGCATCACAACCTAATTGCGACAAAATAACGACATCGGTTGCTGGGAAGAATTTTGTTATCGGTAGTAATTCAATTTCGTCACTTTTTCGGCCGGCGGCTTGCGCGGCGCGTGCCAGACGTTCGCGCAGCCGCGCCAGGTTCTCGGCCAACTCGGCTTCCCTCGCGGTCGTCACCGGGTTCATCACCTCCTCCCGCCTACGCTCATCGGGGTTGGATCCATCCACACCAGAGAGGCCATCCGGCCTGTCGGCGCGTCGCGACGGTGACTGAACAGACTGCGGTCGTCGACCGTGCAACGTGGGTCGGCGTCGATGGCGGTGACGCCCAAATCTATTAGCTGCCTTGCGATTCCGGCTCGCAGGTCAAGTCCGGGAGTGCCGCGCGACGTAGTGGTCCTACTGCCGGGCAGGACGGCTTCCACCTCGTCGGCCATCGCGGCGGGCACCTCGTAGTTGCGACCGCTGACGGCAGGGCCGAGCAGCACGGAGATGTCCTCGACGTGCGCGCCTGCGTCGCACATCGCCTCGACCGCGCGCCGCACGACGCCTTTGGCCGCCCCGACCCGTCCGGCGTGCACGGCGGCCACCACCCCGGCGCGCGCGTCGGCCATTAAAACCGGAACACAATCGGCGGTGACGACAGCCAATGCCAAACGCGGTGTGGTGGTCACCAATCCGTCGGTCTCGTCGACGGCAGACGCGACCGGTTCATCAACGCGGACGATATGGTCGCCGTGCACCTGGTTCATCCACACCACCGCCTCGGTGCCCAATCCGATGGTCGTCGCCAGCCTCTTGCGGTTGGCCGCGACGGCCGCCGGATCGTCACCGACGTGGTCGCCGAGATTGAACGTGTCGAACGGCGGCGCAGACACTCCGCGGGCGCGGGTCGTCGTCACGCGCCGAACCCGAACACTCACCACCCCAGTATCCGGGGCCGCGCGCGCGAGGACCGCAAGGGGCCGCGCGGGTCAGTGCCGCATGAAGGGCGGCACGTCGACGTCGTCGTCATCGTCACCGCCGATGCTGACCGTCGCCCCGTTGGTGTGCACCGAAACGCTGGCGGCGTCGGCCGGTTCGAACAGCGACGAGGTGACCTTGCCCGCCTTCCCCGGCGCGATCGACTGCCCCGATTGCCCGGACTGGGTCGACTGGCCGGCACCGACGACGGGCTTGCGGCTGGGGCCGGTCGCGTCGAACCCTGCCGCGATCACCGTCACCCGCACCTCGTCGCCGAGCGAGTCGTCGATCACGGTGCCGAAGATGATGTTGGCTTCGGGGTGCGCGGCGTCCTGCACCAGCGAGGCCGCCTCGTTGATCTCGAACAGGCCCAGATCGCTGCCGCCCGCGATGGACATCAGCACGCCCTGGGCGCCTTCCATCGACGCCTCGAGAAGCGGTGAGTTGATGGCGATCTCGGCGGCCTTCAGCGCCCTGCCGTCACCGCGGGCCGACCCGATGCCCATCAGCGCCGTGCCCGCGCCGGACATGATGCCCTTGACGTCGGCGAAGTCGACGTTGATCAGGCCGGGCGTGGTGATCAGGTCGGTGATGCCCTGCACGCCGTTGAGCAGCACCTCGTCGGCGCTGCGGAACGCATCCATCAGCGAGACGGCGGCGTCGCCCATCTGCAGCAGCCGGTCGTTGGGGATGACGATCAGTGTGTCGCAGCTTTCCCGCAGCGCGGTTATGCCTGCCTCGGCCTGGTTGCTGCGGCGCTTGCCTTCGAACGAGAACGGCCTGGTCACCACGCCGACCGTGAGCGCGCCGAGCTTCCTGGCGATGGTGGCGACGACGGGTGCGCCGCCGGTACCGGTGCCGCCGCCCTCGCCCGCGGTCACGAACACCATGTCGGCGCCGCGCAGCAGCTCCTCGATGTCGTCCTTGGCGTCCTCGGCGGCCTTGCGCCCAACCTCGGGATCGGCGCCTGCGCCCAGGCCCCTGGTGGAGTCGCGCCCGACGTCGAGCTTGACGTCGGCATCGCTCATCAACAGCGCCTGCGCGTCGGTGTTGATCGCGATGAACTCCACACCTTTGAGGCCCTGCTCGATCATCCGGTTGACGGCGTTGACGCCGCCGCCGCCGATGCCGACCACTTTGATGACGGCGAGGTAGTTGTGCGGGGGGGTCATCGCTGTCCCTTCTTCGCGCAAGCGATCATCAGCGTCGCCTTTCCTCCCTGGTTGCCTATCGGCGCACGGATCCCCTGAGCAAACCCTCAACCTCAACCAGAGGTTCATAGTTATGTCAAGTTGTTCCGCGCAAACAGAACGGTAGGGCGAGGTCAAGCACTATCCATGCAGGCGCGCCGACAGCAATGCCGGGAATTTCGGGCGATTCAGCGTGACGGTGCTTACTTGACCGTCGGCAAATCGGGGCTGGACACGTCGTAGACATGGCCCGGCTGGGTCAGCAGCGCCGCCAGCTTCTGCGCCTTCTCCTCTGTGCGGTCGGTGGTGCCCCACACCACTTCCCTGCCGTCGACCAGCGTCAGCGTGACCGCCGCGACCGATGGCGCCGACACCCGCGCGACCTGTGCGGCCACCTCGGGGCGCAGCGCCGTCATCACCTCGAGCGCGGCCTTGGTCGGCGGATCGCTCGGGCCGGGGTTGTCGGTCTCCAGATAGGGCAGGTTGGGCGGCGGCGGTGCGGTAGCGAAATCCACACCGTCGCGGTCGAACAGGTGCGCGCCGTCCGGATAGTCCTTCACCACCACCGGGACGCGTTCGACGATCGTGATCCGCAGCGTCGACGGGTACTCCCGCTGCACCCTGGCGCTGGCGACCCGGCGGATGGTGGCCACCCGCTCGGCGACCGCATCGGTGCGGACCTGCAGCAGCGGCGTGCCGTCTTTGACGGCGGCCGCCTGGGTGACCTCCTCTTCGGTCACCGCGCCGAGGCCGGTGATCACGACGCTGCGCACCGACATGATCGGCGTGAAGTACAGCAGCAGGCCGAGCCCGACGAACAAGACGGCGAGAAGAACCGTCCACACCATCACCTTCAGGCCCCGAACTGCCGCGCGCGCTTGAGGTTTCGTGTTGTCAGCGGTCTTGCCCAGCGCACGCCGCTTGGCTTCGCGGCGGGCCTGCTCGATCGCCCTGGCGCGGGCCTGTGCCTGGCGGCGCAGTTCTCGTTCCCGGCGGGCACGCCGGCGCGGGCCCTCGAACTCGGGGTTCTCGGGCGGTGGCTCGGGTGACGGCTCCGGCGACGGCTCCGTCCCGGCCTCGGGTTCGGCGGTCGCCTCGGGTTCGGCCGTCGCCTCGGGTTCGGCCGTCGTGTCCGACTCGGCCGTCACCTCCTTGACGTCCTCCGGCTCGGTCACTTCCCGTCGGCCCCCGGATCACGAAGCGGACCAGAACGATTCGCGCGCGCGGCAAGGGCCGTGACGATCTCGGGCCCCAGCATGGTGACGTCGCCTGCGCCCATCGTGACGACCACGTCGCCGTAGTGCACCGCGTTGGCCACCCGCTCGGCGACAGCGGAGAAGTCGGGCTCGTAGTGCACCGGCTTGGTGACGTGCTGGGCGATCGTCGCCCCGCTGATGCCCGCCATCGGCTGCTCGCGCGCGGCGTACACGTCGAGCACGAACACCTCGTCGGCTGCGTCCAGCGCGCTGCCGAAGTCCCGCGCGAAAGCCGCTGTGCGGGAATATAAGTGGGGCTGGAACACGACGACGGCCCGGCCGCGGCCGCTCTGCTCGGTAACCGTGCGCACCGCGCCCAACGTCGCGCGCACCTCGGTCGGATGGTGGGCGTAGTCGTCGAACACCCGTACCCCGTGCGCGGTGCCGACCAGTTCGAAACGGCGCCGCACGCCTTCGAATCCGGCCAACCCGTCAAGCACGTTCTCGGCGGGGGCGCCCACTTCCATCGCCGCGAGCAACGCGCCCAACGCGTTCAGTGCCATGTGCCTGCCGGGCACCGCCATCCGCATCACCCGCGGATGCCTCTCCCCCGCCAACTGAATGTGGGCGACCGCACCGGTGTTCTGCTGCTCCCAGCTCACCAACCGGCCCACCAGGTCCGGCCGATCCTGGCTGCCGTAGCGCAATACCCTGATGCCAAGGGCCGCAGTGCGTTCGGCCAGCGCGGCCGCGCCAGGGTCGTCGGTGCACACCACCAGCGCGCCGCCGGGCGCAAGCCGCTCGACGAAGTCGTCGAACACCGCGCCGTAAGCCTCTGCGCTGCCGAAGAAGTCGAGATGGTCGGCTTCGATGTTGGTCACCACCGCGATGTTCGGCCGGTATTCCAGCAGCGAGCCGTCGCTTTCGTCGGCTTCGGCGACGAAGCACCCGCCGCTGCCGTGATGAGCGTTGGTGCCGGCCTCGCCGAGGTCACCGCCCACGGCGAAGGAGGGGTCGAATCCGCTGTGCTGCAACGCCACGATGAGCATCGACGTGGTCGTCGTCTTGCCGTGTGTGCCCGTCACCATCAGCGTGGTGTAGCCGGTCATCAGCTTGGCCAGCACCACCGGCCGCATGATCACCGGAATGCCGCGACGCCGCGCCTCGACGAGCTCGGGATTGGTCTTGGGGATCGCGGCGTGGGTGGACACCACCGCGGTCGGCCCGCCCGGCAACAGGTCCAGCGACGACTCGTCGTGGCCGATGCGGATCACCGCGCCGCGCGCCCGCAGCGCCGCGACGTTGCGCGACTCCTTGGCGTCCGAGCCCGACACCAGCCCGCCGCGGTCGAGCAGGATGCGGGCGACGCCGGACATGCCCGCTCCGCCGATGCCGACCATGTGCACCCGCATGAGTTCGGCGGGCAGCGGATTCGAGTTCACGGGCGCGACTTTCGACTGTTGTTGCGGGCCACCTCGATGGCGACCTCGGCGACTTTCCGCGCGGCGTCGGGATGGCCCGCCATGGCCGCGGCCGCCGTCATGGCCGTCAGCCGACGGTCGTCGGCCAACAGTCCGGCCACCGTGTCGGCGACGAACTTGGGCGTGAGGTCGGCGTCGTCGACGACGAGGCCGCCGCCCTGGTTGACCACCGGCAGCGCGTTGAGCCGTTGTTCGCCGTTGCCGATCGGCAGCGGGACGTACACCGCGGGCAGTCCGACGGCCGACACCTCCGCGACAGTCATCGCGCCGGATCGGCAGATCGCCAAATCGGCTGCGGCGTAAGCGAGATCCATCCGGTCGAGGTAGGGCACCGCGACATAGGGCGGGTCGCCGTCGGTGGGCTCGGGCAGATCGAGCGTGTTCTTGCGGCCGTAGGCGTGCAGCACCGAAATACCGGCGGCGGCAAGATCTTTGGCCGCAGCAGCCACTGCGCGGTTGATCGACTGCGCGCCCTGGGATCCGCCGAACACCAACAGCACCTTCGCGTCGTCGGCGAAGCCGAAGTGGGCGCGGGCCTTGCCGCGCAGCGCCGTGCGGTCGAGCGAGGTGATGGCCTCGCGCACGGGCACGCCGACCACCTCGGCGCGCGGCAGGCCGGGTTCGGCGACCGCCGACAGCACCCGGCGTGCCGAGCGGGCCCCGAGCTTGTTGGCCCAGCCCGCGCTGGCGTTGGCCTCGTGCACCACGACCGGCACGCGGCGACGGCGCAGCGGACCGCCGCGTGCGGCGAGGTAGGCGGGCACCGCGACGTAGCCGCCGAACCCGATGATGACGTCGGCGTCGACGGTGTCGAGCACCGCGCGGGTCTCCTTCACGGCGCGGCGGACCCGCACCGGCAGCCGCAACAGGTCGGCGGTCAGTTTGCGGGGCAGCGGCACCGGCGTGATGAGCTCAAGGTCGTAACCGCGCTCGGGTACCAGCCTGGTCTCCAGCCCGCGGTGGGTGCCCAGCGCGGTGATCCGCACATCGGGCTCCAGCGCGGTGAGCGCGTCGGCGACGGCCATGGCCGGCTCGACATGGCCTGCCGTCCCACCGCCTGCGAGAACTACGGATAACGGCCCATTCACCCGTGACGTTGACCTTCCAATGTGCGAGCCCGTCGGCCCTGGTGACGCTGTCCTGCGGAGCGTCTGCCCCTCCGCTGGTCGCCTCCATGATGCCTTGAGCGCCGCACCGGCCGATCGGCCGTATGGGGTTTGCGCCTGTTGTCTCTGGCTGGTTTGCGCGGCGCCTTGGCGGCCGGCTTGTCCTTGCGGGACCGCAGCCGGTCGCGAACCGCCTCGGTGCGGGTCGGCACATACGGCTCCGGCAGCGGCAGTCGCAGCAGTTTGTTCACCCTGTCGTCGCGTCCCGCGCGCAGCGCGGCCACCGCCTCGGGTTCGTGCCTGGCGGCATTCGCGATCACGCCGATGATGAGAAGTGTTGTCGCCGTTGATGTTCCGCCCGCCGAGATGAGCGGCAGCTGCAACCCCGTCACGGGGAGCAGGCCGATGACGTAGCCGACGTTGATGAACACCTGGCCGAGCACCCACATCGTGGCGGTCGCGGTGAGCAGCCGCAGGAACGGGTCGGCCGACCGGCGCGCGATCCGCATGCCGGTGTAGGCGAACAGGCCGAACAGGCACAGCAGGCCCGCCGCGCCGATGAAGCCGAGCTCCTCGCCGATGATCGCGAAGATGAAGTCGTTGTGCGCGTTGGGCAGGTAATTCCACTTGGCGGTGCCCTGGCCGAGGCCGTCGCCGAAGATGCCGCCGTTGGCCAGCGCGTAACGGGCTTGTTTGGCCTGGTAGCCGGACCCCTGCAGATCTGCAGTCGGGTTCAGCCAGCTCATCACGCGGTCTGAGCGGTAGCCCTCCGACACCGCCAATATCGCCGCCGACACCATGACCGCGAACAGCGAGGACAAGAACACCCGCAGCGGCAGGCCGGCGTACCACAGCAGGGCCAGCAGGATGATGCCCAGCGACACCGTCTGGCCGAGGTCGGGCTGCGCGACGATGAGCCCCAGCGCGACCACGGCAGCGGGCACCAGCGGGATCAGCATCTCGCGCAGTGAGGCCCGCTCCATTCGGCGGGCGGCCAGCAGGTGCGCACCCCAGATCGCGAACGCGATCTTGGCCAGTTCCGACGGTTGCATGGACAGCGGGCCGACGACGAACCAACCGCGAGAACCGTTGGCCTCCTTGCCGATTCCCGGGATCAACACCAACACCAGCAGCACGATCGTGATCGCGAAGCCGCTGAACGCCAGCTTGCGCATGGTGTGCACCCGCATGCGCATCGCGCCGTAGAACGCGAACAACCCGACCAGCGTCCAGATCAGCTGCTTGCCGAAGATCACCCACGGCGAGCCGTCCGCGTCGTAGGAGTGCACGCCCGACGCCGAGAGCACCATGATCAGGCCCAGCGTGGTCAGCAGCGCGGCGACGGCGATGATGAGGTGAAACGACGTCATCGGCCGGCCCAGCCAGGCGCCGAACCGGGTGCGTGGGACGACGGTGGTCGCCGCCTCGGCGGGCGTCGCGTCCACGGAGGCGCCGCGCCGGCGCAGTCGCAGCCGGGTCAGGACGTTGCTCATGGCGGTTACCTGGCGCTGCGCACGGCGTCCGCGAAGGCGTCCCCGCGTTCGGCGTAGCCGCTGAATTGGTCGAAGGACGCACCCGCGGGGGCCAGCAAGACCGTGTCGCCTGGGCGGGCCAGCCGGCGGGCGGCGGCGACCACGGCGGCCATCACGCTGCCGGCCGTCGCCGTCTCGGCCACCTCGACCACTCGAGTCACAGATGTCACATCTGACTCAGTTCTCTCAGGCACCCCAAAATCCTCCCCCGTCACAACCTCGACGATGGGGACATTCGGGGCGTGTCGCGATAACGCATTGGCAACCTGTGCCCGGTCGCGGCCGATCAACACCGCTGCCACCAGGCGGTTCGCCGCTTTCGCGACGAGATCGTCGACCGATGCGCCTTTGAGCAGACCGCCGGCGATCCACACCACCCGCGGGTAGCCGGCGATCGAGGCGAGCGCGGCGTGCGGGTTGGTCGCCTTGGAGTCGTCGACGTAGGTCACGCCGTCGACCTCGGCAACCACCTCGGCGCGGTGCCTGCCGATATGAAACGAGCTCAGCGCGGCGGCGACAGCCTCGGCGGGCACGTCGACCGCGCGGGCCAGCGCGGCGGCGGCCAGCGAGTTGAGGATGCCGATGGGCCCGGGCACCGGTAGCGCGGCGGTGTCGGCGAGTACGAGACCGTCGTCGAGCGCACTGAAGGCGCGGTCGACGAGGGCGCCGTCGCGGACGCCCAATTCGCCTGCTGCCGGTTCGCCGAGCCGGAAGCCCACCCGCACCGGCGCCTGCGCGCGGGCGAGCAGTCCGGCCGCGACCGGGTCGTCGAGGCCGGCGACGGCGACCCGGCCGTCGAGCGCGCGGGCCTTGTCGCTCGCGTAGGCCTCCATCGAGCCGTGCCAGTCGAGGTGGTCTTCGGCGACGTTGAGCACCGCTCCCGCCTCGGGCCGCAGCGACGGCGCCCAGTGCAGTTGGAAACTCGACAGCTCGACGGCGAGCAGTTCGGCCGGTTCGGCGAGCATGTCGATCACCGGGTTGCCGATGTTGCCGCACAAAAGCGCGTTCCGCCCGGCCGCCACGAGCATGGCGTGCAGCATCGACGTGGTCGTCGTCTTGCCGTTGGTGCCGGTGACCACGAGCCAGCGCTTCGGTGCGCCGAACCATCCGGCCTGATCGAGCCGCCACGCCAGTTCGACGTCACCCCAGATCGGCACGCCCGCGGCGGCTGCGGCGGCCAAAACCGGTGCGGTGGGCGGGAATCCGGGGCTGGTGATGACAAGGGCGTAGTCGGCGATGGTGGCAACGGCCTCGTCGGTGGTGACGACCGATGCCGGAGTGACCAGCCGCTGCAGTGCGAGCGGGTCGTCGTCGCAGATGGTCAGCCGCACCCCGGTCGGCTCGAGGGCCGCGCTGACCGAGCGACCGGTAATGCCCGCGCCGGTCACCAGGACACGGGTGCCCGGGGCGAGCGGCGCTACGGCATGGCGCGCCACGTCAGGCTCCGACGGTGGCGAGCCACTCGCTGTAGAAGAGCGCGACGCCGAGCCCGCACGCGATCGCGGTCAACAGCCAGAAGCGGATGATCACCGTGGTTTCGGCCCAGCCGACCAGCTCGAAGTGGTGGTGGAACGGCGCCATCCGGAACACTCGACGCCCGGTGGTGCGGAACGCGAGGATCTGCACGACGACTGAGGTGACCTCGGCGACGAACAGCGCACCGATCACCACCGCGAGCATCTCGGTGCGGCTGAGCACCGAGAGCCCGGCGATGATGCCGCCGAGCGCCAGCGAACCGGTGTCACCCATGAAGATCTTGGCCGGCGCGGCGTTCCACCACAGGAAGCCGACGCATGCGCCCGCCGTGGCGGCGGCGATCAGGGCCAGGTCCAGCGGGTCGCGCACGTTGTAGCAGCCGACGCCAGGCGCGGTGGCGCAGGCGTTGCGGAACTGCCAGAACGTGATCAGCACGTAGGCCGCGCAGACCATCGCCATGGCGCCCGCGGCCAGCCCGTCCAGCCCGTCGGTGAAGTTCACCGCGTTCGACCAGGCGTAGATGATCAGGATGCAGAACAGCACGAAGACCGCGGGAGCCAGTGTGACCGTGGCGATTTCGCGCACGTAGGACAGCTGGGCGCTGCCCGGTGTGAGGCCGTCGCCGTTGCGGAAGCCCAGCGCCATGACGCCGAAGATGACCGCGGCCAGCAGCTGGCCGACGGTCTTGGCGGTCTTGTTCAGGCCGAGGTTGCGCGACCGGCGAATCTTGATCAGGTCATCGATGAAGCCGACGGCGCCCAGCGCGGTCGCCAAGCCCAGCACCAGAAGGCCCGACGCCGAGGGGCCCTTGCCGTCTATCACCACGCCGACCAGGTGGGTGCCCAGATACCCGGCCCAGATGCCTGCCAGGATCGCGACGCCACCCATGGACGGGGTGCCGCGCTTCTTGTGGTGGCTGGGCGGACCGTCTTCGCGTATCTCATGGCCGAAGCCCTGCCGGGTGAACAGCTGGATCAGCGCGGGCGTCAGCAGAATCGACACCGCCAGCGCGATACCGACGGCGATGAGGATCTGCCTCATGAGGCGACCAACGCCTCGGCCAGCCTGCCCAACCCCGCCGCGTTGCTGGCCTTGACGAGCACGACGTCTCCCGGACGCAGTTCGGCCTGCAACAGCGCCAGCGCGGCGTCAGCGTCCGCGACCATGGTGGCCTCTCCTCCCCACGAACCTTCCATGACGGCGCCGTGGTGCATGGCGCTCATCGTTCTCCCGGTTCCCACGACGACGAGTCGACTGACATCTAAGCGCACCGCCAACCGGCCGATGCGGTCATGCTCCGATATCGCGTCCTCGCCCAGCTCGGCCATCTCCCCGAGCACCGCCCAGCTGCGCCGCGTCTCGCCGCCCTGCCGCGCCATCCAGGCCAGCGACTTCAGGCCAGCCAGCATCGAGTCCGGGTTGGCGTTGTAGGCGTCGTCGATGACGGTGACGCCGTCGGCGCGGGTGGTGACGTGCATGCGGTGTCGCGACGCCGGCCCGGCCTCCGCGAGCGCCGACGCCACCTGGTCGCCGGTCGCGCCGCACTCGAGCGCGACAGCGGCCGCGCACAGCGCGTTGGAGACCTGGTGCTCGCCGTGCACCGCCAGCGTCACATCGGTCTCGACGCCGGCCGCGTGCAGCGTGAACCGCGGGCGCGCCTCGGCGTCCAGGGTCACCAGGCCCGCCCACACGTCGGCTTCCGCTTCGCGCGACACTCGCACCACGCGGGCCGTCGTCTGCTGTGCCATCGCGGCCACGGCGTCGTCGTCGACGTTGAGGATCACCACTCCCGAAGACGAAACTGCTTGCGGGAGTTCGGCTTTGGTTTGCGCGATGGCTTCGCGGGAACCGAACTCGCCGAGGTGTGCGGTGCCGACGTTGAGCACGACCGCGATCGAGGGCGGCGCGATCCGGGCGAGCGCGGCGATGTTGCCCGGATGCCGCGCCGACATCTCCAGCACCAGATAGTCGGTGTCCTCGGTGGCTTGCAGCACCGTCCACGGAAGGCCCAGCTCGTTGTTGAACGACCCCGGCGGGGCGACGACCTCGCCAAGCGGCGCCAGCACCGCGGCCACGAGGTCCTTGGTGGAGGTCTTGCCCGACGAGCCGGTGATGCCGACGATCGTCAGCCCGCCTGCGACGAGTTCGGCGGCCACCGCCGCGGCCAGCCGGGCCAGCGCGGCCAGCACCGCCGCGCCGGACCCGTCGGTGTCGTGTTCCAGCACGCTCGCGGCGGTGTCGGTGCCCTCCGCGACGCGGGGTGCGACGACGACCGCGGGCACCCCGACCGGCCGGGCGGCCAGCACCCCGACCGCACCCGCGGCCACCGCGGCTTCGGCGAAGTCGTGGCCGTCGGAACGGGCGCCGGGCAACGCGATGAAGAGGCCACCGGCAGTCACAGCGCGGGAGTCGAATTCGACCGTTCCGGTGACCCGGGTGACGGCGGCGTCCTCGGCGGAGATGTCGGCGAGTTCGCCGCCGACGATCTCGGCGATCTGGGCCAGGCTCAGCGCGATCACGTGCGGAAGCCCGATGCGTCGATGGAGCGGGCCAACTCGTCGCGGTCGTCGAACGGCCGGGTCTGCCCGTGGGCGGTCTGGCCTGCCTCGTGGCCCTTGCCCGCGACCAGCACGACGTCTCCGGCGCGGGCCCACCCGACGGCGTGGTCGATGGCCGCACGGCGATCGCCGATCTCGACGACCTGACCGCGCCCGCCTGCCGCGCCGGCGACGATCGCGGCCCGGATCTCGGCGGGATCCTCGTCGCGCGGGTTGTCGTCGGTCACCACCACCAGGTCGGCCAGTTCGGCGGCCACCTTGCCCATCGGGCCGCGTTTACCGGGGTCGCGGTTGCCGCCCGCGCCGAACACCACCGCGACCCGGCCGGTGGTCTGCGCGCGCAGCGTTTCCAGCACGGCGCGCAGCGCGCCGGGTTTGTGCGCGTAGTCGACGAGCGCGAGGAAGTCCTGGCCGCGGTCGACGGGCTCCAGCCGGCCCGGTACACGCGCATTCCGGAACCCGGGTGCGGCCTGTTCGGGCGACACGTCGACGGCGTCCAGCAACGCGGCGGCCAGCAGGCAGTTCGCGACGTTGTAGCGGCCGGGCAGCGGGATGCGCAACCCGTGGTGCACGCCCGCGGGGTCGACGGCGTAGAACTCCTGCGCGCCGCGTTCGACGGCGCGGACGTCCTCGACGCGCCAGTCGGCGTCGCGACCGGTTGCGCTGACTGTGATCGGCCTGGGCGCGAGTTCGGCCATCGCGCGGCCGGCGTCGTCGTCGATGCAGATGATGGATTTGTCTGCCGCCGTTGGTGATCCAGGCGCAAACAGCCGGGCCTTGGCGTCGAAGTAGTCCTCCATCGTCGGGTGGAAGTCGAGGTGGTCGCGAGACAGGTTGGTGAAACCGCCGACGGCGAACCGCACCCCGTCGACCCGGCCGAGGCTCAGCGCGTGGCTGGACACCTCCATCACCACGGTGTCGGTTCCGCGTTCGGCCATCAATGCCAGCAGCGCCTGCAGGTCGGGCGCTTCCGGGGTGGTCAGCATGCTGGGCAGGTCCTCGCCCGCGATCCGGATGCCGACGGTGCCGACCAGGCCCGCGACCCGGTCGGCGGCCCGCAGCCCGGCCTCCATCAGATACGTCGTCGTGGTCTTGCCCGACGTCCCTGTCACCCCGATCACGCGCAGCCGCCGCGACGGGTTGCCGTACACGGTGGCGGCGACTTCACCCAGCACGGCGCGCGGGTCGCGGCAGACCAGCACGGGCACCGAACTGTCGTCGCCGAGATGCGACAGGCCGTCGGAGTCGGTGAGCACCGCCACCGCACCGCGTCGGACGGCATCGGCGGCGTAGCGGCCGCCGTGTGCCGACGCGCCGGGGAGCGCAGCGAACAGGTCGCCGGGCACGACGTCCTGGCTGCGCAGCGTGACTCCGGTGACGACGATCTCGCGGCCCTGCTCAACAGGTCGAATGACGGCGCCCACCCGATGGGCCAAGGCTCCGAGCGCCTGGCCGGCGGGGTGCGAGGGACGCAGCTTCATGGCCATGACACAGTACCGGCCGCAGCGGCCGGCCCTGCCGCGGTGAGCCGGGTCAGGTGGCCTGCAGGGTCAGCGGCGGACCCGGGTCGGGTGACAGCGGCACGTTCTCGCGCTGCAACAACCAGCTTGCGATGTTGTGGAACAGCGGCGCCATCGAGGTGCCGGGCTGGCCGTCGGCGGTGCGATGCGGGTTGTCGGCCATGATGCCGATGACATAACGCGGGTCGTCGGCGGTCACCATGCCGGCGAACGTGATCCAGTAGACGTCGCTGTAGTAGCAGCCGCAGGCCGGGTTGATCTTCTGTGCGGTGCCGGTCTTTCCGGAGATCTGGTACCCGTCGACCGCGGCCTGCGGGCCGGTGCCCTGCTGGTAGCCCATCGGGTCACGCTGCACGGTCGCGCGCAGCATGTTGCGCACGGTCTTGGCGGTCTCCGGGGACACCACCCGCACGCCCTCCGGGCGCGGCTCCTCGGTTCGGGTGCCGTCGGGTGCGATGGTGGCCTTCACGACGCGCGGCGGAATCCGCATTCCGTCGTTGGCGATCGCCTGATACATGCCGGCCATCTGCAGCAGCGTCATCGAAAGACCCTGCCCGATCGGCAAATTGGAGAAGGTGCTGCCCGACCACTGGTCGATCGGCGGCACCAGCCCCGCGCTTTCGCCGGGCAGACCCACATTGGTGCGCTGGCCGAGACCGAACTTTTTGAGCATCTCGAAGAAGCGCTCTGGGCCGAGGCGCTGCGCGAGCATCAGGGTGCCGACGTTGGAGGACTTCCCGAAGATGCCGGTCGTGGTGTAGGGCATCACGCCGTGCTCCCATGCGTCGCCGACGGTCACGCCGCCCATGTGGATGGAGCCGGGCACCTGCAGCACCTCGTCGGGGTGGGACAGGCCGTACTCGATCACCGATGCAGCGGTGACGATTTTGTTGACCGAGCCGGGTTCGAACGGGGACGACACCGCCGGATTGCCCAGTTGCTTGTGGCCCTGACGGCCGAGATCCTGGCTTGGGTCGAACGTGTTGTCGTTCGACATCGCCAGCACCTCAGCGGTCTTCGCGTCCAGCACCACCGCAGACACATTCTCGGCGCCCGAGGCGTCCTTGGCCAGCTGCACCTGCTGCTGGACGTAGAACTGGATGTCGTCGTCGATGGTCAGCTGCACGGTGGAGCCGTCGACGGCGGCGTGCCGGTTGCGGTAACTGCCGGGGATCACCACGCCGTCGGAGCCGCGGTCGTAGGTGACCGACCCGTCGGTGCCCGCGAGTGTCGCGTCCATCGCATCCTCGAGGCCGAGCAGCCCGTGTCCGTCCCAGTCGATTCCGCCGACGATGTTGGCCGCCAGCGAGCCGCCCGGATACTGCCGCAGGTCTTGGCGCTCCGATCCGACTTCCGGGAACTTCTTCGAAATCGCCTCGGCGATAGCGGGATCCACGGCCCGCGCCAGGTAGACGAACGTCTCGTTACTCCTCAGCTTCTTGAGCACCGTCTTGGCGTCGGGCTTGTTGTTCAGCCGCTTGGCCACCTCGGCGGCGATCTCGCGCAGCCGGGTGTCGGGATCGGGGGCGTCGGCGGACTTCTCCTTCGCCTCGGCCAACTGCTTGCGGATCTTTGTCGGCTGGAAGGTGAGCGCACGCGCCTCGATGGTGAACGCGAGCTTGTCGTTGTTGCGGTCGATGATGCTGCCGCGCACCGCTTTCTCGACGTCGGTGACCTTGAGCTGACCCGCCGCCTCTGCGCGCAATCCGGCGGCGCGGGGTACCTGCAGATTGAACAGCTGCGCTGTGGCCACGATCAGCACCAGGAAGATGACAGCGTTGCCCGCTCGGTGCCGGAACACGAACGACGCGCTGCGCAGACCGGTGTCGGCGGCCACCTCACGAGTGCGTCGGGCGCGAGCCGACCTGCCCTGCGCGGGCCGCGTTTCCGGCGTCTTGCGCCCCTTGTCCTTGGCGCGACTCATGCCGCAACGCCGGGGACGGTGTCGGTGACCGGACCTGGCGGTGGGCCGGGCAGGAACCCGGCGAATGGATCGGGCGCCGGCGCCGGCGCGGGCGCGGGAACCGGTTCGGGCGGCGGCCCGGGCAGCAGCCCGGCCAGTGGATCGGCCGCGGGCGGTGCGACAGGCGCAGGCGGTGCGACAGGCGCAGGCGGTGCGGCGGGTCCGAGCGCGGTCGGCTGCTCGGGGGCGGGCGGAGCGCTTTCCGGCAGCGGCATCGGCGCAGGCGCGTGCGCCGCATCGGGAACCGGGACGGCGGCCGCATCCGGGAGCGGTGCCTGCGCCGCATCCGGCGCCGGAGCGGGTGCCGCGGGCGCATTGGAGGCATTGGGTGTGGGCGCGGCCTGTGCCGTCGGCGCTGTCGACTGGGTGTGCCCCGGCAGCCGCACCACCATTTCGCGGGGCTCGACCACCGGCGCCGATGGGGCGCGGCGAGTGGCCGTCGGCGCCGGAGGCGGCGGCGGCGCGGGCGTCTCGTCGGGAATCGGTGTGTTCAGCGGCGGCGGGGGAACCCCTTCCGCAGGTTTGGGTGTGCCGACGACGACCCAGTTTCCGGCCGGGTCCTGGACCAGGTGCGCCGTGTCGCGCGACGGGATCATCCCCAGTTCGCGGGCCGACTCGGCCAGCGCCGGCGCGGCCTGCGCCTCGAGCACGTCGCGTTCCAGAGCCTCCTTCTGCTGCATCAGCGCCTCGTTCACTTCCTTGGCGTGGCCCAGCTGATACGACCGCTCTGCGGCGTCCGTCGACAGCCACAGCGTCACGCCGAGTCCTAGCCCGAGCGATCCGATGACCAGTACGACGAACGGCACCCTGGAAACCAGGGCGCGCGGGTTGAGCTCGATCTGCGAGATCCGGGCAATCAGCCGCTCCTTGAGCGGTGGCCGAACAACCTTCGGAGCCTTGGCTTTTCGTGCCTTCGCCCGGGCCTTGGCCTGGCTGGCGTTCTTCGGCCGGACCGGCTTGATCTGCGGGCGGGTGATCGGCCCGGTTTCCGGGGGACGAGGGCGTCCCCGCCGCGGCACCGCATCGGGCGACCGGCGTCCCCCGCCTCTGGCGGCTTGACGCGGCGTGGTGCGCCTGCGATCGTCAGCGCCGCGCACGGCGGTGGGTCGCTTGGCCTTCATGAGAGCTCCCCTCCTGGATTTGCGGCAACCTTCTCCAGCGCCCGAAGCCGCACGGACGCGCTGCGCGGGTTGGTTTCGATTTCGGCGGGCCCGGCCTTCTCCGCACCACGTGTCAGGCTCACGAATTCCGGTTCGTGGCCGGGCAATTCGACGGGCAGGCCGGGCGGAGTTCGTGACGCCGTCGCGGCGCTGAACACGTTCTTGACGATGCGGTCCTCCAGGGACTGGTAGGACATCACCACGATGCGTCCGCCGGGCTTCAGCGCCGCCAACGCCGCAGGAAGCACGTCGCGCAGCGCGTCGAGCTCGCCGTTGACCGCCACCCGCAGCGCCTGAAACGTCCGCTTGGCCGGGTGCCCGCCCGTGCGGCGGGCCGGCGCCGGGATGGCTTCGTAGAGCAACTCGACCAGGTCGCCGGTGCGCGCGAACGGCTTACGGGCGCGCCTGCGGACGATCTGCTTGGCGATCCGCCCCGCGAACCG
This sequence comes from Mycolicibacterium agri, assembly GCF_002553505.1. Classification (GTDB taxonomy): domain Bacteria; phylum Actinomycetota; class Actinomycetes; order Mycobacteriales; family Mycobacteriaceae; genus Mycobacterium; species Mycobacterium agri. The sequence goes on along the minus strand of NZ_PDCP01000040.1, from coordinate 29,415 downwards.
CTCCTCGCCGAACTCCCGCAGGATGCGGGTCAGCGTTTTCTCGTCGTAGGTGTTGACGACGTCGGCGGCCGTCAGGTCCGCGTCGGGATCCATCCGCATGTCCAGCGGAGCGTCGGCGGCGTAGGAGAACCCGCGCTCGGAGCGGTCCAGCTGCATCGATGACACGCCAAGGTCGAACAGGATGCCGTCGACCTGCGGCCGTTCGGAACCCGTTGCCCAATAACCGGATTTGGCAAGCGCGTCGTCGAGCCCGTCGAACCGGGTACGGATCAGCAGGACACGGTCGGCGAACGGGGCCAGCCGCTCGCCCGCGATCCACAGTGCGTCAGGGTCGCGATCCAGGCCGATCAGCCGCAGCCCGGGTAGCTCGGAGAGAAACCGCTCGGCGTGTCCGCCCGCACCCAGCGTGGCGTCGACCAGCACGGCGCCCGAACCGTCGGCGCTGTTTCGGGTCAGCGCCGGGGTGAGCAGTTCGACGCAGCGGTCGAGCAGGACCGGGATGTGGCCGTGGGCGCCAGGGCCCGGCCCCGATGTGCCAGCCATCGCAAGCCCTCCGAAACCTCCACACCCTGCACCGGGGTCTCTGTCCGAGCGCGCGGACCTGGCGTTGGGGAAGTACGCCAGGGCCGGCTCGGACAGAGGCCGCGATGCACGGTCAGCCACCGAATCAGATGATGTCGCGCAGAGTTTCATCGCTGGCCGCGGAGAAGTTCTCTTCGTGCGTCTCTTGGTACTCCCGCCAGGCCTGGGCGTCCCAGATCTCCAAGTAGTCGACCGCGCCGATCACCACGCAGTCCTTCGAAAGGTTCGCGTAGCGGCGGTGGTCGGCCGACAAGGTGATCCGGCCCTGGCTGTCGGGATGCTGTTCGTCGGTTGCGGCGGCCAGATTGCGCAGAAACGCCCGCGCCTCGGGATTGCTTCGAGACGCCCCTGATGCACGCCTGGCCAGTGCCTCGAATTCGGCGCGCGGGTAGACGGCGAGGCTGTGGTCTTGGCTTTTGGTGACCATCAATCCCCCTGCCAGCGCGTCGCGGAACTTGGCGGGCAGCGTCAGCCGCCCCTTGTCGTCGAGCTTCGGCGTGTAGGTGCCAAGAAACATCTCGTCACCTCCCGCCGTGCGAAGGAGCCCCGGTCGCTCCAACGTCCGCCACTTTACCCCACTCTCCCCCACTTCGCGCCAACCAACAGCAAATGTCGGCCCTATTTCCCCACGATCCGGGTCGAACACAGGCGGCACGCCCCACCACAACGCCAAGGAGCGCGCGAAAAGCCCAGATCAAAGGTCTGTGGGGCGAAGTGGGGCGTGTGTGGGCACAAAAAATGGGGCAGCCGATTCGGCTACCCCATCGTTATTGGCGCGTTATTCGTCGAAACGCCGCCGGAATCGATCTTCCATACGACTGGTGAACGATCCGCCGGACCCCTTGCCGCGCTTGGAGCGAGGCCCACCCGGCTCGGCGACGGACCGGTCACGGCCACCGACCATCCGCGGTCCGGTTATGGCGTACACCACACCGCCGAACATCACCAGGAAGCCGAAAACGGACAGGATCGGGAAGCTGCCGATCATGGTGGCCTTGAAGGCCACGCCGCACACCAGCATCGCCAGACCGATCACAAACAGGGCCGCGCCTTGCAGGCGACGACGGGCCGACGGCGCGCGCAAACCGCCGCCACGCACACTCGAGGCGAACTTGGGATCCTCGGCGTAGAGCGCGCTCTCGATCTGATCGAGCATGCGCTGCTCATGATCGGAGAGTGGCATGCGTCCCTCCTTGCCGCCCGTCAGTGTTCTTCAACGCCAGTTATAGCCAGTTATGCCCGCTTTTGCGGACACCTAACAGTAATGATACGAGGTGAATCTGAGCCGTACCACCTAGTTCGCACCCCTGATTGTATGACCTACACCGCGTTGGTGACCGTCGGCCCAGCCATGCCGATAATGGCACTGGCTCCCCGACACAATCGGCTACGAGACGTGAGAAAGGATGGGGGCGAGGTGGCGACATTTCTCATCGATCTGTCGCCAAGCGACATGGCGCGCCGGCTCCCCGACGCACTCGCCGTCTATGTCGACGCGATGCGCTACCCGCGCGGCACCGAGGACCAGCGGGCGTCGATGTGGCTCGAGCACACCCGCAGGGCCGGGTGGAAGGCGGTAGCCGCGGTCGAGGTCGCCGACTCCCGGCTCGACGAACCGCGTCAAGTGACCACCGCCGAGCTGACTTGCGCCCCGATCATCGGCGTCGCCTACGGGTACTGCGGCGCGCCAGACCAGTGGTGGCAGCAGCAGGTCGTGGCGGGCCTGCAGCGGGTAGGAACCGACCGCTCGCGGATCGCTGAACTGATGTCGAGTTACTTCGAGCTGACCGAACTGCACATCCATCCCCGCGCCCAGGGCCGTGGCCTCGGCGAGGCGCTGGCCCGCAGGTTGTTGGCGGGCCGGTCCGAGGCCCATGTGCTGCTGTCAACGCCGGAGATCAACGGCGAGTCCAATCGGGCCTGGCGGCTCTACCGCAGGCTGGGCTTCTGCGACATCATCCGCGGCTACCACTTCGCGGGCGATCCCCGCGCGTTCGCGATCCTGGGCCGGTCACTGCCGCTTTAGCCGCCGGATCTGGCACGATATGACCTCGTGACTCGCCGCCGCCGCATCCGCCTGCTGGCGATCGTGTTGCTCGTGCTGATCCTGCCGTCGGCCGTCGGCTGCGTGCGCGTTCGGGCCAGCATCACCGTCTCCCCCGACGACCGGGTGTCTGGACAGATCGTCGCCGCCGCCAAACCACGCGGCCCCGACGACAAGGGTCCGCAACTGCTCAACAACCTGCCGTTCAGCAACAAGGTGGCGGTGTCGGACTACAACCGCGACGACTACGTCGGCTCGCAAGCGGTGTTCTCCGATCTGACCTTCGCCGAGCTGCCCCAGCTGGCCAACATGAACCGCGACGCCGCGGGTGTCGACCTTTCCCTGCGGCGGGCGGGCGATCTGGTGATCCTCGACGGCCGCGTTGATCTGACGTCGCTGACCGACCCGGAAGCCGATGTGTCGCTTTCGGTTTCGTTCCCCGGCGAGGTGACCTCCACCAACGGCGACCAGGTGTCGGCTGAAGTCGTCGAGTGGCGGCTCAAGCCCGGTGTGGTCAGCACGATGTCGGCCCAGGCGCGCTACACCGATCCGAGCGCGCGCTCGTTCACCACCGCGGCGATCTGGCTCGGGTTGGCGTCGTTTTTGGTGGCCGGAATCCTCGCCGCGCTGGCGTGGGTGAACCGCGACCAGTCCCCCCGCTTCGTCCACCCCGGCAGCTCGAGCCAGGACTGAGCGCCGCCTCCAGCCGACGCAAGACTTGCTAGAAATTCGATGGCAGGCTCTACTCTGAAGGCGGTCAGGGGGCAGATCTTGGAGAAAGGGGCGCGGCGCTGAGCCTGGACACAGCGGCACCGTCAACCGTCGAGTTGGCCAGCGCCGTGACGGACCAACTACGGGAGTACATCGGCGAGCGCCGCCGACAGTGCGCCTACATCGGAAACGACTACGCCGACCTGACCGCGGCGCTCGAGGAATTTGTGCTGCGCGGCGGCAAACGGCTGCGGCCCGCATTCGCCTATTGGGGCTGGCGCGCGGTCGCCGACCGAGACGTCGACCCGCCCATTCTCCGGCTGTTCGCGGCGTTGGAGTTGCTGCACGCCTGCGCGCTGGTGCACGACGACGTGATCGACGACTCGGCGACCCGGCGCGGCCTGCCCACCGTGCACCGGTTGTTCGCCCAGGCCCATCGCGACCGCGGCTGGACCGGATCGCCCGACCAGTTCGGGCTGTCGGCGGCCATCTTGCTCGGCGACCTCGCTCTGGTGTGGGCCGACGACATCGTCGCCACGGCCGACCTGCCCCCCGCCGCACAGCGCCGGGTGCAGCGGGTGTGGGCCGACATCCGCACCGAGGTGCTGGGCGGCCAGTACCTCGACATCGTCGCCGAATCCAGCGGCGCGACCACCGTGGCGTCGGCGATGACGGTCAACACCTACAAGACCGCCTCCTACACCGTCACCCGCCCGCTGCAGCTCGGCGTCGCCGCCGCGGCGGACCGGCCCGACGTGCAGGCGATCTTCCACGACGTCGGCACCGACATCGGGGTCGCGTTCCAGTTGCGCGACGACGTGCTCGGCGTGTTCGGCGATCCCGCGGTCACCGGCAAGCCGTCAGGTGACGATTTGCGTTCCGGCAAGCGCACGGTGCTGCTCGCCGAGGCGGTCGAACTCGCCGACCGGTCGGACCCGGCCGCCGCAGCCCGGTTGCGGTCCTCGATCGGCACCGAGCTCACCGATGCGCAGGTGCGCGAGCTCTGTGGCGTCATCGAATCGGTCGGCGCGCTGGCCGCCGTCGAGCAGCGCATCGACATGCTCACCTCGCGGTCGCTGGACACCCTCGGCGCCGCCCCCATCGACGCGCAAGCGAAGGCGGGCCTTTCGGCGCTCGCCAGGTTGGCCGCCAACCGGTCGGCCTAAGTAGGAGCAACCAGAGGCAGTGACCAGTCTCACGAGGCTCTCCGCCTTCAGCACGTCGCCGGAGGCTCGGCCGGCACTGCTGGGCTTCCTCGGCGCGGTGATGATCACCACGGGTGGGCTCGGCGCGGGCAGCACGCGGCTGCACGACCCACTGCTGGAGTCGCTGCACCTGTCGTGGCTGCGGTTCGGGCACGGGCTGGTGCTGTCGTCGATCGTGTTGTGGGGCGGCGTCGCTGTGATGCTGTGCACGTGGTTGTGGTTGGGCCGCCGGGTGATCGACGGCTCCGCGCGCGAGTACACGATGGTGGCCACGACGGGGTTCTGGCTGGCGCCGCTGCTGTTGTCCGTGCCGGTGTTCAGCCGCGACACCTACTCCTATCTGGCGCAGGGCGCGCTGCTGCGCGACGGCCTCGACCCGTACGCCTATGGTCCCGTCGACAATCCGAACTCGTTGCTGGACAACGTCAGTCCGATCTGGACGACGACGACCGCCCCGTACGGGCCAGCGTTCATCCTTGTCGCCAAGTTCGTCACGATGCTGGTCGGCGACGACGTGATCGCGGGCACGTGGGTGCTCAGGCTGTGCATGCTGCCCGGGCTGGTGCTGCTGCTGTGGGCGGCGCCGCGGCTGGCCCGTCACGTCGGCGCCAACGGGGCGGCGGCGCTGTGGATCTGCGCGCTCAACCCGTTGGTGATCATCCATCTGATGGGCGGCGTGCACAACGAAATGCTGATGGTCGGCCTGATGGCCGCGGGCATCGCGTTGATCTTCGGCAGGCATCCGATCGCGGGCAACGCGTTGATCGTCGTCGCGGTGGCCGTGAAAGCCACCGCCGGCCTTGCCCTTCCGTTCATGGTGTGGGTGTGGGCCAGGCAGCTGAGCGAGAAGCGCAACCTGTCGCCGCTGCGGGCGTTCGTGGCGGCGACCGCGGGTGCGGTCGCGATATTCGTCGTCGTGTTCGCGCTGCTGTCGTGGTGGGCGGGTGTTGGCCTCGGCTGGCTCACCGCGCTGGCCGGCTCGGTGAAGATCATCAACTGGCTGACCGTGCCGACCGCGGTGTCGAATCTCATCAACGCCGTCGGCGGGCTGTTCTTCCCGGTGAACTTCTACGCCGTGCTCGAGGTCGCCCGCATCATCGGCATCGCGATCATCGCCGTCTCACTTCCCGTGCTGTGGTGGCGTTTTCGGCACACCGACCGCCAGGTGCTGACCGGCATCGCGTGGGCGATGCTGATCGTGGTGCTCTTCGTGCCCGCCGCGCTGCCGTGGTACTACACCTGGCCGCTGGCGATCTTGTCGGCGCTGGCGCAGAGCAGGCAGGCGATCGCGCTGATCGCCGGGTTCTCCACCTGGATCATGGTCATCTTCAAACCCGATGGCAGCCATGGCATGTACTCATGGATCCATGTGCTGCTGGCCACCGTCTGCGCGGCGGTGGCGTGGTACTCGCTCTACAAGCAGCCGGGTCAGTACGCCATCGCCTGGGCGCGGCGCACGACCTCACGCGCTTGATGGGAGTGCAGCGCGTCGACGGGACGGGCGTTGTCCTGCCGTTCCACCGACCCGTCGCGCCTGATCGTCAGCGACGGGTCGGGTGTGAAGAGCCACCGCACGATCTCGGTATTCTGATATCCGCCGTCGTGCAGCACGACCAGCAACCCTGGCAGGCTCTTGACGATGTGGCCGGTGTCGTCGAAGAAGACCTTCGGCACCACCACCGATCCGTCGCGGCGCACACCGACCAGGTGGCCTTCCCGCAACTGCTGCTGGACCTTGGTCACCGGGACGCCGAGCAACTCGGCGACGTGCGGCAGGTCATAAACGTCTTCTGAAGGATCGAGCACATCGTCAGCGGCCGGAATACTGCTCACGGGGCCGAGTGTAAGACGCGCGACGCGGTCTCGGAGGCGGTCGGCAAGCACAGTTTCGGGCTTTTCCCTCCGTACCATGATTCCGGTGGAGGCCTACCAGCAATCCGACCCGCTCGTCGGGGCCGTGCTGGACGGGCGCTACCGCGTCGACACGTTGATCGCCACCGGCGGGATGTCGGGGGTGTACCGCGGATTGGACCTGCGACTGGATCGGCCGGTGGCGCTGAAGGTGATGGACTCCCGCTACGCGGGCGACAGCCAGTTCCTGACGAGATTTCAGCGCGAGGCCCGCGCGGTTGCCCGGTTGAAGAATCCCGGCCTGGTCGCCGTCTACGACCAGGGCATCGACGGTCAGCATCCGTTCCTCGTGATGGAACTCATCGAGGGCGGCACCCTGCGCGAACTCCTGCTCGAACGCGGTCCGATGCCGCCGCATGCCGCGGCCGCGGTGCTGGCGCCGGTACTCGGTGGGCTGGCGGTGGCCCACAGAGAAGGGTTGGTGCACCGCGACGTCAAACCGGAGAACGTGTTGATCTCCGACGACGGTGAGGTCAAGATCGCCGACTTCGGCCTGGTGCGCGCGATCGCGGAAGCCAAGATCACCTCCACCAGCGTGATTTTGGGTACCGCGGCCTACCTGTCACCCGAACAGGTCAGCACCGGCGACGCCAGCCCGGGCAGCGATGTCTACGCCGTCGGCGTCCTGACCTATGAACTGCTGACCGGCGACACCCCGTTCAAGGGAGACTCCTCGCTCGCAGTGGCGTATCAGCGGATGGACCACGACGTGCCACCGCCGAGCGCGGCAATCGGCGGCGTACCAACGGAATTCGACGAACTCGTGATGCGCGCGACGGCTCGCCATCCCGGCGACCGCTTCGCCGACGCCGACGAGATGGCCGCCGAACTGGAGACGATCGTCGACGAATTGGGGCTGCCCCCGTTCCGGGTGCCCGCGCCGCGCAACTCCGCGCTACATCAGTCGGCGGCCGTGCACCACAGCCGGCTCAACGAGTTGGCGGCGACCGGCGACACGGGCAGACCCGCGCCGCCGCGGCGTCACACGCGCGAACTCACGCGCGCCCCCGACGACTGGCGTGCAGACGAGCCGGATGACGAATTCCACGGCGTGGCACACCAATTCGCCGGAATCGACATGGCGGAGTTCTACTGGGCGCGGCAGCGGGCCAAGCGCGCGCTGTGGTTCTGGGTGCTCGCGGTGCTCATCCTCACCGGCGGAGTGGCCGCCGCCGCGTGGACCCTCGGCAGCCACCTGCAGGAACTCGTTTAATCGCGGAGCATCTCCGCCTCTGCCTAATCGCGGAGCATCTCCGCCTCTGCCTAATCGCGGAGCATCTCCGCGACTAGAAACGCCAACTCCAGCGACTGCTGCGTATTCAACCGCGGGTCGCACGCCGTCTCGTAGCGGCCGGCCAGATCGGTGTCCGAAATGTCTTGTGCTCCACCGAGACATTCGGTGACGTTCTCGCCGGTGATCTCGACGTGGATGCCGCCGGGGTGCGTGCCGAGGGCGCGGTGCACTTCGAAGAAGCCCTGCACCTCGTCGACGATGCGGTCGAAGTGGCGGGTCTTGTACCCGGTGGACGACTCGTGGGTGTTGCCGTGCATCGGGTCGCACTGCCAGATCACCTGGTGTCCGGTCGCCTGCACCTTCTCGATGATCGGCGGCAACAGGTCACGTACCTTGTTGTTGCCGAGGCGGCTGACCAGCGTCAGGCGGCCGGGCTCGTTGTTGGGGTCGAGCCGCTCCACGTACTCGACCGCCAACTCCGGTGTCATCGTCGGGCCGATCTTCACGCCGATCGGATTGGCGACCACCTCGGCGAACGCGATGTGGGCGCCGTCGAGCTGACGGGTCCGCTCGCCGATCCAGATGTAGTGCGCGGACTGGTCATACAGCTTCGGCGTACCGTTCTCGTCCTCGCTCAGCCGAAGCATCGCGCGCTCGTAGTCGAGCACCAACGCTTCGTGGCTGGCATAGATTTCGGCGGTCTGCAGGTTGCGGTCGTCGACACCGCAGGCGCTCATGAACGTCAGGCCGCGGTCGATCTCGCCGGCCAGCGCCTCGTAACGCGCCCCCGCGGGCGAGGTGCGGACGAACTCGCGGTTCCAGTCGTGCACCAGGTGCAGCGACGCCAAGCCCGACGACGTCAGCGCCCGCACCAGATTCATCGCGGCGCTGGCGTTCGCGTACGCACGGACCAGTCGCGACGGGTCATGCTCGCGCGCCGCGGGATCGGGCGCGAAACCGTTGATCATGTCGCCGCGGTAGGACTTCAACCCGAGCGCGTCGACGTCGGACGACCGCGGCTTGGCGTACTGGCCCGCAATCCGCGCGACCTTGACCACCGGCGTGCTGGCGCCGTAGGTGAGCACCACCGCCATCTGCAACAGGGTGCGGATGTTGGCGCGGATGTGCGGTTCGGTGTTGTCGACGAACGTCTCGGCGCAGTCGCCGCCCTGCAGCAGGAACGCCTTGCCGCGGGCCACGTCGCCAAGCAGCCCCTTGAGCTTCTCGATTTCCGACGGCACGGTCACCGGCGGCACGCTCTCCAGCACGGTCCGCATCGCCTTGGCCTGCTCGGCGTCCCAACTGGGCTGCTGCGCGGCCGGCTTGGCCAGTGCGGCATCCAGCCGGTGCCGCATCTCGTCCGGTAGCGGCGGCAACGACGGCAGCTGGTCGATGGGTACGTCGACAGTCCAGTTCACCCGTACATGGTAACCAGCGCAAACCTGGCAACCGTAGCGCCGCCGGCGAGAGCAACTCCGGTCGCCGCCACGACCGTATGGGCTAGGTAGCGGTATCCGGCGTCCGGCGTACAGCGCCCATACGCTCGTGGGCCGCGTCGGCGCGCAGCCCCTACTCGGTCCCCATCATCAGCCGATACCGCAGCAGGTTGTGCCGGGCGTCGACCAGGGCGTCGTGCGCGTCACGCGGCCGCGGCGGCATCCGCGGACAGCCGCGTTCCTCCCAGAACTGGCGCAACTCGCGGGTGAACCGCGGGATCGCGGGCGGCAGCGCGGTCATCGGCCCCCACAGCTGGCACAGCACCACATGGTCGTAGGCGCCGACCCAGGCCCACAGCTCGATGGGCTCATCACCGTCGACACCGAGGAAGTCCTCGAGCTCCGAGCGGATCTGCTTGCGCGAGCGGTACAGCTGCGACGACGGCGACGGCAGCTTGGGCAGGACATGGGTGCGCACCCACCGACCCGCCCGCTCCGGGTTGAATTCCGTTGATATCGCGTAATATTCGCGACCGTCCTCGGCCGCGACACCGATGGAGATCAGCTCGATGGTGTGCCCGTCGTCGATGAACTCCGTGTCGTAGAAGTACTTCACGCCGGGGCCTGCACCGTCTTCGTCTCGTCGACCGCCGCGCCGTCGCCGGCCGGGGCGGGCGCGGCGTGGATCTCGCGGTCGAGCTGCTGATTGACCTCGGCGTCGTCGGGGAAGCGTGGTTCGCCGGCGATGACGTGTTGCAGCCACAGCTTGGCCTGCACGACAGGTCGGCGCAGCACGCGTTCGCGCACCAGCGCGCGGTGCATCTTGCGCGGCTTGTCCGTGTAGCGCCACCGCGCCCACGGCGCGTGCGGGCGCGACAGCCGGATCGCGCCGATCAACAGCAGCGGAGTGATGAACATGCCGATCAGCCCGGTCCACACCTTGCCCTTGAGCAGCACCACCACCGCCAGCGCCAGCGTCAGCACCGCCAGCGCGATCACCGCGGCCCGCGCCGTCAGCGAGTGACTTTCCCGCCAGATGTCGATGTCGAAGAACGACAGCGGGTTGAACCCGAGGATCAAAAGGCCGGTGACGGCGACCGCGGCGAACACCGCATCGACCGAGGTGCGGCCGTCCTCGGCCCAGTACACGTCCTGCAGATGCAGAATCAACGCGAACTCATCGAGCACGAGCGCTGCGCCTATACCGAAAAAGGTTGCTGCCACCGTGAATTCGGGTACCCCTCCGTCAACGCTCAATGTGACCATCGCGACGCCGGAGATCATGACGAGAACGACACCGATGACCACATGGTGGATGTGCAGCCCCCCACCCGCCGAGATGTTGCGCGGCTGCCACCACTTGCGCGGTTTGTCGTCATTGGCGTGGCTGCGGATGTACCGGACGATCGTACGGGTCACGAAGAAGGTGAGGATGAAGGCGACGAGGAACCACACGAGCGGCATCCGCCCGTGCGGGATCTCCAGCGAGAAGTCAAGCTTCATCTGCACGCAGAAAACTTACGCCGCAAACCCTGCGACGTGCCGGGGATATGGTTCGGCGCGCCGTGGCAGGCCGATAGTCTGGTCGGGACATGAGTAGGTGGCGCTCGCCCGGCGGGGCTGGTTGGTGGCCAACCGTCGCGTGGCGCCTGTTTCAGCTGCTCACGCTGGTGGCGGTGGGTTGGGCCGGTTGGCGGCTGCTTGGCCACACCCCGTACCGGATCGACATCGACGTCTACCGCATGGGCGGGCGCGCCTGGCTCGACGGCAAACCGCTGTACGCCGACGGCGTGATGTTCATGACCCGCGGCGGGCTGGAACTGCCGTTCACCTATCCCCCGCTGGCGGCGATCGCGTTCGCGCCGTTCGCCCTGCTGCCGTTGACGGCGGCCAGCGTGGCGATCACGGTCACCACCTTCGTGCTGCTGATCATCTCGACCGTCATCGTGCTGACCCGCCTCGACGTCTGGCCGCAGACCTCGGTCACCGCCGAGCCTGCGTGCCTGCGGCGCGGCTGGCTTGCCGCAGCGATCGTCGCCCCCGCCGTGGTCTACCTCGAGCCGATCCGCGCCAACTTCGACTTCGGCCAGATCAATGTGGTGCTGATGACGCTGGTGATCGCCGACTGCGTACCCCGTCGCACCCCGTGGCCGCGCGGCATCCTGCTGGGAATCGCGATTGCGCTCAAGCTCACCCCCGCGGTGTTCCTGCTGTATTTCCTGCTGCGCCGCGACCTCCGGTCGGTGATCGTCACCGCGGCGTCGGCGACGCTCGCCACGTTGATCGGCTTCGCGTTCGCATGGCGCGACTCGCTGGAGTACTGGGGCCACACGGTGATCAACACCGACCGGATCGGCACCGCCACGCTGAACACCAACCAGAACATCGCGGGCACCCTGGCCCGGTTGGGTCTCGGCCAGGGTGAACGGTTCGTGCTGTGGACCCTGGCCTGCTTCGTGGTGCTCGGGCTGACCGTGTGGGCGGCGCGGCGGGTGCTGCGCGGCGCAGGCGGGGCCGCCGCAGCCACGGTGAACGAGGCGCCGGTGCTGGCGCTGATCTGCGTGGCGATGTTCGGTCTGGTGGTGTCGCCGGTCTCGTGGTCGCACCACTGGGTGTGGGTGCTGCCCGCGGTGCTGGTGTGCAGCGTGGTGGCCTTCCGGCACCGGCATGCGCTGCTCGGCGCGGTGACCGTGGCCGGGGTGGCGCTGATGGTGTGGACGCCGATCACGTTGATGCCCGAGCACCGCGAGACGACGGCGTCGTTGTGGCGCCAACTGGTGGGCAGTTCCTACATGTGGTGGGCGCTGGCGGTGATCATCGTCGTCGGGACGGTGTCGGCCCGGCAGGTGCAGCGCTCGGCGGCGGCGGTCGGCGAGGCGCGACCGGTGCCCGCGACGCCCGCTACGGGCTAAGCGGCGACGGCGGGGGGTTGTTTTCCCTCCTTGATGTCGGCCGCATACAGGTCGACGTACTCCTGGCCGGAGAGCCGCATCAATTCGTACATCACCTCGTCGACGACGGCGCGCTCGATGAATCGATTTCCCTCGAGTCCGTCGAACCGGCTGAAGTCCATCGGCTTGCCGAACCGCACGGTGACCCGGCCGAAGTGCCACATCTTGCTGCCCGGCGGGTTGACGACGTCGGTGCCGATCATTGCGACCGGAATGACGGGGACACCGGTGCGCAGCGCGACCCGCGCCAGACCGGTCTTGCCCTTGTAGAGCCTGCCGTCGGGCGAGCGGGTGCCTTCGGGGTACATGCCGAGCAGCTTGCCCTCTTTCAGCAGCCGCTCCGCGGTGTCGAGCGCGGCCTGCGCCGAGTCGGCGTTGGTGCGGTCGATGGGCACCTGCCCGGCCACCGTGTAGAACCAGCGATTGAACCAGCCCTTGAGCCCGGTACCGGTGAAGTACTCGGATTTGGCCAGGAACGTGATCCGGCGCTTGACGACCAAGGGCAGGTAGAAGCTGTCGGCGACCGCCAGATGGTTGCTCGCCAGGATCGCCGGCCCATGGTCTGGAACATATTCCAGCCCTTCGACTTTCGGGCGTCCCAGCAAAAACAGCAGCGGACCCATGAAGATGTACTTAAACAGCCAATACCACATGGACCCTCCCGGATTGCCGCACCCGACGGTGCTCGACAAACAACTCTACCGTCACTCCTCGACCGTCACCGGGATGTGCTGATACCGGTTCGACCCAGACGGCGGCGGCTCGTCGGGCGGCGGTTGCTGCGGACCGGAAGCGGTCGGAAAGTCCTCCACCATGGCGCGCACGACGGTCAGCAGCGCGACGCTGTGCTCGGCGATGACGTTCAGAAGCGGATGCTGCTCGCCGTTGACGAGCGCGGCCAGCGCACACACCGGACACCACACCTGTTGGCACTTGCCGGGGCCGTCGCCGCCGGCCGCAGCGGCCGCGGCGCGCACGGCGGGATCGAGGCGGTCCAGAATGGCCTGGGCCAGCGCGCGCAACTCCGGCCCGAGTTCGGGATGAGCGTCATTCACGACGGCCACACCTCCGGATCGGGTCGGAATCGCACGGTCAGCTCACTGCCCTTGAGTTGGGCGTCCATCACGATGCACCGCCGCAGCACGGACGCCAGCCGAACCCGGCGCCGCATACCGCCGGCGCCGATGATCAAGTCGTCATCGACCCGGCCCAGCCGCAGCGCGCTCGAGTCGATTTGAGGCAACTCTAGCCGCAACCGATACACCGCATCCAACCCGGAACCCGACTCGCGGTCCACCACCGGACGCAGCGGTGCAGGCGGCGGAGAACCGTCGCGGCGGCGGGCGCATTCGAGCAGTTCGGCCAGCGCCTTCGGCCCGATCGGTTCACCGGCCAGATGCGGCACCAGCACCAGTTGGCGGTCGCCGATCGTGGCGTCGAGTTCATCGAGCACCGCCTGCTGCTCGGAGATGCGTTCGGCGTACCAGTCGAAGGCGGGATGCTCCGGCAGGTTGCGGTATTCGTACGAATCATCCTGCACCAGAATCTGATTCACTATCAGTTCGGCAACCCGCACACCCATCAGCGACAGCGAGCCCAACGTGCGCGCGGCCTCGGCGGCCACCACCCGCTCTGGGGTGAGCACCAGATGAGCGCTGACCCGCTCGCCGTCGGTGAGCAGGCCGGTCAACGCGTCGGTGCCGGCATTGACGCGTTCCATCAACTCGACGATCGCCGCCGTCCGCGCCTCGCTTGCCGCCGCGCTGAGCCTGCGGTGCCGCGGCCACGCCCGCTCCAGGTAGAGCCCGACTGTCGCGGGCAACGTCAACATCCGCAGCGCATCGGCCGTCGAGGCGCAGTCGACGACGACGTGATCCCACTCCCCCGACTTGGCCAGCTCGCCGACCTCGTGCAGGCCGAGCACCTCCTGGATGCCCGGCAGTGCCGAAAGTTCTTCGGGCGCAATGCTTCCCAGTTCCGATTCCTCGAAGCTGGCCGTCAGCAACTCCGCCACCTCCCGCCAGCGGGCCTCCAGCAGCGCCAGCGTGTCCAGCGCCAGCGCGTCGAGGAATCCGGCTGCGGCCTCGCCGCCGGTGTCGAGGTCGGCCAGCACCCGGGTGGGTGCGCGAAGACCGGTGGGCGTGACGGGCACACCGAGCACATCGCCGAGCGAGTGCGCCTGGTCGGTGGACACGACGAGCACCCGCATGCCGCTTTGCGCGTCGCGCACCGCGGTGGCGGTCGCCAGTGTCGACTTGCCTACCCCGCCCTTGCCAACGAACAGACTGATTCGGGCGTGGGCAGCCGCTTCCGCGGCATGGCTCACTTCACTCAGCCTCGACTCGTTTCTTGAGGTCCTTCAATGCGGTTTCGGTCAACCTGCGTTCGGCCTTGCGTTTGAGCAGGCCGATCATCGGGATGAGAAGGTCGACCGACAGTTCGTAGGTGACGTCGGTGCCAGATCCCTTGGGAGTCAGGCGGTATGCCCCCTCAAGCGATCGCAGCAGCGAACTCGACACCAGCCGCCACGTCACCGAGCCGCGGTCCGGCGGCCAGTCGTAGGCCAGCACCATGGTGTCTTTGAGAACGGCGGCGTCGAGGACCAGACGAGCGGTCTTCGGGTAGCCCTCGTCGTCTGCCTCGAGCACCTCGGCTTCCTTATATTCGGCGACCCAGTCGGGATAGGAGCCGATGTCGGCGATGACGTCCATCACCGTCGAGGGATCCGCGTCGATATAGATGGTCTGCGCCGTCTTGTCCGCCACGTAAACCGCTTTCCTACTCGCCTGTGGTCGATGGAGCCGATGGAACAGAAATCTACCCGTCGCCGCTGAATCCGACTCAGTATCAGGCGCGCGGGGGCATCCCGACCGGCCGTGACGCTTCCAGCTTCTGCTTGAGCTCGAACGACATCTTCTTGCCCGCCACCCGGCGCTGGTGAGTGAGCTTGGCGAGATTCATCTTGGCCAGCTGCCAGGCGGCCACACCCGAGGGCTCGGCGTGCAGGAAGTAGTGCAGGATCACCCCGTCCAGGACCGGCTCCAGCCACACCTCCATGGTCCCGGTCAGCGCGCCGTGCACCGTCCAGCGATGGCCGAGGGCGCCGCGGTCCTCGACCACCCTCAGCCGCAGGTCCGGCCACCAGCGCCGCCAACTCTGAGGATCGGCCACCGCCCTGCCGACCGCCGCCGGATCGGCAGCCACGAACGTCTCGTCCGCGATCTGGATGCTGTTCATCGGCACTAGCTTCACATACGTCACCCCGGCGGCCGACCGCAGCCGACTAGGCTGGCGGTAAGCAAAGCCGCGACCATCTGGAAGGCAAGACCGTGCGCGAGTTCAGTGTCCCAGCAACGTTCGAAGTCGGCGCGCACGACACCATCGTCAGCTCCGTCTACTCGCACGAACGCGACGATCCCGACCACGTCATCTTCAAGCGCCTTGTCGACGGCGAATGGACCGACGTGACGGCGGCTCAGGCCGCCGGCCAGATCCGCTCGGCCGCGCTCGGCCTGATCGCCGAGGGTGTCCAGCCCGGCGACCGGGTGGCGGTGCTGTCGGCCACCCGCTACGAGTGGCCGATTCTGGACTTCGCGATCCTGTCCATCGGCGCTCTGACGGTGCCGATCTATGAGACCAGCTCGGCCGAGCAGGTGAAGTTCGTGCTGAGCAACTCCGGCGCGGTGTTGGCGTTCGCCGAGACCGACGCCCACGCCGAGAAGATCGAGGCGCTGCGCGGCGAGTTGCCCGACCTGCGCAAGGTGTTCCAGATCGAAGGGTCGGGCACGTTGGCGCTGGACGCGCTGGCCGAGGCGGGCAAGTCGGTCGATCCGTCCGAGCTCGACACCCGGCTGGCCGGCATCAAGTCGGCCGACCCCGCCACGCTGATCTACACCTCGGGCACCACCGGACAGCCCAAGGGCTGCCAGCTGACGCATTCCAACCTGGTCTACGAGATCCGCGGGGCAAAGGAGTGCTTCCCGACGCTACTCACCAAGGGTGAGCGGATGCTGGTGTTCCTGCCGCTGGCGCACGTGCTGGCCCGCGCCATCACCATCGCGGCGTTCGCGAACAAGGTGACGCTCGGCTTCACCAGCGACATCAAAAATCTGGTGCCGATGTTCGCGGTGTTCAAGCCGACGCTGGTGGTGTCGGTGCCGCGGGTCTTCGAGAAGGTCTACAACACCGCCGAGCAGAACGCCCGCGACGACGGCAAGGGGCGCATCTTCGAGATCGCGGCCAACACCGCGATCGAGTGGAGCGAGGCCCAGGACAAGGGCGGCCCGGGCCTGCTGCTGAGGGCCAAGCATGCGCTGTTCGACCGGCTGGTGTACGGCAAGCTGCGGGCCGCGCTCGGCGGCGAGTGCCATGCGGCGATCTCCGGCGGCGCGCCGCTGGGCGTGCGGCTCGGCCACTTCTACCGCGGCGTCGGGCTGACCATCTACGAGGGTTACGGGCTGACCGAGACCAGTGCGGCGATCACGGTCAACCGGCTCGACGACTTCAAGGTCGGTACGGTCGGAAAGCCGTTGCCCGGCAACAGCGTACGCATCAATGACGATGGTGAACTGCTGGTACGTGGCGGCGTGGTGTTCTCCGGTTACTGGAAGAACGAGGAGGAGACCAAGAAGGTGTTCTCCGCCGATCCCGGCGACGAGGCCAACCCCTGGTTCCACACTGGCGACCTCGGCGCGCTCGACGACGACAACTTCTTGACCATCGTCGGCCGCAAAAAGGAGATCATCGTCACCGCCGGCGGCAAGAACGTCGCGCCCGCCCTGCTCGAGGACCGGTTGCGCGCGCACCCGCTGATCAGCCAGGCGATGTGTGTCGGCGACGCCAAGCCGTTCATCGCGGCGTTGATCACGATCGACCCGGAGGTGTTCCCCGGCTGGAAGCAACGCCACGGCAAGAACGACGACGCGACGGTCGCCGACCTCGCCGACGACCCCGACCTGGTCGCCGAGATCGATCTGGCCATCAAGGAAGCCAACCAGGCCGTGTCGAAGGCCGAGGCCATCCGCAAGTTCCGGGTGCTGCCCGTCGACTTCACCGAGGACACCGGCGAGCTCACCCCGACGATGAAGGTCAAGCGCAATGTCGTGGTGCAGAAGTTCGCCGCCGATATCGAAGCGCTCTACGGCTGAGCTAGTTGGTCAACTGGCGGTGCATCCGCTCGGCCTGGGTGTGCCACTGCCAGTTGTCGATCGCCCAGCGCCTTCCCGCCGCGCCCATCTCGGCGGCACGCGCCGGATCGGCGAGCAGTTCGCCTACCGCAGAGGCGATTTCGCCGACGTCCCAGCCGTTGACGACACGGCCCGTGACACCGTCCTGCACGGTTTCGGGGGCCCCGCCCGATCGGCCCGCCACCACCGGCACACCGGTCGAGGACGCCTCGAGGTAGACGATGCCGAGGCCTTCGACGTCCAGGCCGGCCCCCCGGGTGCGGCACGGCATCGCGAACACGTCGGCCATGGCGTGGTGGGCGGGCAGTTCCGCGGCGGGCACTGCGCCGGTGAAGACGACGTGCTCGCTGACGCCGGTGTCGCGTGTCAGCCGGTGCAGCGACGACGCGTACGGTCCACCGCCGACGATCGCCAGCGCGGCGCCGTCGACGCGCTGCCGGATCGCGGGTAGCGCGCGGATCAACATGTCCTGTCCCTTGCGCGGCACCAGCCGCGACAGGCAGACCACCACGGGGCGCTCCCCCAGCCCGTAGCGCTTGCGCAGTTCGGCGCGGGCGGCCGGATCCGGTGCGAACCGGTCGGTGTCGACTCCTGGCGGCACGTGCTCCAGCGCGGCGTTCGGGCCGAACGCCGACGCGAACCGGCGCCTGGTGTAGCGGCTGACGTAGGTCACGACGTCGGTGGTGTCGCCGATGCGGCGCAACGCGCTGCGCGCCACCGGCAGCATCGACCACCCGACTTCGTGGCCGTGTGTGCTGGCGACGAGTCGATGTGCGCCGGCACCCCGCGCCCGCGACGCCAGCAGCGCCAGCGGCGCCGCCGCGCCGAACCAGACCGTCTCGACGTCGCCCTCGGCGATCAGACGCCGCATCCGGTCATCGACGCCGGGGCTCGGCAGCATCAGCGTGGTCGGATGGCGCACCACGCGGTAGCCGGTGGCCTCCGCTTGTTTGTCGAACTCCTCGCAGCCCTTCCACTTCGGCGCGTAAACCGTCAGCGTGTAGTCCTCGCCGGATGCCACCAGGTGCGTGACGAGTTCATGCAGGTACGACTGGATGCCGCCGCGTCGCGGCGGAAAGTCGTTGGTAACCAGCAGAACCCGGGGCATCGCGTCAGGCTATCCGGTCAGCCATCGCCGCCAGTCGGCCAGCACCTGGTCAAGTCCGGCGCCCAGCGTCTCGGTCACGGCGGTCTGAACATCGGGATGGCCGCGGCCGCAGGCTCGTTCATACAGCGCACGCAGGGTGGGCGTGCCGTATCGGTCGGCGACGAATCGGGCAAACCACCAGGCCCTGTCGTAGGCCAGCGTGCGTGTGGGTCCTGCGGTGTCGAGGTCGGCGTCGGTCGGCAGCCTCGCCAACTCGGCGGCCCGCTGCGGATCGGGGCGTGGCGTCGGGGGCCTTGCGACGAAGTCGGCGACGCCTTCGGTCAGCCACCGCGGTGCGTCCGGCGCGGTATCCGGCCGCGCTGCATAGTGAAAAAGCTCGTGGCGCAACACAATTCGCAATGCCGACGGGCTCATCGCGGCGGCGCCCGGCGCGAAGATGATCCGCTGGTCGGTGGTCGCGGCGGCGATGTCGGTGCCGCCGCCTGCCAACGCGCGGAACTGTTCGTCGGATGCGGCGGCCACGACGACGATGTCACGCGACCAGTCCGGCCCCCAGAACGCTGTGACGGCGGCGACGGCGCCATCCATTTCGCCGTCGATCCGGTGCAGCAGCGGGTCCGTGTGCGCGCCGCCGAGGCTGACCAACTCCACGGTGCGGCCGTCGGCCACCGCGACCGACGTCGACGCGGCAGACGGTGGCGCCTGAGCCGTCGGGGTCTGCGCAGCGGTAGGGGTCGCGTCGACGCGACCGACGAGGAGGGCCGCCGCGATCAACTCGGCGATCAGCAGCAGGCCCAGCAGCGGACGTCTAGTAGCGGCGGACGTTGTAGATCGGGGCATTGTCCACCGGGGCCACGCGCACCGGCGTGCCGTAGGTGGACGCGTGCACCATCATCCCGTCGCCGATGTAGATCGCCGAGTGCGACGCGTCGGAGTAGTAGTTGACGACGTCTCCGGGCTGCATGTCCCCGATGTCGACCGGCTGGCCGCCCCGGGCGAGCGCCTGGCTGGAGTGCGGCAGCGAGATGCCCGCCTGTTGGAAGGCCCACATCACCAGGCCCGAGCAGTCGAAGGCGTTCGGGCCCGCCGCGCCCCAGGAGTACGGCGACCCGACGCGGGTCAGTGCGGCCTGCACCGCGACCATGCCCTGGCTGCTGCCGCCGCCGCCTCCGGGCAGCGCGGCCTCAGGCGGGGCGACGTCGCCGGGCGGGATGCCCTGCGGCGGGGCGGCCACGATCGCCGGATCCTCAGGGGCAGGTGGCGCAGGTGCTGCCGCGGCAGGGGGCGGCGGAGGCGGGGCGGCGGCCAGCGCCTCCCGTTGCGCCGGACTCAGCGCCTCGTACTGCGCCTTGACGACGGCGATCTGCACCTGCAGTTGGCTTTGCTTGGATTGCAGGTCTGCCCGCACGGCGGCGGCTTGCTCGGCCGCGGTCTTTGCCTCGGCGGCAGATTTCGCCGACGCCTGCTCGGCCTTGGCGGCCTGCTCGCTCAGACGGCGGTAATTCTGCATCTGCTCGCGCATCTCGATGGCCATGACCCGCTGCACCGAGAGCTTGTCGATCAGCCGCTGCGGCGAGTCGGCGGTCAGCATGGCGTCCATGCCGCTGGTCTTGCCGCCCATGTATTGCGCCGCAGCAAATTTGTCGACCGCGGCCTGGAACGTTGCCAACTCGTTCTTGGCCTTCTCGTAAGCGGCGAGGTCGGCGGCATGCTTGGCCTCGGCGTCGCGCTGCGCGGCCAGCTTGTTGTCGAGGTCGATCTGCGCCGAATGCATCGCTTCGGTGGTGCGTTCGGCCTGCCGCGACAATTCCGTCAGCTTTGCCAGCGCGTCGTCGGCAGGATCAGCCTGCACATTGCCGGCAAGCATTGCCGCGAAGACTGTGAGACTTAGGAGCGCATATAGGACGGGTCGCCGAATTCCACGCGTTATCCGCTGCATACGCTTGAGCGTCAAGGTTTTGCGTCCTCAAACTGCCGTTGGCGGGCCGCCCCGAACTTGTCTTAGGTCTCAGACAGGTTACGAAACGGCATCAGCCTTGTCCAAACGAGAGACGCAAATTTAACAGGCTCTCAGAGTTTTTCGATCCCGCCCCTGATGCGATGGCGTGTCGCCCACGCACTGCCGGTGTCGGCGGACCCGATCATCAAGCGACCACCCCCGATCCCCCTTGCCGGTGAATCGGAACCAGCCGCAACCGCGGCGCCAGGCCGGCCTCGGCCAGCACTTCCAACGCCGCGCGTTCATCTTCTAACAGCGTCTCCGGCACGCCGAGCAAAACACTCACCACGCAGTCATTGCAGCCGGGTCCGCGAACCGCGCAGTCGTCGCAATCGATGGTGACCGTCCCGGCCTCCGGCGCCTGGGCATCAGGCGTTCGCCTTTCGTCCATCTGACCGTCCTTCCGATCGGTGTTAGCCGCACGGTATCGGGCACCACCGACAACTCGACTTTTCCTTCGCGGCGAGCGTGGCTACCCCTTGCTGTCGGTGTCAGTGCCTACTTTTTCCGCATGGGTCAGCTCAGCTTCGCCGACGTCGATCCACTCGCTGACCTCTCGCTTCGGGAGACGACGTTCGTCGTGGTGGACCTGGAGACCACCGGGGGCCGGGCCAAAGGCGACGCCACGGCCGCCAACGTCGACGCGATCACCGAAATCGGCGCGGTTAAGGTGCGCGGCGGAACGGTTCTCGGCGAGCTGGCCACGTTGGTCGACCCCGGCCGCAGCATTCCGCCGCAGATCGTCGAGCTCACCGGCATCACCTCGGCCATGGTGCGCGACGCCCCGAAGATCGAGGCGGTGTTGCCGATGTTCCTCGAATTCGCCCGCGGCGCCGTGCTCGTCGCGCACAACGCGGGTTTCGACATCGGCTTCCTGCGCGCCGCCGCGGAACGCTGCCAGATCGTGTGGCCACGCCCACCGGTGCTGTGCACAGTGCGGCTGGCCCGCCGCGTGCTGACCCGCGACGAAGCACCCAGCGTGCGGCTCTCGGCGCTGGCGCGGCTGTTCGGCGCCAGCACCACACCGACACACCGCGCGCTCGACGATGCGCGCGCCACCGTCGACGTGTTGCACGGGTTGATCGAGCGCGTCGGCAACCAGGGTGTGCACACCTACACCGATCTGCGCTCCTACCTGCCCGACGTGACACCCGAGCAGCGACGCAAGCGCGCCCTGGCCGCGAATGTGCCGCACCGGCCCGGTGTTTACCTGTTCCGCGGGCCTGCCAACGAGGTGCTCTATGTCGGTACCGCGGTGGATCTGCGCCGCCGCGTCAACCAGTACTTCAACGGCAGCGACTCGCGGCCGCGCATCAAGGAGATGGTCGCCCTCACAAGCGCGGTGGACCACGTCGAATGCGCGCACGACCTGGAGGCAGGCGTTCGCGAGCTGCGGCTGCTTGCGGCGCACGCGCCGCCGTACAACCGCCGCTCGAAGTTCCCGCAGCGCTGGTGGTGGATCGTGTTGACCGACGAAGCGTTCCCGCGGTTCTCGATCGTGCGAAATCCCAAGGGTGACAGCGCTGTCGGGCCATTCCGCTCACGCGCCGACGCCGTCGAGACCGCCGACCTGTTGGCGCGTTTCACCGGGGTGCGCACCTGCACGGCGCGCATCGCACGCTCGGCACGCCACGGCCCTGCCTGCCCGGAACGCGAGCTGTCGCCGTGCCCCGCGCCGCGCGACCTGACGGCCGCCGACTACGCCGATGCTCCGCGGCGGGCGACGGCACTGATCGACGGTGTGGACAACACCGCGCTGTCGGCGGTGCTGTCCCGAATCGCCGAGCTGGCCGAGCGCAACCGCTACGAAACCGCCGCGCGGCTGCGCGACCACGCCGCCGCCGCCATCTCTGTGCTGTGGCGCGGTCAGCGGTTGCGGGCGCTGGCGGCGGTCACCGAACTCGTCGCCGCGCGCCCCGACGGCTACGGCGGCTGGCATCTCGCGGTGATCCGGCACGGGCAGCTGGCCGCGGCAGGCGTGGCACGCCGCGGCGTACCTCCGATGCCGGTGGTCGACGCGATAACCGCTGCGGCGCAATCGGTTCTGCCCGTCCCCGCTCCGTTGGGCGGTGCGCTCGTCGAGGAGGTGGCGCTGGTGATGCGCTGGCTCGGCCAGCCCGGCGTGCGCATCGTGCGGGCCGATCCGGGGTGGGCCTCGCCGCTCGGGTCGGCGGGCCGCTACGCCGGCTGGGCGGCTGCGGCGCGTTCGGCGCGGCTGGCCGCCGAGCAAGCCCTCGACTCGTCAGACCTCCTGAGTGAACCGCACCCAACGCGCGAGCAACTTTTCGGCCGCCCCGGAGTCGATCGCTCGGACCGCGCGGTCCAGCGCCGACTCCCACGCCGCGAACCATTCAGTGCCGCTGGTTAGCCCGGCGTGCGCCACCATCGCGCCCGCGGCGTTCAGGATCACCGCGTCGCGAATAGGGCCCTTGGCGCCGGCTAGGACTTCGCGAGCCTCTCTGGCGTTGGTCTCCGCGTCGCCGCCCACCAGTTGGGACAGCTCTGCGCGCGGGAAGCCGAAGCCGGCCGGGTCGAACGACACCCTCTCCACGGTGCCCGCCTGCACGCGCCAGATGGTGCTGGTCGTCGTCGTGGTCAGCTCGTCCAGGCCGTCGTCGCCGTGCACCACCAGGACGCTGGAGCGCCTGGTGGCGAACACGCCCGCCATCACCTCGGCCAGATCACCCCACGCGCAGCCGATCAGGCCCGCCCGCGGCATGCCCGGATTCGTCAGCGGCCCAAGCAGATTGAATACCGTCGGCACGCCGATCTCGCGACGCGCGGCGCCGGCGTACTTGTACGACGGGTGGAAGTGCGCCGCGAAGCAGAAGCCGATGCCGACCTCGCGGACGCTGCGGGCGACCTGTTCGGGCTCGAGGTCGATGCGCACACCCAGCGCCTCCAGCGTGTCGGCGCCGCCGCTGCGCGAGGATGCGGCCCGGTTGCCGTGCTTGACCACCGGGACCCCGGCAGCGGCCACCACGATGGAGGCCATCGTCGACAGGTTGACGGTGTTGGCCCCGTCTCCGCCGGTGCCGACGACGTCGACGGTGTCGTTGCCGATGTCGTCGGTGGGTACCAGCCGGGCGTAGGCCAGCATCGTGTTGGCCAGTTCGGTGACCTCGGCCGCCGTCGGGCGCTTCATCTTCATCGACACGCCGAAGGCCGCGATCTGGGCGGGCGTGGCCGTTCCGGTCATGATCTGGTCCATCGCCCAGGCCGCCTCGCCCGGTTTCAGCGGCTGAAGCGTGGTCAGACGGCTCAGAATGGCCTGCCAGGACGTGGCGGTGTCGGGTGTGCTCACCCCGAGATTATGACGAATTGCCAGACCCGGGTGGAGGTCAACAACTACAAAGCGTCATACTTGCGGTGTGACGAGCGCAGTAGGGACCTCGGGAACCGCGATCACGTCGCGTGTACATTCGCTGAACCGGCCCAATATGGTCAGTGTCGGCACCATCGTCTGGCTGTCCAGTGAGTTGATGTTCTTTGCTGGGCTGTTCGCGATGTACTTCACCGCCCGGTCGCAGGCCGATGGTGCGTGGCCGCCGCCGCCGACGGAGCTGAATCTGGTGCAGGCCGTGCCGGTCACGCTGGTGCTGATCGCGTCGTCGTTCACCTGCCAGATGGGCGTGTTCGCCGCTGAGCGCGGCGACGTGTTCGGGTTGCGGCGCTGGTACGTCATCACGTTCCTGATGGGCCTGTTCTTCGTGATCGGCCAGGGCTACGAGTACGTCCACCTGGTCCAGCACGGCACCACCATCTCCAGCAGTGCATACGGGTCGGTGTTCTACCTGCCCACCGGGTTCCACGGTCTGCACGTCATCGGGGGGCTCGTCGCGTTCGTCTTCCTGCTGGCCCGCACCACCATGAGCAAGTTCACACCCGCACAGGCCACCGCGGCGATCGTCGTCTCGTACTACTGGCATTTCGTCGACATCGTGTGGATCGCGCTGTTTGCCACCATCTACTTCGTCCGATGACTGGCCTGCCGATGAGAAGGGGTTCGATGACCAACAAGTCCCGCCGTCGGCTTCGTCGTCGGTTCTCGGCAGCGGTGCTGCTGCTGATCGGACTGGGAGTTGCGGGTGGTCTTGCGGCCACCCTGACGCCGTCGCCGCAGGTGGCTGTCGCCGATGAGTCGGCGTCCGCTCAACTGCGCACCGGCAAGCAGTTGTTCGACACTTCCTGTGTCACATGCCACGGCATCAACCTGCAGGGGGTCACCGACCGGGGCCCGAGCCTGATCGGTGTCGGCGAGTCCGCCGTCTACTTCCAGGTGTCCACCGGCCGCATGCCCGCGATGCGCGGCGAGGCCCAGGCGCCGCAGAAGCCGCCGCAGTTCTCCCCGGAGCAGATCGACGCGCTGGGGGCGTACGTGCAGGCCAACGGCGGCGGCCCGCACTTGCCCCGCGACGAGAACGGCCAGATCTCCCAGGAGTCGCTGCTCGGCGACAACGTCTCCCGCGGCGGTGACCTGTTCCGGCTGAACTGCGCGTCGTGCCACAACTTCACCGGCAAGGGCGGCGCACTGTCGTCGGGTAAGTACGCACCGCCTCTGACCGACGCCGAGCCCGCCCAGATCTATGCCGCCATGCAAACCGGCCCGCAGAACATGCCGAAGTTCTCGGACCGCCAGCTCACCCCTGACGAGAAGCGCGACATCGTCGCCTACGTCCGCATGGCCGCCGAAGCGCCCGACCCGGGCGGCTACGGCTTGGGCGGCTTCGGGCCCACCGCGGAAGGCATGGCGGTGTGGATCATCGGGATCGTCAGCGTCATTGCTGCGGCTTTGTGGATCGGAACACGGTCATGACCGAGCGAGAATCCGGAGACGGTTCGCGGATGGACAACGGACACGAAACCCCCAAGGGCACCGACGCCGCCGGCCAAACCGGCGTGCCAGGGCAGCCCACCGACGCCGAACTGGCGGCGATGTCGCGCGAGGAGTTGGTGCGACTCGGCGGCAAGCTCGACGGCGTCGAGACGGTCTACAAGGCGGATCGCTGGCCTGTCGCCGACACCAAGGCCGAGAAGCGCGCCGAGCGCCTGGTGGCGAGATGGCTGATGCTGGGCGGACTTTCGGGGCTGGCCCTGCTGGTGATCTTCATCTTCTGGCCGTGGGAGTACAAGGGCAGGGAGACCCCGGGGCACTGGTGGTACGACCTGGCCACCCCGCTGTACGGGCTGACGTTCGGTCTGTCGATCCTGTCGATCGCCATCGGCGCCGTCCTGTACCAGAAGAAGTTCATCCCCGAAGAGATCAGCATCCAGGAACGCCACGACGGTCGCTCCCCCGAAATTCACCGCAAGACCGTAGCGGCCAACCTGACCGATGCGCTGGAGGGCTCAACGCTCAAGCGGCGCAAGCTGATCGGCCTGTCGCTTGGCATCGGGCTTGGCGCGTTCGGCGTTGGCACGCTGGTCGCGTTCATCGGTGGTCTCGTCAAGAACCCGTGGAAGCCGGTCGTGCAGACCGCCGAAGGCAAGAAGGCCGTGCTGTGGACGACGGGGTGGACGCCGCGCTATCCGGGCGAGACCATCTACCTTGCCAGTGCGACCGGCTCGGTGGGCGACGCGCCGTTCATCAAGGTGCGGCCGGAGGACGTCGACGCGGGCGGCATGCTGACCGTATTCCCGTGGCGCGAATCCGACGGCGACGGAACCACCGTCGAGTCGCACCACAAGCTCACCGAGATCGCGATGGGCGTACGCAACCCGGTGATGCTCATCCGCATCAAACCCGGCGATGCCCACAAAGTGGTCAAGCGCAAGGGCCAGGAGAGCTTCAATTTCGGTGAGCTGTACGCGTTCACCAAGGTGTGCTCGCACTTGGGTTGTCCCGCATCGCTTTACGAACAGCAGACGTATCGCATCCTTTGCCCGTGTCACCAGTCGCAGTTCGACTTGTTGCACTTCGCAAAGCCCGTATTCGGTCCTGCTGCGCGGGCGTTGGCGCAGCTGCCCATCACCATTGACCAGGACGGGTACCTGGTCGCCAACGGTGACTTCATCGAACCCGTTGGACCGGCATTCTGGGAACGGAAGACGACAAAATGAGTCCGAAACTGCCCAAACCGCCCAGCATGGCCCAAATAGCGGCCGACCAGGGCGATGCGATCGACTCGCGCTATCACCCGTCGGCGGCGGTCCGGCGCCAGCTCAACAAGGTGTTCCCGACGCACTGGTCGTTCCTGCTCGGCGAAATCGCCTTGTACAGCTTCATCGTCCTGCTGATCACCGGCGTCTACCTCACCCTGTTCTTCGACCCGTCCATGGCCGAGGTGACCTATCAGGGTGTGTATCAGCCGTTGCGCGGCGTCGAGATGTCGAAGGCCTACGCCTCGGCGCTCGACATCAGCTTCGAGGTACGCGGCGGTCTGTTCGTGCGCCAGATTCACCACTGGGCCGCATTGCTGTTCGCCGCGGCGATCATGGTGCACTTGGCTCGTATCTTCTTCACCGGCGCGTTCCGTCGGCCCCGCGAGACGAACTGGGTGATCGGCTCACTGCTGCTGATCCTGGCGATGTTCGAGGGCTACTTCGGCTACTCGCTGCCCGACGACCTGCTCTCAGGTATCGGCCTTCGCGCAGCGCTCTCGTCGATCACGCTGGGCATGCCTGTCATCGGCACCTGGCTGCACTGGGCGCTGTTCGGGGGTGACTTCCCTTGCGGCGGTGTGGGTTACCAATGCTCGCAGGACGGCTACCTGCTGCCGCGGATGTACTCGCTGCACATCCTGTTGATCCCGGGCATCATTCTGGCCCTCATCGGCGTGCACCTCGCACTGGTGTGGTTCCAGAAGCACACCCAGTTCCCCGGACCTGGCCGCACCGAGACCAACGTCGTCGGCGTGCGCGTCATGCCGGTGTTCGCCGTGAAGTCCGGTGCGTTCTTCGCGATGGTGACCGGGGTGCTCGGCCTCTTGGGCGGCCTGCTGCAGATCAACCCGATCTGGCAATTGGGCCCGTACAAGCCGTCCATGGTGTCAGCAGGCAGCCAGCCCGACTTCTACATGATGTGGACAGAGGGTCTTGCGCGCATCTTCCCGCCGTGGGAGATCTACATCGGCAACTACACCATCCCCGCCCCCGTGTGGGTCGCGCTTGCCATGGGTTTGGTGTTCATCCTGCTGCCGCTGTGGCCGTGGCTGGAGAAGCGGTTCACCGGTGACGACGCGCACCACAACCTGTTGCAGCGGCCCCGAGATGCCCCGGTGCGCACCGCAATCGGCGCGATGGCCATCGCGTTCTACATGGTGCTGACGTTGAGCGCGATGAACGACATCATCGCCTTGAAGTTCCACATCTCGCTGAACGCGACGACCTGGATCGGCCGCATCGGCATGGTGGTGGTCCCTGCGATCGCCTACTACATCGCCTACCGCTGGGCCATCGGCCTGCAGCGCAGCGATCGCGAGGTGCTCGAGCACGGCATCGAGACCGGCATCATCAAGCGGCTGCCGCACGGTGCCTACATCGAATTGCACCAGCCGCTTGGACCGGTCGACGAGCACGGCCACCCGCTGCCGCTGGAGTACCAGGGCGCTCCGGTGCCCAAGCGGCTCAACAAGCTGGGTTACGCCGGCTCGCCGGGTACCGGCAGTTTCCTGTCGCCCGACCCGATCGAGCAGCACGAGGCTCTGATCGAGGCCCAGCACGCAGGAGAACGCAAGGCGCTCACCGCATTGCGCGAACACCAGGAGCGGCTGACCCGTTCCAACGGCTCGCGCGACGGCGAGACCAACGGCCACCACTGATCCGCGAGGTCCACTGATCCGCAAGGTCCCGGCCGGCGGCCCTGAGGCCGTCGGCCGTGCGTCGCGTTGCTTGCCGGCCGGGGCACCAACGCCCTACTCCCCCGCTTTGTGAATCTGACGACGCAAATCAGGCTGAAGCCGTCGCCACATTCACAAACGAGCGCAAGGTAACCGGGCGCTAGGGGCCGGACGCGTCCAGCAGGCCGTGCAACTGGCGCAGATAGAAGAACGGGATGACCGGCATCGCGACCGTGAAGAGTCCGGCGACCACATAGGCCGCCCACGAGGCGGTGTCGTGGCCTGCGGCCATCAGGTAGGTGGCGATGCCGATCGCCAACAGCGCCAGGCCCATAGCGCAGGCGATGACGACGGCGCAGCGCAGCCACATCCGCTCCACCGCGGGCGGCAGCCCCGCGTCAAATGTGCTGACCCGCAACGGCCCTGTGTACGCGCCTCGCGGACGAGCCGAGCTCCCAGCCGCCTGAGGTGCCCGCAGCTTCTGTGTGGGCGGCTCAGGGGCGCGCGTGGCGGTCGGGGCACGGCCCGTGGCGGGCCGGGCGCCGCCGGGCGCCGGCTGCGGCTCTTCCAGTGCCGCGCGACGGGCCCGGATCAGCAGCGGAATCGCGCCGATGATGATCAGCGCCGACACCACGATCACGCCGTAGAGCAGCCACGGCGTGCCCGACGAGGTCGACGACTCGGTATGGCCGCGCCCGAGATCGACCAGCGCGACGGTGGCGGCCACCGCGGCCCCCAGCACGGCCAGCCAGATCACCGCACAGACGGCCAGCAGGATCCGGTCCAGGTTCTCGGCGCCCTCGGCCGTCGGGTCGAGCCGCGAGCGGGCCTGGGTTTGGGGACGGACCCCTGTGTTGTATGTCATCAGCAGCTTGTCTGTGCGGAGTTGCCGGTATTGGACGACAGCACGGTGCCGTCGCTGGTGGTGATGGAGCAGTTCAGCCTGCTGACCAGAAACAGGCTCGAGGCCTGCACCGAGCCCACCTCGGACTGCGAGATCGGCGTCACCGTCAGCGACCACGGGATGTAGACGTTGCGCTGGGTTCGGCTGCGGCCCGAGGCGTCGATGTAGGTGACGGTGATGATGTCACCTGGCGCCTTGGTGCCGGTCACCGAGTAGGTGACCTGACGCGGCCCCGACCGCGTGGGCGTGGTCGTGGGAGGCGGCGCCGCCTGTGAGGGTTCCTCCGCCGGCGGGGGCGGTGGCGGCGGCTCCTCCGGTGCCGGCGCGGGAGCAGGCGGTGGCGGCGGCTCGGTCACCGTGACGGTC
>NZ_PDCP01000003.1 GCF_002553505.1 Mycolicibacterium agri | reverse complement strand
CGCCCACCCTGCCCGGCTATTCGGCTGCCGACAATTCGACGGGGCTGACGGCGGCGCTGGGGCTGGTGTCGCAGATCGTGTCGGGCCGCGGCGGCCAGGTCGAGGTGTCGCTGCGCGACGTGGTGCTGTCGCAACTGAACTACCGCGCGTCGGCATGGCTGAACGACGGCGTGGCACCGCAACGCCACCCATATGGTGCGCACTCGTATTACGTTCCCGCGCAACTGTTTCCGACCGCAGACGGCTATCTCGCGTTATTCATCACCCACGACGCGTTCTGGCGGTCGTTCGCCGCGGAGGCGGATATCGAGGGATTCCCGACGATGGCTGAGCGCGCGGCCAACCGCGACGAGGTGCTCGCGGTCGTGACCGCGGCGCTGGCCAACGACAGCGCGAAGGGTTGGGAGGCGCGGCTGCGCCCGCTCGGCATCCCGGCCGCTGCGGTGCGTTCACTTCCGGATGCGCTCGAGGCGATGCCCGAGGTGGTCGTGACAGCGGGCGAATTCCGCCTCGTGCGCAGCCCGATCCGGGTGTCCGGCTACGAGCCCGAGTACCTGCCGCCGCCGCAGCTCGACGAGCACGGTCCTGCCCGCGCGGCTCACTCGTACTCGACGACCACCGACTCCGACTCGGGCACGCCCTGACAGGTGAGGATGTACCCCTCGGCCACTTCGTCCTCATCCAGCGCGTCGTTGACGCGCATGGTCGCCTTGCCCTCAACCAGTCGGGCCATGCAGGTGCCGCAGTTTCCCGCCTCGCAACTGAAGGGCGGCGACAGGCCTGCCCGTCTGGCGCTCTCCAGCAGGGTCTCGTTCTCGACGCGCGGCACCGAAGCCTTCTTCCGGTCGAGCAGGATCGTGACAGTCCCCTCGACGGTCATCCAGCGTCTCCTTGCGCCATTGAGATTCTGCTTCTAAGAGAATACTATTCTCGCTCTAGGATAGTGTGTTCTCGGTAGGTTCCGCAACGTCGAGAGGGGTGGGTGAGCCGCGATGAGCGAACCGGCCGCCCTCGCATTTGACGAGCGTGAATACACCCTGGCCGAGCTCGACGCACTCGCTGACGGCATGGCCACAACGCTCGAGGGTCGCGGCGTCGGCGCAGGCGATCGGGTCGCGCTGATGTCGTCCAACCGGCCCGAGTTCGTGATCGCGTTGCGCGCGATCTGG
The DNA here is from genome assembly GCF_002553505.1 of Mycolicibacterium agri. Classification (GTDB taxonomy): domain Bacteria; phylum Actinomycetota; class Actinomycetes; order Mycobacteriales; family Mycobacteriaceae; genus Mycobacterium; species Mycobacterium agri. The sequence goes on along the minus strand of NZ_PDCP01000003.1, from coordinate 214,270 downwards.
AAGCTCGGCGCCGCCGCGGTGCTGCTGAGCCCGGCCTGGCGGGAGGCCGAGGTGCGCAACGCGCTCGCGCTGACAGCGCCGACGCATGCCGTCGGCGATCATCCGGTGCTGGGCGAGCTGATGCCCATGCTGTCGCTGGACGAGCCCATCGCGCCGGCCCGGCGTTCGTTCGCTGCGCCCGCCCCGGAGTCCGACGCGCTGTTCGTGTTCAGTTCCGGTACCACCGGCATGCCGAAGGCGGTTCGCCATACTCACGGCGGCTTCGCGGTGGCCGTGCGCCATTGGCGTGACGCGCTGGGCCTGACGTCGGCCGACCGCATGCAGATCGTCACGCCGCCGTCGCACATCCTCGGCCTGCTCAACATCGTGATGGCGCTCGACACCGGGGCCTGGATCCGGCTGCATCGCCGCTTCGACATCGACCAGATGCTGCATCACATCGAAACCGACCGCATCACGATCGAAATGGCCGTCGCCCCCATCGCGCTGGCGCTGGCCGCGCATCCCAAGCTGGATTCCTATGACATGACCTCGTTGCGGTATGTCATGTGGTGCGCGACGCCGGTCACCCAGAGTGTCGCCGAGGCCGTCACCGAACGGGTGGGCGTGAACTGGGTGACCGCGTACGGCACCAGCGAGCTTCCGGTCATCTCCTGCAATTCACTGAAGGGCGCGCGCCTCGACACCGTTGGGCGTCCGGTGCCTGGCGTCGACGTACGCATCGCCTCGCTCGACGACGGCCAACCCGTCTCAACGGGCGAGATCGGCGAGATCCAGGTCAAGTCCGACTCGGTGATGGCCGGCTATCTGCCTGATTCGGCGACGGCGCAGGCCTTTTCGGACGGCTGGTACCGGACCGGCGATGTCGGATACCTCGACGACGAGGGCTGGCTGCGCATCACGGATCGGGCGAAGGAGATGATCAAGGTGCGCGGGTTCCAGGTTGCGCCAGCCGAGATCGAGGCCGTGTTGCACGGACACCCCGCGGTGGACGACTGCGCCGTCTTCGGTGTCGACCATCCGGCCGACGGTGAGGCGATCGTCGCCGCCGTCGCAACGCACGGATCGGTGCACGCGGACGAACTCAAAGCGCTCGTCGCCGACCGGCTGGCGTCGTACAAGCAGCTCTGCCGTGTGGTCTTCGTTGCCCATATCCCGCGGCTGCCTTCTGGAAAGGTGTTGCGCCGAGTGCTGAAGGAGGAGCATGGACGTCCGGCTGACGGCTGAACAGCGGCAGTTGCGCGACGCCGCCGCCGCGGTGGCCGATGACCTCGGCCCGGGTTCGGTGGCCGACCTCGATGACGCCGACCGAATTGCGCGGCTGGAGAAGGCCATCGACGACACAGGTTTTCGCACGTTGCGCTCCGACGGTGCTTCCGGGGTCGAGGTGGCCCTGGTCGCCGAGGAGTTCGCCAGGGGACTGGTCGACGTGCCCTTCGTCGGTCCGGTCCTGATGGACGACCTTGGTCGCCGGATCGGTCGTGCACCGTCGCCGCCCGAGGTCGAACCAGGCACGGTGGATCTGACGAGAGACCTTGCCGAAGTGGTGGAGTCACCACCCGAGCTCGGCGAGCTCAGTGACGACGACGCAGGCAGGTGGCGGGCGCTCGCTCTGACGATCACCTGCGCCGACATCGTCGGCGCGGCACGGGGCGCGCATGCACTCGCCTGCGATTACGCGAAGGTGCGCGAGCAGTACGGGGCGACGATCGGGTCGTATCAGGCCGTCGCCCACCTGCTGGCCGAGAGCCTTGCGCTGATCGAGGGTTCCGTCAGCGTGCTTCGCCATGCCGCATGGGCGGTCGACGAACTGCCTGCGGCTGAAGCGGTCGAGGCTGCGCGGGTGGCCAAGATCTATTGTGCGCGTGCGGCCTTGACGACATGTGAGACGTCCATCCAGGTGCACGGCGGAATCGGCAACACCTGGGAATGCCTCGCCCACGTCTACCTGCGTAGGGTGTTGGCCGCCAGCGAGGCGTGGCCCGTCAAGCTCGAAGAGGTGTCCATTGGACTTTCGTGACTCACCGGAGGAGGCCGCCTTCCGGGAACGGTTGCGCGGTTGGCTGACCGAACAGAAGGGCAGATTCCCCACCTCGGGCGACGAGTACTGGGCCCGCCAAGGCGAATGGCACCAGGCGCTGTATCAGGCCGGCTTCTTCGGCACCTCGTGGCCCAAGAAGTACGGCGGTCAGGATCTGCCACCGGTCTACGACGTCATCGTCGACGAGGAGATCGCCAAGGCGGGCGCCCCGGCCCGGCCCAGCTTGGGTTACCTCGTTGTCGGGCTGTCCCACCACGGCAACGAGGAACTGCGGCAACGCTTTCTGCCGGGGATGATCAACGGTACGGAGAGGTGGTGCCAAGGATTCTCCGAACCGGGTGCGGGATCCGACCTCGCATCGCTGACCACGACGGCGACGCTCGACCCCGACACTGGTGAATACGTCATCCACGGCCACAAGATCTGGACCAGTTACTCCGACATCGCCGACTGGTGTCTGCTGCTGGCCCGCACCGACAAAGACGTGCCCAAGCACAAGGGCATCTCGGCGTTCATCGTCAACATGCACCAGCCCGGCATCGAGCAGCGGCCACTGAAGATGATCAGCGGCGTCACCAGGGAATTCGGGCAGGTGCTGTTCGACGGTGCCAGGGTGCCCGCCGAGAACATGGTCGGCGAGCCGGGAGAAGGCTGGAAACTGGCGATGACGGTCGTCAGCCATGAGCGTGAACCGTCAACGCTGGGATTCTCGGCCCGGTACGGAAAGCTGGTGCGCCAGTTGGCTGCTCGGGTCGATGGGCCGCCACCCGGTGAGCTCGCATGGGCCTGGGTGCAGACCGAGATGTTGCGGCTGCATGTGCGGCGGCGGTTGTCGGAACAACTCGACGGCCTCACCCATGGCCCGCAGGGTTCGCTGGACAAGCTGTTGATGACGTGGGTCGAGCAGTCGGTGGGCCACGCCGCGCTGGCCACCGTCGGCACCCGCGACGAGGAGTTGTTCGGCGCCTACATGTACAGCCGCGCGCAGAGCGTGATGGGTGGCACGTCCCAGATTCAGAAGAACATCATCGCGTCGCGCATCCTGGGATTAGGAGTCTGAATGTATGGAATGCCGGACGAAATCGACGTCAAGGCCGACGGTGCACTGCGCATCATCACGCTGAACCGGCCGGATGCGCTCAACGCGGTGAACGACAACCTGCACGTCGGGCTCGCGAAGATCTGGGAGCAGCTCAACGAAGACGCCTCGGCGCGAGTGGCCGTCATCACCGGTGCGGGCCGGGCCTTTTCCGCCGGTGGCGATTTCAACTATCTCGACGAGCTGCGCAACGACGAGGCGCTGCGGCAGAAGACCATCAAGCACGGCCGCGATCTGGTGATCGGGATGTTGCGCTGCCGGATACCGGTCATCGCCGCCGTCAACGGCCCCGCCGTCGGCCTCGGCTGCAGCCTGGCAGCGCTGTCCGACGTCGTCTACATTGCACCGGGCGCGCACTTCGCCGACCCGCACGTGCAGATCGGCCTCGTCGCCGCCGACGGAGGGCCGCTGGTGTGGGGCTCACAGATCAGCCTGCTGCAGGCCAAAGAGTTCGCACTGACCGGTGTGCGGATCAAGGCCGAGCGCGCCGTCGAACTCGGGCTCGCGAATCACGTGGTGGAAGATCCACTGGCCGAGGCGATTACCTGCGCCAAGAAGCTGATGGAGCTGCCTCAGCAGGCCGTGGAGGCCACCAAGCGACTGATGAACCTTCAGCTCGAGCAGAAGGTGATGGCCTCGCTCGACTACGCGAACCTCGCCGAGTACGTGTCGTTCGGCACCGCCGATTTCAACAAGATCGTCGACGGGCTGATCGCCAAAGACAAGTAGACCCGCTACGGCAAGCAGTTTCCGGACGTCTCGAAAACGTCCTGCTTCTCCGCGAGCCTCTGCCCGCAGACCGCGACAACGGTGTTGGGGCGCAACGGTACCCCGTGGCTCGGCACGAACTGCTGCGAACCATCGGGGTAGGTCACGAGGACTCTGTTCGAGACTTTGCCGCCGATGGCCATCACGTTGTTCCACCCGCCATGCACCATGGCGGTGCCGTTGATCGCGATGACGGTGTTGTCATGGTCGTTGGTGTACGGGTCGATGTAGTCCTTGAGGAAGCCCGCGCTGCCGTCGACCGCCAACACCCGGTTTCCCGTCCTGTTCTGGCCGACCGCCTCGGCTCTGGCGGGCCGGAAGATGCTGATCGCCAGTGCGCGGTTGCCGTCGGATGCATTCGCCTGGGCGCCGCTGGGCGAGTTGTCGCCGATTCCGATCGGGTCGCCCGGGCCGCGGTCGTAGGAGATACCCGGCAGCGCACTGGCGGTGCCCGCCCCGACCATCGCCGCTACGCCGACTCCGGCGGCCAGCGTTGTACCGACGGCGAGCCGGCGAACGAAAGTCTTGTCGAACATTGAGTGCCCCTCCTCGATGTCGCGAGCGTGATCGTTCGATCGTGGCCGCTGCGAAACTTGGTGGATTCAGTAGTGCACTACTGCACTTGACGTGGTCATTGCTCGGAGCGGTCGCAGTTCTTTTCACGTCGATTCAAACCGGTATCGCATCCGCGCAGCGGGGTTAGCGTCTGAATCACTGATCCGCAACCAGATTCAAGGGAGAAGTAGTGACCGTTGCGACGGAAACCGCGCTGCAAGTGAAACCGTTGTCCGGATGGACCGGTGCACTGATCACCGGAGTGGACCTGTCCGCGCCGCTGTCCGACGACGAGAAGGACGCCATCCGAGACGCGCTGCATCAGTGGAAGGTGGTGTTCTTCCGCGATCAGAACCTCGACCATGCATCGCAGATCGCTTTCGGTGCGCAGTTCGGCGAGGTGACGCCGGGCCACCCGTATGAGGGGGACTCCGCGCCGCCCGGCTTCCCGCAGATCCACACCGTCTCGCCAGCCGCGTACGACCACCGTTACGGCACCAGATACCGCAAGAGGCAGAGCCCGAACGGACCGAACTGGCACGCGGACGTGACGCCGTTGATCAATCCGCCGTCGCATTCGATCCTGCGCGCCGAGACGGTGCCGCCGTACGGTGGAGACACCCAGTTCGTCAACGTCGCTGCCGTATATCAGGGCCTTTCCGAACCGATGCGCGAGTTCATCGACGAGCTTCGAGCCGAACACCGCTTCGGGGCCAGCGTGGGCGCTGAGCGCAGCGGCGAGAAGATCGGCGACCTGGTGCGCACCAACCCGCTGGCGTCCATCCATCCGGTCGTCCGCGTCCATCCTGAGACCGGCGAACGAGCGCTGTACGTGAACCCGGGTTTCACCCGCGAGATCGTCGACCTCGCGCCGCATGAGAGCCGGCACGTGCTCGACCTGCTGTTCGAGGAGATTCGCCGCCCCGAGTATTCCGTGCGGTTCAAGTGGGAGCCGGGAAGCGTTGCCTTCTGGGACAACCGGGCCGCGCTGCACCTGGCGCCTCGCGACTTCGAACATGTTGAGGGCGACCGTGTTCTGCACCGCATCACACTGGTGGGCGACATTCCGGTCGGACCCGACGGCCGCAGGTCGGAGCCGATCTCAGGCGAGTTCTTCGGAGCCGCGTGACATGGCTACTGTCCTCTCCCGCCCGCGGGTGAGCACGGAGCCGGCAGCCGAGACGAAGGGCCGCGCGCTGGTCGACCCGCGCGCGGTCATCGGCAAGAGCCAACGTCGTCAGGTGATACCACGTCCGGTTCAGCGGATGCTCGGTCCGATACTGCTGGTCGCGTTGTGGCAAGTACTGTCGACAACAGGCATTTTCGACGAACGAACGGTGCCGCCACCGACACGCGTCGTCAAGGCAGGCATCCAGTTGATCGCCGAGGGGTCGCTGCAGGAGCATCTCATCACCAGCCTGATGCGGGTCGGTTACGGCATCGCCTTCGGGATCGCACTCGGCCTGAGCCTGGCGCTCATCGCGGGCCTGTCCCGCGTCGGCGAGAACTTCGTCGACGCGAACATGGAAGTGCTGCGGGCAGTTCCGAACTTCGCGCTGGTGCCGCTGCTCATCGTCTGGTTCGGCATCAGTGAGGTACCCAAGATCACCCTGATCACCCTGGCGGTGGCCGTCGCGATCTACATCAACACGTTCAGCGCGATCCGCAGCGTCGACGCCGGACTTGTCGAGGCGGCACGATCATGCGGCGCCGGACGGGGCGAACTGATCTATCGCGTCATCATTCCCGGGTCGCTTCCCGGGTTCCTGGTGGGACTGCGGTTGGCGCTGACCGCATCGTGGCTGTCGCTGATCTTCGCCGAGACCATCAACGCGAAGAAGGGGCTCGGCCGGATGATGACCGATGCTCGCGAGTACTTCCAGATCGACGTCGTCTTCGTGCTGATCGCGGTGTACGCGATTCTCGGGCTGACCTCGATCCTCATCGTGCGCTTCCTGGAGGCGCGGCTGCTGACGTGGAGGCGGGCCTATGACGGTGACTGAGATTGCCGCCGAGACCGTCGTCGCCGCCTGCGGCATCCGGAAGCGCTTCGGCGACAACGTCGTTCTCGACGGCCTTGACCTCGATATCCGGTCCGGCGAGTTCGTCGCGTTACTGGGGCGCAGCGGTTCGGGCAAGAGCACCTTCCTGCGGGCTCTGGGCGCCCTCGACCCCGACTTCGAAGGCGAGCTACGAGTCCCTGAGCGACGCGCGATCGTCTTTCAGGATCCGCGGTTGTTGCCATGGCAGCGTGTCCTGACCAACGTCACCATCGGGCTGCCTGCGACCGCGGCGGTGCGGGAGCAGGCCCGGGTTGCGCTTGCCGAGGTGAACCTCGCCGACAAGGCCAAGGTCTGGCCGCGCACATTGTCCGGCGGAGAGGCGCAGCGCGTCGCGTTGGCCCGCGCGCTGGTGCGAGAGCCCGAATTGCTGTTGCTCGACGAGCCGTTCGGCGCTCTCGACGCGCTGACGCGGATCAAGATGCACGCCCTGCTGATCGCGCTGTGTCGACGGCACACGCCGGCGGTCCTTCTGGTCACGCACGACGTCGACGAGGCGATCCTGCTGGCCGACCGGGTGATCGTATTGACAGACGGCGCCATCTCACTCGACGTGAATGTCGACGTTCCGGTCCCAAGGGTGAGGGATTCGCACGAGTTCGCGTCGCTGCGGCGCCGACTGCTCGCCGAACTCGGCGTCGCCGAAGAAGTCCAGCTCTGAACCGTGCCGCAGGGCACCTAGCCAAGGAATAACCATGTTCTCGCGTGCCAAGTTGAAATTCGCTGCATTGCAGGCAATTCCATTGCTGGCTCTCACCCTGGTCTCCGCTGGCTGCGGACTGCCCGACGACGAAGCCGGTGAAGCGATCGATTCGGTGGAGATCGCCACCAAGTCGGACGTACCCGCAGGCACCACACTCGTCGTCGCGGAGCAGAACGACACCCAGTCGTTGCCGTGGAACCTCTCCAACGCTGGCAAGGACGCACCGTACAGCGTCGAGTTCGCCGACTTCAGCGGTGGCGCAGCGGTGATCGAGGCGCTTCGTTCGGGCGCTGCCGACATCGGCTCGGTCGGTGAAGCGCCGGTGCCGATCGCCGTCGACAGCGGCGTCACCGATCTGGTCACCATCGGGCTGCAGGCCAATCCGGGCACCAGCGGCGGGTACTTCCTAGTCGCCAAGCCCGACAGCGGCATCACCAAGATCGAGGATCTGCGCGGCAAGCGCGTCGCCTATCCGCCAGGCTCGGGACGCCACATGATCACCGCCGCACTGCTCAAGAAGCACGGGCTGGATCTGCAAACCGATGTATCACCCGTGGAACTCGCTGGGGCAGAGGTGGTCCCGACGTTCGCGGCCGGTGCCGTCGATGCAGCCATCGTGCTGGGCAACCAGTACTACCAACTCGGGGAACCGCCGGTTCTCGGCGACGGGACGGGCATCAACACCGGAATCCAGACGCTGATCGTGCGCCGGGACATTCTCGACAACCCGGCCAAGGTGGCCGCCATCGGGGATTACCTGGGGCGGGCGATCGCCGCCAACAACTGGAAGGACTCACACGTCGACGTGTGGATCAACGAGTACTACGTCAAAGAGCAGGGCATCACCCTCGACCAAGGCAAGTCGCTCTACGAGCAGGACGGTCTGGCGACCTATTACCCGATCGACGACGCGTCGACCGCTTTGTTCCAGCGGGTGGCCGACGGGTTGTACGACACCGGAACCACCAAGACGCATGTCGACCTCAAGCCGTATGTCGACGACCGATTCAACGACATCGTCATAGCGCAAAACGAACTCGACGGCGTGACACCCAAGCCCATCAACACCTGACGAAAGAGGGGATCTGTCAGCATGACCCAAGTAGCGCAAGCGATCGACGTGCGGCCGCAGTCGGGCTGGACGGGCGCCGAGATTCACGGCGTCGACCTGACTAAACCGCTCCACGGTCAGCAGATCGCGGAAATCCGTGCGGCCCTGCTGAAATGGAAGGTCGTGTTCTTCCGCGACCAGTTCATCGACCATGACGACCATCTGCGTTTCGCGTCGGCCTTCGGGGCGCCCACGCCGGCGCACCCGCTGTTCGACTCCATTCCAGACCCGAACTATCCGACGATCTACCCGATCTTCCGCGACCGGTTCAAGGCCCGCTACGGCAGCAGCCGCGGTTTCGACAAGCCGCACTGGCATGCCGACGTGACGGCGGCGGTGAATCCACCCGCCGCGTCGATCCTGCGGGCCGAGGTGATCCCGCCCTACGGTGGAGATACCCAGTGGTCCAACACCGTCGCCGCCTACGAGGGGCTCTCGGCGCCGCTGCAGCGCCTCGCCGACAAACTGCGTGCGGTGCACCGGTTCTCGCCGCCGGAGGGAACCACCGCAACCGAGGACTATCAGCGTCGGGTGAACCGCCGCCCCTTGGTCACCGAACACCCTGTCGTCAGGGTCCACCCCGAGACGGGTGAGAAGGCGTTGTACGTCAACCCCGGCTTCACGACGCACATCGTCGGCGTCTCACCGCATGAGAGCCGGCGACTGCTCGACGTGTTCTACGACGAATTGGTGCGGCCCGAATACACGGTGCGACTCAAGTGGGAGCCGGGCAGTATCGCGTTCTGGGACAACCGATCCACTGTGCACCTCGCGCCGACCGACCTGACAGTCGACCACGACCGCCGACTGTACCGGGTGACGCTGGTCGGCGACGTGCCGAAGGGGCCGGACGGGCGCGAGTCGACTGCGCTCGACGGTGAGCCGTTCGAGGCGATCTGAAAGCTCCGCGGCCGGCGAGCGTGCGTGAACTCCGGGATTTGACCGGCGTGTCGCCTGCAGACACGCACGCTCGCCGAGGGAAGTCGCCGCACCGCGTCACTTCGGTGGGAAGCGCAGCGCTCCGTCGAGGCGAATGATCTCGCCGTTGAGGTAGTCGTTCTCGATGATGCTCTGCGCCAATTGCGCGTACTCGGCTGAGCGACCCATGCGCTTGGGGAACGGCACCTGCGGCCCCCAGTACTGCTCGAGCTGGTCGGCGGCCTTCCCGTAGGCAGGCGTGTTGATCGTGCCGGGCGCGATCGTGTTGACGCGGATGCCCAGCGGGGACAGGTCGCGCGCCGCAACCAGTGTCATGCCCAGCACGCCACCCTTGGCCGCGGAGTAGGGGAGCTGACCGATCTGGCCTTCGAAACCGGCGATGGACGCGGTGTTGACGATCGCGCCCCTGCCGCCCTCTTCCAACGGTTCCGATTTCGCGATCGCGGCGGCCGCCAACCGCATCACGTTGAACACCGCGGTCAGGTAGAACTCGATCGTCTTCCTGAACCCGTCGAGGTCAAGAGGCGATCCGTCCTTGCCGACGAGCCTGCCGCCGCTTGCCGGGCCGCCGTGGGTGTCGACCGAGATCCGCAGCGGAGCCAGTGCCGCTGCCTGCTCAATCGCCGCGTTGACGGATTCCTCCGAGGTGGCGTCGGTGCGCACGTACCGCACACCGAGTTCGCTCTCCAGTTCCTTGCCCTTGTCGTCGGCTAGGTCGGCCACGACGACCTTGGCCCCGGCGCCGTGCAGCCGGCGCACGGTCGCCTCACCGAGGCCACCCGCGCCGCCGACCACGATCGCGGAGCTACCGGCGATTTGCATATGGTTCCCCTTCTTGCAACTGGCACTCTCAATCGGAGAGAATAGCATTCTCACGCCGGATGAAACGGAGTCACCTCATGCCAGAAGCCGTCATCGTGTCCGCACTGCGCACGCCGATCGGGACCGCGATGAAGGGCACGCTGCGCGACACCGACGCCTATCAACTCGCCGACCACATGGTCGGCAGCACGGTCGCTGAACTCGGCAGAAGCGGGATCGACGACATCGTCCTCGGCGAAGGCCTCTACGGCGGCGGCGTGGTCGCTCGGCACGCCGCGATCACCGCGGGGCTGACCTCGGTGCCCGGGCTGGCCCAGAACCGGCACTGCGCCGCGGGCCAGGCCGCCGTGCAGAGCGCCGCGGCCAGCGTGCGCGCGGGCATGGACCAGCTGGTGCTGGCCGGCGGGGTGAATTCGGCGTCGACCTCGCCGCGGTTCAAGCGCAGGGCCAGCAGCGAAAAGGACGCCGAGTGGGTCGACTGGTTCCCGCCCACGCATCCCGACCGGCCCGACGCACCCAACATGGACATGTCGATCACCGTCGGGTGGAACGCCGCGGTCAAGGCCGGTGTCAGCCGCCAGGAGATGGACGAGTGGGCGTTGGGCTCACACCGCAAGGCGATCCAGGCCATCGACGAGGGGCGCTTCAAAGAAGAAATCGTGCCCATCGAAACGCCCCACGGGCTGTTCGAGGTCGACGAGCATCCGCGCCGCGACACCAGCATCGAGAAGCTGGCTGCGCTCAAGCCACTGCATCCCGAGATCGAGGGCTTCTCGATCACCGCGGGCAACGCGTGCGGCGCCAACGACGGCGCCGCACTGCTCGGCATCGCCAGCGACCGGCTCGGGCTGCCCGCGCTCGGCGCCATCAAGGCATGGGCGAGCGTCGGCGTCGACCCCGCCTCGACCGGGCTGGCGCCCGTCGAGGCCATACCCAAAGCCCTTGGCCGCGCCCGGCTTTCGCTGTCCGACGTGGACCTCTTCGAGATCAACGAGGCCTTCGCCTCGATGTGTGTCGCCACCATCAAGCTGCTCGACATCGACCCTGACATCGTCAACGTCAGCGGCAGCGGCTGCTCGCTCGGCCATCCGGTGGCGGCGACGGGAGCCCGCATGCTCGTCACCCTGGTGCACGAACTGCGAAGGCGCGGAGGAGGTATCGGCGTTGCAGCGATGTGCGCCGGAGGGGGGATGGGCTCGGCGACAGTGATCGAAGTGCCGGCGCCATAGGGCCACAATGACCATCGACGAGCTCATCACCGCGGCCCGCAACGGGTCCACGCGGGCAGCCGGGCGGCTGCTGAGCTTGGTCGAGAGTTCGCGGCGCGACGAGGTGCTCGAAGCGCTCGGCGCGACGACACCGCCGCGCGTTGTCGGGCTGACAGGCCCGCCGGGAGCGGGGAAGTCGACGACGGTGGCGGCGCTGGTCGGGGCGTACCGCAACCGCGGCATGCGGGTGGCCGTGCTGGCTGTCGATCCGTCGTCGCCCTACAGCGGCGGCGCGCTGCTGGGCGACCGCATCCGGATGGCCGCCCACATCAACGACCCCGATGTGCTGATCCGCTCGGTGGCCACGCGCGGTCATCTCGGCGGTCTTGCCGCGGCGGTACCGGCGGCGACTCGGCTGCTCGCCGCGCTGTCCTACGACCTGATCGTGGCCGAGACCGTCGGCGTCGGCCAATCCGAAGTCGAGGTCGTCGCGCTCGCGGACCCGACCGTCGTCATCCTCAATCCCGGTGCGGGAGACGCGATTCAGGCGGCGAAGGCAGGTCTGCTGGAAGTCGCCGACATCGTCGTCGTCAACAAGGCCGACCGCGAAGGCGCCGATCAGACCGTGCGCGACCTGCGGGCCGAAACGAAGGCCCCCATCCTGAAACTCGTCGCCGCACAAGGCGAAGGCATTCCCGAACTGGTGGACGCCATCGAGACGCATCACCGCGCCGACAGCCCGGAGCGGCGCAAGGCGCGGGCGCGCGCGCAGATCCTGTCACTGGCGCAGACCCGTCTGCGCAGCCACACCGACCTCGATCGCTTGGCTGAGGCGGTCTCCGACGGCCGGTCCGATCCCTACACGGCGGCAGAACAGCTGTTCGCCATCACCGTGGAGCCATGACGTGGAGAAAGCGACAACCGAACGGAGTTCAGCTGTGAGTGTTTCGAGTTCAACTGTTTCGGACGGCCCGGTGGTCTTCGATCCGTTCTCGGTTGACTTCTTCGACGCCCCGTACGAGACCTATCGCCGGATGCGCGACGAGGCACCGGTGTATTACAACGAGAAATACGACTTCTGGGCGCTCACCCGCTACGAGGACGTGGCGGCGGCCATCAGGGATCACGAGACGTTCTCGTCGGCGAAAGGCGTCACACTCGACCAGGTCAAGGCCAAGGACTCGCAGCCAGTCGGCGTCAAGATCATCATCAGCCTGGATCCGCCGGAGCACGAGCGGATGCGCAAGCTGGTCAACCGCGTATTCACGCCGCGTGCCGTCGCCTCACTGGAGTCGATGGTGCAGGCAACCATCGATCGCTATGTGAGCCAACTCGATCCGTCGTTCGATGCGGTCGCCGACTTCGCCGCCCTGTTCCCGGTGGAGATCATCACGTCCATGCTGGGGGTGCCCGCGCAGGACCGCCAGCAGCTGCGGCTGTGGCTCGACACCAGCCTGGAGCGCGAACCCGGCTCGATGAGCACCACGCCCGAAGGCATGGAGGCGGTGATGAAATCGGCCGCCTACTACTACGAGCTCATTCAGGAGCGCCGCAAGAAACCGCAGGACGACATGATCAGCCGGCTCATCGAGGCCGAAGTCGTCGAAGACGGAGAGGCCAGACGGCTCGACGACATCGAGATCACCGGGTTCTGCACCATGCTCGGCGGCGCCGGTGCGGAGACGGTGACCAAGCTCGTCGGCAACGCCGTCGTGGTGTTCGCCGACAACCCCGACCAGTGGCAGAAACTGCTGGACGACCGCAGCAAGATCCCGGCGGCGTTCGAGGAACTGCTGCGCTACGAGGGACCGTCGCAGTACCAGATCCGCACCACTACACGGGATATCACACTGCACGGCACCACGATTCCCGAGGGCGATCCAGTGCTGCTCATCAACGGCGCCGCCAGCCGCGACGAACGGTTCTTCCCCGACCCGGACCGGTTCGACATCGACCGCGAGCGCAAGGTCGGCTACAACCTCAACTTCGGCTACGGCATCCACAGCTGCCTGGGCGCTGCGCTGGCGCGGATGGAGGGTCGGCTCGCGCTGAACACGCTGCTCGACCTGATTCCTCGCTACGAGATCGACCGATCCGGGTTGAAGAGGGTGCACATGACGAACGTGTGCGGTTGGGCCAACGTGCCGGTGCGCGCGGTCTAGGCAACGAGTCGATCTGGTGCCGCCGGCTAGGGGACCGATCTGCCCGTGGCCGCGGCGTAGCCGGCCCGGTAGCCGAAAACCATTGCCGGGCCGATGGTTCCGCCGGCACCACCGTAGGCCTTGCCCGTCGCGCCCGCCATCGCGTTGCCCGCGGCGTACAGCCCCGGTATCGGCCTGCCGGTGACATGCATGACGTGGCCGTCGCGGTCGGTGCGCGGCCCGCCCTTGGTGCCCATCGCGCCCACCGTCACCGGGACCGCGTAGTACGGGGGAGTGTCGATGGGGCCCAGAGTCTTGCCCGCGGTCGTCGGCGCGGTGGTGTCGCCCCAGTAGCCGTCGTAAGCGCTTGAGCCGCGGCCGAAATCGGGATCGCGCTCGTGGGCGACGTTCTCGTTCCACGATTGCAGCGTGCGCGCCAGACCTTCGGCGTCGATGCCGGTCTTCTCGCTCAGTTCGGCCAGATCCTTCGACTGGCAGAACCATTGCGGCACGGGTCCGTCGGGTTCGACTCCCAAGAAGCCGTACCGCTTGAGGTGCTGGGAGTCGAAGACAATCCACGCCGGGTCGTTGATGTAGCCGTACCGCGGGTCGAGCTGGTGGAACGGGCCTGCCATCGAGTTGTATTCGCCTGCCTCGTTGAGGAATCGCTTGCCGTGGCGGTTCACGATGATGCTTCTCGGACGCGTGCGCTCCAGGCGCACGCTGCGACTGCGTGGTTTTCCTTCGAACGTGTCGCCGGGAATCTGAATGACCGGCACCCACCAGGCTTCACCCATGTTCGCCAGGTCGGCGCCATGCGCCATCGCCATCCGCAGCCCGTCGCCGGTGTTGTTGGGCGGCGAGACAGGCCCGCGCATGGGCCCGCGCAGAAACGCCTCGACCAGCGCCTTGTCCCATTCGAAGCCGCCGGTGCCGAGCACCACGCCGGCGCGGGCGCGAACGCGAACGTCCTTGCCGTCCTGCTGGATTCGCACACCGGCGATGGCGCCGTCTTCAGCGATCAACTCAGCGGCTCTGGCGTTGGTCTGCGGTGTGACGCCGCGGTCCAGCAGGCCCTTGAGCAGACCGGCGATCAGCGCGGCGCCCGCGACGCAGTAGTCGCCGTCTCGATCGTCCACCGAAGCATGGATGCGTGCCCGCGTCTCGGCGTCGATGCCGACGTTGCTGAAGTCGGCGGGAAACGATGTGATCCGGTCCTTCCAGTCGCCGAGGCGGGCCAGGTCGAACGGTTTGGCGTTCAGCGAGCGCCCACCAGTGGGTCGTCCGCCCGGCAGTTCGGGCTTGTAATCCGGGAAGCCCTCGGCGATTTCGAACCGCAGCTCGCTGTGTTCCTCGACGAAGTCGAGCATCTTCGGGCCGGTGCGCACGAACGTCTCGACAAGTTCGCGATCCATCACGCCCAGCGATTGCGCCTCGAGGTAGCGCAGCGCGTCGGCCTCGGTGAGTTCGCCGTCGGGCGAGCGGTTGTGTGCGGGGATCCAGACGATGCCGCCGGACACCGCCGTCGTCCCGCCGACGGTTGCGGCCTTCTCGTACACCGCGACCGATGCGCCGTTGGCCGCCGCGGCCAGGGCGGCCGTCAGGCCGGCGCCGCCACTGCCCAGCACGACGACGTCGACTTCGTTGTGCCAATCCGTCACCCGTTGCTCACCCCTTTCCGTGCCGATCCTCATGCGAGGATCTCGGACAATTCCTTGGCCGCCTTGATGACTGCGTCTTTGCCGCGAATGACGACGTCCTCGCGGTGAGAGATGAGATTGATGCACGTCGGCGGCGACGGCGGGCTGCGTCGGACCGGCACGGCAAGGCCGTAGGTGTTCGGTTCCACCTCGCCGTGGGTGATCACCCAGCCCTGCTGGCGCGTTTTCGGCACCAGGTCCCGCTCACCCGGTCGCGGCGGCATGCTGGCCAGCAGCGCGATCCCGGCGGCACCGCGATCGAGCGGGTAGCGGCTGCCTTCGTGGAACGAGAGTTGGTAGTAGACGTTCGTCGGCACGATCACCGCGATCGCGACCTGTTGATCGCCCTCGGCGACGAGCAGAGACACCGTGGCGCCGAGCTCGTCGGCCAAACCGCGCAGCGTCGGCAGGCTCAGCTGCCGCACGTTGTTGTCGAACGACGCGCCGAGCACCGCGAGCGCAGACGCCGACCGATAACGGCCGTCCTCACCCTTGGCCACGAAGCGGTACTGCGCGAGTGTCGTGAGCAACCGATACGCGATGGTGCGGTGCACACCGATGTCGTCGGCGACCTGCTGTGCGGTCAGGCCATTCGGGGACGCGGCGACCAGCTGAAGGGCGGCCAGGCCCCGCGCCAAGGTCTGCGAGCCGGGCGCGCCGTTCGGCCCGGCTGCGGCGCTGGCCCTCGGCATGGCGCCCTCCTTGACAGACCGATTGCTGAGAGTGATGCTCTGACTATAGTGCACGCAGATGTGCGATAAATGAGCAGAGTGCTTACAAATCACGAGAATTTGATTCTCGTCGGCAAGAGAGGGTGACGGGTGCCGGAGCACGAAAGCGTGTGGAGCGACCTGCAGGGCGTGGCGTTCTCACAGGGCTATCTCGACGCCGGCGGTGTCCGCACCCGCTACCTGCACGCCGGTGACCCGAGCAGTCCGACTCTGGTGCTGCTGCACGGCTCCGGCGGCCATGCCGAGGCCTACGTCCGCAACCTCGAGGCGCACGCCGAACACTTCTCCACCTGGGCGATCGACATGCTCGGGCACGGTTACACAGACAAGCCCGGTCACCCGTTGGAGATCAGCCACTACGTCTCGCACCTGATGGACTTCCTCGACGCCATCGGCGCCGAGCGGGCACACCTGAGCGGCGAGTCGCTGGGCGGCTGGGTGGTTTCACGCGCCGCCATCGACCATCCCGACCGCGTCGATCGGCTTGTGCTCAACACCGCAGGCGGGTCGCAGGCCGACCCCGAGGTGATGAAGCGGATCATTACGCTGTCCATGGCCGCGGTCGAAGCACCGACATGGGAAACGGTGCAGGCCAGGATCAAATGGTTGATGGCCGACAAGACAAAGGGCTACGACGACATCGTCGCCAGCAGGCAGCGCATCTACCGGCAACCGGGTTTCATCGCCGCCATGCGCGACATCATGGCGCTGCAGGATCCCGAGATCCGGGGGCGAAACCTGCTCGGGCCCAACGAATACGGTGTGATCAAGGCGCCGACGCTGGTGGTGTGGACCAGCGACGACCCCACCGCCGACGTCGACGAGGGCAGGCGGATCGCATCGATGATCCCCGGCGCGCGGTTCGAGGTGATGCCCGGTTGCGGTCACTGGCCGCAGTACGAGGACCCGAAGACCTTCAACCGGCTGCACGTGGACTTTCTGCTGGGGCGGTGACCATGACGCAGAACACCGACGGACATACCGGCGCGAGTCCCGACATCGTGATCGTCGGGGCCGGACCAGTGGGGCTCACTCTCGCGAACATCCTTGGACTGCAGGGTGTTCGGACGTTGGTCGTCGACGAACGGGACAGCCTGATCGACTACCCGCGCGGTGTCGGGCTTGACGACGAGGCGCTGCGCACATTCCAGTCGATCGGACTGGTCGAGCAGATTCTGCCCCACACCGTGCCCAACCAGATCCTGCGGTTCTTCGACGCGAACCGAAAGCTGCTGGCCGAGATGGCGCCGCCGGACGCCCGATTCGGATGGCCGAAGCGCAACGGTTTCGTCCAGCCGATGGTCGACGCCGAATTGCTGGCGGGACTCGACCGATTCGACCACGTCGAAGTCCGGTGGGGCCACCGGATGGAGAACTGCGCCGAAACCGCCGACGGCGTCACCGTGACGTTCGCCGACCGTCGCACCCCAGTCGCCACCCGCTACGTCGTCGGCTGCGACGGCGGCCGCAGCGCCACCCGGCACCTCATGGGCGTGTCGTTCGACGGCACCACCTCCTCGACCCGCTGGCTCGTCGTCGACTGCGCGAACGACCCGCTCGGGCACCCGAACAGCGAAGTGGGCGCCGATCCGAGGCGACCGTATGTCTCGATTTCGATCGCGCACGGTATCCGCCGCTTCGAGTTCATGATTCACGGCCACGAGTCCGACGAGGAAGCCGACAGTCCCGCATTCGTGCGGCGCATGCTCGCCCAGATGGTGCCCGACCCCGAGCGCGTCGACATCATCCGGCACCGGGTGTACACCCATCACTCGCGCATCGCAGGCGCATTCCGGAAGGGACGCCTGATGATCGCCGGTGACGCCGCCCACCTGATGCCGGTCTGGCAGGGGCAGGGCTACAACAGCGGCATCCGCGACGCGGCGAACCTCGGCTGGAAGCTCGCCGCGGTGGTGAAAGGACAGGCCGACGATGCGCTGCTGGATACCTACGACATCGAACGGCGCAAGCACGCGCGGGCGATGATCGACTTGTCAACCATGGTCGGGCGGGTGATCTCGCCGACGAACAGGCGCGTGGCGACGCTGCGAGACAAGGTCATCCACGCCGCGTCGGTGGTGCCCGCGCTGAAGAGATACGTGCTCGAGATGCGCTTCAAACCGATGCCGCGCTACGAGCAGGGAGCCGTGTACCACGGGGAGCCGCGGTCGGCGTCGTCGCCGACGGGAACGCTGTTCATCCAACCGCGCGTCGACACCCGCGACCGGCAGAACGTTCTGCTCGACGACATCCTCGGGCCCGGCTTCTCGGTGCTGTGCTGGAGCAACAACCCCTGCGCTCTGCTCGGCGACGAAGTGTTTGCCCGCTGGAAGGCCTTGGGCACCACCTTCGTTGCGGTGCGGCCGATGACGCAACTGCACTGGCGCGGCTACGACGACCCCGACGTCGTCATTGTCGGTGACCGCACCGGCGCCCTCAAAGCCTGGTTCGACACCCACACTGACTCGGTGCTGTTCCTCCGCCCTGACCGATGCATAGCAGGCGCCTGCATCGCGCAACGGGCCGCCGAACTCAGCGCATCACTGTTCAAGGTTCTTCATCTGACTTGGGAAGGAGGGAACGGTGCCAGTGAATCTCTGCTGTATGTCTCACAGCCCACTGCTGAATCTTCCGGGACCGTCGCAGGATCTCCTTGACGAGATCAACGCCGCCCTCGCCGACGCACGAAACTTCGTGCGCGCCTTCGACCCTGAGCTCGTCGTCATCTTCTCACCGGACCACTACAACGGCGTCTTCTACCGCATGATGCCGCCGTTCTGCATCAGCACGAAGGCGACCGGCGTAGGCGACTACGGCACCCAGGCCGGGCCCCTCGACGTGCCGGAGGACATCGCCACCGAGCTCGCCGAGGCGGTGCTGGCCGCCGACGTCGACGCCGCGATCTCGGCGAGCATGGAGGTCGACCACGGCACCGTGCAGCCGCTGCAGACGCTGTTCGGCGACGCCGCATCGCGTCCGGTCATCCCGATCTTCATCAATTCGGTCGCCACACCGCTTGGGCCGGTGCGACGGTCACGGGCGCTGGGCACCGCTGTCGGCAATTTCCTGAAGACACTGGACAAGCGCGTCCTCGTGATCGGCTCGGGCGGTCTCTCGCATGACCCTCCGGTTCCGACCCTGAAGACCGCGCCAGTTGCCGCGCTCGATCGGATCGTGCTCGGCGAGCCGATGTCCGACGAGCAGCGCCAGGCACGTCAGGTCGCCGTCATCGAGGCGGCGGAGAACTTCGCGCACGGGGAGAGCACGTTGCAGCCACTGAACCCGGAATGGGACGACCGCTTCCTGCAAATCGTTGACAGCGGCCATCTTTCCGATGTCGACGGCTGGTCTCCGTCGTGGATGGCGCATGAGGCGGGCAACTCGGCGCACGAAGTGCGTACCTGGATCGCCGCCTTCGCAGCGATGGCCGCGCAGGGCGCGTATCAGACGGAGAACCGGTTCTACCGCGCGGCTCCGGAGCTGATCGCCGGATTCGCCGTCAGGACGGCGGTGCCGGCATCATGACGTCAAACGGATTCGACAAGACGGTCGACGTCCTCATCGTCGGCTCCGGCGGTGGCGGCATGACCGCCGCGCTGACCGCCCAGGCCGCGGGCCTCGATGCGCTCGTGGTCGAGAAGTCGGCGCGCTTCGGCGGTTCGACCGCGCTGTCCGGCGGCGGCATCTGGGTGCCCGGCGCGCCGTCGCAGCGCAGAGAGGGCTATATACCCGACCCCGACGGCGTCTTCACGTACCTGAAGACGATCACCGACGGCCTGGTCAGCGACGAGCGGCTACGGCAATACGTCGATTCGGCGCCGAAGATGATGGAGTTCCTGGAAGGACGAAGCCGCTGGCTGGAGTTCGTCTGGAAGCCCGGCTACGCCGACTACTACCCGGAACTGCCCGGTGGATCGCCCCTCGGCAGCACGATCAACGTGCCCGCGATCGACCTGCGCAAGCTCGGCGACGAGGAGCAGAACCTGTTGCAGCCGCTGGCGCTGGCGCCGCGCGGAATCTGGTTCGCACCCAAGGATCTGCGCCTGTTCTACCAGGTGCGGCAGAACTGGCGCGGCAAAGCGGTTCTGCTGAAGCTGATCTGGCGGATGTTCCGGGCACGGGTGTTCGGCGACCGGATGGCCGCGATCGGACAGTCGCTGGCCGCTCGGCTGCGGCTGGCCATGAAGGAACGCGACATCGCGCTGTGGCTCAACTCGCCGATGACGGAACTCATCACCGACGTCGAGGGCGCTGTCGTCGGCGCCGTGGTGGAACGCGACGGCCAGCCGCTGCGCATCGAGTCCCGCGGAGGTGTCATCCTGGCGTCGGGCGGGTTCGAGCACGACATGGAGTGGCGCCGCCAACATCTGCCGGCGCTCGAAAAGGATTGGAGTTTCGGCAATCCGGCGTCGATGGGAGACGGCATCCGCGCGGGGGAGAAGGTCGGCGGCTCGACCGATCTGCTCGACGAGGCGTGGTGGTTTCCCGCGATCTGCTGGCCCGACGGGCGCCTGCAGTTCATGCTCAACGAGCGGATGATGCCCGCCCAGTTCGTCGTCAACGGCGACGGCAAGCGGTTCATCAATGAGGCGGCGCCCTATATGGATTTCGCTCACGCCATGATCGAGGGCCAGAAGTCCGGTGTCACCCACATCCCGTGCTGGCTGATCACCGACATCCGGTCCTTCCACCGGTACGTGGTGGCCGGGCATCTGCCGATTCCGAAGGTGCCGTTCGCCCCGGTGCCCACCGGATGGAAGGTGCCGAAGGCATGGCTCGAGTCGGGGGTGGTGGCCGAAGCCAACAGCTTCGAGGAGCTCGCGACCAAGATCGGTGTGCCGCCGGCCCAGTTGCGGCGGACGGCCGACCGTTTCAACGAGCTGGCGCGCAAGGGTCACGACGACGACTTCAACCGCGGCGACTCGAAGTACGACAACTACTACGGCGACCCGACGCTGCCGAACCCCAACCTGCACCCGTTGGGTAAGCCGCCGTACTACGCGTTCCAGATCATCCTCGGCGACCTGGGCACATCGGGTGGCTTGCGCACCGATGAGTTCGCCCGCGTTCTGCGCAGCGACGACAGCGTCATCAAGGGGCTCTACGCCGTCGGCAACACCTCGGCCGCGGTGATGGGGCGCAGCTATGCCGGTGCGGGCGCGACCATCGGCCCGGCGATGACCTTCGGCTATGTGGCCGCCAAGCACATCGAAGACCAGCTGCCAGGCGCCGGTGGCGATAGCACCGATTCGACACTCGATTCACATCGAAAGGTAACCAGATGAAGATCTCGCTGTTCTACGAGTTTCCGCTGCCGCGGCCGTGGAGTGACGACGACGAGCACAAGCTTTTCCAGCACGGCCTCGACGAGGTGGAGGCCGCCGACAAGGCCGGCTTCTCGACGGTGTGGCTGACCGAGCACCACTTCCTCGAGGAGTACTGCCACTCGACGGCGCCGGAGATCTTCCTGTCCGCAGCCAGCCAGCGCACCAAGGACATTCGGCTCGGGTTCGGCATCATGCATCTGCCGCCCGCGGTCAACCATCCGGCGCGCGTGGCCGAGCGGGTGTCGACGCTCGACCTGATCTCCAACGGCCGCGTCGAGTTCGGCACCGGCGAGTCTTCGTCGGTGGGCGAGCTGGGTGGCTTCGGCATCGACCCCGCCGACAAGCGCAGGATGTGGGAGGAAGCGCTTGAGGTGGCGATCCGCTGCATGATCGAGGAGCCGTTCACCGGCTTCAAGGGCGAACACATCGAGATGCCGCCGCGCAACGTGATCCCCAAGCCGTTCCAGAAGCCGCATCCGCCGGTGTGGGTGGCGTGCACCAGGCCGGCCTCGGTGTCCATGGCGGCGCAAAAGGGCCTCGGCGCATTGAGTTTTGCCTACACGGGCCCCGGCCCGCTGGCCGAGCGGGTCAACGGCTACTACAAGGAGTTCGAAGAGAGCGCCGTGCCCGTGACGCCGCAGGTGAACCCCAACATCCTCGCCATCGGCGGCGACCTGTCGATGATGGTGGCGCCCACCGACGAGCAGGCCATCGAGCGGCTCGGCAAGGGCGGCGGCTTCTTCGCGTTCGGCATCATGCACTACTACATGACCGGTATGCACACTCCGGGACGCACAGGTGTCTGGAAGCGCCATCTCGAGGAGATCGAGAAGGATCCGAGCATCATCTACGGCCCCGACCGCGGACCGATCGGCAGCCCCGAAACCGTTCGCAAATTCCTTCGCGGATACGAGGAAAGCGGTGTCGACGAGTTGATCCTGCTGCTCACGCCGCGCAGGCACGAGGAGACCATGGAGTCCATCGAGCTGATGGGCAAGGAGGTGCTGCCCGAATTCATCGAACGCCACGAGAAGGCCGCCGCCGAGAAGGCCAAACGGCTCGAACCGGTGCTCGAACAGGTCGAGGCGCGCAGGCCCGCGTCGACGGCGCCCGAGTTCGACGAGACCTACGCCTTCGGTGGGCTGCCCACCGGCCGTGAGAACTACACCGCCAACGAGGTGTCGCTCGCGATGGAGGAGATGAACGCGGGCATCGAAGCGGCGGCGGCCAAGTTGAAGTCGGGGGAGGGATGGGACAGCAGGAATCCTTCAGCGGACGCGAGGAGCAAAAAATAGATCAGCGGACGCGAGGAGCACAAAGACCTCAGCGGACGCTCAGAGCAAGAAATAGGTTCGGTGAGCGGTAGGCATGGGACAGATCGACGACCTCTGGCGTTACGACGGCCGCCGCGCCGTCGTCACGGGCTGCGGTTCGGGCATCGGCGCGGAAGTGGCGCGCCAGCTCACCGAGTTGGGCGCCGAGGTCGTCGGCCTGGACCTGCGCCCACCCACGCTGCAGCTCAAGGACTTTCACGAAGTCGACCTGTCCGACCCGGCGTCCATCGACCGGGCCGTGGCCGCGATCGACGGCCCGATCGACGCGCTGTTCAACATCGCGGGTGTGTCGTCGGGGATTCGTGATCCGCTGCGCGTCGTCACGATCAACTTCCTCGGCACACGGCATCTGACCGAAGCACTGATTCCGGCGATGCCGCCGGGGTCGGCGATTGCCAACGTGTCATCGCTGGCCGCGTCGGCGTACTTGGCCAACGCCACCGTGACCGCGGGCCTGCTGGACACCGCCGACATGGCCGAGGGCATCGAATGGTGTCGAAGCAATCCGGAGCCGGTGGCCGACGGCGGTGGCTACCGGCTGTCGAAGGAGGCCATCATCCTCTACGGGATGGCGAATGTCACCACACTCGGAGCGAAGGGAATCCGGATCAACTGCACCGCACCGGGTGTCACCGACACCCCGATCCTCGACCAGCTGCGCAGCGCGTACGGGCAGGAGTTCCTCGACTCGTTCAAGACGCCTCTGGGTCGTGCCGCCGAGCCCGACGAGCAGGCCAGCGTGCTTGTCTTCCTCAACAGCGCGGCGGCCAAATACATCACCGGCCAGGTCATCTGGGTGGACGGCGGCTCGGTCGCAGAGCGTGTATTCGGCGACATCGCCGATGCCCGCCACGTCGAAAGAGGGGCGAAACATGGCTAGCATGACCGATTTTCGGCGTACTGCCAACGACGTCTGCAACTGGGGCAGGTGGGGCGACGACGACGAGCTCGGCACGTTGAACTTCATCACTGCCGAGAAGGTGCAGCAAGCGGCCAGCCTCGTCAAGCACGGCAAGGTGTTCCCGCTCGGAGTGGACTTCGGGTCGTCGGGGCCACAGGGCGCGTTCCAATACCGGCAGAACCCCACCCACGTGATGACGATCGACGGCGGTGACGCCGAGGCGCTGCGCGAATTCGGGCCCAAATGGCTGAAGAACCCGACCGCCGTTCAGCTCAGCGGCTATTCGGAGAGCGGCCCGATGCGGTTCAACGACGACATGATCATCATGCCGCTGCAGGCCGCCACACAGTGGGACGCGCTGTCCCACGTGTACTACGAGGACAAGCTGTACAACGGGTTTCCGGCCACGTCGGTCACCAGCCTCGGCGCATTCCACTGCGGCATCGACAAGGTGGACGTCAAGGGCATCACATCGCGTGGCGTTTTGCTCGACATCGTGCGCCTGCGTGGTGTGGAGACGTTCTGCGAACTCGGCGACCCGATCACACCGGGCGAACTCGACGAGGCCGCGCGCAAACAAGGCGTCACCGTGCAGCGCGGCGACATCGTGCTGGTGCGAACCGGTTGGTGGGCGCGATTTCTCGAAACCGGCGACGGTGCCGAGCCCGGCGCGGGGCTGGACTGGACCTGCGCGTCGTGGCTGCACGACCACGAGGTCGCCGCCGTCGCGGCCGACAACCTCATGGTGGAGAACCCGGTGTCGGCGGTCGACGACGCGATCCTGCCCATGCACATGCTGTGCCTGCGTGACATGGGCATGATGCTCGGCGAGTACTGGGACCTCAGCGCGCTGGCCGCAGACTGCGCGGCCGACGGTGTGTACGAGTTCCAGCTGATAGCACCACCCCTGCGGATCACCGGCGCTGTCGGATCGCCAGTGAATCCCATTGCAATCAAATAGGTGTCAAGGATGACCGCTAGCACAACCACCGGACCTGCGCCGCTCGTCGTCGGCCTCGGCGGAACGCTGAGGGCCAACTCGTCGACCGAACGGGCGCTGCGCTACTGCCTGGCATCGGTCGAACGCCAGGGCGGGCGGACCAGATTGTTCGCCGCCGAAGACCTCGACCTGCCGATGTATGCGCCGCATGAGTTGGAGCGCACACCGCGGGCCCTCGAACTGGTCGGCGCGCTGCGCGAGGCCGACGCCGTCGTCGTCGGCTCACCCGGCTACCACGGCGCGGTGTCGGGATTGGTGAAGAACGCGCTGGACTACATCGAGGACCTCCGTGACAGCCCACGCGTGTATCTCGACAACACACCGTGGGGTTGCATCAGCTGTGCCTACGGATGGCAGGCCGCCGTCGGCACGCTCGGACAGTTGCGCAGCATCGGTCACGCGCTGCGAGCGTGGCCGACCCCGCTCGGTGTGGCGATCAACTCCGCGGACAGGATCTGGGGCGCCGACGGGGAATTGGTTGACGACTCCGTGCGCAACCAGCTCGACATGCTGGCCACCCAGGTGCTGACCTTCGCCCGTGCCGCGT
Source organism: Mycolicibacterium agri (assembly GCF_002553505.1). Lineage (GTDB taxonomy): Bacteria > Actinomycetota > Actinomycetes > Mycobacteriales > Mycobacteriaceae > Mycobacterium > Mycobacterium agri. The sequence continues at coordinate 189,283 of NZ_PDCP01000003.1, read as the reverse complement.
GGGAAACGGCGTGACCGAGCCCGCGTCCAAGACGCTGTCGGTCGACGGGCTCGTCACGGGTTACCTCGAAGCGGGTGAGGGCGATCCGGTCGTTCTGCTGCACGGCGGTGAATTCGGTGTCAGCGCGCAGATCGGTTGGGAGCGCAACATCGCCGCGCTCGCGTCGCGATACCGGGTGCTCGCACTCGACATGCTCGGCTTCGGGCAGTCGGCCAAGGTCATCGACTTCAACGACGGCCGCGGGATGCGTATCCGACACATCGCGCGGTTCTGCGAAACGCTGGGGATCGAGTCCGCGCATTTCGTCGGCAACTCGATGGGCGCGGTGAACCTGTTCGTCGACGCCACGTCGGAATCGCCGCTGCTGCCCGCTCGCAGCCTCGTAATGATCTGCGGCGGCGGCGAAATCCAGCGCAACGAGCACTCCGCCGCGCTGTACGACTACGACGCCACATTGGCGGGGATGCGGCGTATCGTCGAGGCCCTGTTCCACGATCCGGCATACCCGAACGACGAGGCCTACGTGCAACGCCGCTACGAGTCCAGCATCGCGCCCGGTGCATGGGAGGCGTTGGCGGCGGCTAGATTTCGCCGCCCCGGCCTGGAGGCGCCGCCGCTGCCGTCGAGCAAGCGCACCTACGAACGCATCGAGGTGCCGACGCTGGTGGTGGAAGGCGCGTGCGACAAGCTGTTGCCCGACGGATGGGCCGCCGAGATCGCCGCGCAGATTCCGAAAGGCCGCTCGGCGGTGATCGAGCAGGCCGGCCACTGCCCCCAGATCGAACAACCCGACGCCGTCAACGAGCTGCTGTTGGCGTTTCTCGACGAGGTGAGTGCTTAAGTGAGCAACGAACTGGAGGGCAAGGTCGCCGTCGTCACGGGCGGTGCGTCGGGGTTGGGCGAAGGCCTGGCGCGACGGTTCGCCGCCGAGGGCGCCAAGGTGCTGATCGGCGACATCGACCGTGACGCCGGCGCTGCGCTGGCCGCCGACATCGGTGTCACCGCGCACTTCGTCGAGGCCGACGTCGCAGACATGGAGCAGGTCAGCGGTTTGGTGTCGACGGCCGTCAAGCGGTTCGGCGGCCTGCACGTGATGGTCAACAACGCCGGCATCTCGGGCGCCATGCACCGCCGCTTCCTCGACGACGACCTCGCAGACTTCGACCGGGTCATGCGGACCAATGTGCGCGCGGTGATGGCGGGCACCCGTGACGCCGCCCGCCACATGCGCGACCACGGCGGCGGCTCGATCATCAACCTGACATCGATCGGCGGCATTCAGGCCGGCGGCGGCGTCATGACCTACCGCGCCTCCAAGGCGGCCGTCATTCAATTCACGAAGTCGGCGGCTATCGAGTTGGCGCACTATGAGATTCGCGTCAACGCGATTGCGCCCGGCAACATTCGCACCGCGATCGTGCGCAAGTCCGCGTCGGGCGAGGACCTCAAGAAGCTCGAAGAGTTCGAAAACAAGATCCGCGAGCAGATGCGCAACGACCGACCGTTGAAGCGCGAGGGCACGATGGAGGACGTCGCCGAGGCGGCGCTGTACTTCGCCACCGACCGATCGCGGTACGTCACCGGCACCGTGCTTCCCGTCGACGGCGGCACCGTCGCGGGCAAGGTCATCCCGCGCGCGCCGAGACCATGACGTCTCTGGTCCGCGAGCGTGCACGAAATCAGGGATTTTCCCGGCGTGTCCGACGCAGACACGCCCACTCGCGGGACCTGGAATTTAAATCAGTCGCTTGACTTAATCGGCTCTGGCGAGTTGACTGTGACCGTGACCACCGCCAGGCCACTGCGCGCCGATCGGGCGAGCAGCACGCAAGAAGCAATCCTGAAGGCCGCCGAGCGGCTGTACGCCGAACATGGTGTGTACGCGGTGTCGAACCGCCAGGTCAGCGAGGCTGCCGGGCAGGGCAACAACGCCGCAGTCGGCTACCACTTCGGCACCAAAACCGATCTGGTGCGGGCCATCGAGCAGAAGCACCGGGCGTCGATCGAGCAACTGCTCGAGCGGATGGTCGCCGAAATCGGCGACTCGACCGAGCTGCGGGACTGGATCACGTGCATGGTGTGCTCGCTGACCGAGCACCTGGCGCAACTGGGCAACCCGACGTGGTACGCGAGGTTCGCCGCACAGGCGCTGGCCGACCCGGCGTATCAGAAGGTCGTGGTCAAGGACGCCCTCGCGTCGCCGGCGCTGGTGCGGGTCGTCGAAGGCATCACGCGGTGCCTGCCCGATCTGCCCATGGCCGTGGTCACCGAACGAAACATCATGGTGCGCAACCTGCTGATGCATACCTGCGCCGATTTCGAGCGCGCCTTCGCCGAGGGCGAACCGGTGCCACGCACGACGTGGAGCGCGGTCGCAAGCGGTCTGATCGATGCCATCGTCGGGTTGTGGCGCGCACCTGTCACGGAGCACCCCTGAATGAAAGTGACTGTGAATCAGGACAAGTGCGTGTCGTCGGGACAGTGCGTGCTGAACGCCGCCGAGGTGTTCGACCAGCGCGACGACGACGGCGTCGTCGTTCTGCTCAACGACAGCCCGTCCGACGAACAGGCATCCGACGTCCGCAATGCCGCTGCGGCCTGCCCGGCCCTGGCCATCGACATCGAGGAATGAACCCGAGGATATGTCCGAGACACTGACCGAGAACCCGTCCGGCGTCAACGCCGAGATTCCCGAGTATCCGATGGAGCGCGATCCCCGGTGCCCGTTCGCGCCTCCACCCAAGGTGCTCGAGATGGGTTCGGCCAGACCGCTTTCGCGCGTACGGATCTGGGACGGCAGCACCCCGTGGCTGGTCACCGGGCACGCGGTCGCGCGGGAACTGTTCGCCGACTCGCGGGTCAGCGTCGACGACCGGCGCGAGGGCTTCCCGCACTGGAACGAGCACATGCTCTCCACCGTGCACAAGCGGCCGCGATCGGTGTTCACCTCCGACGCCGAGCAGCACACCCGGTTCCGGCGCATGCTGTCCAAGCCGTTCACGTTCAAACGCGTCGAGGGGCTGCGCCCGGCCATCCAGTCGGTCACCGACGAGTGCATCGACGAGATCCTGGCGGGCCCGCAGCCTGCCGACATCGTCGCCAAGCTCGCGCTGCCGGTACCCACCAGGGTGATCAGCGAAATGCTCGGCGTGCCATACGAAGACCACGAGTTCTTCCAACACCACGCCAACGTCGGGCTGGCCCGCTACGCCACCGCGGAGGACGGCCAGAAGGGCGCGATGGGGTTGGCCCAGTACCTGATCAACCTCGTCAAGGCGAAGATGGAGAACCCGTCCGAGGACGCGGTGTCCGATCTCGCCGAACGCGTCAACGCCGGCGAGATCAGCATAAAAGAAGCCGCCCAACTCGGCACCGGGCTGTTGATCGCCGGACACGAGACGACGGCGAACATGATCGGCATCGGTGTGCTCGCGCTGCTGGAAAACCCCGAACAGGCCGCACTGCTAAGGGATTCCGACGACCCCAAGTTCATCGCGAACGCCGTCGAAGAGCTGATGCGCTACCTGTCGATCATCCAGAACGGCCAGCGCCGGGTGGCCATCGAGGACATCGAGATCGCCGGCGAGACCATCCGCGCCGGCGAGGGCATCATCCTCGACCTGGCACCGGCGAACTGGGATGCGTCGGCCTATCCCGAGCCCGACAAGCTCGACCTCACCCGCGACGCCGGTCAGCAGCTGGGCTTCGGATACGGCCGCCATCAGTGCGTCGGTCAGCAGCTCGCACGCGCCGAGCTGCAGATCGTGTTCCACACGCTGCTGCGCCGCATCCCGACGCTGAAGCTGGCCATCCCGATCGATGAGGTGCCGTTCAAACACGACCGCCTCGCCTACGGCGTCTACGAACTTCCGGTGACCTGGTAGCACCGACAGCCCTGTCCCACAGCCCGATTGGAGTACCGACGATGTCCGCTCCCACAGCGACGCTCTATCCGCCGGAAGGCTTCGGCGCCCCCAAGCACCGGCATGCGCGTGCGGCCGCGGAGGCCAACGGCAGCCTGAGCGCCCAACTCGGCCTGCCCTCGGGCACCGAGATCTTCTCCGCCGACAACCACATCTCGGTCGCCGACGACATCTTCTATGAACGCTTCCCCGAGGAACTCAAGGGCCAGGCGCCGCGCATCTGGTACGAAGACGGTGCCTACATGGTCGGCATCAACGGCAAGTCGTGGGTCGGCGGCGATTTCGGCCGCGTGCTGATGCAGTACGACGACATGGCGGGCGCGGCCACCAACAACATCGAAGCGCGCATCCGGGAACTGGCCGACGACGGCGTCGACAAGGAACTCGCCTTCCCGAACGCGGTGCTGGCGCTTTTCCACTACCCGGACAGGACGCTGCGTGAGCGGGTTTTCCGCATCTACAACGAGACGATGGCCGAGCTGCAGGAGCGCAGCAACGGCCACTTCTACGGCGTCGGGCTGATCAACTGGTGGGATCCCAAGGGCACGAGGAGCACCCTCGAGCAGTTGAAGTCGTTGGGCCTGAAGACGTTTCTGCTTCCGCTGAATCCGGGTAAGGACGACGACGGCAACATCTACGACTACGGCAGCAGCGCGATGGACGCCGTCTGGGACGAGATCGAAGACGCCGGGCTTCCGGTCACCCACCACATCGGCGAGACACCGCCGAAGACGCCGTGCCAGCACAACAGCGTCGTCGTCGGCATGATGATCAACGTCGACTCGTTCCGTGAGCAGTTCGCCAAGTACGTCTTCTCCGGGATCCTGGATCGCCACCCGAAGCTGAAGATCGGCTGGTTCGAAGGCGGAATCGCCTGGGTGCCAACCGCTCTGCAGGACGCCGAACACCTGCTCGCGTCCTACCGGCACATGTTCAACCACGACCTGCAGCACGACGTCCGCTATTACTGGGACAACCACATGAGCGCGTCGTTCATGGTCGACCCGCTCGGCCTGCAGCTGATCGACCGCATCGGCGTGGAGCGGGTGTTCTGGTCGTCGGACTACCCGCACAACGAGAGCACCTTCGGGTATTCCGAGAAGTCGCTCGCCACGGTCGTCGACGCGGTCGGCCCAGACGACGCCGCCAAGATCGTCAGCGGAAACATCAAGAGGTTCCTGGGTATCTAGATGACAACATTCGCAACCAGGGGCAGCTCCGCGATCGACATCCCGGATCTGCCCGACACCGCCCGCATGTACCTGGAGTGCGGGGCACGTCTTCGCGATTCCATGAAAGAGAAGGGCGTCGACGCGGTCATCCTGCTGGGCAACGGCAACGTCGTGTACGCCACCGGCATCAGCTGGCCGCTGCTGGATGCGGGTCTGTCGCACGTCGAACGACCGGTCGCGGTCGTGCTGGCCGACGACGAGCACCCGCACGTGTTCATGCCGCTGCGGGAGGGCTCGGCGTCGGAAACCGAAGTGCCCGAGGACCACATCCATCCGCCGCTCTACCTCGAATTCGACGAGGGCGTCGCGCGTTTCGAGTCGGTGCTGGCCGAGTTGCTGCCCGCGGGCGCAAAGGTCGCCGTCGACGAGTTGACCGGCGCCATGCGCAGGGCCCAGGCGCGGCTGTTCGCGTCCGGACCGCCGTCGGACGCCGCGCCGGTCGTCGGCACCGCCAAGCTGGTCAAGACGCCCGACCAGATCTCGTGCGTGCGCAACGCCTGCCGCATCACCGAGGAAGCGATGGTCGACGTGCAGAAGGCGCTCGCACCCGGGGTGCGCCAGGTCGACCTGTCGGCGGCGTTCGTGCGCCGGGCCTTCGAACTCGGCGCCACCGCCAACATGCTCGAGGCGATATGGCAGGTGATGCCCACCACCAAGACGAGCGGTTCGGTGTGGACCACCACCGGCGACCTGGCGCTGCCGCTGCTCACCACCGAGCGGGAACTCGAACGCGGCGACGTGCTGTGGACCGACGTCAGCATCACCTACAAGGGGTATTGCTCGGACTTCGGCCGCACCTGGCTCGTCGGCGACGAGGTGTCCGACCGCCAGCACGCGCAATTCGAGAAATGGCAGGAGATTCTGTCCGCGGTGCTGTCGGTCACCAAGGCCGGTGCCACCAGCGGTGACCTGGCGCGCGCCGCGATCGCCGCCAACGGCGGCGCCAAACCGTGGCTGCCGCACTTCTATCTGGGTCACGGCATCGGCACCAACGCCGCCGAAATGCCGATGATCGGAACCGATCTCGGTGAGGAGTTCGACGACAACTTCGTCTTCCCCGCAGGGATGCTGCTGGTGCTCGAGCCCGTGGTGTGGGAGGACGGCACCGGCGGCTATCGCAGTGAGGAGATCGTGGTGATCACCGACGACGGTTATCAATCGATCACGGACTACCCCTACACGCCGTACGGACGGAACTGATGGCGCTCGAAATCCTTCCCGACCCAGCCGAATTGCGCCGCGGCAGGCGCGAACGCGCGCTGGCGCAGATGGCCGCCAACGACATCGACATCCTGGTGCTCGGCAGGCAGGCCAACGTCCGCTACGTCACCGGCGCGCCGCAGTTGTGGGTGGCGGGCACCCGCCCGTTCGGGCCGATCTGCGAAGTGATCCGCTCGACCGGTGAGATCCACCTCAACAGCACGTGGGACGAGGGCATCCCCGACGAGATCGGTCACGATCACCTCTACGGGCTGGCGTGGAATCCGATGACGCTGATCGACGTGCTCAAGAAGCTGCCGGGCGCCGAGAGCTTCCGTCGCGTCGGAACCGACTCCCTGACACCGACATTCGCGCAACTGCTGCCGATGGCGTTCCCCAACGCCGAGATCGTGGACGCCGAACCGGCGCTACGGGCGGCCCGGCGGATCAAGACGGTCGACGAGATCGCCGTGCTGCGCGGGGCGCTGGGCGTCGCCGAACGCGCACTGGATGCGGCCCGCGCCGAACTGGCGGCCGGTGTCACCGAGCAGACGCTCACCGGCGCGATGCTGGAGGCGATGGCCGCGGGCGGTGTCACCACACCCGCGACCCAGGACGGCGCCTGGATCACGCCCAAGGACCACTCGTGGCGCCGAGGCGCGATCGACGGCCGCGTGGCTGAAGGCGACCTGGTCGCGTTCTCTGCAGGCGCCCTGGCCGACGGCTACGTCGGCGAGGTCGGCAGGACCTGGCCGGTCGGCGACGTGGCAGGCGCCGACGCGCTGTATCGGCGGTCGGAAGCCCTGTGGGACAAGCTGATCGCCGCATGCCGACCCGGCGCCGCCGCGACTGCACTGCTGGACGCCTACGAAACCGCAGGCGAGCCGTTGCCCGCCACGCCCGTTGCGCACGGCCTGGGCCTCGGCTTCGACCCGCCCGTCATCTCCGCCGACCTGCCGGCGACGTGCGGCGACGAGAAGCTGGAGCCCGGCATGGTGCTCGCGGTCACCGGCTACGTGTGGGAACCCGGCGTCGGCGCGGTGTTCAGCAGGGACGCCATCCTGATCGGTGACGACGGGGCCGAGGTGCTCACGTCCAGCCCGACGTACGGCGCCGTATCGGCGACGGCCTGAGCCGGGCAGATGGCGTCAGATGCGCGGCCGCCGGCCGAACAGATCGTCCTCTACGAGAAGGATCCGGCGACCAAGATCGCGACCATCACATTCAACCGGCCCGAGCGGCTGAACGCGCCGACGGCCGAGGCGCGGCTGCGATACGCGGATCTGCTGCGCGCAGCCACCGTCGACGACGACGTGAAAGTCGTCGTGATCCGCGGTGTCGGAGACAATCTCGGCAGCGGGGCCGACCTGCCGGACTTCATGGCGTCCTCCGACGAGGAACGGCTGGCCGAATTGCGGCTCGAGGGCGCCGATGTCACCTATCCGCCGAAGGAGTCGTTTCGGCACGGCGCGACGATGGGGCAGTGGTACGCCAACGTGGCCGCGGGCAACCGGGCGCTGCAGGAGCTCAAGAAGATCAGCATCGTCGAGGCCAAGGGCTACTGCTACGGCTGGCACTTCTACCAGTGCGCCGACGCCGACCTGGTGATCTCCTCCGACGACGCACTGTTCGGCCATCCGTCGTTCCGCTACTTCGGCTGGGGACCGCGGATGTGGACCTGGGTGCTGACAATGGGGCTGCGCCCGTTCCAGGAGATGGTGTTCACCGGGCGACCGTTCACCGCCGAGGAGATGCGGGCCTGCCACTTCGTCAACAAGGTGGTGCCGCGGCACCAACTCGAGGCCGAGGTATCGAAGTACGCGCTGGCGTGCGCGCGTAACCGCCCCGTGGACAGCATCTTTCAGCAGAAGATGTTCTTCGAGGTCGTCAAGCAGTTCCAGGGCGAGTATCTGGGCAGTCTGCTGTCGGCGGCGTTCGAATCGATGGGCGGTGCCGCTCGCCCCGACGCGGACGACTTCATGCTCGGCGATGCGATCGACGCGGGCCTCGCCGACGCCGTGAACGAGAACGACGCGAAGTTTCCTCCGGAGTTCCGGTTGAGCAAGAAGAACCGCAAGGAGCAGCCGTAGTGGCGGCGCTGGACGGATTCACCGTCGTCGACCTGTCGAGCGGCATCGCCGGCGGCTACTGCACGAAGCTTCTCGCCGACGGCGGCGCGCACGTCATCAAAGTCGAATCGCCCGAAGGTGATTCGCTGCGACGCTGGTCGGCGTCGGGCGCCGGCATCGCCGACGGCGACAGCGCACTGTTCAGCTTCCTGGCCTGCTCCAAGCACAGCGTCGTCGTCGACCCGGACCGCGCCGAGGACACCGACCTACTGCGGGACATGCTGGCGGGCGCGGACGCGGTGGTGTGGTCGCGAGGGTCGGCCGTCGTCGGGCGTGACGAGTTCGCCCCGGCCGCAATAGCCTCGGCTCATCCCCACCTGACGGTCACGGCGATCACGCCGTTCGGCCTCGACGGCCCGTGGTCGGACAAGCCCGCGACGGAATTCACCACCCAGGCGTGGTCGGGCGGCGTCATCGGCCTCGGCCGCGGCGCCCAGGACCGCCCGCCGGTGCATGTGGCGGGCCAGATCGGGGAGTGGCTGGCGGGCGCGTTCGCCGCCGCGGGCACTCTCGCGTCGTCGCCCGGTCTGGTCGACGTCTCAATGCTCGAAGCGCAAATCCTGTGTCTGACTTACTATTCCGTGTCATTCCACGACGCGCTCGGTCGGCCGTTCCGCGACCAGCGCAGGCTGACCGTTCCCGGCGTCGCCACCGCGGCCGACGGCTTGGTGGCGCTGGGCTGCGGCACCGCGCAGCAGTGGTTCGACCTGTGTGCGATGACGGGCCACGACGACTGGATCGACGAGCAGTCGGACCTGTCCATCACCGAACAGGCCAACATTCACGCCGACGACATCTACCGCTGGGTGCGGGAGAACCGCGTCGACGACATCCTGGAGCTGTCCACCGCGTTCCGCATTCCGAACGCGCCCGTCGGCAACGGCGCCAACGTCACATCGTTCGACCAGTTCGCCGCGCGGGGCAGTTTCGTCGAGAACCCACGCGACCGGTTCACCCAGCCCGGCCCGCCGTACCGCACCACTCCGTCGCTGCTGCGGGCCCCGCAACCGGCTCCCCGCCTCGGCCAACACACCAACCTGTATCGCCCAAACGGACATTTGGGCGTGAAAAAGGGCGATTTTTCCGCCCAAATGTCGGTTTCGGCGCAGGAAGGGGCGGGGCTGGGGATCGAGGGATTGCGCGTGCTGGACATGACGAGCTTCTGGGCCGGGCCGTCGTGCACCCACGTGCTCGCCCAACTCGGCGCCGAAGTCATCCACGTCGAGTCCGCGGCGCGGCCCGACGGCACCCGGCTGATCGCGGGCGTGCCGACCACCGAGGAGCAATGGTGGGAGCGTTCGCCGATCTTCTCCGGGCTCAACACCAACAAGAAGAGCGTGACGCTCGACATCCGCTCCGAGCGCGGCGTCGAGCTGCTGAGGCGGCTGGTGAAGACCTGCGACGTCATTGTCGAGAACTACACACCAAGGGTTCTCGACCAGATCGGGCTCGACTTCGAGGCCGTGCACCGGCTGCGGCCCGACGCGATCATGATGCGCATGCCGGGCTTCGGGCTGGACGGCCCGTGGCGCGACAAGCCCGCGTTCGCATACGTCATCGAGGATGCCTCCGGAATCACCTGGCTCACCGGGTATCCCGACCAGAACCCCGTCGAACCGTACGCGGTTGGCGACCCCAACGCCGGTGTGCACGGCCTCAACGCACTGTTGCTGGCGCTGGCGCATCGGCGCCGCACCGGGGAAGGCGTGCGGATCGAGGCCGCGATGGTGGACGCCGCGGTCAACGTCGCCGCCGAGCAGATCATCGAATACTCCGCGTACGGCAACCTGCTGCAGCGCGACGGCAACCGCGGACCCGCCGCCGCACCGCAAAACCTCTACCGCACCAGCCAACTCGACGAGTTCAGCAGGCCCGACGACTGGGTGGCGATCGCGGTGACCACCGACGAGCAGTGGGCCGGCCTGGTGGCGGCCCTCGGTGACCCGTCCTGGGCCGACGACGAGCTGTCCGACGTCGCGGGACGACGCCGCCGCCACGACGAGATCGACGAACACCTCAGCCGATGGTGCGCGACACGAACAGGCGACGAGATCGTCGAGACCCTCTGGGCCGCAGGCGTGCCCGTCGCAAAGGTGATGCAGCCGCACCGCGTCGGCGACCTTCCGCAACTCGTGCACCGCGGCTTCTACGAACACGTCGACCACCCCGTCAACCCGACCGCTCGTCACAGCACGCTCCCGATGCGAATCTCCTCGGGGCCGCGGCGCCACCACCGCGCACCCGCGCCGCTGCTCGGCCAGCACAACCGCGAGGTGCTGTCCGGCCTCGGGCTGAGCGATGAGGAGATCGCCGAACTCGAAGATCACGGCATCATCGGCACCGCACCCGCAGGCCTTGGCATCCGCACCACCAAGACGGGGTAACGCACATGGCCATCGATCCGTCGAACATCCTGCTGACCGGGCGCGTCGCCGTCGTCACCGGCGGGGGAGAGGGCATCGGGCGCGGCATCGCGCAAGGACTGACCGCATTCGGCGCCAGAGTCGCCATCTGGGAACGCAACCCGAACACCTGCGCGGCGGCCGCCGACGCCGTCGGCGCTCTGGGCATCGTCACCGACGTCCGCGACAGCACCCAGGTCGACACCGCGCTGGAGCAGACAGCCAATGAGCTTGGCCCCGTGAGTATTCTGGTCAACAACGCAGGCGGGACGTTCGCCTCACCACTGCTGGAGACCACCGAGAACGGATGGGACGCCCTGTACCGATCGAACCTGCGCCATGTGCTGTTGTGCACGCAGCGGGTGGCCCGGTGCCTCGTCGAGGCCGAACTGCCCGGCAGCATCATCAACGTGACATCGATCGAAGGATGGCGAGGGGCGCCCGGTTACGCGGCGTACGCGGCCGCCAAGGCCGGCGTCATCAACTACACCAAGACGGCCGCCCTCGAACTGGCCACCCACGGCATCCGGGTGAACGCGCTGGCGCCGGACCTGACAGTGACCGAAGGGCTGACGCGGATCGCGCAGGACGGCGTGCTCGCCACGGCCAGCCGCATGATCCCCATGCGCCGCGTCGGGCACGTCGACGAAATGGCGGGCGCGGCGGTGTTTCTCGCCTCCGACATGTCCAGTTACATCACCGGGCAGACCATCCACGTCGACGGCGGAACGCAGGCGGCAGACGGGTGGTACCACAACCCGCGCACCGGTGACTACCAGTTGGGCCCCGGCCACGAGCGCTGAACTCGTCGCTCGGGGTGTGGCCGACGCCCGCTGTGGGTATGGGCATCCCAGCGCGGACGAAGGAAACACATGGGCGACAACGGCGTCGACGACATCGGCACGGACCCGGCCACCAAATGGGACCCGGCCTTCACCGAACGCGTCAACACGTGGGTCGGCCCCGCGATCAGGCGGTACTTCCGGGCCGAGGTGCGCGGCCTCGACGCGATCCCCCGCCAGGGCGGCGCGCTGCTGGTGTCCAACCATTCGGGCGGGATGTTCACGCCCGACGTGCTGATCTTCGCGCCGGCGTTCTACAACCAATTCGGCTACGACCGTCCGCTGTACACCCTCGCCCACTACGGGCTGTTCATCGGGCCGATGAACGACTGGCTGCATCGCGTCGGGGTCATCGAAGCCAGCCGGGACAACGCGGCGAAGGCGTTGCACACCGGTGCACTCGTGTTGGTGTTTCCCGGCGGAGACTACGACTCGTACCGTTCGACGTTGCAGGAGAACACGATCGACTTCGCCGGCCGCACCGGATACGTTCGGACGGCCATCGAATCCCGTGTGCCGATCGTGCCGATGGTGTCGATCGGCGCGCAGCAGAACCAGCTGTATCTGATCCGCGGCGACTCGATCGCCCGACGGCTGGGCCTGAAGCGTGCGCGGCTGGAAATCCTGCCGATCAGCTTCGGGTTCCCGTTCGGGTTCTCGATGATCTTCCCGCCGAATGTGCCGCTGCCGACGAAGATCGTCACCCAGGTGCTCGACCCGATCGACGTGGTGAAGGAGTTCGGCGACAATCCCGACATCGACGCGGTCGACGCGCATGTCCGCCACGTCATGCAGGCCGCGCTCGACGAGTTGGCCGACAAGCGGCGCTTCCCGATACTCGGCTGAACCGGAGGCTCAGTGGCTCCAGCCCCCGGCGGCTTGCTCGTCGAAGGTGCGATCGATGCGCTCGAAGCGCCGCCGGATCGATTCCCGGGCCGCGCGGTGCGGAAGGATGTACAACCGGTTGGCGACGACCGAGTCGGCGGTAAGCCGTGCCACCGCGTCGACGTCCACACTGCTGTCGGTCGGTGCCGCCAGCGCCGACAGATCCTGCGCGGTCTCCTCAGTCTGCTCGCTGCGGGCGCCGTAGTCGCCGCTTCTGATGCGCTGCGAGTTGGCGATCAAGTTGGTTTCGATGATCATCGGGCAGAGCACCGAGACCCCGATGCCCTCGCTTTTCAGCTCGCGCGACAGGCCTTCGGCCAATGCGACCACACCGAACTTCGCGACGGAGTACGGGCCGAGGTAGGCGTTGCCGACCAGCCCGGCGAATGACGACGTGAACATGATGTGGCGGTCGCCGCCCTGTTCGCGCAGGCGCGGCAGGAACGCCTCGACGCCGTGAATCGGACCCCACAGATCGACGTCGATCACCCAGCGCCAGTCGCCGGGGGTGACATCGGCGATCGGCCCCGCATAGGCGATGCCGGCGTTGTTGAAGACCAGGTTCACCTCGCCGAGCCGCCGAAACGCTTCATCGGCGAGGTGCTCGACGGCGTCCAGCTTGGTGACGTCGCAGACGACCCCGTGCGCGTCGGCGCCCTCGGCGCGCAGTTGCTCGACGGCCGAGTCGAGCGTTGCCTGATCGATGTCGGCAAGCACGACGTGTGCCCCGCGGCGGGTGAACTGCCTGGCGCACGCGAAACCGATTCCGCTCGCCCCGCCGGTGATGACTGCGCCGCGGCCCTCGAATGTCTCCACTGCGCGAGACTATCCCGCGGCCGGGCAACTAGGCGATGGCGTCGATCGCTGCACGGGTGTCGAGGTCGACGAAGGCCTGCGCGTAGCGCTGCACCAGGGCCAGGCAGATCTCCGGACGCTGCCATGCGTCGCCGCCCGACAGCGTCGCCATCCAGATCGCCAGCCCGTGGGCGACGGACGCGCGGTATCGCAGCAGCATTTCCGCGGCGCTGGGCATCTCCTCGGCGGGCAGCGTCAGCGCGTCGCGGTATTCCTCGAGCAACTCCCGCTCGCTGCGACGCCTCTGCTCGATGGTCAGTGCGCCCTGAAGGAAGTAGCCGAGATCGAGCGAGAAGTTGCCGCGGCGCACCATCTGCCAGTCCAGGAAGCCGGCTTCGTCGTCGGGCAGCACATAGGTGTTGCCGATGTGCGGATCGCCGTGCAGCAGCGTCTGGGGCGACGACGGTCCGGTCAGCGTCGCGATGTAGCGGGCCCAGATGTCGACGAACAACTCCTCGCCGCTCAACGCGGGGATTTCGGCGGGCACTGCGTCGCCCAACCGCTCGCGAGCGATGTCCAACGGCGCGTACTGAAGCCCGTCGAAGGCGACGAACGGTTCCACCCAGCCGAGTGCGGGATGGCGTGTCAGCCGGTCACCCCAGTACTGGCTGTGCAACCGGGCAAGACCGCGGACCCCGCTGGCCGCTTGGTCGACGGTCATCGGCCGGGTGGAGTCGCGAGGATCGCCGCCGCGGGCGACGACGTCCTCCATGATCATCAGGAAGTCGGCGCGCTCCTCGTCGATCAGCGCCACGTACACCGCCGGATGATCAAGCGGCAGCGGCACTTCCGACGCGAACAGTCGAGGCTCGTGGTACAGGCCACTGGTCAGCGCGACGAGTTCGGCATGCGCCGGGTCGACCGCCTTGGCGAACACCGTCGCGGGCCCCGAGCCTGCCGCATAGCTCAGCTCCAGGCGCGCGCGCCGGTTGGTGCCGTCGTCGCGAAGTGCGACCCGCACCCGGTCCACGACGACGCCGGGATGGTGAGAACCGAGCGCCGTCGTCATCCACTCAGGTGTGATCGCCTCCCAGCTCTGCGGGATCGACAGCTCCGCAAGTGTCACGGGGCGCCGCTACTTCAGGCAGCTGCCGCCGTCGACCGGAAGGGTCACACCGGTGATGTAACGGGCCTCGTCGGAGGCGAGGAACAGCACGGCGTTGGCGATGTCCTCCGGGTCCACCCAGCCGATCGGCAGCGTGTGCATCATCTGCGCGACGACCTTCATGTCGTCGGGACCCGGGTTCTCCAGATCGGGCCGGAACAGCTTCATGGTGCCTTCGTTCATGAACAGCGGGGTGTTCACATTGGTCGGGTGCACCGAGTTCACCCGGATGTTCTGCGCGCCGAGTTCGACAGCGAATGTCCGCATCAGGCCCACCACACCGTGTTTGGCGGCGACGTAGTGCCCGGTGTGCGGGTAGGCCTTCAGGCCCCCGACCGAACTGGTCAGGATGATCGACCCGCCGCGGCCACCAGCAAGGATATGCGGCACACCGGCTTTCACCGTCTTCCAGACACCGCCGAGGTTGACGTCGATCATGTCGGTCCAGTCGCCCTCGCTGGTCTTGTCCAGCGTCGCACCGCCGTTGCCGATGCCGGCGTTGGCGACGATGATGTCCAGCCGGCCGAGCTGCTCGACGCCGGCGTCGACGGCGGCCTTGAGGGCCTCGAAGTCGCGGGTGTCGACCTCGGCGGTGTAGATGCGGCGGTTAAGCCCCTTCACCAAGTCGGCTGTTTCGGCCAGATCCTCGGGGGTGGCCAGCGGAATCCGGACGCTGTCGATCTGCTTACAGATGTCGACGGCGATGATGTCGGCGCCTTCTTCGGCCAACCGCACGGCGTGGGCGCGGCCCTGCCCGCGCGCGGCGCCGGTGATGAATGCGACCTTGCCTTCTACACGTCCTGCCATATTCGCAACCTCAATTCGTCGATAGCGGGTGGGTTTTCACTTGAGCACAGCCGGCATGGATTCCCAGCCGCGGACAGTTGATGTCGGGGACAGCGACGCGTTGGCCATGTCGACGTCCCACTCCGGGAACCGTTTGAATATCTCCTCCAACGCGACGCGTCCCTCGAGGCGGGCCAGCGCCGAGCCGAGGCAGTAATGGGTGCCGACGCTGAAGGCCAGATGCTGGCGCACCTCGCGGTGGATGTCGAAAACGTCGCCGTCGGGCGGGAATTGGCGATGGTCGCGCACCGCGGAGCCGATCAGCATCATCATCACGCTGCCCTCGGACACGGTCTGGCCGTAGAACTCCACGTCGCGGGTCACGTAGCGGGCAACGTGCGGCGCGGGAGGTTCGAAACGCAGTAGCTCCTCGATCGCCTGCGGAATCAGCGACGGGTTCTCCACGAGCTCACGGCGCTGGTCGGGATGATCGGCCAAAACCTTGCCCGCCCAACCGATCAGCCGCGTCGTCGTCTCGTTGCCTGCGCCGGCCACGACATTGAGGTAGGTGAGCAACTCCTGGCGCGTCAAATGGCGGGTGGTGCCGGTTTCGTCGACGAACTCCGCGTTGAGCAGTTCGGTCATGATGTCGTCCGACGGGTGCTCGGCCCGCCAGTCGATGTAGGTCTGAAACAATTCGCCGAACGCCATGCCGGCCCCCTCGGTTTTCATCGGCTGGCCCGCCTCGGTGCGCAGCTGCGCGTTGGCGTGGTCGCGGATCATCTCCTGATCGTCTTCGGGGATGCCGAGCAGTGCGCTGATCACCCTCATCGGCATCTGCGCGCCGAGGTCGGCGACGAAGTCGAAGCGCTCCGCCCCGATCAGCGGGTCGAGGCACTGTGCGCAGAACTCCCTGATCACCGGTTCCAGCGCGTTCACCTTACGGGGGGTGAACATTCGGGCCAGCAGCTTGCGGTGGATGTCGTGGATCGGTGGATCCTCGAAAATGACCGTGCCCGGCGGGATCTCGATGTTGGCTTTGATCAATTCGACGATGGCGCCGCGCGCGGAGCTGAAGGTCTCGTGATCGACCAGCGCCCTGTTCACGTCGGCGAAGCGGCTCAGCGCGTAGAAGTCGTGTTTGGCGTTGTAGTACAGCGGTGCTTCCTCACGCAGCCGCCGGAACGTCGGGTACGGGTCGGCGTTGATGCCGACGTCGTACGGGTCGAAGTAGACGTCGCTGGTGGCGGTTCTGGGCGCATCGAGTGTCACGGTGTCGCCTTTCGCGGAGACCAGGACGGCGTAAGACAGATGGATGTCACGTGTCTCACAAACTCTCGCACCGGCGTTGCAGGGGTGTCAATGGGACGTTCCGTTTTCGCGATTTGAACTCTCTGTTTGGTAGAATCAGCTTCTCATATGGTTGTGAAGAAGCGGCCGCGGTTTTCGGTTTTTTGCCGTGGTAGCTCGGACCCGTGGATCGTCTGACCAGGAACCCGGATTGCGGGCACGCCCGTCAGTGTAAGGCGCGTTCTAAGACCTTGAGAATCGGGTTCTCGACTATGCGGCAAAGCCGCGCGAGCAGAAGTCCCACACCTCGTCTGCCGTGATGGGGTGGCTGGTCGCTTCGTCGGTGTCGCCGCTGGACTGTGCGACGAACATCAC
Organism: Mycolicibacterium agri; assembly: GCF_002553505.1. GTDB lineage: Bacteria > Actinomycetota > Actinomycetes > Mycobacteriales > Mycobacteriaceae > Mycobacterium > Mycobacterium agri. The sequence goes on along the minus strand of NZ_PDCP01000003.1, from coordinate 172,259 downwards.
CGTCTGCATGGTCATCGCGGCCATCCGCTTGGGGTTGATATCGGGCCGAAGCCGGCCCGCCGCGGCGGCGTCCTCCATCAGTTCGGTCAGCAGCGCGAGCAGCGGCGCGTGCGCGACCTTGACCTCAGCGGGATGCGAGACCAGCAGGCGCGGCGCGAAGTCGGTGAACAGCGGACGCTTGGCGTTCGGGTCAGGACGCGACGACTCGAACAGCAACTGGACGGCGACCTTCAGCCGCTCCATCGGATCGTCGTGGTTGGCCGTCGCCGCGCGAATCTGGTCGGCCGAGCGGCTCAGCGCGTCCTCGAACAGCGCCAGCAGCAGTTCGTGCTTACCGTCGAACTGCAGGTAGAAGCTGCGCAGTGACTGCCGCGAGCGGTCGACGACCTCTTGCACGGTGAAGTCGGTGCTGCCCTTTTCGATGATGATCGCCTGCGCGGCATCCAGGAACCGCTGGACTCGTTGCGCGGCCCGGAGCTTCGCTGTCTTGATCGAACGTTCGACCGCGCGCTGCTTCCAGGCAGGCTCTTCGCTCGGGCTTGTCACCGGCGGCTCGGGGGGTTGCCGGTTATTGAGAGCATGAACTGACTGTACCGGAGAACGTCTTGCCATTGCGGTCCTCGACCCCCTCGCGGCCATCGTGTCGGAGATTGTAACTTTCTCACTATGAGAATACTATTCTCATCCTATTGATAACGGAAGTCCTACCGATTCTGGCGACCGGCTGGGAGCGCATGCAGCTGACATTTGATGCCGACGTGGAGGCGTTCCGCGCCGAGTTCGTGGCATTCCTCGACGAGAATTTGCCGCCCGAGGCGCAAGCGCATGACCGGTCGTGGTCGAGCAGCGACATCCCGCAGTGGGCCCGCCGCTGGCAGCGCCTGATGTTCGACAAGGGCTGGCTGGTGCCGGGCTACCCGCCCCAGTTCGGCGGCCGTGACGCCACCCTTCTGCAGCAGTACGCATATCAGCTCGAGCTCTCCAGACGTCGGATCTACCAGACGTATAACCCGCAAGGCGTCGGGATTATTGCCGCCTCGCTCATCTCCTTCGGCACACCCGAGCAGCAGCGGGACTGGGCGGTGCCAATCCTTCGCGCCGAGATCACCGCCTCGCTGGGCATGAGCGAGCCGGGGGCGGGCTCTGACCTGGCGTCGCTGCGGACGCGGGCGGTGCTCGACGGCGATTACTTCGTGGTGAACGGCCAGAAGGTCTGGACGTCGGGCGCCCACGACGCCGACGTGCTGCTGGCGTTCGTGCGGACCGATCCGGATGCGCCCAAGCACAAGGGCATCAGCGCTCTGATCATCCCCACCGATCTGCCCGGCGTGGTGCGACGGCCGTTCGCTTCGGCATGCGGGCAGGACGACCTCGATTTCAACGAGGTGTTCTTCAACGACGTGCGGGTGCCCGCAGGCAATCTCGTCGGCCCGCTCAACGAAGGCTGGCGGGTGGCCAACGGGTCCCTCGGCCACGAGCGAAACATGTTGTGGCTCAGCTACGCCGACCGCCTTCAGGAGCTCATCGAAGACTATCCTCGGCGCACGGTGCTGGATCGAGACGACTTCGCCAGGCTGGTGATGGACAACCAGGCGCTGCGGCTGATGGGCTCGATCGCGTTGGCCCGTGCCGCCGGTGGCGCCGAGGACCCGTCCGCGGCGTCGGTGCTCAAGCTGTTCGGTTCGGAGGCATCGCAGATAGCCAGCGACCGCGCGCTGGCGGCCGTCGGCGCCGACGCGCTAAGCCATCCGAGCGTTTCGGGCCCGTACTCGCCGTATCACCTCGACCTCTACCGGTCCGGATGGTTCGAGCGCTATCTGCGCACCTTCGGCGGCACGATCGCCGGCGGCACATCCGAGATCCAGCGCAACATCATCGCCCAGCGGCTGCTGGGACTGCCCCGCAACTAGAAGGATCCAGCCGTGTACATCGACTACGACGTCAGCGACCGCATCGCCACCATCACGCTCAACCGGCCGGAGGCGGCCAACGCCCAGAACCCGGAACTGCTCGACGAGCTCGACGCCGCCTGGACCCGCGCCGCCGAGGACAACGACGTCGCGGTGATTGTGTTGCGGGCCAACGGCAAACACTTCTCGGCCGGACACGACCTGCGGGGTGGGGGACCGGTGCCCGACAAGATCACCCTCGAGTTCGTCATCCAGCACGAGGCCAGGCGCTATCTGGAGTACACGCTGCGGTGGCGCAATGTGCCGAAGCCGTCGATCGCCGCCGTGCAGGGCAGGTGCATCTCCGGCGGGTTGCTGTTGTGCTGGCCGTGCGACCTGATCATCGCCGCCGACGACGCGCAGTTCTCCGATCCCGTGGTGCTGATGGGCATCGGCGGCGTGGAATACCACGGTCACACTTGGGAACTCGGGCCGCGCAAGGCCAAGGAGATTCTGTTCACCGGCCGAGCGATGACCGCCGACGAGGTCGCGAGCACCGGGATGGTGAACAAGGTGGTGCCTCGTGATCAGCTCGACAGCGAAACGCGCGCGCTGGCCTCGCAGATCGCCAAGATGCCGCCGTTCGCCCTGCGGCAGGCCAAGCGCGCGGTCAACCAAACCCTCGACGTGCAGGGGTTTTACGCGGCCATCCAGTCGGTGTTCGACATCCACCAGACCGGACACGGCAACGCGCTCAGCGTCGGCGGTTGGCCGGTGCTGGTGAACCTGGACGAAATGAAGGCCAACCTCAAGTAGTTCCTTGGGCGAGCCCTCCCTCTTGAGGGCGAGCCCCTTTTTTGCGGCGAGCCTTTTTTTGCGGCGAGCGTGCGTGTCTGCAGCGCGACACGCGATAGAAAAGCCAATTTTGCGCACGCTCGCGGGAGCGATAGCGCACGCTCGCGAAAGCAACACCGACGGTGGCGGCCATGCGTTCGATCCCATAGTCCCGCACCTTATTTCCCGCGAGCGTGCGCAAAAGTTCCTGTGAGCGTGCGCAAACTCCGTGATTTGATCGGCGTGTCGCCCGCAGACACGCACGCTCGCGGAAAAACGTGAGGGGATTTAGGGGAGGTGGGCCAGGCGGGGAGCCGAGCCGCGGGCCCGCAGACCCGCGCCGGCCTTGCGGGTGAGTTCCTTTGCGCTGCCGAGCAATCCGTCGAGCACCAGGGCGCGCTTGACGTGGTGGTGCATCTCGTGCTCGGCGGTGAAGCCGATGCCGCCGAGCACCTGCTGGCAGTGCTCGGCCGCGACCAATGCGGCCCGACCCGCGGCGGCCTTGGCCAACATCGCGGTCAGGTCGCCGCTTTCGGTGCCCGGCAGGCTCAGCGTCGCCTCGGCGCCCTCGATGGCGACCAGTGTCTCGGCCAGCCGGTGCCGGATCGCCTGAAACGATGCGATCTGCTTGCCGAACTGAATGCGGTCGAGCGCATGCTGGCGCGCCAAGGCCAGCATCGCGCGAGCCGCGCCCACCAGCCACCAGCCGATGGCCCGCCGCGCCTCGCCCATCCGCATCAACTCGCCGTCGGGCACCCGCCGCAGCGGCAGGCCACCCAACGTCGTGTCAGTGGTCGGCGTACGCTCCCACACCACCCAGTTGTTGCCGGTGTAGGGCATCGGTGGTGTCCCGCCAGGCAGGCCGCCGATGGTCTCCAGCAGCACATCGTTGAGAACCGATGCGTGCGAGCCGGTTTCGCCGAGCAACCGAAACACCAGCGGTATCGCCACGTCGGGCATGTCCGAGAGCATGTCGGCCCAGCCGAGGTCGGCCAGCGCCGCATCGAGTTCGGCGCCCGAGCTCGACAACATCGCCTTGCGCAGGCTGTCTTCGAGCATCGCGAGTGACTGGGTGTCCACGATCACTCCTTCCCGAGATCCAGCAGGCGCCGGGCGATGATGTTGCGCTGCACTTCAGCGGTCCCCCCGTAGATGGAAGCGGCACGCGAATACAGAAACTCGGTGCGCCAAGGCGTTCCCTCGAGCTCGATCACGCCCGGCAGCAGATCACGTACGGTGTCGTAGAGCCTGCGTTCGGCGCCGGCAAGCAATACCTTATCAATGGAGGTCTCGGGCCCCAGCTTCTGGCCGTCGGCCAGCCGCAGCTGCGTGCCCCGCGACCTGCACCGCAGCGTGTGCAGCGCCAGATAGGCTTCGCCCAGATCCGAATCCACTGCGGTGCCGACCCGTTTCACGGCTTCTATCAGTGCGTCGAATCGCGAGTACAGGTAGGCGATGCGCTGCCAGAAACACGTCGAGCGCTCATACGGCAGGAGGTCCATCGCCAGCCGCCAGCCGTCGCCGACACTGCCGAGCATGCGATCGGCGGGCACCACCACGTCGTCGAAGTACACCTCGCAGAATTCGTCGACGTCGTGCATGGTGCGTAGCGGCCGCACCGTGACGCCTGGGCTGTCCAGATCGACGAAAAACGCAGTCAGTGCTTCGTGATTCGGCGTGTCCCGATCGCCGGTGCGGGTCAACAGCACGCTCCGCGAGGCGTATTGCGCGTAACTGGTCCACACCTTCTGCCCGTTGATCACCCAGTCGTCGCCGCGCTGCTCGGCGCGTGTCGTCAGCGACGCCAGATCGCTGCCCGAACCCGGCTCGGAGAACCCCTGGCACCAGGTCTCGCGACCCGACAGCAACCGAGGCACCATCGCGGCGGCCAATTCGGGTCGCGCGTAATCGATCATGGTCGGGGTCAGCACCTCGAGCATCGAGTACGGCCCCGGATGGTCGAGTCCGCGGCCGACGACCTCTTCGCCGACGATGGCCCGCAGGATCGCCGGACCGCCGAGGCCGCCCACCGACTCCGGCCACCCGTACCGCATCCAGCCCGCGTCGTACAGCGCACCCAGCACTCGCTGGTGCTGAGCCTGATGCGCGTCCAGCGAATTGTCGTCCGGCGATGGGGCCAGGTCATTGGCGTCGAGCCAGGACACCAACTTCGCACGAAATTCGGAGGGCTCGAACGACTCGGTCATCCGGCTTCCGGCCTTCCGATGGCGTGCGGCCGACCCGAGTCGTGGTCGCCGCTGCGCCGGATGAACGTCATGGCACGGGTTTTCAGCCGCCAACCATCGGAGGTGCGGACATAGGTGTCGTTGTAGTAGCCGATGCGCATGTCGTGTTTGGAGTGTTCGATAAAGCACAGCGGCTGCGTGCCGGTGGCCTTGTCGGCATCGCTCTCGTCGAAGTTCACCAGCGACGTGCCCGTCATGAACAGCCCCTTGGGGGCGGCCTCGACGAGTTCGGGGAAGCGTGCCAGCGAGTACGTCGACCCGAATGCGCTGTACGTGCCGTCAGAGGTGAAAACCGAGATCAGCCCGTCGATGTCGCCTTGGGTGATGGTGACGGCGTACTTCGCGAGAAGCTGCTGGATCTCGACGAGGTCCTCAGTTCGTGACTGCGTCATGTCGGAAGACCTTACCCCCCTTCATTACAAAGTTGACGCGCTGTGTAACGCTGATATCGGCCACCGGGTCGCCGGGCACGGCGATGACGTCGGCGAGATAGCCCGTGGCGATGCGACCGAGATCCGGATTCTTGATCAAGTCGGCCGCGACGACGGTGGCCGCGCGTAACACGGCGTCGGCCGGGATGCCCCATTCGACCAGCGTCACGAGTTCGTCGGCGTTGCGTCCGTGCGGGATGGCAGGCGCATCGGTGCCGACGGCGATCTTCACCCCTGCCTCGTAGGCCGCCTTGATCGATGTCCGTGCCTTCGGGAACATCTCGGCGGCCTTGTCCTGCAACTCCTTCGGCGCCTTCGACACATCCATGGCTTCGGCCAGCCGCCTGGTGGACACCAGGAACCGGTCGTTTTCGACGAGCATCTTGATCGCCTCGTCGTCCATCAGGAAGCCGTGCTCGATGCAGTCGATGCCGCATTCGACGGCGTGCTTGACCGCATCGGCGCCGTGGGTGTGGGCGGCCACCCGTAGTCCGCGGCGGTGCGCCTCGTCGACGATGGCGCGCAGCTCTTCATCCGAATAATGCTGTGCGCCAGGCTCTCCCGTCAGCGACATGACGCCGCCGGAACAGCACACCTTGATCAGCTGCGCGCCATGTTTGATCTGGTAGCGCACCGCTTTGCGGACCTCGTCGACGCCGTTGGCGATGCCCTCTTCGACGCTCAGCTCGAGCACACCGGGCATGAAGGCGGCGAACATCGTCGGGTCGAGGTGCCCGCCGGTCGGCGTGATCGCATGGCCAGCGGGCACGATCCGCGGCCCTTCGATCCAGCCCTTGTCGATCGCTCTGCTCAACGCGACGTCGAGCAGGAATCCGCCGGTCTTGACGAACAGCCCGAGGTTGCGGACGGTGGTGAAGCCGGCGCGCAGCGTGCGCTGGGCATTGCCGACCGCACGCAGCATCCGCGTCGGCGGGTCGTCCTGCACCTGGGACAGGCCGGGGTTCTCACCGCGACCGCCCATCAGCAGGTTGACCTCCATGTCCATCAGGCCCGGAAGCAGAATCGAGTCACCGAGGTCGAGCACGGTCTCCGACTCCGCAGCGCCGTCGTCGCCGACGCCCGCGATCCGGTCGCCGTCGATGTGCACGACGCCGGGCCGGACGATTTCGCCGGCGTCGACGTCGAGCAGCCCAGCCGCCTTGAGGGTCAGCACCCCTAGACCACCGGCTCCCCGATGCAGGTGATGTATGTGGCGCCGCTGTCGATGACGCGCGGCTGCTTCCACACCTCGACTGGGAACGACACGTTGACCAGCGACTGCATCATGTGGATGAGTGCCTTGGCGTCGTCCGGCATCCCGTCCAGCGGGAACCGGGCGTCGCAGTACTCCATGACGGCCTCGAGCCGGGGCATCGCGGCGTCATAGAACTCCTGCATCTCTTCCATGGTCGACGACAGCCGCTTCTGGTAGCGCTCTTCCTCGGTGGGCAGGCACCAGTCGGTGAACCGCTCCAGATCGGCGAATTCGGGAGGCAACTTAGGCATTGACGCTGTCCCTCTTGCTCGTGGCGGCGGATTGGCCGTTACCCGCGCCGTTGTCCAGACCCTTCTCCTTCTTGTACGCGTTGACGTAGTCCCACGCTGTCTTGTGCAGATGGCGCAGCAGGATCTCCTGGTCGCACAGCGGGAATTCCTTGACCACACCGGTTTTGATCATCGTGTGGGTGGCCTCAAGGGTATTCGCATCCTGGAACGCGTACTCCTTGAACGTCACCGCCGCCAGCTCGTGCGCGAGCCGCTCGCGGGTGTTGGTGGCCGGCACGAAGTACAGCGTGCATTCGAAGATGTGCTTGTCCACATCGGTCGGCCAGTAGTGATAGGTCAGATACCAGCCCGGCGCCCACAGCAGCAGCGTGAAGTTCGGGAAGAACTCGAACGAGTCCTGGCCCCAGGCGTGGTGGCGCGACGGGTTGACCGCGGGCGGCAGCTCATCGGGCAGGATGCCCTTGATCTTGGGGCGATCCCACGGCCCGAACAACCCGCTGTGCAGCACGCGTTCGATGGGCTTGACCATATTGATGTCCTTGGGCGGCGCCATCCCGCCCCACGACGAGATCATCGAGTGCTTGCCCTTGATGTCGTAGTGCAGCGCCTCGAACCCGTAGCTGGCCAGCTTCTCGGCCTCTTCCTTCACCGCCTGCTTCATGTGCAGGACCGGCGCGTGGTAGAACTCGACGAACGCGTCGATGAACAGTTTCCAGTTCGCGTTGACTTCGGCTCGGTACGAGTAGGTTTCGGTCATCTCATGGAACGGATAACCCTCGAGCCCCTTCGCGAACTCGCCGAGGTAGTCGATCAGCGGTTCGGCGTCGTTGTCGAAGTTGATGAAGATGAAGCCTTCCCAGACGTCGCAGCGCACGGGGACGAGCCCGTAGTCGTTCTTGTCGAGGTTGAAGAACTCGCCTTCCTGCTGCACGAAGGTGAGATCCCCCTTGAGGGAGTAGCGCCAGGCGTGGTATTTGCAGGTGAACTGCCTGCAGGTGCCCGACACCTCTTCGCCCGGATAGTCATTCCACACCAGCTTGTTCCCGCGGTGACGGCACATGTTGTAGAAGGCGCGGATCTCGTTGTCGGTGCCCCTGACGATGATCACCGAAGTGCCTTCTCCGGCCGAGGGCATCTCCTTGGTGAAGTAGCTGCCCTTGCGTGGAAGTCGTTCCACGCGGCCGACATTCAGCCAGCACCTGCGGAAGATGGCCTGCTGTTCGAGTGTCCACTGTTGGGGATCGACCGAGTCGGTGTAGTCGACCGGGGCGGTGCCGAGCTCCGGCCAGTTCTCGGTCCAGCTGCCAGCGGCTGGTTTCGGGAAGAATGCCACGTTGGTTACCTCTCCTGTTCGAGCTCAACGCCGAAGGTTTTCAAAGCCATGGACACGGTGACGTAGCAGCCGACCGTGAAGACGAAGTCCATCCGCTGCCGGGTGTCGAATCGCTCGCCGAGCGCCGACCACGTCGCATCGGACAGTTCGTATTTGTCGAGAAGCTCGTCGACGGCCGCCAGCACCGTGCGGTCGAACGGGTCGGAGGCCTCGCCGCGTTGCACGCCTGCGATGTCGTCTTCGGTGAGACCCTCGGCCATGCCCATTCTGACGTGCTGCACCCACTCGTACTGCGAATCGGTGCGGTGCGCGACCCGCAGGATGGCTAGCTCGCGCAGCCTGGGCGGCAGCGTCGAGTTGAAGAGCAGGTGCACGTTGAAGCGGAGGAACTCCTTCGTCAAGGCCGGGTGGTTGACGAAGGTGGAGAGGATGTTGCTCGCATTGTCGGGGTTGCGCCGCTCTTCGGGGAGCATGACGGCGAGCGCCCGATCGACGGCGTCGTCCCACTGGTCCGCGGGCAGCGGGGGCACTCGCACGGGGCCTCTCCTCTCGGTGTCCTCTCGGGTGTGAGAATCATGTTCTCATTTCCGACTAATACATTTCCATGTTTTGTCTCAACGGTCAATGGGCGGTGACCAGCAACACAACCGAAGCCGACTGCCCACCTGCGATATCGTTGGCAAACCGGCTTCGGACATTGATTCTCTTACTACGAGAAGATAGTTTCCCTAGATAGAGAACAGCGTGGAGACTACGGTGAGGCGTAGAGGGAAGGGAGTCCCATGAACAAAGACGACATGATCCTGATCAGCGTCGATGATCACATCGTCGAACCGCCGGACATGTTCGAAAATCACCTGCCGAAGAAGTACCTCGACGACGCGCCACGGCTGGTGCACAACCCCGACGGCTCGGACACCTGGCAATTCCGGGACGTGGTGATTCCCAACGTTGCGCTGAACGCGGTGGCCGGTCGGCCGAAGGAAGAGTACGGCCTGGAGCCGCAGGGGCTGGATGAGATCCGGCCTGGCTGCTACAAGGTCGACGAACGCATCAAGGACATGAACGCGGGCGGCATCCTGGGGTCGATCTGCTTCCCGTCGTTCCCAGGTTTCGCCGGTCGACTCTTCGCCACCGAAGACCCCGAGTTCTCGCTGGCCCTGCTGCAGGCCTACAACGACTGGCACGTCGAGGAATGGTGTGGGGAGTATCCGGCCCGCTTCATCCCGATGTGCCTGCCGGTGATCTGGGACGCCGAGGCCTGCGCCAAGGAGGTGCGTCGCAACGCCAAACGCGGTGTGCACGCACTGACCTTCACCGAGAACCCGGCCGCGATGGGCTATCCCAGCTTCCACGACGACTACTGGGATCCGCTGTGGAAAGCGCTGGTGGACACCGACACCGTGATGAACGTGCACATCGGTTCCTCGGGCCGGCTGGCGATCACCGCGCCGGACGCGCCGATGGACGTCATGATCACGCTGCAGCCGATGAACATCGTGCAGGCGGCGGCGGATCTGTTGTGGTCCAAGCCGATCAAGAAGTATCCCGACCTCAAGATCGCCCTGTCGGAGGGCGGCACCGGCTGGATTCCGTACTTCCTGGAGCGCGCCGACCGCACCTATGAGATGCATTCGACGTGGACCGGCCAGGATTTCGGTAAGAAGAAGCCGTCGGAGGTGTTCCGCGACCACTTCCTGACCTGCTTCATCTCCGATCCCGTCGGCGTCGCGCTGCGCCACGATATCGGCATCGACAACATCTGCTGGGAAGCCGATTACCCGCACAGCGACTCGATGTGGCCGAATGCGCCGGAGGAGCTCGACGCGGTGCTCAAGGCCAACAACGTGGCCGACGACGACATCAACAAGATGACGTTCGAGAACGCCATGCGCTGGTATCACTGGGACCCGTTCACCCACATCACCCGCGAACAGGCCACCGTCGGCGCCTTGCGCAAGGCGGCCGGCGACCACGATGTCTCCATCCGGGCGCTGTCCAAGAAGGACAAGACCGGCGCCAACTTCGCGGACTTCGCCGCCAGCGCCAAGGAGTTGACCGGCAACAAGGATTAGGTCGGATTAAGTCGCTCGCGCGGCTGGTCGAGGGAGTGCGCCGGTGCGAGAACCGTTCCCGCACCGGCGCGTTGATCTGCGCGATATGAAGGAGATGACGCTGTGTCGGGCGGGATGAGTTTCGAGCTGACCGAGGATCAGGAGCTGATCCGCAAGTCGGTCGCCGAGCTGGCGGGCAAGTTCGACGACCACTACTGGATGCAGAAGGACCAGGCGCACGAATTCCCGCAGGAGTTCTACGACGCCATCGCCAAGGGCGGCTGGTTGGGCATGACCATCCCCGAGGAGTACGGCGGCCATGGCCTCGGCATCACCGAAGCGACCCTGCTGCTCGAGGAAGTCGCCCGCTCCGGCGGCGCGATGAACGCCGCCAGCGCCATCCATCTGTCGATCTTCGGCATGCAGCCCGTCGTCAAGCACGGCAGCGAGGAACTCAAGAAGGCGACGCTGCCCCGGATCGTCAACGGTGACCTTCACGTCTGCTTCGGCGTCACCGAACCCGGTGCCGGACTGGACACTTCGCGTATCACCACGTTCGCCAAGCGAGAGGGCGACCACTACCGCGTCAACGGGCGCAAGGTGTGGATCTCCAAGGCGTTGGAGTCGGAGAAGATCCTGCTGCTGACGCGCACCACCCCGTACGACGAGGTGACCAAGAAGACCGACGGCATGACGCTGTTTCTGACCGACCTGGATCGCGACCACGTCGACATCCGGCCGATCAACAAGATGGGCCGCAACGCGGTGAGCTCCAACGAGGTGTTCATCGACGACCTGATGGTGCCGGTCACCGACCGTGTCGGCGACGAAGGCAAGGGCTTCAAGTACATCCTCGACGGGCTCAACCCCGAGCGGATGCTGATCGCCGCCGAGGCGTTGGGTATCGGCAGGGTCGCTCTGGAGAAGGCCGTCAAATACGGCAACGAGCGCGTGGTGTTCAACCGGCCCATCGGCATGAATCAGGGGCTGCAGTTCCCGCTGGCCGACTCGCTGGCACGGCTCGACGCCGCAGAGCTGGTGCTGCGCAAGGCGACGTGGCTCTACGACAACGGAAAACCCTGTGGGCGCGAAGCCAATACGGCCAAATATCTGTGTGCCGACGCCGGTTTCGCCGCCGCCGACCGCGCCCTGCAGCTGCACGGCGGCATGGGATACTCCGAGGAATACAACGTCTCCCGTTACTTCCGTGAGTCGAGGTTGATGAAGATCGCGCCTGTCAGCCAGGAGATGATCCTCAACTTCCTCGGCGAGCACGTTCTTGGCATGCCGAGGAGCTATTGATGCCCAGTAGGTATTTCGATCTGACTGGCCGTTCGGCGCTGGTGACCGGCGCCGCGGGCGGTATCGGCTCAGCGGTTTCGGCGGCGCTCGCCGAAGCCGGTGCGGCCGTGCTGGTCACCGACATCGACAAAGACGCCGCCGCCGCGGTCGCGCAGCAGATTTCCGCCGACGGTCGGCGGGTCGAGTCGGCCGCGCTCGATGTCGCCGACCGCGAGTCCGCCGATGCCGCTGCGGCGCAGGCGGCGGCCTTGACCGACGGCGCACTGCACATCGTCATCAACAATGCGGGTGTCACGAAGCCGGCGATGTTCGAGAAGACGACGCAGGAGTCCTTCCGCCTGCTGTTCGACATCCACGTCATGGGCGCGTTCAACGTCACCCAGGCCGCGCTGCCGCACATCCCGACCGACGGCACCGGGCGGATCGTCAACGTGACCTCGGCGGCCGGGCTCACCGGAACGCTCGGTCAGGTCAACTACTCCGCAGCCAAGGCGGGCATCATCGGGTTCACCAAATCGCTTGCCCGCGAACTGGCGACCAAAAACATCATGGTGAATGCGCTGGCGCCGCTGGCGGCCACCCCGATGACCGAGACCATCAGGACGAACGAGAAGTTCGCCGCCAACATGATGAACCGCATCCCGATGAAACGCTGGGCCGCCCCGGAGGAGATCGCGGGGGCGTTCGTGTTCATGGCGTCTGATGCGGCGTCCTACATCACCGGGCAGGTGCTGCCGGTAGACGGCGGAATGGTGATGTGACGCAGAGCAATCCACCGCTGGCGGGTATCACCGTGGTGGCGATGGAGCAGGCCGTCGCCGCCCCGATGTGCACTCGCGTGCTCGCCGACTTCGGCGCACGAATCATCAAAGTGGAGAATCCCAACGGCGGCGACTTCGCGCGTGATTACGACGACGTCGTCAACGGCCCCGACGGTTTGGCGGCGCACTTCGTCTGGGCCAACCGCGGCAAGGAATCGGTCACGCTGAACCTGAAGTCGCCCGCTGGCATGGACATCCTGCACCGGCTTCTCGACCGCGCCGACGCGCTGGTCTCCAACCTGGCTCCGGGATCGACAGCGCGCCTGGGACTTTCGCCCGCCGATCTCGCCGTATCGCATCCGAACGTGATCCCCGTCGAGATCGACGGCTACGGCCCTGGCGGCCCCATCTCGCACAAACGCGCCTACGATCTGCTGGTCCAGGCCGAAGGCGGGTCGTGCGCGGTGACCGGCTATCCGAACATGCCCGCCAAGCCGGGGCCGGCGATGGCCGATTTCACCACGGGGCTGTACGCAGCATTGTCGATCTTGGCGTTGTTGTTCGCCCGCAATCGCCGTGAGGGCCCTGCCCCCGCGGTCGCGTTGAGCCTGTTCGACGTCCTCACCGACGTCATGGGCTACCAACTGACCTACACGCAGCACACCGGCGTCGATCAGCAGCCGCTCGGAATGAGCTCACCTGCGGTGGCGCCGTACGGCGTGTATCCGACGGGCGACGGGCAGACCGTCGTGCTCGGCACCACGAACGACCGGGAGTGGCAGCGGCTGGCGAGGGAGATCATCGACCGGCCCGACCTCGCCGACGATCCACGACTTGCCACCAACAGCGGCCGGTGCGCGCACCGGGAGATCCTCGATGATGCGATTGGAAAGTGGTGCGCGCAGCACGATCTGGCGTACATACAGACGGTCGCCGACGACGCGGGCATCGGCAACTCGCGCTACAACGTGCCCAGCGAGGTGATCGAGCACCCACATCTGAAGGCGCGTGACCGCTGGCGCACGGTGGACACCGAAAAGGGCCCGATCACCGCGCTGCTGCCGCCGCCGGTCATCGCCGGATACGATCCGCCGATGGGGGCGGTGCCCGGTCTGGGACAGCACACCGACGCCGTCCTCGTCGAACTCGGCCTCGACCGAGACGAGATCGCCGACCTGCGTGAGCAGGGCGCCATCGGTCCGGCCTACCGCTTGTGAGGAAATGGAGACGACACATGCGTGAAACGGTCATCGTCGAAGCGGTTCGCACGCCGGTCGGCAAGCGCAACGGCGGACTGTCCGAAATGCACGCCGCCGATCTGTCCGCCCTCGTGCTGACCGCGCTCGTGGAGCGCGCCGGCGTCGACCCGGAGATCATCGACGACGTCATCTGGGGATGCGTGTCGCAGGTCGGCGACCAGTCGAGCAACATCGGACGCTACTCGGTGCTGGCGGCGGGGTGGCCCGAGCGGATACCCGGCACCACGGTCAACCGTGCCTGCGGATCGAGCCAGCAGGCCCTCGACTTCGCTGTCCAGGCGGTGATGTCGGGTCAGCAGGATGTCGTCGTCGCCGGCGGTGTTGAGGTGATGAGTCGCGTACCGCTCGGCGCCGCCCGCGCCACCGGGCAGCCGTACGGGCCGAAAGTGCTTGCCCGCTACGGCGATTTCTCGTTCAACCAGGGGATCTCGGCGGAGATGATCGCGGAGAAGTGGGGGTTCTCCCGCACCCGACTCGACGAGTACTCGGTGGTGTCGCACGAGCGCGCCGCCGCCGCACAGGACTGCGGGGCCTTCGAATCCCAGATGATCCCGGTGTTCACCGGCGGTGAGCCCGTCGTCTCCGACGAGGGGGTGCGCCGGGGCACCAGCGTCGAGAAACTCGCCGGGCTCAAGCCCGCCTTCAAACAGGACGGCGTTATCCACGCCGGCAACTCATCGCAGATCTCCGACGGCGCAGCGGCGCTGCTCGTGACGACGGCCGAGAACGCGGTGACGATGGGGCTCAACCCGATCGCCCGATACCGCGCCGGTGCCGTCACTGGCGCTGACCCTGTGCTGATGCTCACCGGTCCCATTCCGGCCACCGAGAAAGTCCTTCGCAAGGCGGGCCTGACCATCGACGACGTCGGCGTGTTCGAGGTCAACGAGGCCTTCGCCCCGGTGCCGCTGGCGTGGCTGGAGGAGACCGGCGCCGACGAGAAGCGCCTCAACCCGCTCGGCGGCGCAATCGCGCTCGGGCACCCGCTCGGCGCGTCCGGTGCGGTGCTGATGACGCGGATGCTGAATCACATGCGGGACAACCGTATTCGCTACGGGCTTCAGACCATGTGCGAGGGCGGCGGCACGGCCAACGCCACCGTTGTGGAGCTCATCGACTGACGACGGACTCGAGCAGACGGGAGGACGCCGCGTGCGTCGCAACCTCTTCACCGAAGACCACGAGGCGTTCCGCGAGTTGTGCCGTGACTTCGTGGAAAAGGAAGTCGCACCGCACTACCCGCAGTGGGAGAAGGCCGGCAGGATGCCGCGCGAGGTGTTCGAGCAGATGGGTTCGCTCGGCATGCTCGGGATGGCCATACCGGAGGAATACGGCGGTGCCGGCATCGCCGACTACCGCTTCAACGTCGTCATGCAGGAAGAGGCGGCCAAGGCGCTTGTCACGCTGTCCACGGTGCGCACCCAGCTGGAAGTGATCCTGCCGTACTTCCTGCGCTACGCGAACGAGGAACAGCGTGCGCGATGGTTCCCCGGTTTGGCCGCGGGCCGACTGCTCACCGCGATCGCGATGACCGAGCCCGGCACCGGATCGGACCTCGCAGGCGTGCGCACCACCGCGGTGCGAGACGGCGACCACTACATCGTCAACGGCGCGAAAACCTTTATCACCGGCGGGATGCAGGCCGACCTCGTCATCGTTGTCGCGCGCACGTCCACCGACCCGGACAACCGTCGACGCGGGCTCACGCTGCTGGTCGTCGAGGACGGAATGCCGGGGTTCGTCCGCGGCCGCGAGTTGGACAAGATGGGCTGCAAGGTGCAGGACACCGCCGAATTGTCGTTCACCGACGTGCGTGTGCCGGTCGCCAACCGGCTGGGGGAGGAGGGTGAGGCGTTCAGCT
The DNA here is from genome assembly GCF_002553505.1 of Mycolicibacterium agri. Classification (GTDB taxonomy): domain Bacteria; phylum Actinomycetota; class Actinomycetes; order Mycobacteriales; family Mycobacteriaceae; genus Mycobacterium; species Mycobacterium agri. The sequence goes on along the minus strand of NZ_PDCP01000003.1, from coordinate 156,783 downwards.
ACCTCGGCCACAACCTGCCGCAGGAGCGCCTCACCGTCGCGGTCGGATCGGTCGCCCAGGCGCGCTCGGCGATCGCAGCGGCCATCGACTACACCAAGGACCGCAAGGCTTTCGGAACACCGGTCGCGTCGTTTCAGAACACCAAGTTCGAATTGGCCGCATGCTCGACCGAGGTGGAAGCCGCCCAGGCGATGCTGGATCGGGCCGTCGCGCTGCATGTCGACGGCGAGCTGACCGGCGCCGACGCGGCACGCGTGAAGTTGTTCTGCACCGAGATGCAGCAACGCGTCGTCGACCGATGCCTACAACTGTTCGGCGGCTACGGCTACATGATGGAGTATCCGATCGCCCGGCTCTACACCGACGCCAGGGTGGCCCGCATCTATGCGGGCACCAGCGAGGTGATGAAGGTGATCATCGCCAAGTCGCTCGGCTTGTAAGCGCCTACGCCAGTTCGGGTTTCACTTCCTCGATGATCCACGGCGCATAGTCTCCGCGGCGCTCATACCCGGGCGAGCGCGAGGGTCGTCGCACACCGCGTGCCCCTCGCCGACGCGCGTCGTACCCAACCTGTGCACCACGTCGAAAGGCCGCCCGTCATAGGACGCACGAGCTTCACGCGGACTCCCCATGTACTCGGCGCAGTTGTGGTGGCCCCCCAGAAATACGGTGTGACCTGCGTCTGAATAGCTTTTTCGGTGAGACCCTTGTCACAGCGTCCGAACCTACCTACTGTGTGTTCACTAGGTTGGTTGATCAAAGGAGATCGGTGACGGAACCGCGCGAGCGTGAGCGGCCCTATGCGACGCTCCTCGCCAAGGGTGAGGACCGCAGGCAGCGGATTCTGAGCGTGGCCGAGCGCCTGCTGGCGCGCAACGGCTGGCGCAGCACCTCGCTGGCGCAGATCGCCAAGGAGGCCGGTGTCACGCCGGCCGGCCTGCTGCACCACTTCGAGTCGAAGGAGCAATTGCTCAACGCGGTGCTCGACGCCCGCGACGCCGACGATGCCGCCAACGCCGACTACCGGTCGGGCGACCTGATCACCGAACTGAAGCGGGTCCCGGAGCGGATGAAGCGGGCACCCGAACTCGTCGGCACGTTCACCGTGCTGCTGGTGGAGAACATCGCGCCCGACGCGCCACTGCACGACCGACTGCACAAGCGGTATCGCGCCGCCATCGACATTCTCAGCGAACTCATCGAGCGCGGTCAGCGCCTCGGAAAGTACCGCCCGGACTGTGACGCGGCCACCAAGGCCGTCGAGATCCTCGCGTTCATCAACGGAATGGAGACCCTATGGTTACTCGATCCATCAATACCCATGGCCGAGGTGTTCAAGGGCTACGCGGAGTCGTTGGGTCGCGAGTTGGCAGCCGGGAGCCCGACATGAGGTACCGGCTCGACGTGGTGGCGGCCAACGTCGCCGATGCGGTCAGGTTCGCCGGTGGCTGGATGTGCGACCGGGTGATGGCCGGATGGGACGTCACGGCGCTGCTCGTCGACGGCAGCGACCAGCGGCCGCTGCAGATATTGGGTGTCGACACAGGCGATTTGGAGTCGGCGCTTGCGTTGTGGGCGGAACGACCCCACCCGCAGACGGTGGCCGTCGCGGCCGACCTGTTCGAAACCGACGAGCGGGTACGTCGCGGTGTGTTAGGTGCGCTCGAGCAGGGGATGACCGAAGTGACGCTGTGGGGCGAGCACTGGCCTGCCGAACTCGACGACAGCGTGGGACCGGTTCAGCACCGCCTCACCGCGGCAGCACGCGCGTTCAAGTCTCAGGCGCTGGCCGCCGCGTCGGACACCTGGCCGGTGTCGACGACGGAGACATTCCGCTGCGGTGTGATGGTGAAGCCTTCTGTCGCCGCCGATCTCATCCCTGCCAGCTGACGTCCACCTGACGTCCAGTTGAGGTCTAACTGAGGTCGATCACGACCTTGCCGACCGCCTTCCCGTCGGCCACGTGCCGCAGGGCGCTCGACGTCTCCGACAGAGGGAAGACCGCCCCGATGTGGGGCCTGACCTTCCCGGTGGTGAGCAGCTCGCGCAATTCCGGTTCGTTGCGGGCGAATTCGTCGGGTGCGACGTCCTGGAACTGAAAGCCCACCACCTGCACACCCTTGACCAGGACGAGGTTGAGCGGGATGCGCGGAATCACGCCGGATGCGAAGCCGACGGTGACGAAGCGCCCGCCGCGCCGCAGCGATCGCAGCGCGGGCTCGGACAAATCGCCACCGACGGGATCGATGACCACGTCGGCGCCGTCGGGCAGCGCCTCCCGCAACGCCGAGCGCAGCTCACCGTGACGGTGGTTGACAACACGACGAGCGCCGTACGAGTCGGCGACGCCCAACTTTTCGGCCGATGAGGCGACAGCGGTGACATCGGCGCCCAGCGCAACGCCGAGTTGAACCGCGGCCAGGCCCACACCACCGCCCGCGCCGAGCACGATCAGCCGGTCACCGTCGCGCAGGCCGGCGCTCGAGCGCAGCGCGTGATATGCGGTGCGGTGCGCCACCCCGAACGCCGCCGCGGTGCGGTCGTCAACGCCGTCGGGGATCGGGCTCAACGCCGCGGCGGGGACCGCGACCTCGTCGGCGAACGCGCCGAACAGGGCGGCGCCTGCCACCCGGTCGCCGACGTCGAATTCTCCTGTTGCGGAGTTGACTTCGATGATCTCGCCGGCGAACTCGCTTCCGACGACGAACGGCGGCGGCACACTGATCTGATAGCGATTCGCCACCAGCAGGACATCTGGATAGTTCACCGCCGCTGCCGCAACGCGGACTTTGACCTGTCCGGCCTCCAGCGGAGGCGACGGCCGGTCCTCGATCCGGACGACTTCGGGCGACCCGTATTCGGGGCACACCACAGCGCGAATCACGCGTAGTCGCTCGACTCGGCGAGATCGGCCGCCGAGCGCATCAGGTCGACGATCACTGGACCGTACGCCAACAGCTTCTCGTTGTCGCCCGCCCGCTGGAAGCCCTGTTCGAGGACGATCGCCAGCTTCCATTTCGCCAACACAAGGTAATAGTCCAGATCGTCGACCTGCCGACCCGACACCTTGGCATAGTGGTCGACCACCTCGGCGCGCGTGGGCATTCCGCGCATGTCGACATAGCTCATCGCCGACGGTGCGTCCGCGCTTTCCGGCCAGCTCTGCACCATCCACCCGAGATCGAGTTTCGGGTCGCCGACCGTGCCCATCTCCCAGTCGACGATGGCCGCCAGTCGAGCCGGTGCGCCATGGCGATACATCACATTGGCGAACTGGTAGTCGCCGTGCATCAGGCCGGGGATGTAGTCGAGCGGGCGGCGGGAGCGCAGCCATTCGGTGGCCACGTCCATGCCGTCGATGTCACGGCCCTTGATGCGCGCGAAGAATCCGGTCCACCGATCGACCTGGCGCTCGTGAAACCCGTCCGGCCGGCCAAGGTCGCGCAGCCCCTTGGCTTTCCAATCCACTTTCGACAACAGCGCGATGCCCTCGGCCAACTGGTACGCCAGGTCCTTACGGGCGTCGAGGTCCGTGTCGAACGGTGCGGGCCAGCGCCGCTGTTGCAGATCCATCGGCGACCACCCGTCGACGAAACCCATCAGGTAGAACGGACGGCCCAGAACGGTCGCGTCCTCGCAGACACCGACGGCGGCGGTATGCGGGACATCGGTGCCGTCGAGCGCTTCGATGATGCGCCACTCCCGCAGAATGCCGTTGTCCCGGTCGGGTGGGGCGTCGCGCGGTGGCATCCGCAGCACACAGGCGTCGTCGCCCCGGCGCAGCTTGAAGATCACGTTCTGCGTACCGCCGGAGAGGAATTCGGCGTCCAGCGGCTCACCCTTGCCGGGCAGCCCCGCGCCGTCCATCCAATCGGCGAGGCGGTCGGTGTCCAGGGCCGGCTCGCTCACAGATTGCCCACCTCGTGTTCGAGATACTGGGCGAACTTCTGCCTGGCCGCATCGCGTTTACGCGGTATCCACTCCGTCGGCCACGTGTCACCGCTGGGCTGGTAGTCCCGCAGCACCTGCTTGGCCACGGTGGCCTTGTGCACCTCGGTCGGACCGTCGGCCAAGCCCATCACCGCGGCGCCCGTGACCATCGCCATGAACGGCATGTCGTCGGTGACGCCGAGCGCGCCGTGCACTTGCATTGCCCGCCAGGCGATGTCGTGCAGCACCGCCGGCATCACGACCTTGACCGCGGCGATGTCCTTGCTGACCTTCTTGTAGTCGTTGTACTTGTCGATCTCCCATGCGGTGTAGAGCACCATCAGCCGGAACTGCAATAGCTGGGCGTAGGAGTCGGCGATGTAGCCTTGCACGAACTGCTTGTCGGACAGCCGGCTGCCCTGAGTCTCGCGGCTGAGTGCGCGCTCGCACATCATGTCGAGCGCGGCGCGGGCCAGCCCGATGGTGCGCATCGCGTGGTGGATGCGGCCCCCGCCGAGCCGGGTCTGCGCGATCACGAACGCCTGACCCTCGCCACCGAGCAGCGCATCGGCGGGCACCCGCACGTTGTCGTAGTGGATCAGTGCGTGCGAACCCTCACCCTCGGGCTCGCCGTGCAGGCCGAGGTTGCGGACGATCTTCACGCCCGGTGTGTCGGTCGGCACCAGGAACATTGACATTCCTTGATAGGCGCTGACTTCGGGATTCGTCACCACCATCACGATGAGGAACGACGCTGTCCTAGCGTTGGACGAGAAGAACTTCCAGCCGTTGATCACCCAGTCGTCGCCGTCGCGCACCGCTCGTGTCGTGAACAGCGTCGGATCGGCACCCGCATGCGGTTCGGTCATCGAGTAGCAGGAGAACAGTTCGCCGTCGAGCAGCGGCCGCAGGTACTTCTGCTTCTGCTCCTCGGTGCCGTAGTGCGCGATGATCTCCGCGTTGCCGGTGTCGGGCGCCTGGCACCCGAATATGATCGGCGCCCACTGTGACCGCCCGAGGATCTCGTTGAGCAGTGCCAGCTTGAGCTGCCCGTAGCCCTGTCCGCCCAACTCCGGCCCCAGGTGCGTGGCCCACAGCCCGCGGCGCCTGACCTCCTCCTTGAGCGGGTCGATGACCTTGCGGCGGTTGTCGTCCAGCGGAGTGAACTGCTGGTTGGGGAAGGCCAGGTCGAGGGGCTCGATCTCCTCGCGGACGAACTCGTCGGCCCAGTCGAGCACCTTCTGGTACTCGGGGTCGGTTTCGAAGTCCCACGCCATCGTTCGTCTCCTTCGATCTACTTCGCGCCGTGGTTGAATCCGGCGATCAACGCGGCGATGTCACGGGCCACCACTTCGGCGAACGACCGATCGCCGAAACCGCTTAGCGCCCAATGCCGCACGCCTTCGCTGACGTGCATCTGGGCCAATCTCGACAGGTGGTCGGTGTCGATGCTGTCCGCCAGTTTCCCGTCGGCCTTGGCCCTTGCGAACAGTTCACCGAACATGTCGGCGTCGGGGTCGGCGGCACGCTCCCCGGCGAGGATGCGCTGCTCCTGGCGGTAGCCCTCCAGGATCGTCTCGACGATCAGGTCGCGCGGGTTGCGGGCCATCGAACGCTCCAGACTGCGCAGCGCCGAGGCGATGACGGCGTCGACGTCGTAGTCGCCGGACAGGTGCTGGTGGATGGTCTTGCGTGCGGCGCGGGTGGACAGCAGGCCCACTTCGAACAGCACGTCTTCCTTGGCGGGGAAGTAGAAGTAGAACAGCGCGCGGGAGACGCCTGCGGCCCGGCAGATGTCGGCGACGGTCGTCTTCGCGTAGCCGTTGGTGCGCCACAGCGCCATCGCGGCCTGCACCAGCGCGCGCTTGGTCTCGTGCGACCGTGCCCGCTGGAAGGTGGCCCGCCGTTGACTACCGTCAGGCGCTTCGACCGCACTGGTTCTGGGCACAAACGGACCCTAGCAGCCCAATTCGGGCTTGGAAATAGTTAACGTGCGTCTAACTATCGAACCCTGATACCAGCGACGCGACGAACTCCTGAGTGCGCCGCCGCGACGCTCTGCGCTGCTCCGCATCATCGCCGAGAGGGACGACGCGGACCGCCAGATCGGTGACGCCCGCGTCGCGGTACCGGCGCAGCCGGGCGATGACTGCCGACTCGTCGCCTGCGGCCATCGTGTCGCCGACGTCGTCGGCATCTCCGTGTTCGAGCAGCCGCACGTAATTAGGGGAGAAGTCCGCATGCCCGAGCACCTCGCTGGCGTAGGCGCGGGTGTCGTCGACGTCGCTTTGTGCGCACAGTGCGACTGGAACGCCCGCCACGACACGGATTCCGGAGCGTCCCACGGCATCTGCGGCTGCGGTTATGCGCGGAACCACGTAATCGGCGATCGCCCGCTCGTCGGCCATCCAGAGAATGGTGCCCGCCGTCCGCTCGCCCGCGATCCGCAGCATCGTCGGTCCGAGCGCCGCGATCAGCAGCGGCATCTCGCCCACATCGATGACGTCGATCGGGCTGTGCACCCGATAGTGCTCGTTGTCGACCGCCACCGTGCCGGGGCCAGTAAACGCCGCATCGAGGACATCGAGGTAGTCGCGGACCAGCCGGGCCGGCTTGTCGTAGGGCAGGCCGAGTTGGTCGCCGATGATCCAGTGGTGCGACGGGCCGACGCCGAGCGTGAACCGCCCGCCGCACGCGGCCTGCGTGGTCAACGCCTGCTGCGCGAGGATGAGCGGATGACGCGTCTGAAGGGGGACGACGGCCGTTGCGATCTCGATGCGTTCGGTGACCTGGCCGAGCAGCGCGACGGCCGTGAGCGCGTCGAGATAGCCGGGCACCTGCGGGATCCAGAACGATGCGAAACCTTGAGCCTCGGCTGTTTGCCCGTCGGCCAGCAGCCCGGTCAGTCGCTCGCCGCGAGGACGCTCCTTGTCGGAGCCGACCATCAACCCGACGCGCATGCAAACCTTCTACGGCACATAGCGATTCCACTGATACGGCGCCACCGCATGGAACGGTGCTTGGTGCGCGCGATCCTCGAGCACATCCTGGCGGCCCGACGGCTACGAGGTCACCCTGCAACCCAGCTCTTCTGGGACGCTCAACACGCTACCGAAGTCGGATACGTCCGCAGCGCCGCTCGACATCAATTGACGGACTACTACGCCAGCGCACCGTGCGGCCGCTGCGAAGCTTGTTGCACCCCCGCTGACAGCTGAAGGCGACCGAACATTCCGCAGGCGAGCTCGACATGCAGAATAAGAGTCAGTCCGGGGATGATGGAGGAAATGTGGATCATGAGGTGATCGTCATCGGGCATTCGATGATGCCGAAGGGCACCGCGACCCGTGATGTGCACGAGAACCTGAGCATGGTGGTCCTCGTCGACCTGAGAACACACAAGGTTCAGCGAGCGTCCGTGGCTCTGACCACCGAAGTCAACCGCGAGTGGGTGGAGAGTCGACTAACGGGCCAGGACCTGAGGGAAGAGCCAGCTCGTTTCGTGACCGTGGTGGAAAGCAATTATTGGGGTCCAGCGCAGCGAGCACTTGTGCAGTGCTACCGCGACTTGGTCCGGCGATATCAAGAAGGCCTGCGGGACGCGGGCATTGACACTAGCTCCGCTTGACGATCCGGTTTTCCAGAACACCGACCTCGTCGATCTCGACGCGCACCGAATCGCCTGCCTGCAGGAAGACTGGCGGGTTGCGGGCAAACCCAACACCGCCGGGAGTGCCGGTGGCGATTACATCACCGGTTTCCAGAGTCACCGACGCGGACGTGAACGCGATCAGCTCGGCGATTCCGAAGATCAACTGTGACGTAGACGAATCCTGCAGTAGTTCGTCATTTCGCCACAGCCGGATTTTGAGCGCGCCTGGGTTCGGGACTTCGTCGGCTGTCACCAGATACGGACCGAACGGAGCGTGGGTATCGCCCATCTTGCCACGCAACCACTGTCTATCGGCGAATTGGACGTCCCGGGACGTGATGTCATTGAATGCGGCGTACCCCGCCACGTGGTCCATTGCGGTAGCCACCGGGATGTGTCGACCCGATCTTCCGATGACGATGGCCAGCTCGGCCTCGTAGTCGAGTTGCTCCGTGACGGCAGGATATTCGACGTCCTCGCCGTGCCCAATGAGCGAACGATCGAACTTGGCAAACAAGATCGGGTTCTTGGGAATCTTGGCGTTCTGTTCCTCGGCGTGGTCACGATAGTTGAGCCCTACGCAGACGATCTTGCGTGGGCGTAGCACAGGCGCGGCGAGCCGGACGCCACTCAGCGGCTGAACAAGCTTCTCACCCCACACGCCGGTGGGGAAATTGCCTGCGCGCAATTGCTCCAGAACCCACATGAGGGTGGTAGTCGCCGCCTCAGCCGATCTGCGTCCACCCCTGAGAAACTCCAACGAGTCGGTAGGTACCAGTGCGTCAGCAAGATCACGGCTTTCACAGTCGTCGCCGCTCGCCGCCAGATAGGCGTGGTGGGCACGGTTGAGGTCGACAACGTTGTTTTGACACACTGCACCCAGCCGGGGTGCTTCCAGTGCGCTGTACATCACTAATCGCATGTTTTCTCCATTTGTTCAATCGCCTTGTGCCAGCGGACGATGAGCGATCACGCCTTCGCTATAGAGGCGCTCCACCTCGTTCGGACTCAGATCGAGAAGCGATGTGAGCACGCTCTCGTTGTGTTCACCGAACAACGGCGCTGGTGTCGGTGGCCGCCACGGCCTGTTCGCCGGGAGCCAAGGCATGCCTGGGTAACGGTGCGTTCCGGCTTGCGGGTGGGTGACTGTACGAAAGAAACCACGTGCATTGAGATGTGGGTCCGCTAGCAAGTCAGCCGCGCTGAGCACGGGCCCGACGGGGATACCGGCGTCACGAAGCCGGCGTACGACTTCGTCACGATTTCGTGCTGCAGTCCACGCACGAATTTGGTGATCGATACTTCTGGAAGATGATTCGACGAGGTCGACGATCTCGGCCAACCGCACCCATGTCTCACGGTCCGGGCATGTTATCGCGACCCATTGGTTGTCACCGCTGCAGGGGTAGCAGCCCTGCAGAATCCCGCCGCCCTCGGTATTCCCGAGGCGTTTTCGCTCGACGCCATTGACACTGAACTCGAGAAACGCTTGAAAGTTGAACGGGATGGCTGCTTCCAGGTGTGAAAGGTCGACATGGGTTCCACAACCCGTGATTCGCTGATAGGTCAGTGCCACCAGCGCTGCTACGCCGCCCGTAATGCCGGCGACCGGATCTCCCCAAGCAAGAACACCAGACGGTGACGGTGGCCCGCCTGGATAGCCCTGCAGTGCAACGTTTCCTGCAGCCGCCTCGATCGTCGGGCCGTGCGCGACATATGAACTCTCAGGGCCGGTCCTGCCAAACGCCGGCATCGATACCATCGACAGATCGGGTTTGATTCGCACCAGGTCGGGATAGTCCAGTCCGAGTCGACCCATCGCGCCCGCACCGAAGTTCTCCATCACGAGGTCTGCGGTCGCAACGAGCCTACGGAAAATGTCGCGACCCTGGGCGGACTTCAGGTCAAGTGCCAGGCTTTGCTTGTTCTGATTCTGGGTATTGAAGAACGCGTTGCGATTCCACGGCACATCGCCAGGATCGTTGTCGGGGTAACGGTCGGTGCCCCGTTGCGGGCTCGTCCCACCGCGCCAGCGATCCATATGGCCGGCACCCTCGATCTTGATCACTTCGGCGCCATGCTCGGCGAGCACTCGGACAGCGAGCGGCCCAGCCCAAGCCATTGTCAGGTCGACCACCCGTATGCCTTCAAGCGGTAACTTTGTCACCTCACATCACTCCCTGTAGGCGACCGAGTTCTCGTGATACGTCATCGGTGTGCTCGCCCAACAGCGGTGCGGGACGGTCGTCATCACGTTCGACGCCATTCATCTTGAACGGTGGACCCGGCTGCGCGAACTCGCCGAGGACTGGGTGCCGTTGGCAGGTCCAATAGCCTCGCGCTGCAAGCTGTTCCGAGTTCAGCAGATCAGATACCGTGCTGACTCGAGCGAACGGTAGCTTGTGCGCCTGGGCTAAATGGTAGGCCTCGTCGACGGTCATCTTTGACAGCCACGGCAACAGCACCGCATCGATAACCGCAGCGTTGCGTGCCCGGTCCACCGGCGTTGCTAGTCGTGGATCGGTGTGCCAGCCAGGCTGATCGAGGACATCGCATAGCCGGTTCCATTCGGCAAAGTACATGACGTTGACGGCTATCATCCCGTCGCGACAGGCCATCAACCCCTGTGGGTAATTAGTAGGGCTGGTGCCGCCAGTTCGTTCCCATACCGCACCGCTGTACTCGTACACCGTCGTCGGGTTCATCAAGAACCACGCCACGGCTTCCTGGCACGAGACGTCGAGGTGATCGCCGATGCCCGACGAACGGGCCCCTATATAGCTTCCCAGCGAGGCCATCGCGGCGCAGAGGCCGCCGAGGACCTCCGACTGCCGGCCTGGTGGGCGCAGCGGTTCGCGATCAGCATCGCCCAGGCCGTACATCCAACCGCCCAGCGCGTCGATCACGATCTCCGATGAGGGTAGGTCAGCATATGGTCCGGTACGGCCGAATGGCGAGATGCTCGTGTACACCAGACGAGGATTGACCGTGGCGAGGTCCTCATAGCCGAGGCCGCATTCCATCAGTCGGCCAGGCTCGAGGTTTTCGATCACGACATCGCTGACTTTGGCGAGTTCGGTGGCGAGGTATCGGCCATCGGGGTGATCGAGGTCAATACAGACACCGCGCTTGTTCGTATTGAGGTACGCGAACGCCACGCTTGCCTCCGGCCCGCCGGCGCCGGTAACGGGGTCCAGTCGGCGTGCCGGGTCACCCTCTGGCGGTTCGACTTTGATGACTTCGGCGCCATAGTCGGCCAGGATCTTTCCGCATAGCGGCGCGGCAACGTCTCGGCCGAACTCCAGCACCCTCAGTGGTGTCAGTGCACGGTAGGTCATGGTGCGGAGATCCGGCCGGTGAACTTGGGCGCGCGCTTCTCGATAAAGGCGCGCTTGGCCTCCTTGCCGTCCTCAGTCCAAGACAGCGAAGGATGGATGCCGACGTGCGCATCCAGCCAGGCCCAGTAGCCCGCCATGTCCAACAGCATGTTGGTGGCGAATTTGGTGTACCGCACCGAAAGTGGTGGTAACGCAAGAATTGTCTGCACGTATTCATCTACAGCAGCGTCGAGCTCTTCGCCTGGCGCTACCTTGTTGATCAGTCCCCACCGTTCGGCCTCAACCGCGTCGATGTGGCGGCCCAACATGTTCATCTCGATCGATCGGGCGCGGCCGACCGTGAACAGGTGCGCGCCGCCAGAATGTATGCCGGCGTTGATCTCCCGCATCGCGAAGCGGGCTTCCGGTACCGCGACGATCAGGTCGCAGCAGGTGGCGATGTAGGTGCCACCTCCGATGGCGTCACCCTGCACACGCGCGATCACTGGTTTGTCGAGCCGCTGGATGGTGTCCCGCATACGACGGTTGATCCTGCGGTACTCGTCATAGGCTTCGGGGTCCGAAGAGAGAGTGAACTTCAAATTCTGCCCCGCGCAGAAAACGCTTCCGGCGCCAGTGAGAACGACGCACAAAATGTTTGGGTCAGCCTCCGCAGTGTGCATAGCGTCGATCAGCTCACCGCATACCTGGGTATCAAGAGCGTTGCGCCGCTCGGGCCGGTTGAACGTGATGGTGGCGACTCGGTCGCCAATGTCGTAAGCGAGGGACTGGTACTCGGGCATTGCGTTTCCTTTCAGTGATTGACATGACTAACCAGCGACTTCGGCGAAGAAGTCGGGGTGGATGTCTGGATGGTCGCTTTGATCTATCCAGGAACGATTACGGATTCGGGCGCGTCACGATCTTTGGTGCGAGCCCTGCGTCTCGCCTCCATGAGCGTGCGACGTACGTCCAAGGCGATAAGCAACGCTGCAATACCGAGGCATACCAGGGTGATCGGCGTAGTGAGTGCGCCGACAACGCTGCCGTTGTCCAGCGCGAGCGCCTGACGAAATCGTGTTTCGAGCATCTGTCCAAGGACGAGCCCGATGACGAGTAGTGCAGGTGACAGTCGCGCCTCGCGCATCAGGTAGCCGACTATCCCGAACAACACGACCAGCCCGGCGTCGAACAACGAGTTGCTGCCGGCGTACCCACCGATGACCGCAACGGCCATGATTGCCGGGAAAAGGAACCGCGCTGGCACATCGATGAGCTTCACGAACAGGGGGATCAGCGGCAGATTCAGGATCAACAAGATCACGTTGCTCACATACAGCGACGCAATCAGCGCCCAAGCCAGTGAGGCATTCTGCGTGAAAAATCCCGGACCTGGCTGGATGCCGTACATGATGAGGTAGGCAAGGAGTACTGCGGTCGCACCGGAACCGGGGATGCCCAGCGTGAGCATCGGCACCAACGCGCCACCTGTCGAAGCATTGTTAGCTGTCTCGGCAGCAGCGACTCCTTCGATCGCGCCTTTTCCGAACTTGTCCGGTCGCGTCGAGATTCGCTTCTCCACTGTGTACGAGATGAACGACGCCATCGTCGAGCCCGAGCCCGGTAGCACACCGGCGAAGAATCCGATGATCGAGCTACGCAGTGTGGGCATTGCCGACCGGCGGCTGTCCTCCCGGCTTGGCCAAATCCTCCCTCTGATCTTGAGTGCCTTGCTAGGCGCCTCCTCCGGATGCACGAGTGACCAGAGCACTTCGCCGACGCCGAACACCCCAATGATCGGGATGATCAAATCGATGCCCTCGAGTAGACCCGACTCACCGAACGTGAACCGAGGCACTCCCGTTTGCAGGTCTGTGCCGATCGTGGCCAACATCAATCCGAACATGATTGAAATCAGTCCGCGGAACACCGATTTGCCGATCAGTGAAGCGCTGAGCACCAAGGCCAGCACGAGCACACCGAAGTACTCGGCTGGGCCGAAGGCGAGTGCGGCACTTGCCAGTGGCGGCGCCAATGCCATCAGGGCGACGACAGAGAGAGTGCCACCGATAAACGAGCCGATCGCCGCGACTGCAAGCGCCGCGCCGGCTTTGCCTTGGCGTGCTAACTGGTAGCCGTCAAGAGCGGTCATGACCGACGACGGCTCTCCGGGGATGTTCAGCAATACGCTGGTGAGCGTTCCGCCATACATCGCACCGAGATAGATCGCCAGGGCCATGACCAAGGCGGTCTGCGGATCCAGTGTTAGCGCAACCGGTATAAGCAGGGCGATCGTGGTTGACGGACCCAGCCCCGGCAGGATCCCGACGATTGTTCCGAGCAAGCATCCAATTAGCGCAGCCAACAAAGAGTGCGGATTGGACATGATGTTGGCGAAGCCGTCGCCAAGCTGGCTGAGGATGTCCATCAGATACCCCACGCCGGATCGAAGGGTCCTGGCGGGAGGGGTACGCCGAGGGCACCGTGGAACAAGGCGTGTAGCGCAAGGCTGAGAAGCGCACCGGTCACAAGCGGGACCCAGAGCTGGCGACCGCGATAGTGTGCTCCTGCGTCGACGATGACCATCGCCCCGGCGATGTAGGGCACGGTTGCGATGAGAAAGCCAAGCGGTTCCAGCATCAGCAGATACACAACGGTGAGACCGGCGAGCGCGGCCCCTTGAATGAGTCGCCGCCGCTGCGAAGGTGCTACCTCGGCGGACGATTGGTCCGGTCCGGCCGTTGCGTCTGCGGCTCTTCGCAAGGTGCCCACCACAGACGTCACGACCAGTGCGATCCCGGTGAGGAGCAAGACCCAGCCAAGGAGCGTCGGGTAAGTGCGGGGCCCCACCCCGGTCACATCGGCACCTGGGCGGACGTGAATGCTTCCAATCTGTGTCAGATACCCAGCGGCCAGAACGATCGTCACCAGGCCGATCCAGGTGTCTCGCTTGAGAGTTGCGATCATCCGCCAAGCCCGAGAGACTTGATCAGCTCGTCCGCGTTCGCCTGCTGGGCTTGTACGGTTTGCGCGAACTCATCAGGGCCTTGGAAGTCCGGTGTCCAACCGTGCTTTGCGAGTATGTCCTTCCATGTCTGCGTCTGGGACGTCTTCTCGATTGATGTTGCCCACCAATCGATTGCGTCCTTCGGCATGTCAGCTGGGCCGAAGATTCCTCGCCAGTGGTCCAAGGCGAAGTCCACGCCCAACTCTTTCCAGGTCGGAACATCGGCCAATAGGCCCGGCTGACGCTCTGCCGATGAAACCGCGATGATTCGAATCTTGTCGGTGCCCGCAAAACTCGATAGTTCTCCAACGCCCGTGGACACGACATCGACGCGACCACCCAGCAGATTGGTCAGCAAATCACCGCCGCCGCTGAATGTCACGACATTGACTTTCGATGCGTCGACGCCCGCCTTCTGTATCGGACCTAGCACGTTGAATTGGTCGTCCGACGGCACGGTTGCTACTCCGAATGTGGCAGCCCGCGGATCGGTCTTGAGATTGTCGAGGATTTGACTCGCAGAAGCCCATTTTGAGTCGCCTTTGACCACCCAAACCAGGTATTCGGTCATCAGCTTCGCCACCGGCACGAATTCTGAAGCCTGCATGTCAGTAGTGCCGGTAAGCGGGTTGAGAAACACCCTGTTCGATTCGGCGACAACGCTGTATCCGTCCGAGGGGCGTTTCAGTAGCGCGGCTCGAGCGGGATTCCCGCCGCCACCACCAATCCCTTCAACGGTCATACCGACTTTCAGAAGGTGCTCCTTCTGCATAGCCTCCTGAAGGGCGCGAGCCGCCAGGTCCAATCCGCCGCCTGGATCGCTTGCCGCGATGAGCGTGAGGTCCTTGTCCGGAAAGGCGCCGGCACCGGTGCTCGACGAAGATCCTTTGCATGCGCCGACCGTCAGCGCGATCAAGAAGATTGCAGCTGCCATGCGCAGCAGTCGTTTCATTGCTGGCCTCCCGCTGTACGGAATGCCGCCATTTGGGCAAACGGCGGTCAGAACCAGGGAGGTGCGATCCGCGGGATGCCTGCCCGGTTCCGCGGTGGAGCGCGGAGGGGCGAGCGTGGACCGTCCTATCGGCGACTTGGATGCTAGGCAGCAGGTCAGCCCAGTGTCAAGCAGGTCACAGTTTGGCTACGTAAGTGATGTGGATCACACATGTTGTCCAGCAACCGTGTTTCACGTTGCCTAAAATACTTGCGTCACTTCATCCTTGATAATTTGCGGGAGGAAGTGGACGCGTGACCGCAGGTGGACTACGCGAAGCGGCGCGAGAGGCGGCAGTTATGCCCGCAAATGTTTTTCAGTAGCGGTCGCCCCATCAACCCGACGCGCATGCAAACCTCCTACGGCACACAGCGATTCCACTGATGCGGCACGACCGCATGGAATGGTGCGGCCAGCATCGGCGTGATTCCGCCGTCCTGCCAGCGACGTTCGAGCGCGGGACGCAGCCGCTCGGCGGTCGCCAGGGGATCGTCGTCGAGGAAGCAGTAGGTGAGCAGCTGGCCCGGGGGTGCGCTGGCCAGATGTTCGTCGACGTCCTGTGAGGCCACCGACCACAAGCCGGCCACCCCGTCGACCTCGATGAGATCGGTTGGCGGCGTCGCGTCGGACTCGAGCAGCAGATAGAAACCGACGGCCGGCCACCACGGCAGCACGTCGGCGCCGACCTTGATCCGCGGTGCCGCGGCCTTCTGCTCGACGGCGTACACGTCGCGTTGAACCGGAGGCAGCAGAGGCAGCTTGCGGTTCGCACCTCCCAGCGCAGAGGACAGTTCGAGGAACGGCGTCAGCCCGCCCTGATCGGTGAAGAAGTAGGTCATCACGTGATCGACGGCGTCGAAGCGTTCGTGGCTGCACGCTCGGGCGGCCCGGCACTCCGGCGTCGACACCAGCCGCAGCGAGGCGCGCACGGCCGATAAACGGTGCTGTTCGGGTCGGTGGTCGAGGGTGTGCCAGCACAGGTAATCAGCGTCGCGGCCGTCCGGGTGGCACCGAGCCATGGAAACGAACAGGGTAGAGATGTCGCCCCGACCGGTGGCCAGTACGCCGTCGACCTCATCGGAGGGAGTTCCCGGCAGAATCACGTCACTCCTTGCGCAAGGTCGATTTCGGGATGGCGGGCGGCGATCATGCGCCGAAATCCCTGGCGCCAAGGCACTTTCGTGCGGCCCAGGAGTCGATGCATGCGGGTCACGTCCGGCCACAACGGCGGGCGCGCGTCGGCGCTGTATTCGAAGACCGGATCAGCGCCGACGAGTTTGCCCATGTAGGTGCAGTAGTCCTCGATGCTGACGGTTTCGCTACCCGCCCAGTTGACGACGACCGGCGGCCTGTCGGCCACCTCCATGGCTCGGATGCCCAACTCGACGTAGTCGTCTTCGTAGATCGGGTTGTAGTTGTTGGGCGCATCGGGGTGCAGCCGAATCGGCCTGCCCGCCAACATCGCTTCCAGCCTGTCGGCGGGTGCCCCACCTTCAGGCCCGTAGGTCGAGCAGATGCGGATGATGGTCAGCGGGATGTCGTAGCGGTCGGCGACCCAACTGCACACCGCTTCCGCGGCGACCTTCGAGAAGCTGTAATTGGGCCGCAGCGGGACACCTGGCGGGTCGGTTTCGCGCAGCGGACGTCTGCCTTGGTAGCCGTAGATCGATCCGGTCGAGCAGAACACGACGCCCTTGGCCGCGCGGCAATGGGCAAGCAGCGCACCGGAATTGTGTGCGTTGGTTTGCACGCATCGCGTCCAGTCGCCGGTCCCCGGATCGACCGCAGCGTGGAAGACATATGTGAAATCGTCTGGCAACGTGGCGAAGTCGGGATCGGCCATGTCGAGCGTGTGCGGCGTGATGCCCGCCGCGACCAGTCTGTCGCGAGTGCCGGGATCCGTGAAGCGAGCCGCGCCCCACACCTCGTTGTGTGGGGCGAGCACGCGCGCGATCGGAAAGGCGATCTTGCCGGTGGCGCCGGTGATCAGCACCTTCTCTCCGTCGAGCACCCATCAGTCTTAACGCATCCGCGCCCAAATGTTAAGTACTTGATATGTTGGGGGCGTGCAGCTGCGGTTCGACGACGACGTCGAGGCCTTCCGCGCCGAGTTCATCGCGTTCCTCGACCAGCATCTTCCTGCGGAAGCCGAGGCGGCCGCGGAGCGCTCGCGGTCCACGTCCCACGTGCCCGAATGGGCGCGGCGGTGGCAGCGGCTGCAGTTCGACCACGGCTGGCTGTTGCCGGGCAATCCGCCGGAATTCGGTGGGCGCAACGCGGGTGTGCTCGAACAGCTCGTGCACCGTGAGGAACTCGCGCGCCGGCGCATCTACCACGCGTTCAACCCGCAGGGCGTCGGCATCATCGCGGCCTCACTGCTGTCGTTCGGCACCGACGAACAGAAGCGGCGATGGGCGGTGCCGATCCTGCGCGCCGAGATGACGGCCTCGCTTGGCATGAGTGAACCGGGCGCGGGCTCGGATTTGGCCGGGCTCGCCACGCGTGCGGTGTTGGACGGGGACCATTTCGTCGTCAACGGCCAGAAGGTGTGGACCTCCGGTGCGCACGACGCCGATGTGATCCTGACGTTCGTGCGCACCGACCCCGAGGCGCCCAAGCACAATGGGATCAGCGCACTGCTGATTCCGACCGATAGTCCCGGCGTGACGTGCAGCCCGTTCGCGTGCGTGTACGACCGCAACGAACTCGACTTCAACGAGGTCTTCCTGACCGATGTCGCGGTGCCTGCGGCGAATCTCGTCGGGCCGGTCAACGGCGGCTGGAAGGTGGCCAACGGCTCGCTCGGACATGAGCGCACGATGATGTGGTTGCAGTTCGCCAACCGGTTGGGGCAGACGCTCGAAAGCTTCCGGCCCGGTAAAGCTCTGGGCCGCGATGCCTACGCGAGTATCGCAATGGACTATCAGGCGTTGCGCCTTCTCGGATCGGCGGCCCTGGCGAAGGCGGCGCGCGGGGACACCGACGTGCCGGGTCTCTCGGTGCTGAAGGTACTCGGTGCGGAGGCCGAGCAGAACGCCTACCTGCAGGCGTTGCAAGACGCGGGTCGCGACGGCCTTGGCGACCGGGCCATGACGGCGCCCTACAACCCTTACAGCCCAGGGCAATTCACCGCGGGCTGGTTCACCCGCTACATCGGCAGCTTCGCGGGAACCATCGCCGGGGGCACCTCGGAGATCCAGCGCAACATCATCGCCCAGCACGTTCTCGGCCTTCCGGCGCGTTGAGCGGCTGACACCGCGACATCCGAAGGTCAGTTCTGCTGGCTGCTCAGCCCAACCGTGACCGAGGCGTGCCGAACAAGGTCTGCAGTGTCGTGGTGCGGTTGCGGTCGGCGTGTTCTTTCGCGAGCTTCTCCGCGGCGCGCGCATTGCGGTCCGCGATGGCGTCGGCGAGGCGGTGGTGATCGTCCGAGACGGCGTGGGGGTCGGGGATCTGTCGGACCAGCCACTGCACCCGGTAGTGAATCGGCGCCATGATCTCGCCGAGCGTCCGGTTGTGCGACGCCGTCACCAGCAACTGGTGAAAGAGCGCGTTCGCGTCGTGAGCCGCCGTGGCGTCGTTGCGCTCGACGGCGCGGTCCGCGGCATCGGCCGCGCCGCGAAGTGCGGCGATATCCTCGTCGGTCCGGTTTCCTGCCGCTTCGCGGCATGCCATCGCCTCGAGGGCCTGCCGGATGTCGAAAAGTTCGATGACATCCCGCTCGGTCCAGCCGCGAACCACAAGGCCGCGCGTCTTGCGCACCTCCAGAAAGCCTTCGGCCTTCAGGGCCTGCAGTGCCTCGCGCGCGGGGAGCCGCGAAACCCCGTAAGTGTCCGCCACATCCCGCTCCACCAGCCGGTACCCGGCTGGGTACCGGCCGCGGATGACGTCGGACCGCAGCGCGTCGATGAGCCGGGCGCGCAGCAGCAGGTTGCTGGGCGAGCCTTCATCGGCTGTCGGCGTCGAGGACATGGTGCCCTCAGCTTAGCCATCGGGCGTCGCAGGCAGACGCCGATGCGAACCTCAGCGTCCTACGCAATCAGGGCGTGTCGGCTGATCCAGCGGGAAGCGCGACCGGAACTGGTCGGCGGCGTCGGCCATCGTGACGAACTCGACGCCGTCGAAACCCGCCCACCGATCCAGCAGACGCTCGAGCATCAGCAGCACCTGAGGGCGACCCGAGACGTCGGGGTGCAGCGTCATGGGGATGACGGCGTAGTCGAGTTCCCGGTACACCCAATCGAATTGGTCGTTCCACATCTGCTCGATGTCGCGCGGGTTGACGAAACCGTGTGAGTTGGGGTGGCTCTTGATGAACATCATGGGCGGCAGGTCGTCGACGTACCAGTTGCCGCAGAACTCGACGAGGTCGATTTCGTGGCCGTGTTTGAGCGGCTTCATCCAGTGCTCGGCCGGTTTGCTGGTGTCGATCGGGGTCCACTCGTCACCCACGCGCGCATAGAACGGCACGAAGTCGTTGTAGTTCTGGGAGTGGTCGTAGGAGAAGTCGTATTCCTTCAGAATCGATGCGGTGTGTTCGCTCATCTCCCACCACGGGGCGACATAGCCTTTCGGGCGTGCGCCCGTGAGCGCTTCGACGAGTTCGACGCTCTTGGCCATCACGGCGCGTTCCTGTTCGGGGGACAGCGACCGTGGGTTCTCGTGGCTGTAGCCGTGGGCGCCGATCTCATGTCCGGCCGCGAAGCACATCTTGGCCTGCTTGGGGAAAGTTTCGATCGAGTGACCCGGCCAGAACCACGTGGATACGATGTCGCGGCGTTCGAGCAGCTTCAACAGGCGCGGAACTCCGACCTCGCCTGCGAACACGCCGCGCTGCATGTCATTCGGCGAGTCCTGGCCACCGTAGGAACCCAGCCAGCCCGCACACGAGTCGACGTCGATTCCGACACAAACCTGAATCTTCTTGTCTGTCATACGATGTGATTTCCTCACTTGTTGTTCAGCACTGCGTGCAGCTTGTGCTGCGCATCGGTCATCGCCGCGAGATCGTCATCTGACCAAGGCCGTTCGCTGATGCTGTGCGCGGATAACCAGGCCGCCATCTCGTCGCCGCGTTCGACCGGGCCCAGCACCTGCGCGCTCACCCCGTACACCTCCCGCAACGCCTGTGGCGGGTACGGTGGTTCGGCGAAGGTGGGCTGCACCAGCACCTTGCGATTGGCCTCCAACCAGCTGACGGTCTCCAGCTTGCGTTGGTCCAGCGACGGATCGTGCTGGATGGAACGCACTCCAGGAGCGCAGGATTCGGCCGCACACAGGTCCACATGCAGGCCGAGTTCTGCGTCGTCGATACGCGCGGTCGTCCGGTCGCATCCGGTGCGTTCGCGCAGTTCGGTGACGATCTCCTTGACGCGGTGGCGCAGCGATCCCTGCTCCAACAGCAGCCCGGCTCCTGGAATGCGCGCGTCGGACCCGGTGAGTTCGAGTGCCCACCACAGCGTCGCGGCGATGCTGTCGAACACCGGGGTGCCGAGGGTCTTCTCCACCTCATTCAGCACTGTGGTGCCGTCGACATTGGTGCAGATGAGTGCGACCGCCTGCGGCGCCGGTTCGGCGGTCGCGTTCTTTGTCGCCGCCACCAACAGTTCGGCGACGGCGTCTGCGCCCGCCTTCGCGAACGAAAGGTTGTCGGTCAGTTCCCATTCCGCGTGCGAGACGACGGTGACGTCATGGCGTGCGTACTCCCGCATGATCGCGTCGACGACGTCACGGGTGTACGGCGTCGCGCAGGCCAGCGCGGAGATCCCGTAATCGTGACACGCCTGCAGGATCCCCAGGGTGGACGTGGTCGCCGGAATTCCGGTGGCCTCGCTGATCGCGGCGCAGCACTGCTGGTCGTGCTCGAGGCCGAGCCATGAGCCCGCCGTTCCGTTCCACGCGATGCAGTCCACCTCGGCGTCGGCCAGCAGCCGTGCCGCGGCGACCATGGTGTCGGCGTCGAACGCCGCGCCGGTGCCGTCGAGCGTGATGGCCCGCACGGGAATTCGCGTGTAGTGGATCGTGACGTCGGGCCGGTTCGCCAGCAGCCGGGTGGTGGCCGGTTCGAGCGAGGTGTTCGAGGACGGGACGATCATGCCGATGCGGGTCATACGGACGCTCCCTTCGCGGTGGACAGCGGTGTGGCCTTGGGCGCCAGCCGCTTCGAGTAGTCGAGGACGAGGACCGCGGCGGTCATGATCATTCCGGCGCCGACGAAGTACAGCAGGGCCCACGTGTATGCGCCGGTCGCGCCGACGATGAACCCGACCGCCATCGGGGTGACGAAACCGGAGATGTTGCCCGCCAGGTTCATCGCGCCGCCCAGCACGCCGGCGTCTTCGCGGCCACCCAGGGTCGCGGGCACCGACCAGAACAGGCCGACCCAGCGCAGGAAGAACAGCACGGTCGACAACAGCAGCACCGCCGCGAGGGGGCTGGGCATGAGCACCACACCCACCAGGCCGGCGACCACGCACGTCCCGGCGAAGCCCAACAGGGAGCGCATCACGCGATTGGTGCCGTAGCCCTTCTCCTTGAGGCGGTCGGCGAGTTGGCCGCCGATGATCTCTCCGACGAAGCCGGAACCGAAGATCGCGAAGGTGGACCACCCGATGGCTTCGAGCTCGAAACCCTTGCTCTCCGAGAGGAAGAGCGGGCCCCATGTCAGCAGGCCGTAGAAGACGCCGTTGAAGCCGAGCCAGCCGGCGCACATCGCCCAGAAGCTGCGGTATTTCATGTAGTAGATGAGGCCTGCGCGCTCACCGGTGGACTGGTGGCGTTCGCTCTCCTCGCGCAACGCCGACACCAGGTATTCGCGTTCGGCGTCATTGACCTTCGGATGCTCCTCGGGAGTGTCGCGGATCGCTCGCCACGCCCAGATGCCCAGCAGCACGGTGACGACGCCGGCGATGATGAACGACCAGCGCCAACTGCCTGTGAGACCGATCAGCCCGGCGATCGCGATGCCGCCTACGGCGGAACCCAACGGCGCACCGGCGTCGAGAATCGTCGCGCCGCGCCCGCGCTCCTTCTCGGTGAGAAACGCCGCGTTGAGCTTGCCGCCCGCGGGCATGATCGGCGCCTCGGTGACACCGATGAGGCCGCGTGCGACGGCCATGGTCCCGATGTTCGGCGACATGCCCGAAAAGGCGGTCGCGGTGCCCCATCCCGTGCATGCGGCGGTGATCAGCTTGCGCGGCCCGAAGCGGTCGATGAGCCACCCGGACGGGATCTGCATCGCGGCGTACGCCCAGAAGAACGCCGACAGCAGCAGGCCGGTGACCTCGGCGCTGATGTGGAAATCTTCCTTGATCTTGGGCAGCGCCACCGACAGAGAACCCCGGTCGACATAGTTGACCGTGACCAACAGGAGCAGTAGGGCGAACATCCGCCACCGGGTGTTGGACATACCAATCCCCTTCATTTGGTATACCGAGTTGGTATGCCAAACAACCTAGAGCGCGGGTGGGTCGTCGACAACCCCTGCGCGTAACCACTTCGTAAACGATCCGTGGGGGAGCGCGCACGCGAGGTCTGCGACCGGCGCTGAACGTCGATCAGCGTCGGAATTCTCCCCCCGGAGCGGAAGATACTTAGCGGCGTAAACTTCTTTTGTGCCAATAGGTTTGATCTGCGCGCTGCCGCAGGAACTGGCCCACCTCCGCGACGCTATGGGCGATGTCGACGTTGTTCGCCACGCCCACACGAGTTTCCAGATCGGCGTGCTTGACGGCTGTGATGTCGTGCTTGCTGGCACCGGCATGGGCAAGGTCAATGCCGCTCTCGTGACCACCTTGCTGGTCCACGGCTTCGATTGCCGCACAATCGTTTTCTCCGGTGTCGCCGGCGGCCTGGACCCGAAGCTGAACGTCGGCGATGTCGTCGTCGCCGATCGGGTGATTCAGCACGATACGGGCCTGATCGAGAACGAACAGCTGCAGACTTATCAAGCTGGTCACGTGCCGTTTATCAACCCGACCGACCGCCTTGGCTACGACGTGGCCCAGGTGCTGCTCGACAAGGTCAGAGGCGCGCTGGACGGCTTGAGCCTGCCCGCGCTGTCCGCGCGTGCGGGAGGGCGGGGTCGGCCCGCGCAGATCGCCTACGGCACAGTACTTTCGGGTGATCAATACGTGCACAGCGCGTCGACTCGGGACCGGCTGCATGCCCAGTTCGGCGGCCGAGCCGTCGAGATGGAGGGCGGTGCCGTGGCCCAGGTCGCCGAGGCGTTCGGAGCCGACTGGCTGGTGATCCGAGCGCTGTCCGATCTGGCCGGTGAGGATTCCAGCTTCGAATTCGACCAGTTCGCCGGCGAGGTCGCCGCGGCGTCGTGTGCGGTGTTGCGCGCGCTGCTGCCCGTCATCTGATCCGAAGGTTTCGTTCTCTACAGACGTTCTATACCTGCAGAAGTGCGTGACCGTCCGACGCGAAAGGCTCTCTGTGGGAACACTGTCTAAGGTTTCGTCGCTGTCCTTGCCGTCGCTGTTCGCCGCTTCGGCGCTGTTCGCCTGCGCGGCGGGGTTTGCGGCGACCGCACACGCCACCCCGACGAGGGGCGTGAGCGCGGTGGTGCTGTCGAAGCAGACGGCCGACGGCAAGGACTACATCGTCAGTGACATCACGATTGCCCCGGGCGGCAGCACCGGATGGCACACCCATCAGGGGTTGATCTACGGCATCGTCAAAAGTGGTGTGCTCACCCACTACGGGGCGGACTGCCGGCGCGACGGCGTGTTCAGGGCCGGGACGCCGATCACCGATCCCACCGGCCCCGATCACGTTCACATCGGTCGCAACGAAGGTGCGACGCCCCTGGTGCTCGAGGTGACCTACGTCGACCCGACTGGCGCACCCACGTCGGACAGCACTCCCAGCCCCGGTTGTGATTTCGACTGAGGGGTTTTGGCCTTCGAGCGAGATCACGGCGCAGTCAGCGTTCGTGATAGACCGCGCAGTCAGCCCTCTGGATAGAAGAGGAACAACACGCAGCCCTCTTTCGACTGCGGCACGTGCCAGGAACCCGCCGGAGCGTGCAGGAACGTGCCGGCCGGGTAGTCGTTCACGCCGTCGTTGAACACCTCTGAGGCGACGTAGACCTCCTCGGGCCCCGGACTGTGGTGATCCTCTTTGCCCCAAACGGCCCCGGGACCGATCTCGGTGACGACGGCCTTGGCGCCGTTGTCGCCCTCCCACAGCAGTCTGACCGTGATGCCGGGGAACGGCCGCTTCGGTTCGACGTCATCGGCCGACACCCAGGTGTAGCCGGGCGCGTTGGGGCCGAACTGCGAGATGTCGCCTTGCGCTGTGCTCATACCGAGCGCAACGCGATTTCGCGCGGCGGCTATTTCATGCGAGTTCATGCGCGGGCGGAGGCGGCGCCAGAGGAATATCAACTACTTGCGATTGCTCGGCGGAGGGGATACGGTCGGCGCTGCAGGCTCCGCACGAGTCGACAGGAGTAGCGATGGCGCGATTCCCCAAACCCGCTGAAGGCAGTTGGACGGAGCACTACCCCCAGCTGGGCACCGATCCGGTGTCCTACCAGGACTCGATCAGCCCCGAGTTCTACGAGGCCGAGCGCAAAGCGGTGTTCAAGCGTGCGTGGCTGAATGTCGGCCGCACCGAACAGCTTCCGCGCAAGGGCAGCTACTTCACCAAAGAGCTCAAGGTCGTCAACACGTCAATCGTCGTGGTGCGCAACAACGCCGGCGAGGTTCGGGCCTTCCACAACATCTGTCGCCACCGCGGCAACAAGCTGGTGTGGAACGACATGCCGCTGGAGGAGACCAGCGGCTTCTGCAAGCAGTTCACCTGCAAGTACCACGCCTGGCGCTACGACCTGGACGGCAATCTGACCTTCGTCCAACAGGAAGAGGAATTCTTCAACCTGGACAAGGGCCGCTACGGGTTGGTCCCGGTGCACTGCGACGTGTGGGAAGGCTTCATCTTCGTCAACTTCGCGCCCGAACCCGAACAGAGCCTGCGCGACTTCCTCGGCCCGATGATCACGGATCTGGAGGGGTATCCGTTCGGCCAGATGAACTCGCGGTGGCACTACCGCTCGGAGGTCAAGGCGAACTGGAAGCTCTACCTGGACGCGTTCCAGGAGTTCTATCACGCGCCCGTATTGCACGCGAACCAGTCGCCGGCCAAGTACTCGAAGGCCGCCGCGGAGGCCGGCTTCGAAGCGCCGCACTACCGCATCGACGGACCGCACCGGTTGGTCAGCACCTCGGGCGTGCGCGCCTGGGAGATGGATCCCGATATGCGCAAGCCCATCGAGGACATCTGCCAGAGCGGTCTGTTCGGGCCGTGGGACAAACCCGATCTCGGTGAGATGCCGGTCGGCGTCAATCCCGCGAAATGCGATCCGTGGGGCCTGGATTCGTTCCAGTTGTTCCCGAACTTCGTGATCCTGATCTGGGGCCAGGGCTGGTATCTGACCTACCACTACTGGCCGACGTCGCATAACACGCACATCTTCGAGGGCACGCTGTACTTCCCGCAGCCGCGCACGCCGAGGGAACGCATCGCGCAGGAGTTGGCGGCGGTGTCGTTCAAGGAATACGGGCTGCAGGACGCCAACACGCTGGAGGCCACGCAGACGATGATCGAGTCCGAGGTCATCGACGAGTTCCTGCTGTGCGACCAGGAAGTGCTGATTCGCCACCTGCACAAGGAAACCGCGGCCTGGGTCGAGGATTACCAGCGCAAGACGGCGGGGGTGTGAAAACGATGACCGCGAAGCTGCCCACCGAATTCGCCGATCTGGAACGGTTTTCGGATTGGTGCCTGGCCACCGAGGCCGAACGTTACGCCAAGCGGCTGGCCAGTTCGATGGCCGAGATGCAGGCGTTCTACGACGCCATCACGCCGCGGGCGGAGGAGGCGATCGCCTACTGCGACAAGTTCCCGCTCGACGACATGCCCGAGGACGTCCTGAACCTCATGCACCTGTTGTACTCGACGATCATGGTGTCGTTCCCGGTCGAGTGCTGGAAACAACCGCGCGTCCCCGACTCCGGGGCCGCGACGTTGGACTGCCTGTCTGAACCCGTGCCGTGAGCGAATCCATCGTCCTGCGCGCCGCGCGCTGGGCCGACGTCGGGTCCGGCGACGTGCGTTCGCCGGCGGTGGTCGTGGTCGACGGTGAGCGGATCGCAGCGGTCAATCCGTCTGCGGTGCCGCCCGATTCGACCGAAATCGACCTGGGTGACGTCACCCTGCTGCCCGGGCTGATGGACATGGAGCTCAACCTGCTCATCGGCGGGCCGGGTGGACCGGAAGGCCTGCCCAACCCCATGCACGGTGTGCAGGACGACCCCGCCTACCGCACGCTGCGCGGTGCGGTGAACGCGCGCACGACGCTGGAGGCGGGGTTCACCACCGTGCGCAACCTCGGGCTGATGGTGAAGACCGGTGGCTACCTGCTCGACGTGGCGTTGCAGCGCGCCATCGACCAGGGTTGGCACGCCGGTCCGCGCATCTATCCGGCCGGCCACGCCGTGACGCCGTACGGCGGACACCTCGATCCGACCGTGTTTCAACGGCTCGCGCCGGGCATCATGCCGCTGTCGGTCGCCGAGGGCATCGCCAACGGCGTCGACGACGTCCGCGCGTGCGTGCGCTACCAGATTCGGCACGGTGCCAAGTTGATCAAGGTGTCGGCGTCGGGTGGGGTGATGTCGCACAGCACCGCGCCGGGCGCACAGCAGTATTCCGACGAGGAATTCGCCGCGATCGCCGACGAGGCGCACCGGGCAGGTGTCCGCGTCGCCGCGCATGCGGTGGGGGACAGCGCGATCCGTGCCTGCATCCGCGCCGGCATCGATTGCATCGAGCACGGTTTCCTGGCCAGCGACGAAACCATCCAGATGATGGTCGACCACGGCACGTTTCTGGTCTCGACGACCTACCTCACCGAGGCGATGGCCGTCGACCGCATCGCCCCAGAATTGCGCAAGAAGGCCGAGGAGGTCTTTCCGCGCGCGCAGGCCATGCTGCCCAAGGCGATCGCGGCGGGCGTGCGGATCGCCTGCGGCACCGATGCCCCGGCAATTCCGCACGGGCAGAACGCGAAAGAGCTATGCGCGTTGGTGCAGCGGGGGATGACGCCGATGCAGGCGCTGCAGGCCGCGACGATCACCAGCGCGGAGTTGATCGAGGCCGACGATGAATTGGGCCGCATCGCGCCCGGATATCTCGCCGACATCGTTGCCGTAGGCGGCGATCCCTCGCGTGACATCGGTGCCACGCTCGACGTGCGGTTCGTGATGAAAAACGGCGTGGTGCACAAGCGATAGAGGAAGGAGGCGAGCATGGAACAGACCGACAACCTTCTCTGGCTGCTCAAGCAGGCGTGGTACTTCTCGTTGACGACGGTGAACGACGCGGTCAGCGAGCACGGCGTGAGCACCGCGCAGATCGGCATGCTTCGCCAACTGGCCGCCGAGCCGGGCCTGTCCGGCGCCGACCTGGCCCGCCGCCTGCTGATCAGCCCGCAGGGGGTGCAGCTGGCGTTGAAGGAACTCGAGCGACGCGGCCTCGTCGAACGCAAACAGGACCCGCAGCACGGCCGGATACTGCAGGCCTTCCTCACCGACCAGGGGCGAAGGGTCGCCGAAGCCGTCGTCAGTGACGCGATCGCCGCGCACGCCAAGGTCTTCGGCGTGCTCAGCAGCGCTGAGCAGGACACGCTGCGCGAACTGCTCGGCCGGGTGATCGAGCAGGGCACGGGGCACAAGCTGCACACCGACCACATCGGGCCGGAGTGACAAGTAGTTGATACTAATAACAAGTTACTTGATATGTTGGTGGCGATGAGCGCGGATACCGGGGCCGGCGTGACGGTCGAGGCGGCCCAGGAGGTGGCGGCGGTCGACGAGACCGAGGAGATCGTCATCGACCTGAACCGCCGGACCACGACGGCGACCTACCGCAAGGGCGACACGTTGTTGCAGACCGCGCGGTCGGCCGGTCTGCAGGCGCCTTATTCGTGCGAAACCGGTTCCTGCGGAACATGTATGGCGCGCATCGTCACGGGCAGTGCCCGGATGGTGAACAACGACGCACTCGAGGACGACGAGGTGGCCGAGGGTTATGTGTTGACCTGTCAGGCGCTGCCGACCAGTCCGACGGTGCGGTTCACCTACGACTACTAGGAGGCCGAGGTGTCGAGTCGGGTGGCGGTGGTGACCGGCGGCGCGTCCGGCATGGGTGAAGCGATCTGCCACGAACTCGGCGGTCGCGGTCACAAGCTCGCGGTACTCGACATCGATGGCCAAGCCGCGCGACGGGTCTGCAGTCAACTGCGTGACGAGGGTGCGAGCGCGCTGGCGGTGGTCGCCGACGTCAGCGACCGCTCCGCCGTCGAGGAGGCGTTCGCCAAGGTCCGCTCGGAGCTGGGGCCGGTGCACATCCTGGTCACCAGCGCGGGCTTGGTGGATTTCGCGCCGTTCACCGAGATCACCCCGCAGGCGTGGGATCGCCTGATCGCGGTCAATCTCACCGGTACGTTCCACTGCTGTCAGGTCGCGGTGCCCGACATGGTCGAGGCCGGCTGGGGTCGCATCGTGATGATCTCGTCGTCAAGCGCCCAGCGCGGCTCACCGAAGATGGCGCACTACGCCGCCGCCAAGGGCGGGCTGCTGTCGCTGACGAAATCCCTTGCCCGCGAATACGGCCCGCTGGGCATCACGGTCAACAACGTTCCGCCATCTGGCATCGAGACGCCGATGCAGCACAAGTCGCAGGCGGCCGGTTTTCTGCCGCCGAATGAGCAGATGGCGGGCAGCATCCCGGTCGGACACCTGGGCACCGGCGACGACATCGCCGCCGCGGTCGGGTTTCTGTGCTCGGAGCGGGCCGGCTTCATCACGGGGCAGGTGTTGGGCGTCAACGGCGGGCAGGTGCTGTGAAACGACAGGGAGGTTCACATGGGACGGTTTCCTAAACCGGCGGAGGGCAGCTGGACCGAGCACTACCCGGAGCTCGGCACCGGGCCGGTGTCCTTCCGGGACTCCACGTCGCCGGAGTTCTACGAACTGGAGCGCGAGGCGGTCTTCAAGCGGGCGTGGCTCAACGTCGGCCGGGTCGAGGAGGTGCCCCGCGTCGGCAGCTACTTCACCAAGGAGATCGACGCCGCCAAGGTGTCGGTGATCGTCGTCAAAGGCAGGGACGAGCAGATCCGCGCCTTCTACAACGTCTGCCGCCATCGTGGAAACAAGCTGGTGTGGAACGACTTTCCGAATGAGGAAACCAGTGGCACGTGTCGGCAGTTCACCTGCAAGTACCACGGCTGGCGCTATGACCTCGAGGGCGCACTGACGTTCGTCCAGCAGCCCGACGAGTTCTTCGGCCTCGACAACGCACGCTACGGGCTCAAGCCGGTGCACTGCGACGTGTGGAACGGGTTCATCTTCATCAACTTCGACCCCGAACCACGCCAGAGCCTGCGCGAGTTCCTCGGCCCGATGATCACCGGCCTCGACGGCTACCCGTTCGAGAAGCTCACCGAGCGTTACGATTTCGTCGCCCACAACAACAGCAACTGGAAGATCTTCGCCGACGCCTTCCAGGAGTACTACCACGTGCCATCGCTGCATCCCCAGCAGGTGCCGTCGGCGGTGCGTCAACCCAACGCGGCGTTCGAGTGCGCCCACTTCCAGATCGACGGACCGCACCGGCTGGTGAGCACGTCGGGCACACGACGTTGGAAGATGCCGCCCGAATTCATGTATCCGATCGAACGCGTGACGCGCAGCGGTCTGGTCGGCCCGTGGCGCACACCGGAAACCCCTCTGCCGGCGGGACTGAACCCGGGCAACATCGAATCGTGGGGAATCAGCAACTTCCAGATCTTCCCCAACCTCGAGATCCTCATCTACGGCGGCTGGTACCTGCTGTATCGCTACTGGCCGACGTCGCACAACACACACAAGTTCGAGGCGTACACGGCTTTCCATCCGGCGCGAACGGCGCGAGAGCGGATCGAACACGAGGTGGCCGCCGTCGTGCTCAAGGAGTTCGCCCTACAGGACGCAGGCATGCTCGGCGGCACGCAGGCGGCGTTGGAAACCGGTGTGGTGGACGACTTTCCGCTCAATGATCAGGAGATCCTTGTGCGCCACCTGCACAAGGTGGTCGTCGACTGGGTCGAGGAATACCAGTCCGAACGCGTGCCCGCGGAGGTGTGACGGTGACCGACAAGAAGCTACCGAGCGCGTTCGCCGAACTCGAGCCTTTCGCCGACAAATGGTGCCTGGCCACCGAGCGGGAGCGTTGGGACATGCGGATGGCCACCCCGATGCTCGAAATGCGGGAGTTCTACGACGCATTCGCGCCGCGGTTGGAGGAGGCGATCGACTACTGCGACAAGTTCCCGCTCGACGATCTGCCCGACGACGTCCTCAACCTGCTGCACCTGGTCTACTCGATGATCATGGTGTCGATGGCCGTCGAGGTGTTCGGCCAGCAGAAGCCCACCGACTCCGCTGACGCCGTAATCGATCGAGTAGGGGAGCCGGTGCCGTGAGTGTGCTGACGATCAACAAGCTGACCGACAGCGTCGGCGCCGAGGTGATCGGCGTGGACGCCGACCGGCTCGTCGGCGACGACGTGCTCGCCGCGGCGGTGCTGGATGCGCTCGAAAACAACGGCGTTCTGGTGTTTCCGAAGCTCGGCCTGGAACCCGAAGCGCAGGTGGCGTTCTGCCGGCGCCTCGGCGAGGTCGACCACTCCTCCGACGGACATCATCCCGTCGCGGGGATCTATCCGATCACGCTCGACAAGTCGAAGAACGCCTCGGCCGACTACCTGCGCGCGACATTCGACTGGCACATCGACGGGTGCACTCCGATCGAGGACACCTTCCCGCAGAAGGCCACCGTGCTCACCGCGATGCGGGTCGCCGACAGCGGCGGGGAAACCGAGTTCGCGAGTTCGTATGCGGCCTACGACGCCTTGAGCGCCGACGAGAAGGACCGATACGGAGCCTTGCGTGTGGTGCACTCGCTGGAGGCGTCGCAGCGCCGCGTCACGGCCCATCCGTCGCCCGAGGTGCTGGCGAAGTGGCGCTCGCGGCGCACGCACGATCATCCGCTGGTGTGGACCCATCGCAGCGGCCGCAAGTCGTTGGTGTTGGGCGCCTCGGCCGACTACGTCGTCGGCATGGATCACGAATCCGGACGGGCGCTGCTGGATGACCTTCTCGAGCACGCCACCGCGCCCGAGAGGGTGTACAGCCACACCTGGTCCGTCGGCGACACCGTCATCTGGGACAACCGCGGCGTGCTGCACCGCGCGGCCCCCTACGACCCCTCCTCGGCGCGGGAGCTGCTGCGGACAACCGTGCTGGGTGACGAGCCGATCGAGTAGCGACCCCCGTCGTTGACGGCGACGACACGCTATGGAAATCTAATACCCGAAGATGAGAATCCCGTTCTCTGAAATCGAGATCATGGAGTAGCAATGGCGGAGGACCTCACCGCGGTCGACTTCTTTCGGGACAGCCGGCTGACGGACGATCCGTACCCGTTCTATGAGGCGCTTCGCAACAAGTGCCCGGTCACCCGCGAGCAGCACTACGGGGTCACCATGGTGACCGGCTGGCAGGAAGCCGTCGACGTCTACAACGATGCGGAGACGTTCTCCTCCTGCATCTCGGTGACCGGGCCGTTTCCCGGCTTTCCGGCACCGCTCGAGGGCGACGATGTCACCGAACTGATCGAGAAGCACCGCGACGAGATCCCGTTCAGCGACCAGCTGCCGACGTTGGACCCGCCCACACACACCAATCACCGGGCCCTGTTGATGCGGCTGATCACGCCCAAGCGCCTCAAGGAGAACGAGGACGCGATGTGGCAGATCGCCGACGACATGCTCGACTCCTTCCTCGCACCCGGCGAGGGCGAGTTCATCTCGGGTTTCGCGGGTCCCTTCACGCTGCGCGTCATCGCCGATCTGCTCGGCGTGCCGGAGGAGGATCGCCCCGAGCTGTTGGAGCGGCTGGCGCGCGGCACGCACGGCAGCGGCCTCGGCAACGCCGACAAGACCCTGGCCAAGACCCCGCTGGAGTATCTCTACGAGGTCTTCGCCACCTATGTGGAGGACCGTCGGCGCGAACCCCGTGACGACGTGTTGACCGGGCTGGCGACGGCCAACTTCCCGGACGGCTCGACGCCCGATGTCGGCGACGTCGTGCGGGTGGCCACCAACGTCTTCTCTGCCGGGCAGGAGACGACGGTGCGGCTGCTCGGCACCGCGTTGAAGGTGATCGGCGACCGCCCAGACATCCAGCAGCGGTTGCGCGAGGACCGTAGCCTGCTGCCCAACTTCATCGAGGAATGCCTGCGCATCGAGAGCCCCGTCAAAGGTGACTTCCGGCTGTCACGGGTGCCCACCACCGTTGGCGAGCAAGCGATTTCGGCAGGATGCACGGTGATGGTGATCAACGGTGCAGCCAACCGCGACCCGCGCCGGTTCGACGACCCCGACACGTTCGACCCCGAACGCAAGAACGCGCGCCAGCACCTGGCGTTCGGCCGCGGCATCCACAGCTGTCCCGGGGCGCCGCTCGCGCGGGCCGAAACCCGTGTCGCGTTGGAGCGGCTGCTCGACCGGACCACCGACATCCGCATCAGCGAGGCGCATCACGGGTCAACGGGAAGCCGCCGCTACCAATACATTCCGACCTACATCCTGCGCGGCCTGACCGAACTGCATCTGGAATTCGACCTCGCGGGAGGTGCGTGATGAGGGTCAAGGTGGACGAGGACCGCTGTCGCGGGCACGGCATGTGCCTGACGCTGTGCCCCGATGTGTTCAGCATGACCGACGACGGATATGCCGTCGCCGACCCCGAAGAAGTGCCCGCCGGGCTGGAAGACTCGGCCAAGGAGGCCATCGTGAACTGTCCCGAACAAGCCATCGTCGAAACAGATTGACAGATTAGGAGATTCAGTGCCGAAGGGTTACGTGGTCATCACCGAGGATGTCAAGGATCCCGCGGGCATGGCCGAATACGCCAAGCTGGCCAGCAAGACGATGGCGAACGCGAAGATCCTCGCGTTTGACACCAACGCCGAGCAGATCGAGGGCCAGTGGCACGGCACGCAGACCGTGCTGCTCGAATTCGAGTCGCCCGAGGCGGCCCGCGAGTGGTACAACTCCGACGCCTATCAGGAGGCGGCCAAGCTCAGGCAGGCCGCCGCCGACTGCAACGGCGCGATCCTGCACGGCCTCGGCTAGCGCCCGCCTACCTGTCTGTCCGTTTACGCCCAAACCGACATTTGGGCGCGAATTCGCGGCGTGTCGCGACCCAAATGTCGGTTTGGGCGTTGGGGATCTGAAGCGTTCGTGCGGCGCGTCACTCGTCGCGAATGGAGATGGCCTGGCGCGGGCACTGTCGGACCGCTTCGCGGATCTGCTCCTCGTTCTCCGGAGTCACCTCGTCCTGAAGGACGTGCAGGTAGTCCTCTTCGTCGAGGTCGAACACCTCGGGGATGATGCCCATGCAGACGCCGTTGCTCTCACACAAGCCGAAATCGACTTCTACTTTCTGCGTCATTTCAGGACCTTCACCGGAACGTTCTTCCAACCCACCACATTCTGCATTTGCACACGCGTGCAACTGCCGAAATCCACTTCGAACCGCGGCATGAAATCGAGCAGCCTCTCCAGCGCGATCGAACTCTCCAAACGCGCCAGCGCCGCGCCGAGGCAGCTGTGAATCCCGTAGCCCAGGCCGAGATTCTGCGCTTCGGTGCGATCGCGGTCGATGTCGAACGTGTCGGGGTCGGTCCACGCGCGTTCGTCGCGGTTGGCCGACCCGCCGATGAGGAACACCGGGCTGCCCTCGGGAATCGTGGTGCCGTGCAGATGCACATCTTTCATCGCCCGGCGCACTTGGTACTGCGACGGTGCCTCGTAGCGCAGCAACTCCTCAACTGCGGCCGGGATCTTGCTGCGGTCTTCCTGCAGCCTCTGCCATTGGTCGGGGTTCTTGCCGAACACGTACACCGCGTTGCCGAGCAGTTTGGTGACAGTCTCGGCGCCCGCACCGCCGAGCAGGGCTGCGAATGCGGCGATCTCGATATCGTCGAGCTTGTCCTTCTCGCCGTTCTCGCGTTCGAGTTCGGCCTCGACAAGTTTCGTGAAGAGGTCGTTACCTGGTTCGGCGCGCCGCTTGGCCACCAGCTCGTAGTAGAACATCGCCTGTTCCACGTTGGCCTGCATGGCCTTTTCGCCGATTTCGACCTGGCCGACCTCGCGGGTCAGCGACTCGTCGATCCAGTACCGGACCTGTTGTGCATGCTCCTCGGGGACGCCGAGCATGGTGGTGATGACCTCGACGGGAAACGGCGCGGTGAATTCCTGCACCGCGTCGAAGCCGTTGGGGTCGAGGCGGCTGATGTACTTCTCGACCTTGTCGATGACGTTTTGCCGCTGCGCCTGGATGGCCCGCGGGGTGAACACCTTGTTCAGCAGACTGCGCATGTTCCGGTGTTCGGGTGGATCCATGAAGATGATCATTCGCGGGCCCGCCTCGGTGGGCAGACCGTTGCGGATCGATGCGAGGTCGACGCCGTATCTCGACGAGTAGGTCTCGAAGTCCTTGAAGCCGGGCGCGACGTCCTCGTGGCGGGTCAGCGCGTAGAAGTCGTGCTCCTCGTTGTAGTAGACCGGTGCCTCGTCGCGCATGCGGCGGTACGTCTCGTATGCCCCGTTGAAGAAATCTTGGGAGAACGGGTCAAAAACGAGCTTCGCCTTGGTCATTAATGGCTCCTGAGCTGTGGGAATGGTTCATAACGCATTACGAGAGGCTGTTGAGTTGTAACCATAGCGGTAATGCCGTTTTCACAAAAGAGAATGAGACACTCGCCTGATGTGTCTCATCCCTTGAGACCGGCGTTCACGAGCTCGTTGAGCGCCCCGAGATCGCCGCCGAGCTCGGCGACCGTCTGCCGCACCACCTCGATGTCCTTGGCTATGAAGTCGTCGACAGCGTCGATGAATGCCTCCGCGGAGCCCGCCCGCGCGACGTTGCCCAGCACCCTGCTGCTCGCGCTGCCGTGCGGTAAGGCCTCGAGCAGTGCCGCCTCGGAGATGCCAAGTCCCGCGCCGAGGCGCACGCTTTCGGCGATCAGCCCGATCTGCGCCGCGAACAATGTGTTGTTGACGAGCTTGACCAGTTGACCCGCGCCGCGCTTGCCGACATGCAGAATCGGGTTCCCGTACGCGCTGAGCAGCGGGCGAACGCGGGCCACCGCGTCGTCGTCGCCGCCGACGAACAGCGTCACCTCACCCCCGGCGATGTCGTGCGGGCCCCCACTGACCGGGGCATCGATGACGTCGACACCGCGGGCGGCGATCGCGTTGACGGTGCGCGGGCTGCTCGTGGTGTGCACCACCAGAACCGCCCCTGCAGGCATCGCATCGACCAGGTCGCTCTGCAGGCAGACCCGTCGCACCTGGTCGTCGGTGAACACGCAGACGATCACGGCGTCTGCTCCGTCGGCGACAGTCGCTAAGTTCGTGGCCGCGTCAGCGCCCAGAGCGCTTATGTCAGCGCGTTTTTCGGGCGTGCGGCCTAGTGCCCTCACCTCATGGCCTGCCTCGACAAGGCGGCGCACCATGGGCGCGCCCATCCGCCCCGCTCCGACGAAGCCGACCCGCGTCACCGAGGGTGTTCCATTGCGACCAGCGCGGCTTCGGCGGCGTCGAACACCGCTCCCAGCGGCGCCGACGCGGCTTCGGCGATGCTCGCGGCATGACGAACGTCCTTCTGCAGCAACGCCCCGGCCATCGACGCGAGCCGGTCCAGTGAGCCGCCGAACCCGGCGATGCTGCCCACCGCCTTGCTGTTCGCTGAACCGCGGGTGATGACCTCGCACAACCTGTCCCGCGGGATGCCCAGCGCTTCACCCAATTGCAGGGTGCTGTCGGCGACGCCCAGATTGGCGGTGAACAACAGGTTGTTCAAGACCTTGGCGACCTGGCCGCTGCCCAGCGGCCCGAGGTGCACGACCGGATCGGAGTACGTGGCGAACACCGGGCGGCAGCGCTCGACGATGTCCGCCTCGCCGCCTGCCATGACGAGCAATCGTCCCGTCTCGGCGGCAGGCCCGCCGCCGCTCACCGGCGCATCGATCGTCGAAACATCCTGTGCGGCAGCCACAACCGCGATCTCACGGCAGGTATCGGGATGCACGGTGCTGTGGATCGCGACGATGCCGCCCGCGGCCAACCCGGCCAGCACGCCGCTGTCGCCGCCCACGACTTCCCTGACGTCGTCGTCGCCCACCACGCACAGGCAGACCAGGTCGCTGACCGCGGCCAGTTCGGCGGGCGACTGCGCGGTCTTGGCGGCAGTGCCTGCGAACGGTTCCAGGGTCGCGGCCCGGCGCGCCCACACCGTCAGGTCGTAACCGGCGTCGACGATCCGCCGCGCCATCGGGGCGCCCTGGCTGCCCAGTCCGATGAACCCGACGCGCATCAACCCGCCTCCCGTTCTGAATTTTCTCGTGCCGCAACGCATTCGTCGAGGAACGTCAGCACGCGTTCGTGATAGGCGTCGGCGTTGAGACCGACGCTGATGTTGTGGCCGCTGCCGGGCATCCTGTTGATCACGACGTTGGGTGACGACGTGAACAGCGCGCCGATGGCATGGAGCGCCTCCGGTGTGTTCTCCCACACGCGTTCGTACTCGGCGACGCTGAACTCGACCGGAACCGTCACCCGCGCGGCGACCTCAGGGAAGTCGCGGCGCGGCCAGTTCGCGGTGACCTTGGCCTCGTACGGCACCCCCGGCGCCGACAGGCCTCCGGTCAGCACCTCGGGCGGATAGAGTTCGGTGGGCTGCCACAGCAGATCGCGCAGTCCCGCAGGCCGCGACGTCGCCGTCGCCTCGCCGATGATCCCTTTGGCCTCCTCGCTGTAGCGCAGGCCGGTGCCCGACAATTCGACACCGAGGACGCCGCCGGCCCGCGGCTCCACCGCCATGCGCAGACCGAGTTCGCAGCCCGCGCTATGCGCGAGAATGAAAACACCTGCACCACGGGAACTCTCGCCGAGAATCTTGTCGACGGCGCCCCACGCGAAACCGACCCGGTCGTCAGGCTCGGCCATCTTGTCGTGATAAAAGGCCGAGGCGCCGTAGCCAGGTCGGTCCAACGCGACCGCGGTGCAGCCGTTGGCCGCCGCGTGCCGCAGCAGCGACAGCCGGGGATGGCCGGGACAGTCGAAGTACGCCGCCGACGTGGCGCCGCCGTGGATCGCGACGATGACGGCCTTCGGCTCGGCCGCCTCGGCGACCAACGCCGACATCGGCACGCCGTTGACCAGGACGACGCGGGGGCGCGGCCCGCTCACCCGTCTGTCCGCAGCAGGATCGCCCCGCTCGGTGTGAGCCCGCCGCTGCTGACCACGCCGACACGGGCATCTTTGACCTGACGTTCGCCCGCGTCGCCGCGCAGCTGCACGACGGCCTCGTGAATGAGGCCCATGCCGTGCGTGCGTCCGTGCGACAGCTGGCCGCCATGGGTGTTCAGCGGGATCACGCCGTCGCGGGCGATGGCCTTGCCGCCGTCGAGAAAGTCCTTCGCCTCGCCGATCCCGCAGAAGCCGAGCGCCTCCAGCCACGAGAGGCAGTTGAACGTGAAGCCGTCGTAGAGCTCGGCCACGTCGACGTCCTCGGGCCGCAGCGACGTTCGCGTCCACATATGCGCGGACTGGCCGAGCACCTGCGGTTCGTGCGTCATCGTGGTCTGGTCCCAGTCGGTGCGCTCGATGATCTGCGTGCCGACCGCCTCGAAGAACACCGGCTTGCGCGGCATGTCCTTGGCGGCGTCGACGGCCGACACCACCACCGCGACGGCGCCGTCGCACGGCACGTCGCAGTCGTAGAGCCCGAACGGTGTCGTGATCATCCGCGCATTCAGATAGTCGTCCATCGTCATCGGATCGCGGTAGATCGCAGTGGGATTCAACGCCGCATTGGCGCGCTGGTTCAACGCGATCCAGCCGAGCGTCTCCCTGGTGGTGCCATAGCGGTCGAAGTGCCGCTGCGCGTTCAGCGCAAGCACGTGAGCCGCCGACGTCGCGCCGAAGGGCATCTGCCAACTCGCGGTGCGCGAACCGCCGGGCGGCGACGCCTTGCCCTCCTTCATCAACTGCTGGAACGTCGCTTCCCACAGCGTGCGGAAGCACAACACGTGGCGGGCCATGCCGGTGGCGATGGCCATCACCGCGCCGATCAACGAGCCACCGGGACCGAAAGTGTCCATCCCGCCGTTGATCCATGTGGGCCGCAGACCGAGCGCCCCCTCCAGTGCGGTGACGCCGCCTTCGCCCATGCCGGCGATGTCGAGACCCGGATACGTGGACAGCCCGTCGATGTCGTCGAACGTCAAGCCCGCGTCGGCCACCGCCTGCTGGCAGGCGTCGATGGTCAGCGACAGCGGCGGAACCATCTGCCGCCTGGCGATCCTCGACATGCCGATGCCAGTGATCGCCGCGGCTTCTTCGAATTTGCGCTCGGTCAGCATAGGGCGGACATGCTTGCCGAAGTCCTGCGGTGCGGTTTCGTCGGCGGGCATCGGGCCGGTCTTCGCCTCGGCGGTGGGTTTGAACACCGGCAACCAGACCGCGCCGATCTTGTCCTCGGCCTTCTCGAACTGGACCTGCACCGTCTGACCCAGCCGCAGTTCGTCGGGGTCACAATCAACGATGTTGGTGGTCAACCGAACCCGCGGATCCTCGACAATGGCGACCTGCGCCACCACATAGGGCGGCAGAAGGTCGGGGAACCCGAAGCGGTGGTTGAGGGTGAACGCCGACAGGGTGGCTTCGCCAGACACGTCTCGCACCCCCATGTTGCGGCTGCGGCAGTACCGGCACACCGGCTGCGGTGGGTGGATGAGCGCCTTGCAGTCATTGCACTCCTGGATCCGCAGCACCCCGTCGGCCCCGGCGGTCCAGAAGAACTCGTTCTGCGCGTTGACTTCTGGCAGCGGGCGGCGTGGAATGTCCACCTCAACTCCTCGCATCCTGCGCGGGTGTGTCGCGCGTCTGGTCGGTTCGTGCACCCATCTCGATGATGGCGTGCACGGGGCAGTCCAACAGCGCCCGCATCAACTTGTCGCGGTCCTTCTCGGGGATTTCGCCGTTGCCCACCAGCGAGGCGTATCCCCAGTCGTCGAGCGAGAAGTACTCCGGCGCATGCTTGGCGCACTGGCCGAACCCGTCGCATATCGTCCGATCGAGGCGAATTCTCATGCCGACACCACCGCCTCGACTTCGTAGGGTCGCACCGCCGTGAACGCACCGAGTCGGCATCTCTCACAGCCGTTTTCCAGATGGCGCTGGACTACCTGCGGGAACGCCGACAGCAGGCTGGCCGCCACGTTGGTCGCGGCGTCCAGCGTCGCGCAGGCGCCCCGCCCGCGCAGCACCACCGACCACCGCTCCAGTCGTGCCAGATCCTCCGTGGTGGCCAGTCCGTCGCGCAGTGCCCCGGTCACCGCCGACATCGCGGCGGTGCCGTTGAAGCACGACCCGCACTGGCCGGCGTTCTCCCGGTCGAAATAGGCCATCACCGATGCGGCGACGGCCACAGGGCAGTCGTCGGTGAGGATGGTGATCGCGCCGCAGCCGAGCCCGCTGTCGAGTCGGCGCAGCGACTCGTGATCGAGCGTGATGTCGAGGACGTCGCGGTTGAGCAGCCCGGCGAAGTAGCCGCCCATCAGCACGCCTTGCACATCATCGGCGGCCACGCCGTGCAACTCCAACAGCTCGGTGAAGGCCAGACCGTGCGGAATCTCGTACAGCACAGCCGGTTTGCCCGCACCGGTGATGGTGGCCAGGAATGTGCCCGGCGATGTCGAGGTGCCTTCGGCGCGGAACGCCTCGGCGCCGTGCCGATGCAGATAGGGGATGAGTGCGAGTGTCTCGACATTGCTGACCATCGTCGGCAGCCCCCCGACGCCTTCCTCGAACGGCCGCGGCGGCTTGTCCGTCGGCTTGGCAGGCCCGCCGTTGATGACCCGCACCGCGGCGGTCTCCTCACCTGCCACGTAGCCGGGATCGACGGTCAGCATGGAGATCGTAAGGCCGTCGAGCACGTCTGCCTCGACCGCGGTGAGCGCGGCCTGCACGACATCGGCTGCAGCGTGGTCGGAGACGTAGATGTAGGCGTTGTTGGCCCCGGCCATCCGCGCGGCCAGCCGTAACCCGTCGATGACCAGATGGGGCCGGTTGCGCAGCAGCCAGCGATCCTTGATCGAGGTGGGTTCGCCCTCTTCGCCGTTGGCGACGACGACCGCCCCGGCGGCTTGTCGGCCGTTGTCGCGGACGGTCTTGAGCTTGACCGCCAGCGGGAACGCGGCACCGCCCCTGCCGAGCAGACCGGACAGGTCCACCTGGTTGAGCAGGGCGTCGACGTCATCGACGCGTTGATAGCCACCCGAGCCGCGGTAGTCGGCGTAGTCCTCGACTCCGTCGTGCAGCAGCCGCGGCTGCAGGCCCGGCCAGATCGCAACGGCGAGATCGGTTGTGGCGGTCATGGCGTCCTCCTGCCCGCGGATAGGGTTGCAGACATGAGAACCGCGGTGGTGCGTGTGCTGGTGGATCCAGCCGGGCGGCTGACCCCCGAGCAGCTAACGGACGGCATGGTCGCCCTCCGCGGTCTGGCCGACGACGCCGGCATCGAGGTGGTCGCAAACAACATCGCCGCCATGGCCGCGAGCCGCCGGGAGGCCGAACTCCTCATCGAAGGTGACGACGCTGATCAGCTCAAGACGCTGGCTGTCGAACTGTGCACCAAGGCCTTTGGTGCCTTCGGCACCGCCCCGGTGCCCGGCGTGCTCACCTACATCAGCAGGGGCACCGACGACGACGCGCACGGGGTGCTCGCGGGGTTCGGCCTCACCGGCGAGATCACTCGGACGGCCGGCGACGACGGCTTCGACATCGTCGAAGTCACCTTGCGCAAGGCCGACCTGGACCGCATTCCGGAAAGCCGCATCCACACCGCGCTCGAGGCCTCCCTCAACTGCGAAGTGCGCATTCGGACGACTTAGCTTCATCGCTTGCCCAGGAACTCCAGAATCGCCGGTGCGGCCTGCACCCACGTGTCGAACATGTTGAAGCGCTTGACTTTTCCACGGGCGCGGGCCTCGCCCGCGCGCTCCCAGGCATCCTCCGGCCATGGCGGGTCGATCAACGTCGACCCCTTGATAAGGCAGCTCACTTCGAGGGAGGTCCGCTTGGGATGGTCCAGGTCGTTTTCGCCGCCGCGGATGATCAGCGTCGGCACCTTGATGTTGTCGAACATCTCGTCGTCGACACCGGGGATGGTCTGACCCGGCTTGCTGACGAACGCGTTGAGCCAGCGCAGCATCACCTTGAGGAACTCGTCGGCGTCGAACGACAGCAGCCGGTCGCGGTTGGCGGGGTTCTCGGCGATGCGCTCCCGCCACTCGGGGACCCGGATCACGCCCTCCATGCCTGTGCCGCGTACGGCCAGGATGCTCGGCACGATGTAGTAGGAGCCGAGCACGAACGTGCCGTATACGCCGCCGACGATGTTCCACACCACCAGCTTTCGCACGATCTCGGGGTAGAGCATCGTGGTCAGCATCGAGTCGCGGGCCCCGCCCGAGCCGCCCGCGATGATGCAGGGCCCGATGCCGAGTCCGGTGATCAACGCGTGCAGTGTCTCGGCGCGCATGTGGGATTCGCTCTGGCCGTAGAACTGCACATCGGACTTGCCGCAGTTGGGCCGGTCCCACAGCAGCACCCGATAGCCGCCGTCGACCAGCTTCTTGGCCAGCGGACGCAGCCCCTCGATGTCCTTGCTGAATCGTCCGCCGGGCGTCAGAGCGATGAAATCGCCTTCCTTGCCCAGGATCTCGTATACGACGTTGCCGCCGTTGTACTCGAAGGTCTTCTCGCCGCGCTTGAGCTTGGGCCCGGCCCCTTCGGTCTGTGTGGAAGTGGTCATGCTTGCACCAGTACCTCGTTGCCGACCACCCGCACCGGGTAGGTGCGAATGCTCCACTCGGGTTTGACCGCCGTGGTGCCGGTCGCGAGCTCGAATCCCCATTGGTGCCAGGGGCAGTAGATGAACTCGAGGTCGCGGACCATGACGGCGTCGCCGGGGACGTTCTCGTCGACCACCGTGCGTCCACGGGCCCGGCCGGAGCACAGCGGCCCGCCTTCGTGAGGGCAGTAGTTCGCGATCGCGTAGAAGGTGCCGTTGGCGTTGTACACCCCGACGCCGTGGCGTCCGATCGGCACGACTTTGTGTGTGCCGGGCGGAATTTCGTCGACGGTGGCTACGACGTGCTCGCGCCCCTGCGCCAGCCGAGGCGGTTCCGTGTTCTTTGCCAATTCTCTAGAACACCCGTACTTGGCCCTCGAGGGCCGGGACTGTTTCGGGAAGGTGGTAGGTCGCGATGCCGTTGCGGAACATCACGGCCTCACGGGCATGTTCGGGTAGATGTTTGACCAGCCAGCGCGGGTCGTCGAAGGTCCAGTGCGGGTAATCCGACGAGAACAACAGGATCTTCTCGCATTCCATCCACTCGAACGCGCGGGTGAGTTCCGTTTTGTCCTCGGGGTAGTCCAGCGGCTGGGTGGTGAACTTGATGTGATCTTTGACGTATTCCGAAGGTTTGCGTTTGATGTCCACCCAGGACTTGCGGGCCTCGTAGATGGCGTCCATCCGCCACATCAGCGGCAGGATCCAGGTGAAGGCGTGTTCGACCAACACAATTCGCAGTGTCGGGAAGCGGTCGAATACGCCGTCGAAGATCAGGCTCATCACCTGGTTGGCCGCCAGCAGCGAGTAGGTGACCATGAAATCGTGGTTGTAGCTGGGGAATCCGACCGGCGGGATCGGCAGCTCCTCGTGGTGGCTGCGCGACAGGTGGCAGCTGACGGTGATGTCGTGCTTGGTGGCCGCCGCCCAGACCGGGTCGTATTTCGGGTCGCCCCATGACGGGCGCGGCTCGGCCTTGATCAGGATCTGCGCCATGTAAGGGTGGCCGGCCCAGCGCTCGATCTCACGTGCGGCGCTCTCGGGCTCCTCGATCGCCACGCAGATCGATCCGCGCCACCGCTGGTGCCAATTGTTGTGGCTGTCCAGCCAGTGATTGGCCTGCCAGTCGTTCAACGCGCAGTTCATCGCATGGTTGGGTTCGCGCATGCGGGCCGGATATGCGGCGGGCTCGAGGATCGCGATGTCCGCACCGGCCTCCATGATCAGCTGTTTGAACGCCAGATCGGGGTCGCTGCCCGGGAACTGGCCGTCGGCGGGGAAGGTGTCCACGCGCATCGCGTAGGCATGCGCGTAATCGGGCGCGTCGTAATAGATCTGCTCACCGACCTTGCGGGTGAGGAAGTACTTACTGCGCCAGGGCTCGGGGATGTACTGCGTCAGCTCGCCGCTGCGCGGTACGGGGTGGACGTCGGAGTCGACGCATCGCACGGGGATATGCTCGGCCGCCGGTTTGCGCTCCGCGCTCGTCGTGATAGTTGATGTCATCTCGATCTTCCCTTGCTCGAAGCCTGCTTCTACTGTGCGCCGATCGCAGCACCGACGTCTATGCCGTAAAGCTGCGCGGCGTTGCGCCAGCACAACTTCTCGCGCTGTTCGGGGGTGTACGCGCTCGGCGCCGTCAACTCGT
This sequence comes from Mycolicibacterium agri, assembly GCF_002553505.1. Classification (GTDB taxonomy): domain Bacteria; phylum Actinomycetota; class Actinomycetes; order Mycobacteriales; family Mycobacteriaceae; genus Mycobacterium; species Mycobacterium agri. The sequence continues at coordinate 113,201 of NZ_PDCP01000003.1, read as the reverse complement.
TGAGCTGCCAGTGCGGGTAGCTGGAGCCGTACATCACCATGTCGTCCTTGCCGGTGAACGCCAACCACTCGCCGGCGAAGTCGACGTCGCCCGGACCGTCCATCGCGCCCTGCACGAAGAAGACGTGCCCGGGCAGGTAGTCGCTGGGCATCTTCGGCGCCCACGGCGTCTGTTCGAGGTGTGGGCGCCCGAAGCAGTCCATGCGCCAGATGAACGGCGTCAGCAGATCGGCGGCGCCGTCGGCCCAGACGAACTTGAGGTCGGGCATCCGTTCGAACACACCCTCGGCGATCATGTTCATCAGGTGATACAGGTAGTTCAGCGCCATGAAGCTGACGTACTGCTCATAGGTTCTCGGCACACCCGACGGCGTCGGCGCGAACTGAATCCCTGCGCCCACCTCGATGTGCACGGCCACCGGCAGCCCGGCGTCGACCGCGGCCTCCCATAGTGGCCAGAACTGCGGCTTGCCGTACACCTCGCGCGACTGCAGCGGCACGCCGATCTGCACGACGCGCGGATGGTCCTTGTACTTCTCGATCTCGCGCAATGAGCCCGCGATGTCGTCGGGGTTGACCCGGATGGTGCCGCGGAAGCGGTCGGCGTACGAGCTCTCGTCGAGCCAGCGCGTCACCAGCATTTCGTTGTGGGCGGCCGCGATCGCGGTTCCGAGGTGGCGGTCCGGCATGATGCCGCGGGTCATCGGGTGCAGGACCGCGATGTCGACGCCGCGCTGCTCGAACAGATGACCCCCGACGATGTCCGGGTCGGAGCCCGGGTACTGACCGTCGGGGCCCGCTGTGCCCTTCGCGTACTCGCCGCCGGGTGCGCCGTACCAGTCCATCTCGTAGTCGGGGAAGCCGCGGCTGCGGTAGGGCTCCCGCATGAAGTTCTTGCGCAGGTCCTTGTTCGACTTCGCGAAGATGTGCACGCTGGCGTCGATCAGGGGCGTCGCCTCCGCCGCTGCTCCGTCAGAAAGTTCGGTCACTGATGGCCTCCGCTGTCACCCCGTCGACGCCGGACATAGTGCCAGTGTAAAGCCAAGTTCTTCAATGGCAAGAATTGGGTTCTCAAGCGGAACGCTTACCTCTGCGCAGGTCAGAGTGTGCGCAGGTGACGTGCGGGGTGGGCGCGTGGCGAAACGGGGTAGTCGCTTTAGGAGAACAATTACGACATCTAAGGAGAATGTTATTCTCGTCCGGACGGGCAATCGCACCAGGAGGCCGGATGCTTCTCGAGTTCGACGCAGATCAGCGTCTCTGGCAGGACACCGTGCGCGACGCGGTCGGCAAGCAGTGTCCGCCGTCGCTGGTCCGTGAGGTCGCCGAAAAGGGCGTGGACCCCGCGCCGCTGTGGCAGTCCTACATCGACGCGGGCTGGACCGAGCTGACCGACCCCGAGAACGCCGTCGAGCTCGCCATCGTCCTCGAAGAACTGGGCCGGGCCACCGACCCGACGCCGTTTCTCGCGACGCTGACGCAGTTCGCGCCGCTGGCCGGCGACCGCTTCGACCCACGGCAGGCGGGTGCGGCCGTCTACGACGGCATCACCGCCTACCGTGACGCCGAGGGCTGGGTGCTCGACGGGACGGCCGCACATGTTCTCGACGCCGACCGGGCGCAACGGCTCGCCGTCGTGACCGACGCCGGGGTCTTCCTCGTCGACGCGTCCGCGGTGACGGTGCGACGCAGCCAGGTGTTCGACCCGGTGCTGCATGTCGCCGACGTGTCGTTCGCCGGTGTGCGGTTGGCCGACACCGAGCGACTGCACTCTGATGCCGAGAAGGCGCGCCATCTGGCGCTCACCGGAATGGCCGTCACCACGGTGGGCGCCTGCCAGCGCATTCTCGATCTGGTGCTCGAGCACGTCAAGCAGCGTCAGCAATTCGGCGTAGCGATCGGTTCTTTTCAGGCCGTGCAGCACAAGGCCGTCGATATGCACGTCGCCATCGAGCGCGCGCGTGCGCTGTCTTACTTTGCGGCGCTGACGATTTCGGCCGACGACCCGCGGCGGCGCCTGGCCGCGGCGATGGCCAAGGCCTCGGCGGGCGAGTGCCAGGCGCTGGTGTTCCGGCACGGCCTGCAACTGTTCGGCGCCATGGGATTTACGTGGGAGAACGATCTGCAGTTCGCCCTCAAGCGGGCCAAGGCGGGCGAGCTGATGCTCGGCGGTGCCGCCGAACATCGCGCGATCATCGCGGAGGAATTCAATGCAGCTGACTTTTGATTCCGACGTCGAGAAATTCCGCGCCGAGTTCTCGGCGTTCCTCGACGAACATCTGCCGCCCGAGGCGGCGACGCTGGAGCGGCCGAAGTCGGTGTCGCACATGCCGCAGTGGGCCCGCGACTGGCAGCGGCTGCTGTTCGACAACGGCTGGTTGCTGCCCGCCCAGCCGCCGGAGTTCGGCGGACGCAACGCGACCGTGCTGCAGCAGTTCGTCCACCTCGACGAGCTGTGCCGCCGCCGCATCTACCACAGCTTCAACCCGCAGGGCGTCAATATCGTTGCCGCGTCGCTGATCTCGTTCGGCTCCGACGAGCAGAAGCACCGCTGGGCGGTACCGGTGCTGCGCGCGGAGATGACCGCGTCGCTGGGGATGAGCGAGCCCAGCGCGGGCTCCGACCTGGCGTCGCTGCGCACCCGCGCGGTGCTCGAGGGCGATCACTTCGTCGTCAACGGCCAGAAGGTGTGGACGTCGGGCGCCCATGACGCCGACTTCCTGCTGACCTTCGTGCGAACCGACCCGGATGCGCCCAAGCACAAGGGAATCAGCGCGCTGATCATCCCCACCGACACGCCAGGCGTGGCGTGCCGCCCCTTCGCCGATCTGTGCGGGCAGGACAGCAAGGACTTCAACGAGGTTTTCTTCACCGACGCGCGGGTGCCGGCCGAGAACCTCGTCGGCCCGCTCAACGGCGGCTGGGGTGTGGCCAACGGGTCGCTGGGCCACGAGCGCACGATGATGTGGCTCGGGTTCGCCGACCGGATCGACAACATGATCGCCGACTTCCGGCCGCGCGGTGAACTGCAGCGCGACCAGTACGCGACGACCATCATGGACTACATCGCGTTGCGCGCCATGGGATCTGCGGCGCTGGCCAAGGCGGCGCGCGGCGAGATGGACACCGCGTCGGTCTCGGTGCTGAAACTGTTCGGGTCAGAAGCGGAGCGGCAGGCGTTTGAGAACGCGCTGACGGCGGCCGGCCCCGACGGGCTGATCCATCCGGGCATGACGGGGCCCTACGCGCACATGAACCTCGACCATTACTTCGCCAGCTGGTTCGAGCGCTACGCCCGCAGCTTCGGCGGCACGATCGCAGGCGGCACGTCGGAGATTCAGCGCAACATCATCGCCACCCAGGTGCTGGGCATGCCCCGGCGCTGAGCGCGCCGAACGTGCAACCCTTGCGATATTCGGTGCGGATTTTCGCAGAGGATGCACGTTCGGCAGTCAATAGATCGCTTGTGTGTCAGGGCTTGTGCGTCACGGCTTGTTGCGGCCCGAGCGGCTGAGGCGCCATTCGGGCGGGAAGTTCATGTCGTTGTCCTTCACGACGTTGTTCAGGCCCTTGCCGAACGTGCCCTCGGTCAGGTCGACCTCGTTGCCCTGGTCGTTCTGGATCAGCGGCAGCATCCCTTCCACCATGCCGGTGAGCAGGCTGCCGAAGTACTCGCCCTTGTGCTGCTTGTAGAGCTCGAGGAAGGTCTTCTGCACTGCGACCGTGTCGGTCGGCCTGGACTTCGAGCATGCCAGCGCGTACTTCTGCGTCTCCTCCTCGAGCTTGTCGCGTGGCACGACGCTGTTGAGGAAGCCGCACTCGTACATCTCCTTTGCGCTGAACGGCCTTCCGGTGAAGAGCATTTCGGAGAACTTGCGCAACCCCATAGTCTCGGCCCACCACCACAGCCGCGGGCCCCAGCCGACGTAGCGGAATGCCGGATGCCCGAACAGCGCGTCGTCGGAGGAGACCACCAGGTCCGCGTCACCCGCCTGGTAGAAATGCCAGCCGTAGCAGTAACCCTTGGCCTCGACGATGCTGATCTTGCGCAGCTCCTGCAGCGGCCGGTTGCCCGCGCGCGCCTTGGCGTAGAAGTCGGTGACCGTCGACAGATAGCGATACGAACCGCCAGGCGGATATTTCACGTCGTCGTCGTTGATGGCCAACTCGTGCAACAGCGGCATGCCGGGGTTCTCCAGCATGTCGCGTTGTTCGGGCAGATCACCGCCGCTGCCGAAATCCTCGCCCTCGCCGCGGATCACGACCACCTTCACGTCGTCGTCGACGTTGCACTTGTGGATCAGATCGGCGTAGTTCTGCCGCATGCCCAGCGTGGTCGAGTTTTGGGCCTCAGGCCGATTGAACGTGATGTAGGCGATGCGGTTCTTCTTGTCCTTCTCGAAGCGGATGTACTGCTCGGCTTCCTTTTTCAATTCTTCGTAGTCGTAATCAGGCATATCTGTCTCCCTCGTATCTCGAGCCTTTGTGGTTGACGGGGCCATCGAAGGCGTTGAAGTACCGCGGCGCGCGGTCGCGGATTGGCCGCAGCATAGGGTAGAAACCGGCGCTGACTTCACAGGGTCAGTCTTTCAGCGCCGGAATGAGTTCGGGCTGTTTGTACTCATTGCTTAATAGAAGGGCGGTTCGCATGGCTGACATCGGTTTACGGCCTGCGCATGCGCTGGCGGAAGCCATCCGTCGTCGCGAGATCTCCAGCCGCGAATTGCTGGAGCACTACCTCGCTCGTGTCGACGCGCTGAACCCGGCCCTGAACGCCGTGGTGACGCTGGATCCCGACGGTGCGCGTCGTGCCGCCGACGCGGCCGACGGGGCGCTGGCCCGCGGCGAGCAGACCGGTCCACTGCACGGCGTGCCGATGACCATCAAGGACACCTACCAGACCGCGGGCATGCGCACCACGTGCGGGCTGCCCGCCTGGGACCACGTGCCTGAGCGCGACGCGGAAGCGGTGCGGCGGCTGCGCGATGCGGGTGCGGTGATCTTCGGCAAGACCAACACCCCGATGCTGGCGGGGGACTGGCAGACCTACAACACGATCTTCGGCACCACCAACAACCCGTGGGACACCGCGCGCACACCCGGTGGATCGTCCGGTGGCGCCGCGGCCGCCGTCGCCGCGGGCATGACCGCGCTTGAGCTGGGCAGCGACATCGGCGGCTCCATCCGCTTCCCGTCGAGCTGGTGCGGGGTGTACGGCCACAAGTCGAGCTGGGGCATTGTGCCGCAGACCGGGCATATGCCGCCGGCGCCGGGCACGCAGACCGTGACCGACCTGTCCGTCGTCGGCCCGCTGGCGCGCGACGTCGCGGACCTCGAGCTGGCGCTCGGCGTGCTGGCAGGCCCGGCCGGCCTCGACGCGATCGCCTGGCGGCTGGAGCTTCCGCCGGCTCGCGCCACCGCGCTGCGCGAGCTGCGGCTGGCGCTCTGGCTCGACGACCCGGCCTATCCCGTCGACGCCGAGGTGGCGGCCGCGCTCGAGACCGCGGCCGGCACGTTGCGGGAGGGAGGCGCGCGCATCGTCGACGCGCGTCCGGCCGTCGCGCTGCCCGATGTGATGCGGCTGTATCAGCAGCTGCTGTATCCGATCCTGCTGTCGACGATCTCGCAGCGCTCGTTCGACAGCATGGCCAAACTCGCCGAATCCCTGCCCGAAAGCGACGACCGACCGCTGGCCCGCACGGCCCGCTTCGCGACCCAGCGGCACCGAGATTGGTTGTTCGCCAACGAGAAACGCGAGCAGCTGCGCGCGTTAATGGCCGAATTCTTCACCGACGTGGATGCGCTGTTGATTCCGGTGGCGATGGTGGCCGCGATCCCGCACGACCACAGCGAGCCGTTTTACGAGCGGGTGATCGAGGTGAACGGCGAAACCCGGCCGTACAACGACCTGATGGCCTGGATGGCGTTGGCGACGTTGACGCATCTGCCCGCGACCGTCGTGCCCGTCGGCCGCACGGAATCCGGCCTGCCCGTGGGGATTCAGATCGTCGGCCCGCATCTGGAGGACCACACGACGCTCGCAGTGGGCCGTTCGATCGAAGAGTTGCTCGGCGGGTTCGTACCGCCGCCCGGCTACTGAGCGTGCGCAAACTCCCGTAATTTCACGGCGTGTCGCCTTCAGACACGCACGCTCGCGGGGAATGGGGCTCGCGGGGAATGGTGCTCGCGGGGAATGGTGCTCGCGGGGAAAACCTACAAGCGGCGGAGGGCGAAGGTCCAGAACTGCGTACCCGGCGGGCCGCCGAAGCAGCCGACCTGGTATTCCGAATGGATCTCGCCGGCCAGGCTGACCTGATTCCAGGTGTAGGTGTCGCGGGTGGGCAGCATCTGCCCCAGCGGGCAACGCAGTCCATCGGGCACGTCGACGACCAAGGTGTAGGTGTCGCCGTCGAGATGCGCCTTGCCGCCGTACTCGTAGTAGTACTTGCGTCGGGCTATCGCGCTGACGTCGACGCAGTCCAGCGTCTTCTCCGGAATGCACGCCGAAACCATCCACGCCCACGAGGCCAGGTCGTAGCGGTTTGTGAGGACGTCGTAATTACCGAGGATCATCATCCCGCTGGCCGGCGGCGGCGCGAGCATCGCCGCGGTGACGGCAAACACGGCCGCGGCCACTAGAGCCTTCACCGCCTTCAGGGGCTTCATGATCGTCCCCTCTCCTCTCGCCCCGACCCGTACTTGGCTGCCTATCAAACCATGCCGTTTCAGTCGATGACGGCGGCTTCCTTGCGTTCGGTGATCGGACGCGCCAACTCCTGCTCATTGCAGATCCGCTGCAACTTCTCCAGCGTCTCGTCCAGGCCGGGGCCCAGCCGCGGGCCCGGTGTGAAGGTCGCGGGCAGATGCTGCATGCCCTGGATGACGCCGATGGTCTCGTAGTGCACGGTGCCCTCGGGATCGCACACATAGTCCGGCATGCGGTCCAACACCGCGGTCAGCATGGATTTGAACACCGTGCGCGCGACGTTGGAGCCGACGCAGCGGTGCACACCGATGCCGAAGCTGAAGTGGCGGTTGCCTTTGCGGTCCAAGACGATCTGGTGCGGATCCTTGAAGACGGCCGGGTCGCGGTTGGCCATCGCCCACGAAATCCACAGCCGCTCACCTTCTTTGAACCGGGTGCCTTCGAACTCGAAGTCGTCGGAGAACGTGCGGCCGTCGCCGGGGGCGGGCGTGAAGTAGCGCAGAAACTCTTCGGTGGCGGGGTCCAGCAGCGTGGCGCGCTCCCGGCTGAGCCGCTCGCGTTCGTCGGGGTGTTCGCCGAGCCACTCCAGCGCGTGCGCGGTCAGCGCGGTGGTGGTGTCGAAGCCGCCGCCGATGATCAGGCCCAGGTTGCCGAGGATCTCCAGGTCCGGCGCCGGTTCGCCGTCGATCCGCAACTGCAGCAGCGCGTTCACCAGGCCTGGGCGCGGGTTCTCCCGGATCTCCATCATGTTGTTGATGATGTCGATACCCATTTCGCGGTGCTGCTCGTTGATCTTCTCGCGCTCGGGCGAATGCTCCGGGGTGTAGACCGACGCGTGTGTGGGTTCGCTGTAGACCCTCCACTTCTTGAGGTCGATGCCCATCATCGCCAGCGTCAGCACCGCGGGCACGACGTTGGCGAGGTCGTCGACGAAGTCGATGCGCCCCGACTCGATGTGCTCGTCGATCGCCGCCCTGGTGATCTCGTCGACGAACGGCGCCCAGCGCTTCACCGCGGCAGGGGACAGGTAGGGGTTCAGCGCGCCGCGGTAGATGCTGTGCTCGGGCTCGTCCATCTCCAGGATTCCGCCGCGAACGACGGTGGCACGGCTGGCTTTTGGGATCGTGATGCCCTTGTACGGGGTCTCCCCGCTGATGTCGTGGTGGTTGGATACCGCGGGGCAGCGGGCGAGCTCGAACACCTCCTTGCTGCCCGCGGCCACCCAGTGGCCGTCGTAGGTGTCCGTCCACGCCACCGGGCAGCGGGCGTGCATCTCCTCGGTGATCTTCTCGAACTGCAGCCGGTATTGCGGTGTGTGCCGGTCGAAGTGGTACCGGGGTTTTCTGCGGTCGCTGTCGGCGACCGTGTCATCGATGCTCAACAGACGTTCCCCTCAATTCCTCGATCGAGATGGCCTGCTCGGGGCAGGACTGAACAGCCTCGCGCACGGCATCCTCCTGATCCGGTGCGACGACTTCGCTGACCGGCGACGACGTGCCGTCGATGTCGTTGAGCTCGAACGAGTCCGGCGCGATCATGGCGCACAGCGTGTGGCCCTGGCAGCGTTCCGAGTCGACGAAAACCTTCACTTCTGTCCTCCAAGTCCTCCCAGTCCGGAATCTGTCAGGTGTTGCGGCCGCCGTTGACGCCGAGGATCTGGCCGGTGATGTAGCCGGCCTCCTCGGAGATCAGGAAGGCGCACGCCGCGGCGATGTCCTCGGGCTTGCCGACCCGGCGCACCGGGGTGCGGGCGATGTGGTCGGCGATGGTCCCCCCGAGTCGGCCGCGCTCCTCGGACTTGCGCAGCATCGGGGTGTCGATGAAGCCGGGCGGCACCGCGTTGACCGTGATGCCCATCGGCCCGTACTCCAGCGCCAGCGACTTGGTCAGCCCGTTGACCGCCGACTTGGCCGCTACATAGGCCGACATATAGGGCTGGCCGGAGTGCGCGCTGGAGGACGAGATGTTGACGATGCGTCCCCACCCGGCGTCGATCATGTCCGGCAGCACCGCCTGGATGCAGTGGAAGACACCGTTGAGGTTGACGTCGATGACGCGTTGAAAGTCGTCGAATGTCAGGTCGGTGAACCGCTTGAAGCGTTCCATGCCCGCCGCGTTGACCAGGATGGTGATCGGCCCGAACTGTTCCCGCACGGCCGCCATCGCCGCGTCGACGGCGGCGCGGTCGGTGACGTTGGCGGTGTGGGCGTAGGCCTCGTCGGACGCGACGACGTCGAGGGTCGCCACGTGATAGCCGTCGGCGCGCAGTCGGTTCGCGACGGCGCGGCCGATCCCCGAGCCGCCTCCGGTGACGACGGCGGTCTTCACAGCGCGGCCTCAACCATCAAGAATCTTCCTTCCGAATATGAGAACCGTACTCTCGCAGTCTTCGGTATCGCAAGACAAATCGTCTCGAATTGTCGCATCGAAATTTCCGCCAACGCCGTCATCAGGCCACATGACTAGGCCATCTTCATTTTCTTGAGTTCTCATCGTACGAATGTATGATTCGCCGAAGATGAGAATGAAGTTTCCATCACACTGAACTTTGCTAGGAGGGTGGATGACGGAGGCGTCGACGATCTCGGGTGGAGCGCCCTCTGCCGCATCGGAGTCACCGCAGCGGCCCGCCGATCGGCGGATGCTGATCGACGGTGCTCTGGTCGAGACGCCGCGGACGTTCGCATCCCTCAACCCGGCCACCGAGGAGATCGTCGGCTACGCCCCCGACGCGTCGGTGGCCGATGCCGAAGCCGCGGTCGCCGCGGCGCGGCGCGCCTTCGACACCACCGGCTGGGCGACCGACACACCACTGCGGATCCGCTGCCTGGAACAGTTGCACCGGGTGCTGATCGAGCACCGCGACGAACTGGCCGAGCTGACCATCGCCGAGGTGGGCGCCACGCCGGCAATGTGCGCCGGTGCCCAGCTCGACGCGCCCATCGGCATCGTCGACTACTACGCGCAGCTGTTGAAGACCTATCCGCTGAGCGAGGACCTCGGCAACAGCGAGAGCCACGGCATGACCCACCACCGATGGGTGGAGAAGGAAGCCGCCGGGGTGGTGGCGGCGATCATCGCCTACAACTATCTGACGCAGCTGGCGCTGGCCAAGCTGGCGCCCGCACTGGCGGCCGGCTGCACGGTGGTGTTGAAAGGCGCGCCCGATACGCCGCTGATCACGCTGGCGCTCGGCGAGCTGATCGCCAACCACACCGACATCCCCGCCGGTGTCGTCAACGTGTTGAGCGGCGCCGACCCCGACGTCGGTGTCGCGCTTACCACCAGCCCCGACGTCGACATGATCACGTTCACCGGATCCACCCCGACCGGCCGGGCGATCATGGCCGCAGCCAGCCAGACCTGCAAGAAGGTCTTCCTCGAACTCGGCGGCAAGTCGGCGGCGATCGTGCTCGACGACGGCGACTTCGACACGGCCGCGCTGTTCACCGCGTTTGCCGTGGCCAGCCACGCAGGCCAGGGATGCGCGATCACCACGCGTCTGCTGGTGCCGCGCAAGCACCACGACGAGATCGTCGAGAAGGTCAAGAACAACTTCGGGCTGGTGACGTACGGCAATCCCGCCGACAACGGCATCTATATGGGCCCACTGAACAGCCGCAAGCAGCGCGACAAGGTCGACGGCCTGGTCCGGCGCGCCATCGCGGCGGGCGCGACGCTGGTCACCGGCGGCGAGAAGATCGACCCGGGCTTCTTCTATACGCCGACGCTGCTCACCAGCGTTGACCCGGACAGTGAGATCGCCCAGGAGGAGGCGTTCGGCCCGGTGCTCGTGGTCATCGCCTACGACGACGACGACGATGCCGTGCGGATCGCCAACAACTCGATCTACGGGCTGTCGGGCGCGGTGTTCGGCAGCGAGGACCGCGCCGTCGCGGTGGCCCGCCGCATCCGCACCGGCACCCTGTCCATCAACGGCGGCATGTATTTCGGCCCGGACTGCCCGTTCGGCGGCTTCAAGCAGTCCGGTATCGGCAGGGAAATGGGAACCGCAGGGCTGGAGGAGTTCTTGGAGCGCAAGACATTCGCGACGGTGGTGCCGGCATGAGCGCGCCGCTGGACGGGATCCGCGTACTGGAAGTTGCGATGTACGGCTTCGTGCCGTCGGCCGGCGCGGTGCTGACCGAATGGGGCGCCGACGTCATCAAGGTCGAGCACGCCGTGACCGGCGACCCGCAGCGCGGGCTGCGCCAGACCGGGCTGCTGCGCGTCGAGGGCGACCCGAATCCCAACATCGAGCACGCCAACCGCAACAAGCGCAGCATCGGGCTGGACATGTCAGTGCCCGAAGGCAAGGAAGTGCTCTACGAACTCGCCCGGCGCAGCGACGTCTTTCTGACCAGCTTCCTGCCCGCGCACCGGGAGAAGTTCGGCATCGACGTCGACGACATCCGGGCGATCAACCCGAAGATCATCTACGCCAGGGGCAGCGCACTGGGCCCCCGCGGCGCCGAGGCCGTCAAGGGTGGCTACGACATGACCGCGTTCTGGTGCCGGGCCGGCACCGCACGCACCATCACCCCGCCGGACATGCCCGGCATGATCGGCCCGCCGGGCCCCGCCTACGGCGACACCATCAGCGGCACCAACCTCGCCGGGGGCATCGCCGCCGCCCTGTTCAAGCGGGAGCGCACCGGCGAACCGTCGATCGTGGACGTCTCGCTGCTCGGCAGCGGCTTCTGGTCGCTGGGGCACACCGTGGCGCTGACCAAACACCTCGGCGAGCGCATGGAGGCGTTCCCGCCGGGGGTGCACGGCTCGCCGATCAACCCGCTCGTCGGGCTGTATCCGACGGCCGACGACCGCTACATCTCGTTCGTGATGATGCAGCCAACGAAGTTCTGGGCCGACGTGTGCAAGCACATGGACCTCGACGAGCTCGCCGACGATCCGCGGTTCGCCACCGGCGAAGCCATCGCGGAGAACACCGCGGTCGCGACCGAGATCCTCACCGAGGCGATGTCGAAGCGGCCGCTGGCCGAGTGGAAGGAGCGCTTCGCGACGCTGCTGGGCCCGTGGGCGCCGGTGCAGGACACGCTGCAGGCCGTCGAGGATGCGCAAATCCGCGCCAACGAATATCTGGTGCGGGCCGGCGAACTCGAATTGGTGGCGAATCCGGTGCAGTTCGATGTCACCGCTCCGCAATCCGGACCGGCGCCGGCGTTCGCCGAGCAAACTGACGAGATCTTGCTGGAACTCGGCCTGGACTGGGACCGCATCATCGAGCTCAAGACGGCCGGCGCCGTCACCTAGACCGCGAAGGACCTCATGCCCTACGTCGCTTCGATCGGCACATACCTGCCGTGCTGGGGAACCCCCCAGCACCGGGTGGCCGGTGACGACGAGGACGCGATCACCCTCGCCGTGGAAGCCGGCCGGGCTGCGCTGAGTCTCGGCGGCGCGGTCGAACGGGTGGTGCTGGTCAGCCGTGACATGCCGCTGCTGGAGAGCAGCAACGCCGCAGTGCTGCTGGCCGGGCTCGGTCTCGACCCGGAACTCGAGGTGGTCGAGCGGCTGGGCGGCGCGCCCGCCACCTTGGACGCGGTCAGTTCGGCGCGGTCGAGAACGATGATCATCGGCGCTGACATCGATCCCGCAGGCGCGGCGGCCATCATCACCGCCGACCACGGGCTGCACATCCGCACCGCGGCGCGCGTCGTGCGCAGCCTGCCCGTCCGCACCCGCAACGCGACCGGCGACGTGCACGACTACGGCGACCCGCGGCTGCTGCACGAGCGGGGCCTGATCGCCTCGCTCGAGGCGGCGTGGCTGGACACCCCGATGGCGGTGGCCGGTGTGGATCACCGGCGCGCTGCCGACCTGTGCCGGGGAAACCCGCCCACGCTGCCCACCCTCGGTGCCAGCTCGGGCCTGTTTGCGCTGGCCGGGATGTGTGAGCGAGGGGTCACCGGGCCGCTGGTCGCCGCCGAGCAGGCCACCCTGTCCGGCATCACGGTTGCCGGCGGCAGCGCGCCGATCCGCCGTCGCGAGCCCGTCGCGCGGCCCGCCCCCGAGGGCAGCTACGTCGCCGACGCCGAGATCCCGATCTCGCTGGCCGCCTACGAGCGCGCCTTCGAAGCCAAGGTGCGTTGGGAGGCAGGGCATTTCGCTGATTCGGGTCAGTTGGACTTCCCGCCGCGATACGGAGTGGGCGATGACGGTAGCCTTGCCACCCAATACGAATTGGTGCCGCTACCGCGGACCGGGACTGTCTACACCGAGACGACGGTGCACATCCCGGTGCCAGGGCTGCGCACGCCGTATTCGTTGGTGATCGTCGAATTGGACGATGTGGGGGTTCGCGCGTTAGTGAAGGTTACCGGGGCACAGCCGGGCACCGTCGGCATCGGGGACCGCGGTCGGCTGGCGCTGCGCAGAGTCGCGGTCCGGTCGGGTGTGCCCGACTACGGCTATGCGTTCGAGCCGGAGGCCGCGGCATGACTGGCGGGGCCATGCCGGGGGCGGGGTTCGTGGCATGAGGAACGTGGCGATCGTCGGCGCCGGAATGACGCCGTTCGGCGAGCACTTCGCGCTCGGCATCAAAGATCTGCTGCCGATGGCGTTCGCCGAGTGCGCCGCCAGTGTCGACAAGGGCCTGCAGAAGTCCGATCTTCAGGCGGCGTGGTTCGGCGCAATGGGAACCGCCGACGGCTTCCCGTCGGGGATCCTGGCCGACACCCTCGGGCTGCCCGACCTGCCCGTCACCCGGGTGGAGAACTCGTGCGCCACCGGAAACGACGCCGTCCGCAACGCCTTGTTCGGTGTGGCGTCCGGCGCGATCGACGTCGCCCTCGTGATGGGCGCCGACAAGCTTCGCGACACCACCTCCAAGGACATGCTCTGGGAGTGGGAGCCGATGGCCCGCGACATGGCGTGGGACTTCCCGCTCGGGGTGGTGGCGCCGGCCGGCTTCGCCCTGCACGTTCGGCGGTACCTGCACGAGTCCCCGGCGACCGAACAGCACCTGGCGATGATCGCGGTGAAGAACCACCGGCACGGGGTGAACAACCCGAAGGCCCGGCTGCGCTTCGAGATCACGATGGAGCGGGCGCTGGCGGCGCCGACCGTGGTGACACCGTTCCGGCTCTACGACTGCGCGCCGCAGAGCGACGGCGCGGCCGCGCTCGTGCTGGCCGCCGAGGATGTCGTCGACCGGTTCACCGACCGGCCCGTGTGGGTCCGCGGCGTCGGCCTCGGTCTGGACTCGGTGATGCATCAACACAAGCCCGACATGACGACCTTCACCGCGACGGTGCGCGCCGCCAAGCAAGCCTTCGGCATGGCGGGGATGACGCCGTCCGACGTCGACGTCGCGGAAGTTCATGATTTTTTCACCGGTATCGAGTTGATCAGCTATGAAGATCTGGGCTTCGCCGAGCGATTCGGGGCCTACAAGCTGTTGGAAGCGGAGGACACCACGATCGGCGGCGGACTGCCCGTGAACACCAGCGGCGGATTGAAGGCCAAGGGCCATCCGCCGGGGGCGACCGGTGTCGCCCAATGCGTCGAGCTTTTAGCCCAGCTACGCGGCGAAGCCGTCAATCAGGTCGACGGCGCCCGAATTGGCTTGGCCCACAATCTCGGCGGGCCCACCGCGGTCTCGGCAGTCACCATCCTGGAAGGACCCGTCGCCTATGGCAGATAGATGGTCCCCCGGTATCACGCTCAGCAAGAGCTTGTCTGGGCCGATGCAGGCTGTGGGTGGGTTGTTTGCGATGAGCAGGGATGCGGTGGGGTTTGTCTTTCATCGGCCGTTTCAGTGGCGGGAGTTTTTGGAGCAGTGTTGGTTCATTTCGCGGGTGTCGTTGGCGCCGACGTTGTTGGTGGCGATTCCGTTCACGGTGTTGGTGAGTTTCACGCTGAACATTTTGTTGCGTGAGTTGGGTGCGGCGGATTTGTCGGGGGCGGGTGCGGCGTTTGGTGCGGTGACTCAGATCGGGCCGTTGGTGACGGTGTTGATTGTGGCGGGTGCGGGGTCGACGGCGATGTGTGCGGATTTGGGGTCGCGCACCATCCGCGAGGAGATCGACGCGATGGAAGTGCTGGGCATCAATCCGGTGCAGCGGTTGGTGACTCCGCGGTTTTTGGCGTCGGGGTTGGTGGCGTTGTTGTTGAACAGTTTGGTGGTGATCATCGGGATCCTGGGTGGTTATTCGTTTTCGGTGTTCATTCAGGATGTCAATCCGGGGGCGTTCGCGGCGGGGATCACGTTGTTGACCGGCATTCCCGAGGTGATCATCTCGTGTGTGAAGGCGGCGTTGTTCGGTTTGATCGCCGGGTTGGTGGCGTGTTATCGGGGGTTGACGATTACCGGTGGGGGCGCCAAGGCCGTGGGCAACGCGGTGAACGAGACGGTGGTGTATGCGTTTATGGCGTTGTTCGTGATCAATGTCATCGTGACCGCGATCGGCATCCGGATGACCACGGGTTAGGCGGGCTGGGCGCGATGGCTTTGAGAGCGACCTATCCGCGGGTGTTTCGGGAGCTGGCGCGACCGGTCGATTTTTTTTCCAAGATCGGCGATCAGGTGCTGTTCTATGGAAAAGCGTTGGGCGGCACACCGCATGCGGCGATGCATTTCCGCAAGGAGATCATCCGGTTGATCGCCGAGATCTCGATGGGTGCGGGCACGTTGGCGATGATCGGCGGCACCGTGGTGATCGTCGGGTTTTTGACCCTGGCGGCGGGGGGCACGTTGGCGGTGCAGGGCTACAGCTCGCTGGGCAACATCGGTATCGAGGCGTTGACCGGGTTTTTGGCGGCGTTTATCAATGTGCGGATCTCGGCGCCGGTGGTGGCCGGTATCGGGTTGGCGGCCACCTTCGGGGCCGGGGTGACCGCGCAGTTGGGTGCGATGCGCATCAATGAGGAGATCGATGCGCTGGAGTCGATGGCGATTCGGCCGGTGCAGTATCTGGTGTCGACCCGCATTGTGGCGGGGATGATCGCGATCACCCCGCTGTATTCGATCGCGGTGATCTTGTCGTTTGTGGCCAGCCAGTTCACCACGGTGGTGTTGTTCGGTCAGTCCGGCGGTCTGTATGACCACTATTTCGACACCTTCCTCAACCCGATCGATCTGTTGTGGTCGTTTCTGCAGGCGGTCTTGATGGCGATCACGATCCTGTTGATCCACACCTACTACGGCTATTTCGCCAGCGGTGGCCCCTCCGGGGTGGGGGTGGCGGTGGGCAACGCGGTGCGCACCTCACTGGTCGTGGTGGTGTCGGTGACGCTTCTGGTGTCGCTGTCGATTTATGGCTCCAACGGCAACTTCAACCTGTCCGGGTAGGGGAGACAAGAGCCGATGAACAGCAATGCCGTGCGACCGTTGGCGGGGTTGGGCCTCGTCGTCGCGCTCGGGTTGGTCATCGCGCTGGCCGTTACCCTGTTCCGCGGCGGATTCACCGAATCCCTTCCGGTGACGGTCATCTCGGATCGCGCCGGCCTGGTCATGGACAAGGACGCCAAGGTGAAGATGCGCGGCGTTCAGGTCGGCCGGGTCGCCGACATTCAAGAGCGTCCCGACGGAACCGCGGTTCTGCACCTGGCCATGGACCCGAAGCAGATGAAGCTCATACCGTCCAACGTCGGAGTCGACATCACCTCGAACACGGTGTTCGGCGCGAAGTTCGTGCAGTTGAACGCGCCGCCCGACCCGTCGCCCGAGAAGCTGCGGCCCGGGCAGGTGATCCAGAGCCAGCACCTGACCGTCGAGATCAACACCGTGTTCCAGCGACTGGTGACGGTGCTGGACAAGATCGACCCGGCGAAGCTGAACGAGACGCTCGGCGCAATCGCCACCGCGTTCAACGGCCGCGGCGAGCAGATCGGCCAGACGCTGGTCGACTTCAACGAACTGTTGGGCAAGATCGAGCCGAGCCTGCCGAATCTGTCCCACGACATCGAGGCGTCGGTGCCTGCGTTCACCGCGTATGCCGACGCCGCGCCGGATCTCATGTCGACGGTGCAGAACACCACCGACGTCAGTAACTCGATCGTCGAAGAGCAGCGCAACCTCGACGAATTCCTCATCAGCGCAGCCGGTTTGGGTCAGCTCGGCAACGAGGTTCTCGGCGCCAACCGGCAGGGGCTCACCGATGTGGCGCAGCTGCTGGTGCCGACCACCGGCGTGCTCGCCACCTACCACGACTCGCTGCGCTGCGGTATCGGTGGCCTGGTGCCGTTCGCGAAGTCACCGCCGCAGTACTCGTCGATCCTCGTCAGCGCCGGCCTGACACTGGGTGTCGAACGGTACCGGTATCCGGTTGACCTGCCGAAGGTCGCCGCCAAGAGCGGCGGGGCCAACTACTGCGAGGAGCTCGGCCTGCCCGACCTGCCCGCGAACTTCGTGCCGCCGTTCATCGCGGGCGACGTCGGATCCAACCCGGCCCGCTACGGCAACCAGGGCATCCTGCTGAACTCCGATGCGCTGAAGAACTGGCTGTTCGGCCCGTTGGCCGGCCCGCCGCGCAACACGATGCAGATTGGACAGCCCGGATGACGCGCTCGACCAGCACGCTCATCAAGTTCACCGTCTTCGGACTGGTGATGGTCGTGTTGACCGCGTTCCTGTTCATGGTGTTCGGGGAGACGAGAACCGGCTCCACGAACGGATATTCGGCGATCTTCGCCGACGCGTCGCGGCTGAAGCCGGGTGACTCGGTGCGCATCGCCGGCATTCGCGTCGGCACCGTCGGCGATGTCTCCCTGCAGCCGGACCGCAAGGTTCTGGTCAAGTTCAACACCGACCGCAACATCAAGCTGACGACGGGGACGAAGGCGGCCATCCGCTATCTGAATCTGGTCGGCGATCGCTACCTGGAACTCGTTGACTCGCCGGCGAACTCGACGAGGATCCTGCCCGCAGGATCGCAGATACCGATGGACCGGACCGCACCCGCGCTGGATCTCGACCTGCTGCTGGGCGGGCTGAAACCCGTTATCCAGGGCCTGAATCCACAGGACGTCAACGCGCTGACGTCATCGCTTGTCCAGATCCTGCAGGGCCAGGGCGGAACACTGGAGTCGCTGTTCTCCAAGTCGTCGTCGTTCACGAATTCACTTGCCGACAACAACCAGGTCGTCGAGCAGTTGATCGACGAACTGCAGACCACGCTGGACACCCTCTCCCGCGACGGCGAGGACCTGGCGGCCTCGATCGACAAACTGGAGACTCTGGTCGCTGGACTCTCGGAGGACCGCGACCCGATCGGCACGGCGATCGAATCTCTGAACAACGGCACGACATCGCTGGCCCATCTGCTCGGCCAGGCGCGGCCGCCGCTGTCGGGCAACATCGACCAGTTGAACAAGCTCGCCCCCATACTGCAGAACGACAAGGACCGAGTCGACGCGACCCTGCAACGACTGCCCGGCATCTACAAAAAGCTCGCGCGGGTGGGGTCCTACGGCGCCTTCTTCCCGTACTACATCTGCGCGGTCACGTTCCGGGCCAGCGATCTCGAGGGTCGGACGGTGGTCTTCCCGTGGATCAAGCAAGAGGGCGGAAGGTGCAGGGAAGAATAGATGCAGAAGTACCGCGGATCTTCGCTCATCAGGGCCGGCATCATCGGTGTCGTCCTGTGCGTCCTCGTCATCGCGATCGGCCTACAGCCCGAGCGTCTGGTGCAGTGGGCGACTTCGCTGCGGTATCAGGCGTTGTTCACCGAGGCGGGCGGGATCGCCGTCGGCAATGACGTCACGGTGTCCGGCATCAAGGTCGGTTCGGTGTCCTCGGTGAAGCTCGAAAATGGCGACGCGCTGGTGGGTTTCACCATCGACGGCAGGTATGCGCTGGGCTCGGAGACCACCGCGCACATCCGCACCGGGACCCTGCTCGGCGAACGGGTGCTGGCGCTCGAGTCGGCGGGCGGCGGCACGCTCTCGCCCAACACCGTCATCCCGGTCACTCGGACGTCGTCGCCGTATTCGTTGACCGACGCGATCGACGAACTGACCGCCAACACGGCGGGCACGGACACTCAGGCGCTGAACCAGTCGCTGGACACGCTGGCCGAGACGCTCGACCGGATCTCCCCGCAATTGGGTCCGACATTCGACGGCGTCTCGCGGCTGTCGCGGTCGCTCAACAGCCGCAACGAGAGCCTGGCCCAGCTGTTCAAGACGGCGGGCGATGTCACCGGGATCCTTTCGGAGAGAACCGAAAAGGTCAACGCGCTGATCCTCAACTCGAACGACCTGCTCGCGGTGCTCAACGAGCGCAGGCAGGCGATCACCAGCCTGCTGTCGGCCACTTCGGCGGTGTCGAAGGAACTCACCGCGCTGGTCGCCGACAACGAAGCAGAACTCGCGCCGACGTTGGAGCGGCTCAACGACGTGTCTGCGATGCTGGAGAAGAACCGCGACAATCTGGCGAAGATGCTGCCCGGCGCCGCGAAATACTATCTGACCCAAGGCGAGATCGTCGCCAACGGCGCCTACTACAACGCGTTCGTACCGAACCTCGCGTTCGGCCAGATCCTGCAGCCGTTCCTGGACTACGCCTTTGGGTTCCGCCGTGGCGTGAATGCGGGCCAGCCGCCCGACAACGCCGGACCACGCGCCGAGATACCGTTCCCCGTCAACGGCATTCCGCAACCTGGAGACCTACCCAACGATGGAGACCCCGGTGAACCCCAACCGTAAGCGGCTGGTCACCGTCGCGGCCGTAGCATTGGCGGTCGCCCTCGTCGCCGGCGCCGGGTACCTGGTGCGCCAGACGTTCTTCGGGCCGAAGACGATCACCGCTTACTTCCCTACGGCTACCGGCATCTATCCCGGCGACGAGATCCGGGTGTCGGGTGTGAAGGTCGGGCGGATCGAGTCGATCCAGCCCGAGGGCACGCAGACCAAGATGATCCTCAAGGTCGATCGCGATGTGCCCATCCCCGCCGACGCCAAGGCCGTGATCGTGGCGCAGAATCTGGTCGCTGCGCGGTATGTCCAACTGACGCCCGCCTACCGCAACGGCGACGGCCCCACCATGGGTGACGGTGGGGTGATTCCCAGCAATCGCACCGCCGTCCCCGTCGAGTGGGACGAGGTGAAGACCCAGTTGATGAGACTGGCAACGGAATTGGGCCCCAAGGAAGGCGCCGAAGGCGGGGTGTCGGACACCTCCGTCGCGCGGTTCATCGACAGCGCGGCCAACGCGCTGGGTGACGGAAACGCCGAGAAGCTGCGTGAAACGCTGTCGCAATTGTCTGGTGTGGCACGGGTTTTCGCCGAAGGTAGCGGCAACATCGTCGACATCATCAAGAACCTGCAGATATTCGTCTCCGCGCTGCGCGACAGCAAGGAGCAGATCGTGATGTTCGAGAACCGCTTGGCGACTTTGAGCAGTGTTCTCAACGACAGCAGATCGGATCTGGACGCCGCGGTGTCCAACCTGTCGGTCGCGATCAACGAGGTTGAGCGTTTCGTCTCCGGCACCAGGAACCAAACCGCCGAGCAGGTGCAGCGGTTGACCAACCTCACCCAGATCCTCGTCGACCACAAACTGGCGTTCGAGAACGTTCTTCACATCACGCCCAACGCCATCGCGAACTTCAACAACATCTACTACCCGAACGGCGGTTCGGTGACCGGGGCGTTCTCGCTGGTGAACTTCTCGAATCCGGTGCAGGTGATCTGCGGCATGATCGGCGCGGTCGAGAACGTCACCGCGCCGGAGACGGCGAAACTGTGCGCGCAGTATCTCGGTCCGGCGTTGCGGCTGTTGAACTTCAACGGCCTGCCGCTCCCGATCAACGCCTACCTGCGGCCTGCGATCAACCCTGACCGCATCATCTATACCGACCCGAAGCTCGCGCCCGGTGGGGCAGGGCCGGGCGACCCGCCCGAACCGCCGCCGTCGGTGTCCGCGTACACCGGCGCGGGTGACGTTCCGCCGCCGCCGGGCTGGAACGGCCCGCCCAACACCTGGCAGGGCATTCACATGCCACCCGGCGACGAACGGGCCGCGATACCGTCGCCGGCGTTGATTCCCAACGCGCCGCCGCTATCCGAGCCGCATATCATTACGAACCTTCCCGCCCAAGGGTCGTCCGTCGAGGACATGTTGCTTCCCCAGACGGGCGCCCCGCCACCGCCGCCGGATCCCAACGCACCCCTGTTACCAGCGGAAGGGGCGCCGCAACCGTGAACCGCAGAATGAAGGCACTGGCCGCAGCCGGGTCCTGCGCGGCGTTGACGCTGACCGGCTGCTCGTTCCAAGGATTGAACTCGCTGCCGCTTCCCGGCGCGGTGGGACGCGGGCCGGACGCCGTGACGTATCACGTCGAGCTGCCCAATGTCGCGACGCTGGAATCGAATTCGCCGGTGATGATCAACGATGTCGTGGTCGGCAGCGTCGGCAAGATGACCGTCGACAACTGGCACGCCGACGTCGAGATCTCGCTCAAACCCGACGTGTCGGTGCCCGCAAACGTGGTCGCGTCCGTCGGCCAGACCAGCCTGCTCGGCTCGATGCATCTGGCGCTCAACCCGCCATTGGGTGAAAAGCCCACCGGCAGACTGGAACCGGGGGCCACCATCCCGCTGAACCGGTCGTCTACCTATCCGACCACCGAGCAGACGCTGTCGTCGCTGTCGGCCGTCGTGAACGGGGGCGGACTGGGCCAGATCGGTGACATCATCCACAACTTCAGCTCCGCTGTGTCGGGCCGCGAGCCCGAGATCCGCGAGCTGCTCACCCGGCTGGACAATTTCGTCGGGGAGCTGGATGCACAGCGTGACAACATCATCGAGTCCATCAAGCAGTTGAACCGGGTGGCGGCCACGTTCGCCGGTCAGCGCGACGTCATCGACCGCGCGCTCAAGGAGGTGCCGCCGGCCATCGACGTACTGATCAAGGAACGCCCGACGTTGACCACGGCGCTGCAGCGGCTTGGGGAGTTCAGCGACACCGCGACAGGGGTCGTCAACGACGCCGGCGACGATCTGGTGACCGACCTGAAGAATCTCGAACCCGCCCTCAAGGCGCTCGTCGACATCGGTCCCGACCTGAGCTCCGCGCTGATCTGGGCGACGGCGTTCCCGTACGGCCCCGGCTTCGCCGACACCATCACCCGCGGCGACTACATCAACCTGACCGCGATCTTCGACCTCACCTATCCGCGGCTGAAGAAGACGATGCTGCTCGGCACGCGGTGGGGCGACGAGAACGCCAAACTCATTCCGGCGCCGGGTGATCCGTATTACCTGACCTACTCGTACAACCCGATCTCGGTGGGTGTGGCGCCGCCGCCGGACGAGGCGCTGCCTCCGCCGCCGCCGTCACCCGACGGGGCACCACCCCCGATTCCGGGACCGGTGCTGCCGGTCGCCCCGCCGCCAACGGCGCCACAGATGCTGCAGACGCAGGCAGGCCCGGCGTCGCCGATCTTTGCCGGACCCTACGGCGCAGACGCACCACCCGCCGCACCGGCGGAGCCCGCGCCCGCACCTGCGCCCCCCGGGGTGCCTCCGACGCCGGGAGGCGGTGGCTGATGCTGACGCGCTTCGTCCGAAACCAGCTGATCATCTTCACGATCGCGTCGATCATCGGCGTGGCGGTGATGCTGTTCACCTACATGCAGGTGCCGACCCTGATCGGTCTCGGCCGCATCAACGTCAAGCTCGAACTGCCCGCCGCGGGCGGCCTTTACGAGTTCGCCAACGTGACCTACCGCGGTGTGCAGGTCGGCAAGGTCACCGACGTCAAGCTCACCGAGGATGGGGCCGAAGCGACGCTGACGCTCGACACCTCGCCGAAGATCCCCGCCGACCTGCAGGCCGAAGTGCGCAGCGTATCGGCCGTCGGCGAGCAGTACGTCGACCTGCGGCCGCGCACCGACTCCGGCCCGTACCTGAAGGACGGCTCGGTCATCGCCAAGGAGAACGCGACGATCCCGCAGGCGGTCGGCCCGGTGCTCGATCAGGTCAGCGCGCTGGTCGACAGCATCCCTGAGGGCAGACTCTCCGAGTTGCTCGACGAGTCGTACACGGCGTTCAACGGGGCGGGTCCGGAATTTCAGTCGCTGCTCGATTCGGCGTCGACGGTGACCAAGGACGCCAACGGCGTCTCCGATCAGCTCCGCTCACTGATCGATGACAGTGGCCCGCTGCTGGATTCGCAGGCAGAGACCGCCGATCAGATTCGCACCTGGGCGCGCAGCCTGTCCGGGGTGACCGCGCAGCTGGTGCAGAACGATCCGGAGATCCGCAGGATCCTGCAGCGCGGACCCGGCTTCGCGCAGGAGGTTTCGTCGCTGCTGAACGATGTGAAGCCGACGCTTCCGATTCTGCTGGCGAACCTCACCACGATCAGCCAGATCCTGGTCACCTACAACCCGTCGCTGGAACAGCTGCTGGTGATCTTCCCCGGCATCATCGCCGCGCAGCAATCGTTCGGTCTCCCGAAGAACAACCCGACTGGCCTGCCGTCGGGTGACTTCGCGCTGACGGTCAACGATCCGCCGCCGTGCACGGTCGGATTCCTGCCACCGTCGCAGTGGCGCAACCCGGCCGATGAGGAAATCGTCGACACACCGGACGGCCTGTACTGCAAGCTGCCGCAGGATTCGCCGATCGCCGTCCGCGGTGCCCGCAACTACCCGTGCATGGCGCATCCGGGCAAGAGGGCGCCGACGGTCGAACTCTGCAACGACCCGAAGGGCTTCCAACCGACGGCGATGCGCCAGCATCTCCTCGGGGCGTACCCGTTCGATCCGAACCTCGTCGCGCAGGGCATCCCGCTTGATGACCGCGTCGACTTCAACGAGCGCATCTACGCACCAGTCGAGGGGACACCGCCACCGCCAGGGGCGCCACCGCCGCCCGGTGCGCCGCCACCTGGTGCTCCACCACCCGGTGCCGCGCCTGCGGGTCCGCTTCCGGGACCTGCGCCCGCCGCCGACGCGGTGGCCCCGCCGCCACCCGGCAATTCGATCAACGGGGCACCGATCCCGCAGGCCCCGCCGCCTGCCGACGGTCCCGTGCCTGCGGCGCCAAGCGCGTTCGGCGGCAACGCTTCTGGACAAGCCGGCGGACCGTCGGTCGCGTTCGCGCAGTACGACCCGAACACCGGGGAGTACATGACACCCGATGGCCAGCTGCAGCAGGTGAAGAACCTGGGTGCGAACGGTGCGCCGAAGTCGTGGAAGGACCTTCTACCGACCTGACAGCCGTCCGAGTTGTGCGGCGTTAGGCGCGCATCGCCTGCGAGATCACCGACCCGGCCGGAGCGCGAACGCGCGTTGCCGCTCTGCCGCGAGGCGGAATCTACGCAGGCACCCACTCGCACATCGGCTGCGAGGATTCCGTCTCGCGGGGGATGAGGTGAGGGTGCGGGGTTGGCGGCTGTGGCGTTAGGCGATGCGTTCCATCCGGACCGGCAATTCGATGTCGATGGGCTGGTTTCTGCCGCAGGCGCCGCTGTCGGTCTCGGTGATATTGCGGCCGGCGAGCAGGTCCGTGATGAACAGGTCGCGCTCGTTGAGCGCGGGGTTGATGCCCCAGACGGTGAACTTCTGACGGCCGTGCGCGAAGGTGCCGTCGGGGCACGGCGCCCAATCCGGTATCTCGCGGTTAAGAATCCAGTAGACCTTCACCAGGTTGATCGGGGCAGTCCAACCCTTGTCGCTGGTCACCGTGCCGGTGCATTCGATGGGGCTCACGCAGCTGGACGTGATGTTCCAGATCTGGATGTCGGTCTTCTGGTCGATGAAGACCGAGTTGGTCTTGGCCCACTGACCGTTGGACATGACCTTCCACGTCCCGTTCAGTTCGACCCCGTAATTCGAGGCGTGCGCCTGCGGCGCAACGCCTAAGCTTCCGAGCACGGTCATAACCGTCGCCGCGACGCCGCCGATGACACCTACTGCGCGCATGCTGCAAGCCTAACGTCCTCGGGAGTAATGCTCTCCGAAAGAGAGAATTTGATTACCGCGATGTGTGAGAATGCAGCCGTGCGATCTATCGTCACGGTGCTCGCCGGGGTGGTCACTGCGGGCCTCCTGATGGCTGCGCCGCCAGCGGCCGCCCAACCCGAATGCAACTATCCCGACTGCACACCCGGTATCCGCCCGGGCGTCGTGCTCGGGTCCTATTGCGACAACACCACCTATTACGCATTCGGGGTCACCGACTGGGGTCGGCTGGTCTTCTGCGGTTCGCCGCGACGATACGAGCCGCGCTGGTTCCGCTCGCCGGAGATGCACGGCGTCAAAAACGAGGGCGACATCTGCAGCGCCCAGGACGGCGACGTGGCCCAGGCACCCGACGGGCTTTTTCTCACCTGTGTCTCCAGGAACGGATTCACCCGCTGGGAGCGCGGCGACACCTGATCTCGACCCCGACCACTATGTGATCGGGGTGAACTTGATGTTGATCTCGGTCAGCCCGCGCAGGATGAATGTCGGCTCGTAGGTGTACGACCGCGCGCCGGCCGGGCCGTGCTTCTTCTCGTCAATCGTGATGTCGCCCAAGCGATCCAGGAGCCGCTCGATGCTGACCCGACCCTCGACGCGGGCCAGCGGCGCGCCCGGGCAGGAGTGGATGCCGCGGCTGAACGCGATGTGCTCGCGGACGTTCTTGCGGTCGAGCTGGAACTCGTGGGGATCGTCGAAGCGGTTCGGGTCCCGGTTGGCCGCACCGGGGCTGACCATCACCGTGGTGCCCGCGGGCACGGGCGTGTCACCCAGCGCCGTGGTCTTGCGGGCCATTCGGAACACGCTCTTGACCGGGCTGTCCATCCGCAGGCACTCCTCGATGAACACCGGGATCAGGCTGCGGTCCTGCCGCAGCTGCTGCTGAATGTCGGGACGGTCGCCGAGCACTCGCAGCGCCGCGCTCAGCAGCTTGGCGGTGGTCTCCTGGCCGGCGCCGAACAGGAAGGTCGCGGTGCGCACCACGTCGACCACGTCGGGCGTCGAGCCGTCCGGGTACAGCGCGGTGGCCAGCCCGGTGAGGACGTCGTCGCGCGGGTTCTTGCGGCGGTCCTCGATGTAGTGCACGAACTTCTCGTCGGCCCACTCCAGCGGGTTGGCGGCGATGGGCTCGTGGTCCAGCCCGCCGATGTTGGTGCCCGGCCGCTGCACGCCGAACGCCTCGCGGAACTCCTCGTGATCCTCTTCGGGCACCCCGAGCAGGTCGGCCACCACCAGAAGCGAGAACGGGCGCGCGTAGGAGGCGAGGAATTCGCACCTGCCGTCGTCGATGAACTCGTCGATGTGACGGTCGGCCAGCCGCCACATGAAGTCCTCGTTCTCCTTGAGCCGCTTGGGCGTCAACAGCCGGCTCAGCAGCGAGCGCGCATCGGTGTGGTACGGCGGGTCCATCGTGACCATGTGCTCGTACATCGGGATCGCGGTGCGATGCTCCTCGAGCTGAGCCGTGATGTCGTCGCCCTCGGGTGTGAACGGAATCGGGGTGAACGGGCCTGCGACCGCCACACACGACGAGAAGTTCTCCGTGTCCTTGTAGACCGCGTTGGCGGCCTCCCAGCCCGTCACGGCCAGCACGCCGTTGTTGATCGGGCAGCAGGTCGGGTTCTTGGCCCGAAGATGGTCGAAGTAGGGGTGCGGGTCGGGCACGAGCGACGGGTCGGTGAAGTAGTCGACCGAATCGAAGTCTGTGGTCATCGGTTGCGTGCCTCCCGGGCCGGAACGGGTTGATTGTGTCGAACGACGAAATATGCTGAGCACTTGCTTAGCATGGCGCTAAGGTCAGGGTCAAGGCGACCGGCCCGCGCGCCGTTTACGATCGGCGTTCCGGGCAGTACACCTGGTCGGAGCCGGGAAGACCCGGCTAACGGCACCCGGGAAGACAACTCGAAAGAGGCGAGGCGGGAAGGCAAGACACGATGGCGGAGCGCAGGATCGGAGCGCCGGACGCGAAGAATCGGACGGTGCTGCTCGATGCCGCCGAGCGGTTGATGCTCGAAGAGGGCTATGCGGCGGTGACGTCGCGGCGCGTCGCCGAGAAAGCCGGCCTCAAGCCGCAGCTGGTGCACTACTACTTCCGCACGATGGGCGAGCTGTACCTGGCGGTGTTCCGGCGGCGCGCCGAACAGGGGCTGGAGGCCCAGGCGCAGGCGCTCAAGCAGCCGCAGCCGCTGTGGGCGCTGTGGCGTTACAGCTCGGATCCGCGCATCACCGCGTTCACCGTCGAGTTCATGGCGCTGGCCCGGCATCGGGACGAGCTGCGGGCGGAGTTCGCGCGCTACGGCGAGATGTTCCGCGAGCGGGAGCGCCAGGCCATCGCCGAGGTGCTGGCGCGCTACGGCATCGACACCTCGGAAGTGCCGCCCGTCGTGTGGGCGGTGTTCGCCACCAGCCTGTCGCGCGTGTTGGTGATGGAGACGGCGCTGGGCATGTCCAGCGGGCACGCCGAGACGCTGGAGTTCGTCGAGGCCTGGCTGCGCCAGCTCGAAGGGGAACCCCTCGCCACCGATGATGCCGTGACGAGCGCGCGGGCCTGACCGCCCTACCAGGGACGAATCGAGCAGAGCGCCCCCTTGGGGCCTTGGGCGGTCTTGACCACCACGCCGTCGACTGCCAGCACGCAGTGCAGGTTCGGAGTCTGCGTCGAGTCCGACTCAATGCCTGCCACGACCATCGCCCACTGGTCCGGGTCGGCGAGCCAGACCTCGAGGTTCCACTGCTTGCCGGGGCCGACCTCGGCTTCGACGTTGGGCGTGTAGAGGTACGGGTTGTGGCTGTACTCGCCCCAGTTCGGCGGGTCGGTGTCGCGGTAGTAGATCTCGGCGGTGTGGGGCTGTTCGGCGAACACCGTGTACTGCACGTGTCGCAGCGGCGGCCCGGGCGGCGGTTCGGGATTCGCCCGCGCCACCGGCTGTGCCACGGCTGCGACCCCGATGAGCATGGTCAACGCCGCCGTCGCAGTCAGCAACCGGGCCGGAAACATCATTTCCGAATTTTAGAACAAGATTTTCACGGTGAATACCGAATCATTCATTGGCCTTGACGGTACTTGGCCCGCGGAGACTTATCCAAAACCTCCCGCCAGCGCTCACCCTTGTACGGTTTGGGCCAACATTCTGTACAAGGCTGCGCGCTCGCGGGTATGGAAGGGAGGCTTAGTACAGGTAGATCGCCAGGATCGCCGCCCACAGCACGAACAGCCACGCGTCGGTGGCGATCTTCAGCCACCGCGGCGCGGTGCGCACCTCCATGAAGTAGGCGATGATCATCCGGCCCTTGATGAAGCCGAGCACCACCACCGCGACGGTGATCGGCACGCTGGGGTCGACGGGACGCTCCGGGTGTTGCCCTGGCGCCAGCCACCACGACAGCACGGTGATGGCCGACAGGACCACCCACGCGTAGGTGATGGCCCTGGTGGACGATCGGCCCCGCGGGGCCGCGGTCGCGGTCATCGGTTCACCTCATCACGTAGAGCAGCGCGAAAATGACGATCCACAACAGGTCGACCATGTGCCAGTAGATGGCGCCCGATTCGACCATCGACAACCGGCGTTTGCGCGGGTTGCGCAGTTCGCGTACCACGACGCCCAGGATCAGCAGGCCGAGGCCGACGTGGAACAGGTGCACGCCGGTGAGCATGTAGTAGAAGAGGAAGAACTCGTTGCTGGGCAGGGTGACACCGGCGCCCACCTTGGTCGCCCACTCGTAGGCCTTGATCACGGCGAACACCACGCCGCACGCGCCGCCCAGGTAAATCAGCCGGAGCGCAGCGTCGTGGTCACCGTCTCGTGCCGCCACCACGCTGCGGGCGACGAACCACGAACTGGTCAGCAGCACAAGGGTATTCACCACGCCGACGGTCAGATTGAGGTGCTGCTGCGACTGCAGATACAGCCCCGGCGCCATCGCGCGGTGGATCATGAAGATGACGAAGTAGGCGCCGAAGAACACGAGGTCGCCGAGCACCATCACCCACATGGCGGCCTCGCCGGGCAGGTGTGCGGCGCGGTCGGTGGCCTTGACGGGTGCCGCGGTGTCCAGGTCGGTCATGGCAGGGGCGCCTCGTCGGGGGGTTGAAGTTCGTTGGCCTTCTTGAGCAGAACGATCAGCGACGAGATCCAGATGCCGAAGATCACGGTGCCCTCCCAGAACGCGATCGATCCGTTCCACGCGAACGGGCCCGCCTTGGAGATGAACACCGGGATGGCCATGATCTCGGTGACGATCTGCCAGATGGTCACGTAGGCAAACCATCTCGGGAAGATCTGGTTCTTGTCGTAGAGGATGGCGATCGCGAACGCGATCCACGCGGTGGTGAAGCAGCCCAGCGATCCGACGTAGGACAGCAATCCGAGGTCGTAGAGCAGCGCGAGCAGTTCTGGATCGCGATCCGGGCGGTAAACCGCGACGAGGAAGCAGAACGCCACCAGCAGGCAGCCCGGAAGTGCGCCCACCGCAAGGGATCCCATGTAGGCATAGCCGAGAACGGATCCGACCGTCATGCGCTTGATGTGGTACAGCACGATGCCGTTGGCCACGCCCGCCCCGCCGACGATCAGCACCAGCAGTGCGAAGCCGATCTTGATCGTGACGGAGTGTTGATGGAAGAAGTCCACCATCTGGCCGGTCGTCACGTCGGGCCGCGGCGGCGGCATCACCCGTGCCAGCGCAAAGAAGATGATGCCGAACGCCGTGTAGAAGGCGGGCACGATCCAGTAGACGATCCACACATCGCGCTTGCCCGCCCGCGGCGGCCGCGCGGACTCGACGGTGACTGCGCCGGAGTGCTTTTCGGACTTTTCAGTGGAGACCGTGCTCACGCCGCCACGCCTTCGGCCACCGCCTGGCGGCGCAGCACACCGCGCAGCACGAAGAACATCACCAGCACGTAGAGCGCGAACGAACCGTTGCGCAGCCAGAACGACACCGCCCCGTCCCAGGCCAGCGGGCCGGACGTGAAGACGGCCGCGCCGACGGCGGGAGCCATCGCGAAGGCGGTCGCCAGCGCATACCAGCTGACCCAACGCGGGAACACCGGGTTCGGACCCTTGTCGAAATGGATTGCCGCGGCCAGCAGCAGGTTCATCGCGACCAGTGCGCCGACCGGAGCGACGAAGATGACCCAGGCCATGTCGTTGAGCAGCATCACCAACTGCGGGTCGCGGCCCGGGCGGAACGCGGCGACCAAAAAGAAGATGTCGGCGAGCGCGAACAGCGTGGCGCCGCTGACCGCCGCCGTCAGATAGCAGTACGCGAAGACGTGGCTCTGGGTCGCCATCCGCTTCATCTGCACGACGATCACCATGAACAATGGCAGCAGCATCATGCCGCAGATGTTGAACGTGATCATGGAAAACCAGACCATGCCACGGTTTTCGGAGTAGAAGGCCGCGACCTGTTCGGCCGTCATGCTCGGCGACATCGGCGGGAAGAAGCCCGGGAAGGCCAGGAAGGCGATCAGCAGCGCCAGGCCGAACGTCGGCACCGTCCACAGGCTGATCAACTGGGTTTTGATGTTGGCAGTCTTCGGCAGGTCCTCGGCCTCGGCAAGAATCTGCATCGACTCTCTCCTTCGGGCTAGCTAGCCGATCGGCTATCCGCGACAGTAGCCGATCGGCAAGCGTGGATCAATGCTGGGTCGCGCTCCAGAACGCGACGGTCAGCGGCGCTAGGAACGCGGCCTCGTTGCCGACGACGTGCAGCGACAGGAGTTCTGTTGTGCGGCTCTGCTTTTCGAGACGGACGGCTGGCACGACCTCGCCCGCGCCGCTAGACCGACAGCAGCGTCGCCGACGCGGTCCCCGGAGCGCCGTACACCTGCGCCAGGCCGACCTTCGGCTCGCCCGGCACCTGCCGCTCACCGGCCTCGCCGCGCAGCTGGCGCACCAGCTCGTGCACCTGCCGCAGCCCCGACGCGCCGATCGGTTCGCCGTTGGCGATCAGCCCGCCGTCGGTGTTGATCGGCAACGTGCCGCCGATCTCGGTGGCGCCGTCAGCCAGCAGCTTCTCCTGCTCGCCGTCGGCGCACAACCCGGTCTCGGCCATGTGGATGACCTCGGCTCCGGCGTCGGTGTCCTGCAGCTGGGCCACGTCGACGTCCTCAGGTCCGATGCCCGCGGCCTCGTACGCCGCCCGCGCGGCGTACACCGTCGGCGACGAATCCTCTTCCAGCGGAGCGGAAGTCGCGTGCACCTCGTAGGCGCCGTAGCGCCGGGTGCGGATCTCGGTGGCTCGCACATACACGGGCTTGTCGGTGAACCGGTGCGCGATGTCACCGCGGCACATGATCACCGCCGCGGCGCCTTCGTCGGGCGCGCAGAACATGTACTGCGTCAGCGGGTAGTTCAGCACGGTGGAGTTGAGAATCTCGTCCTCGGGAATCGGTTTGCGGCGGAATGCGTTCGGGTTCAACGCGCCGTTGCGGTAGTTCTTCGCCGCGACCTTGGCGAGGGTCTCCTGCGAGATGCCGTGCTTGTTGATGTAGTGGTTGGCCTTCATCCCGAAGAACTTCGTCGTGACGAACTGCCCGTTCTCCGCGTACCACTGGGGCAGCGCCAGCTTGGCCGGATCGTCGGTGAACGCGCCGCGGGGATGCTTGTCCAGCCCGATCGCGATGCCGATGTCGTACTTGCCCAGCCGGATGGTGTCGGCGGTCTGCTGGATCGCCGACGCCGCGGTCGCGCAGGCGTTGAAGACGTTGGTGAACGTGATGCCGGTGAGCCCGACGAGCCGGGTCACCGCGTCGGGGTTGGACACCTCATAGCTTCCGCCGAAGCCGAACTGGATGTCCTTCCACTCGACACCCGCGTCGGCCAGTGCAGCGGCAGTGGCCTCGGCGCCCATCTCCATCGCAGTCTTGTCGAACCGGCCGAAGGGATGTAGCCCCACCCCGATGATCGCGACGTCGTTTGTCATAGCTAGTCCTCCCTAGACCGGTTGGAAGGCGAACGTGATCAGCTCGTTGCCTTCGCCGTCAGTGGTGAACGGCACCATGGTCAGCTCGACGTCCATGCCGAATCTGAGCTTCTCCGGGTCGTTCTCGGTGAGCCGGCCCTCGACGCGGATAACGTCATCGAGCTGCACGAGTCCGACGCCGAACGGGACGAAGTCCTTACCCGTGGGGCCCTTGTACGGCGGGCCGGGCGGGAAGCCCTGCGTCGTCCACGCCACCAGCGTGCCGCGTCGGGGCAGCTTCACCTCGGCCATCTCGGCGGCGCTGCATTTCGGGCAGCGCTGCTGGACGGGGAACGTGGTGGCACCGCAGGCGCCGCAACGACTGCCGATCAACTGCGGGTTCTCATCGGGCCATGTGGAGATCTCGGGCGCGAGCGCCTTCTGCGAAGTCGACACCCGATTGACATTAATCGGAAATGACATTCTCGTCTAGAGAGAACCCATGCTAGCCTGCCTGCGTGGATGCCGATAAGGCGCAGATCACCGAGGTGCTCATCCGCTACGCCACCGGGATCGACTCGAGGGACTGGCCGCTGTTCCGCAGCTGCTGGACCGACGAGGTCGACCTCGACTACGGCGATGTCGGCCACTTCGCCGATCCCGACGCATTCACCGAACTGTTCGCGCAGATCCACAACCCGATGGGACCGACGTATCACCGGTTGTCGAACTTCGTCATCGCCGTCGATGAAGGCGGCGACACCGCGACCGCACGCACCTACGTGCACGCGGTGCTCATGATCACCCCCGGCGACAACGCGGCGTGGGTCGACGCCGTCGGCCACTATGACGACGAACTGGTCCGTGGCGCCGACGGCTGGCGGATCCGCCGCCGGGTCACCCACACCCCGCGCATCCTGAGCGGGGGAGTGCCCTCATGACAGACGATTTCGCGCGGAGACACCGACGACGGGCGTCGGCCGACTTCGCCGCCGAGCAACGGACGGCGGGCTGATGCGAGCAGTGGTGCTGCGCAGCGGAAAGCTCGAGGTGCGCGAGACGGCCGATCCGGTGCCCGGCCCCGGCGAGTTGTTGATCAGGCCGCTGTCCGCAGCCATCTGCGCATCCGATGTGCACTACATGGACCACCCGAACTCCGCCGACCGCTTCGTGTGGGACGCCGACCGCGACACCGTCATGGGCCACGAATTCGTCGGTGAGGTGGTCGGCCACGGGCCGGGCTGCTCGGGTGACATCCCGATCGGCGCACGCGTGACGAGCCTGCCGATCATGATTCGCCACGGTGAGCAGCCGCTCATCATCGGCCACAATCCCGACGTGCCGGGCGCATTCGGCGAACTGATGCTGGTGTCGGAGATGATGGCGCGCCGGGTGCCCGACGGTGTCCCCGACGACTCCGTCGCTCTCGTCGACGCGTTCGCGGTGGGCGAGTTTTACGTCCGCTGCTCGGGGATCAAACCGGGCGAGCTGCCGCTGGTCATCGGCGCGGGCGCGATCGGCCTGTCGACCGTGGCGGCGCTGCGCTCGCGCGGCATCAACCCGATCGTGGTGAGTGACTACAGCGACGACCGGCTGTCCTATGCCGCCACGTTCGGTGCCGACGTGACAGTCAACCCGTCCTCGCACGACCCCTACGAGGTGTGGCGAGAAACTTTCGCGGCCAACAAGTTCCAGACCACACAGGTCATCTTCGAATGTGTCGGCAAGAACGGCCTGTTGCAGAGTACCGTCGACCAATGCGAATTCCTGGCCCGGGTATATGCCGCAGGCGGGTGGTACGACGCGGGCACGATCGACTGCACCGCTGCCACACATAAGGGCATGACCATCCAATTCGGCGGCGGACCGCATCCGCAGGACTGGTACGGCACGCTTGAGGCGGTGGTCGACGGCCGACTGGATCCGTCACCGAGCATCGGCGCGACCATCGGTCTCGACGAGGTGCCCGATGCCATCGATCAGGTGCGCAAGGGGCAAGGCCCGCCGCGCATCGTCGTCCACCCGACGGCGTCATGACCGCGCTACCCGGGCCGATCCGCCAAATCGGTTATGTGGTAACCGATATCGATCGTGCGATGGCGACATGGGTTGCGCTCGGCGTCGGGCCGTGGTTCGTCATGCGCAGCCTGCCGATGCAGGCGCGCTACCGCGGCGAACCGTGCGAGACCACCTTGTCGGTGGCGTGGTCCAACAGCGGCGAGATGCAGATCGAACTGATCGGCCAGCGCGACGACACGCCGAGCATCTTCACCGAGTTCCTCAGCGCGCACGGCCCCGGATTTCACCAGATCGCCTACTGGACAACAGACTTTGACGAGACGATGCGGTCAGTCGAGAACGCGGGCTGGCCGGTGGTGTGGTCAGGCGGCGAGAACTACGGTGTCCGCTTCGCCTACCTGGAGATCCCCGACGGGCCCGCGGCCGTCGTCGAGATCTCTGAACTGACCGACGCGACGGCGGCCAACGCGGTGTTCACCCATGACGCCGCGGCCGAATGGGATGGCAGCGCACCGATCCGGGAACTCGGCGGCTAGTCGATCACTTGCCGCGCTTCATCACCTTGTCGGCCGCGGCCCAGTGCTCGTCGGCGACCCACAGCCGCGCGAACGCCGCGACGGCCTCGGTGGTGGTGACGCCGCGCATGACGCGCTTGATCTCGCCCGCGGGCCGGTTCGCCAACGCCTTGGCGATCTTTCGCCACTGCTCGGTGAACGCCTCGCGCGGAATGACGTGATCGATGAGGCCGCTGCGGTGGGCCTGCTGCGCGTCGAGGATCATGCCGGTGCCCGCCAGCAACAATGCCCTGCTGTAGCCGACGATTTCGACGAGGCGCTCGGCGCCGCCCCATGCTGGCATGATCTCCAGTGCCACCTGATTGAAGCCGATCTTGATGTCGTCGGCGGCCAGTCGGATGTCGGCGGCCACCGCCACCTCCGCGCCGCCGCCGAGGGCATGCCCGTTCAACGCCGCGACCGTCGGGCCGGGGAAGCCGGCGACGCGATCGCAGATCGACCGCATCCGCCACGCCATGGCTCCGGCGTCGCGTTCGGTCCGCAGCGCGCTGAGTTCCTTCAGGTCGCCACCCGAGACGAAGGCGCGATCACCCGCGCCGGTGATGACGAGCGCGGCCGCCCCGTCGGCCCCGTCGAGTGCCTTGTCGAACTGGTCCATCGTCTCCAGCGAGATGGCGTTGCGGGCGTGCGGGCGGTCGATCGTGATGACCGCAAGACCGTCGTCCAACTCCAGGTCGACCATCCAGCGTTCTCCGTCTGCGGTATTGGCATTCTCTGTATCGGAGAATAGCATCACGACCGATTGGAGGTGCCGCGGCGCGCGATGCGAAAAATCCCGGTGGAGCTGACCAAACGCTACGAGGAAGAGGGCTGGTGGCGGCCCGAGACGATCGGCGAAATGGTCGCGACCGGCCTGCAGGCCAACCCGGACACCGGTTTCTGGGTGCATTCGGCGGTGCGGCCGTACGCGGGCACGTTCGCCGACGTCGAACTGCACGCGCGACGGCTGGCCGCGGGCCTGCGCCACCGCGGGGTCGGGCCCGGGGACGTGGTGGCGCTGCAGCTGCCCAACTGGATGGAGGCCGCCGCGGCGTTCTGGGCGTCGGCCTTCCTCGGCGCGGTGGTCGTGCCGATCGTGCACTTCTACGGCCGAAAAGAGTTGAGCCACATCATGGGAACCGCCAAACCCACGGTGTTCATCACCGCCGAGGAGTTCGGCCGGATGCGGTTTCAGCCCGACCTGTGCGCCGACGTGCCGATCGTTGGCCTGGTCGGTGACAACTTCGACGACCTGCTCGACGACGAGCCGCTGTCGGGCACCATCGCCGCCGACCCCGCGAGCCCCGCGCTGATCGCGTTCACCTCGGGTACCACGAGTGACCCCAAGGGCGTCGTGCACAGCCACCAGACCCTCGGCTGCGAAACCCGCCAGCTGCTGGCGAACTACCCGCCCGACCGCGGCAGGCAGCTGACCGCCACCCCGGTCGGGCATTTCATCGGCATGCTCGGCGCGTTTTTGATCCCGGTTCTCGAAGGCGCGCCGATCGACCTGTGCGATGTGTGGGATCCCGGCAAGGTGCTCGAGCTCATCGAGACCGACGGGCTGTCGGTCGGCGGCGGGCCGCCGTATTTCGTCACCAGCCTGCTGGACCATCCCGACTGCACGCCCGGGCATATGGCGCACTTCAAAACCGTTGGGCTGGGCGGATCTACGGTGCCCGCGGCGGTCACCCGCCGACTGGCCGACATGGGAATCTTCGTGTTCCGGTCCTACGGCAGCAGCGAGCATCCGTCGATCACGGGGTCCAGCCGCGACGCGCCGGAGGACAAGCGGCTCTACACCGACGGCAACCCGCGCCCCGGCGTGGAGATTCGCCTCGGTCCCGACGGCGAGATCTACAGCCGCGGGCCCGATCTGTGTCTCGGCTACACCGATGACACCTTGACCGCCAAGGCATTCGACGACGACGGCTGGTATCACACCGGCGATGTCGGCGTGCTCGACGAAGACGGCTACCTGACCATCACCGACCGCAAGGCCGACGTCATCATCCGCGGCGGCGAGAACATCAGCGCGCTGGAGGTCGAGGAGGTGCTGCTCGCGATGCCGGCCGTCGCCGAGGCCGTGGTGGTGTCCGCGCCGGACCCGCGACTGGGAGAGCACGCAGCGGCGGTGCTGCGCATCAAGCCAGGCAAGACGATGCCGACCATGCCCGAGGTGCACGCGCAGTTCGAGAAGGCCGGCGTGGCCAGGCAGAAGTGGCCGGAGGAACTCCACGAGGTCCCCGACGGTCGGGACTTTCCCCGCACCGCCAGCGGCAAGGTGCAGAAGTTTCTGGTGAGGCGGGACATTGCAGCTTGCCGAAAGTGAGAATAGGATTCTCTCGATACGAAAGGGAGTGTTTCATGGGTCAACTGTCGCATCGCGTCGACATACCGTTTCCGCTGTTCGACGCCGACAACCACCTCTATGAACCGCCGGAGGCGATGACCAAGTACCTGCCCAAGGAGTACAAGGACGTCGTCCAGTACGTCGAGGTCAACGGCCGCACCAAGATCGCCATCCGCGGCCAGATCAGCAATTACATCCCCAACCCGACGTTCTCGGTGGTCGCCAAGCCGGGCGCGTGGGAGGAGTACTTCAAGTTCGGCAATCCGGAGGGCAAGAGCAAGCGTGAGCTCTTCGGCGAGCCGATGCGCTCCATCCCAGCGTTCTTCGAGCCGGCTCCGCGCCTGGAGCTGATGGACCAGCTGGGTGTCGACCGCTCGCTAATGTTCCCGACGCTGGCCAGCCTGATCGAGGAACGGTTGCGCGACGATCCGCTCGCCATCCACGTCCTCATCCACTCGCTGAACCAGTGGCTGGACGAGGTGTGGGGCTTCAACTACAAGAACCGCATCTTCACCACACCGGTCATCACGCTGCCGATCGTCGAGAAGGCGATCGAGGAGCTGGAGTGGTGCGTGGCGCGCGGTGCCCGCGCGATCCTAATCCGGCCCGCGCCGGTGCCCGGCTTCCGCGGCCCGCGGTCGTTCGCGCTGCCGGAGTTCGATCCGTTCTGGGAGCGCGTCGTTCATCACGACGTCTTCGTCGGCATGCACTCCTCCGACAGCGGCTACTCGCGATACACCTCGGAGTGGGACGGTGTCGCTCAGGAGATGCTGCCGTTCCAGACCAACGCGATGTCGATCCTCAACGAGTGGCGTCCGATCCAGGATGCGGTGGCCTCGTGGGTGATTCACGGCGCGCTGTTCCGCTTCCCGAAGCTGAAGGTCGGCATCGTCGAGGCGGGCTCGAAGTGGATGTTCCCGCTGTTGGACTCCATGGCCGAGGTGTACAAGAAGGCTCCCGAGGCCTTCCTGGGCAACCCGGTCGAGGAGATCAAGAACCGCATCTACGTCAGCCCCTTCTACGAGGAGGGCATCGACGACCTGATCAACCTGATCGGCGTGGAGCAGGTGCTCTACGGCTCGGACTGGCCGCACCCGGAGGGCTTGGCGGAGCCGACGCACTATGTGACTGCACTCGAGCACCTTTCGGTCGAGGATCAGGCGAAGATCATGGGCGGCAACCTGGGCTGCCTCGTCACGGTGTGACCTACACTTACCAGGAACGGTGGCAGACCATCCCCGAGATGGTCTTGAGCGCAGCGGACCGGTTCGGCGATGCGGAAGCAGTCGTCGATGGTCCGCTGCGCTTGTCCTTCGCCGAGGTGGTGCAGCGAATCCGTTGCGCCGCAGGGGCTTTCCGAGACCTCGGCATCGTCAAGGGTGACCGCGTCGCGATATGGGCGCCCAACAGCGCGGAATGGATCTTCGCGGCGTTCGGTCTGCTCACCGCGGGCGGTATCCTCGTTCCGGTCAACACCCGGTTCAAAACGGAGGAGGCCGCCGACATAATCGGCCGCAGCGGCGCCAAGGCGGTGTTGGTCGAGAAGGGTTTCCTCGGCCAGGACTACACCTTGCCCGAGTCACTGCCGGCCGGGGTGTCGGTGATCGACCTGAAGTGCGAATTCCTTTCCAGTGGGGGTCCTTTCGCGGTCGATGTCAGCGGCAGCGACATCTCCGATGTCATCTACACGTCGGGCACCACGGGCAGGCCCAAAGGCGTGATGATGAACCACCGCCAGAATCTGCGCTTGTATGCGGAGTGGTGCGAACTGGCCGACCTGCGCGAGGGCGACCGCTATCTGCAAGTCAACCCGTACTTCCACACGTTCGGGTTCAAGGCGGGGCTGATCGCCTCGTTCACCCGCGGGGCCACGATGGTGCCGGTGAAGGTTTTCGATGTCGACCGCATCGTCGATCTTGTTGAGACCGAACGCATCACGATGCTGCCGGGGCCGCCGACGCTGTATCACTCGCTGCTGGGTGTCGAGGACAAGACCAGGCTCGTCACGCTGCGGGCAGGGGTGACCGGCGCGGCGGACATCCCCGTCGAGTTGATCCGGCGGGTACACGAGGAGCTGCCGTTCTCGACGCTGGCGACCGGGTACGGCTTGACTGAGGCGGGAACGGTGACGCTGTCGCGGCCGGGCGATTCCTTCGAAGACATCGCCACGACGGCGGGTGTGCCGTGCGACGGAGTCGAGGTGCGCATCGCCGACGACGGCGAGGTGTTGGTGCGGGGCTACACCGTCATGCAGGGGTACTTCGACGATCCGGCGGCCACCGCGGAGGCCATCGACACCGACGGCTGGCTGCACACCGGCGACCTCGGCCACTTCACCGACGCGGGCAGGCTGGTCATCGTCGGCCGCAAGAAGGACATGTTCATCGTCGGCGGTTTCAACGCCTATCCCGCCGAGATCGAGGGTTTCCTGCTCGAGCACCCCGCGATCGCGCAGGCCGCGGTCATCGGTGTGCCCGACGAACGGCTCGGACAGGTCGGCAAGGCGTTCGTCGTCCTCAGGGACGGACAGCGGGCCGGGCTCACCGCGGAGGACCTGATCGCGTGGAGCCGGGAGCGGATGGCTGGTTTCAAGGTGCCGCGATACGTAGAGTTTCTGGACGAACTGCCGCTGAACGCGACAGGCAAAGTAATGAAGGACCAGTTGACCATTAGCCAGCGCTAGATGCAGGCACAGCCCGTAAATAGCGTTTCCGCAGAATAAGCATAATTTCAGCACGTTTACCCATCATGTATCGTCGCGGCGACACCCAAAAATCGAAAATGTCATTCTCATTGAGCAAAGTGCTTACCGGACAGGAGGTTGCATGCGGTTTCGGAAGCAGACTCCGCCGGAATTGAACGGCGACCACGTCGACGACACCGTCGAGACCGGCTCGGCAGACGTCGACGCACTCACGCTGGCGGAGCAGGCCGAAGCCGAGGCCGCCGAAGCCGAGGCGATCGCCGCGGCCGCCCGAGCCCGGGCTCGCGCCCTGCGGCTGCGCAGGGAAGCCGAGGCCGGCAAGAACGGTGCGGCGATCAAGACCAACGGGGCGGAGAAGCCCGACGAGGACGCCATCGTCGGAGACGACGAGACTGCCGTCGTCGGAGACGACGAGACGACCGACGGTCAAGACGAGAACACCGACGGCGAACGTGCCGACGACGATGTGGACACCGCCGACGACACTGTCCCGGCCACCGTCGAGGAGCCCGCGAAGGAGAAGGACGGCCCGCAACGGCGTGGCATCCGCATCCCGCTGCCCACATGGAAGGGCGTCGCCGGCACGCTGACGGTCCTCATCATCGGCGCGCTGCTCGCCGGCTGCGCCTACATGTACTGGTTTCACCGGCAAGCGCAGGCCGAGCAGGATCGCAGGGCGGAGTTCGAGGCCGCCGCGCGCCAGGGCGTGGTGACGTTGATGTCGCTGGACTACAACCACGCCAAGGAAGACGTGCAGCGCATCATCGACAGCTCGACCGGTCAGTTCAAAACCGACTTCGAAGCCACCGCCGAGGATTTCGTCCGGGTGGCCAACGAATCGAAAGCCGTCACCGAAACCAACGTGACCTCAACGGCAGTCGAGTCAATGACCGAGGACACCGCGACGGTCATCGTCGCGGCCACCTCCCGCGTCACCAACGCCGCAGGCGCCAATCAGGAACCGCGCGCGTGGCGGCTCAGCGTGAACCTGGCGCGTGACGGCGGACAGCTTAAGTTGTCGAAAGTGGAGTTCGTACCGTGACCGCAGAGCAGGACGCCAAGGACGTCAAAGAAACCGGCGATGTCCAAGAACCCGGGGACGCGTCCGACGGCGAGTCGACGGGGGTTGAGGCCGAAGCGATCGAGAAGACCGCTCGGCCGGCGAAGCCGAAGCGCGCGTTCCTCGCGCGGTTGAAGCGCGGTGCCCGCCAGCACTGGGCGGCGGTCACGCTGGCGGTGGCGCTCGTCGCGGCCATCGGCCTGACGTCGTGGATGTTCTTCTTCGTATACCAACCCGACCGCCAGACCGACGACGCCGCCGGCGACGCCGCGGTCAAGGCCGCATCCGACGGCACGGTCGCGTTGTTGTCGTATTCGCCGGAGAGCCTCGACAAGGATTTCGCGACTGCGAAAAGCAAACTCACCGGCAGCTTCCTGTCCTACTACACGCAGTTCACCGAGCAGATCGTCGCGCCCGCCGCCAAGGAGAAGGAGGTGAAGACCCAGGCCGCCGTGGTGCGCGCCGCACTGTCCGAGATCGAGCCGGACAGGG
The DNA here is from genome assembly GCF_002553505.1 of Mycolicibacterium agri. Classification (GTDB taxonomy): domain Bacteria; phylum Actinomycetota; class Actinomycetes; order Mycobacteriales; family Mycobacteriaceae; genus Mycobacterium; species Mycobacterium agri. Next base: position 72,469 of record NZ_PDCP01000003.1, on the reverse strand, counting down.
CGGTGGTCCTGGTCTTCATCAACCAGACCACCCAGAGCAAGGACCGGCCCGATGCGAGCTTCGTCAACAGCGCGGTGCGGGTCACCCTGCAGAAGATCGACGGCGGCTGGCTGATCTCGTCGTTCGATCCGGTGTAGCCGTGCGGGGCCGTGCGCGTCGTTGACCTCGGCGATCCGCCGACCGGCTCACCAGCGCCGCTCGGTGTGTGCATCGCGGTCGGATCCGCGGCCGACATCGCCGCACCGGCCGCGCAGCCGTGGGTCGAGGCGGCAACCCTCACCCTGAGCGAGGACGTCGTCGCCGACCGTCGCGTCGTGACCGTCGACTCCGTCGCGGCCGCGACCGCCGAACTGGCTGCCCGCTTCGAGATGTGGCCGCAGGCCGCCTCTGTCTGTGATCACGTGCTGCGCGCGATCGACCCGGCAGGGCCCGCGCTGGCCGGGGTGATCACCGAGTCATTGGCGTATTCGACGCTGCAGTCGGGCGCGGAGTTTGCCGCCTGGCTAGAGCAGCGAGGCCCGGCCACCGTCCCCGAACTGCCCGACCCGGTGCTGGCCGACCGCGACGGCGACACCCTGGTCGTCCGGTTCAATCGGCCGACGCGCCACAACGCGTTCTCGACCGACGCCCGGGCCGCACTGCTGGAGGCGCTCGAGGTCGCCCGAGTGGACCCGTCGATCGACCAGGTGATCCTGGCCGGCAACGGCCCGTCGTTCTGCAGCGGCGGTGACCTGGCTGAATTCGGGTCGTTCGCGGACCCGGCCAGCGCGCACATCGCGCGGGTGCGGCACAGCCCCGCCCTCGTGCTCGACGAGCTGACGGCCCGGCTGGGTGACCGCTGTCGCGCACAGGCGCACGGCCAGGTACTCGGCAGCGGCTTGGAGATGGCGGCTTTCTGCGGATGGGTTGAGGCGCAACAGAGTTCGGTATTCGGCCTACCCGAACTCGGCCTGGGCTTGCTTCCGGGCGCCGGCGGCACGGTCAGCGTGACGCGCCGCATCGGCCGCTGGCGCACCGCGTATCTGGTGTTGTCCGGCCGCACCATCGACGCGGCCACCGCCCTCGGGTGGGGTCTGATCGACGCGATCGAGGCGGGATAGTTCCGGGATAGTTCGATGGACAATGTGGTGATGGGCTCGCTGGGCATCCCTGACGCGGTGCTCGCGTCGGCGCGGCAGGTGACCGATCGGATCGGCCGCGCCGCCGCCGATCTGGGCGGCGCCCTGACTGTCGACGCCGACGAGATCCTGACCGGACGCGCGGCGATGCTCGGCATCGCGCCGGCGGGCCGGATCTCCGCGGGAGGCGCGACACGTCTTCTGGCCACCCGGGACGGCTGGTGTGCTCTGACGTTGTCGCGCGCCGACGATGTCGCAGCCGTCCCCGCGCTTCTGGAGTCGGCCGACCAACCCGCCGACGTATGGGCGGAACTGGAAATCGAGGCGGCCTTACGCGACACGGCCGAGTTCGTCGGGCGGGCCCGATTGCTGGATCTGCCCGCTGCGAAACTCAGTGAAACATCTGCTGTTCCGCCACGATTCAGGCTGCGCGGACCGCGTGCGGCGCGCCCGTTGTCGCACCTGCTGGTCGCCGATCTGTCGTCGATGTGGGCGGGCCCGTTGTGCGGCCACCTGCTCGCCGCGGCAGGAGCGACCGTCGTCAAAGTGGAAAGCCGCGAACGGCCCGACGGCACCCGGCTGGGCGATCGGCGGTTCTACGACTGGATGAACGCGTCGAAGTTGTCCTACGCCACCGATTTCGATGACCCCGAACTGCGCCGTCTCCTGGAAGCTGCCGACGTGGTGATCGAAAGCTCCCGCCCCACCGCGCTGGCCCGCCGCGGCCTCGGCGCAGAACAGCTTCCCGCCCGCCCCGGCCGAGTGTGGTTGCGTATCACCGGCTATGGCCCCGAGGGGGAGCGGGCGCAGCGCGTAGCGTTCGGCGACGACGCCGCGGTCGCGGGAGGCCTCGTCGGCGCGGGCCCGGCGTTCGTGGGTGACGCCGTCGCCGACCCGCTGACCGGGTTGACAGCGGCGCAATCCGTGCTCGAAGCGCTGCAGCGCGGCGGCGGCGAGATCATCGACGTCGCCCTGGCTGAAGTCGCCGCTTACTACGCCGCTGCCGGTGCTGCGCCGTCCCCAGTGCCCGAAGACGTTGAGCCACCGAAGGTTCCGGGGCCACCGTCGAGACCCGCTGCGGAACTGGGCGCCGACAACGCACGGGTGCGCGATCTGGTGCAGGACAGGTTGGCGCCATGCTGATCCGCCGCGGCACGGTACCCGAAGGGCGCATCGCCGACGTTCGGGTGGAGGACCGCATCGTCGAAATCGCCGACCACCTGGAGCCGTCGGCAGACGAGCGCATCATCGACGCGGACGGCGGCGCGGTGCTGCCCGGCCTGCACGACCATCACCTGCACCTGCGCGCGATGGCCGCCGCGCTCGACTCCGTCGCCGCGGGTCCGCCCCACGTGCGCACGAAAGAGCAACTGGCACAAGCGTTGCGCAACGCGCAGCCTGGCCAGGACGGATGGATCCGCGCCGTCGGGTACCACGCGTCGGTGGCGGGCGAACTCGACCGCGGCCAGCTCGACGCCCTGATCGCCGACGTTCCGGTGCGGGTTCAGCACCGCAGCGGAGCGATGTGGATTCTGAACTCGGCGGCGCTGAACGCCGTCGGCCTCGTCGATCACCCGGACGGCAGGTTGCACAGCTTCGACGACTGGGCGAATGCGTTGCCGCGCCGCGAGACAGCGCTCGCGGAAGTCACGGGCCAGCTTTCCGGCTTCGGCGTCACCGGCGTCACCGACGCCACTCCGGATCTGTCCGCCAACGACGTCGCGATGCTGTCGGTGGCTCACCGGCGCGGTGAGATCCCGCAGCGCCTGCACTTTCTCGCGCCGGGCAAGCGGATCCTGCACGACGACCGTCTCGATGTCGACGAGCTCACCGACTGGATCGTCGACCAGCACGCCGACGGCATTCCCGTCGCGCTGCATTGCGTGACCCGCATGCAATTGGTGGTCGCGCTCGCCGCGTTGCGGTCGGCGGGCCGTCATCCCGGCGATCGCATCGAGCATGCCGCCGTGGTGCCCGACGACATGATCGGTGACCTGCTCGACGCCGGCGTCACCGTCGTCACCCAGCCCAACTTCGTCACCGAACGCGGCGAGCACTATCTGCGCGACGTGCCCGCCGACGAACATTCCCACCTGTGGCGGGTGGCGTCACTGCTGCGGGCCGGCCTCCCCATGGCGGGCAGCACCGATGCGCCCTTCGGCGCGATGGACCCGTGGGCCGCCATGCGCGCGGCGGTAAACCGCGCCACCGCCGGGGGAGAGGTCATCGGCGCCGACGAGTGCATCGCGCCCGAAGTGGCGCTGCGGCTGTTTCTCGGGCACCCCGACCGGCCGGCGGAGCCGCGCACCGTCGAGGCGGGTCAGCCCGGTGACCTGATCGTGCTGAAGCCCGGCGCGAATGTATTGACGCTGGCGTCGGACATGGTCGCCACAACTATCGTCGGCGGTCAGGTCATTTAGTCTCGGTCCGCTGCGGCGGACGGTAGAAGATCAGCAGCTGGCCGATGCCGCCCGCCAGCCCGAGGCCCAGGGAGATCAGCAGGCCCGCCCAGCCGTCGAACCAGTTGTGCCCGAAGATCAACCAGTCCAGGCTGAAGCGGCCCGCCCCCAGCGTGGCCAAACCGACGGCGCTGACCGCCAACACCAGGTTGTACTCCCAGCCCTCCTTGACGATGAAAAAGCCGTTGGGCCGGTGCACCGTCCACGCCGCCACCAGCATCAGCGCGACGAACCCGGCCGCGGGAATCGGGGTCAGCAGGCCGACCGCCAGGCCGAGGCCGGCCGCCATCTCGACGGTAGCCGCGATGCGGGCGTGCAATGTGCCCGGCTTCATGCCGATGCTGTCGAACCATGCCGCGGTGCCGGGTATCCGGCCGCCGCCGAAGAACTTGTTGTAGCCGTGTGCCGCCATGGTGAGGCCGAGGCATACGCGCAGAATCAACAGTGCGGTGTCGTAGGCATAGCCGTCCATAGCTGACAAATCTAGTTCACTCTGTAAACCATGGCGTGGGGTACCGTCCAGATCTCGGGCTCGGGATATCGCCAGTCATCGCCAGGCTCGGGCGGGTTCGGCGGGCGGATCGAACGCGCCTCACGTGCGGTGACGTTGCCCACCGAAACGTGAATCAGCGCGTCCGAGAATACCGTGTAGGCGAAAGAGGTTGCCGAAAAAGGTTCCGCAGTCGGCGAATTCACCGACTGCGCGAGTCAGTCCTCTGCGTGGCGCTCGTAGTCCCAGCGCTCGAGCCGCGCCTGCAGCTCGTGCACGCCGAACGCGGCGACCATGGCCGCCAGGCTCGAACCGGTCACGAGTAGGGCGTTCATGCTCTCTTCCATCCGTCGGCTTTTCGGTCCTCTGTCTATTGGACGATGAAAGACTACGAATCGTTCACAGCGACACGCATGCGTAGCCCACTACCTGTGTTGCGCGCTCTGTTGCGCGTACGCGCTCATGATCTCGTCGAGAGCGTCCATGCGCAGTTCGCGGTAGGTGGCGCGGGCGTGCTCGGTCCAGGTATCGGTCCACCCGTCCAGCAGCGCACCCGCGCTGAGCAGGGGAAGCAGCTCAGAGGTCACGTCGTGGTCGAGGTCGCCGGGCGAGCAATGTCCGAGCAGCTGCCCGATCAAGTCGACGGCCTCATACCAGTCCACGCGGACCTCCTCGGCCAGTACGAGCGCCTGCGGTGTGACGGTCACCAACGCTTCGGCGCCCAGCGGCCGCAGCCGCCACAGCGTGGTGCGCAGCCGCGCCGACGCCGCCTCGGGGCGTGTGGTCGGCCAGAGCGTGCGGCACACAAAGCTGCGGGGTATCGGGCGCCGTTTCAACGCGGTCAGCGCGACCAGGCGCTGGCATGACGGCGGCAGATCCAGGGCCTGGTTGTCACGGTGCACCGCAAATCCGCCCAGCATCGTGATCACGAACTGTTCTGACATCGCCGCCGCCTTCCGCCGTGAGTGCATCTGCGGTTGATCATGCGAACCGGGCGGTGCGACGGCATGCGTAGTCGACTACTTCTTTTTTCGCTTGATGCGGCCCCGCGTGGGTGCTCCGGCACCTGGACAGTGCTGCGGTGACTGGGCACACTCTGCAGGTCATGAGTGATGTGCAAGCGCAGCCACCCGGCCGACTCCAGGCGCATCGCATTCGCCGCATGTCGGGGCGCGATCCCCACGAACCACACCGGGTCGCCACCCCTTTGGAGTTGTTGTTCGACCTGACGTTCGTGATCGGATTCGGCATCGCTGCCTCGGAGTTCGCGCATCTGCTCGCCGAAGACCACGTGTCCGCGGGGTTGGCGGCGTTCGTTTTCGCGACCTTTGCCATCTGCTGGGCGTGGATCAACTTCAGCTGGTTCGCCTCGGCCTACGACACCGACGACTGGGTCTATCGCCTGCTGACGATGCTGCAGATGGTCGGCGTCATCATCCTTGCGCTCGGGTTGCCGGCGATGTACTCCTCGATGGCCGAGGGTGGACACGTAGACAACCAGGTGATGGTCGCAGGTTACGTGGTGATGCGAATTGCACTGGTGGCGCAGTGGTTACGCGCTGCCAAGCAGGACCCGCAGCGACGCCCGGCATGCCTGACCTACGCGACCGTCGTCACCGTCGCGCAGATCGGCTGGATCGCGATGATCCCGGTGAGCACGTCGATCGCGACGACGTTTCTGTGGGCGGGTCTCTTAGTGGCGTTGGAGCTGTCGGGGCCGTTGCTCGCCGAGCGGCGCATGGGCGGCACGCCGTGGCACGCGCATCACATCGCCGAACGCTATTCGCTGCTGACGATCATCGCGCTCGGTGAGGGCGTGGTCGGCACCGTCGCCTCGTTGTCGGCCATCGTCTCTGCGCAAGGCTGGAGCGTGGGCGCTGTTCTGGTAGCGGTCTCCGGAACTGGTCTGACGTTCGCGATGTGGTGGGTGTATTTCATCGTCCCGCAGGCGGAATTGCTGCATGCCCGCCGCGACTTGTCCTTCCGATTCGGCTATCTGCACATCGTCTTGTACGGTTCGATCGTCGCGACCGGGGCGGGGTTGCATGCGGCCGCCTACTACGTCGAGCACCACTCGGAACTCAGCGCGGCAGCGACCGTCTCGGCGGTAGCGGTTCCGGTGGCGGTCTATATCGCGACGGTTTACGTGCTGCATCTGTCGCTGCGCACACAAGATGTGTCACATCTGACGCTCGTCGCGCTGGCCATGGCGGTGTTGGTTCTCGCCGTGCTGCTGGTCGGGCGTGGCATGTCGATGGCCAACGCGCTCCTGATCGTCATGCTGGCCCCGGCCATCGTCGTCCTCGGCTACGAACTTCTCGGTCATCGGCGCGGTCGTGACCGGGCCATAGACGTTTAGGCTGGCTCCCCTCGGGTAAGCCCATCTGCTAGCCGTCGGAATTTCGTGACGTCGGCGGCGTTTCGGATAGCCGAGTTGACCACAAGGGAGCATGCCATGCCGAAGACGACATCTCGGGGCAGTGCCAAGAAGAGCGAGTTGCCGAGCACACTTCAGAAGTCGTCCGCCAAGGCGCAACGGACATTCGCGAAGGCCCACGATGCGGCCGTCAAGGAATACGGTGAGGGCCAGCGTGCGCATCGCGTGGCCTACAGCGCGCTCAAGCACAGCTTCGAGAAAGTTGGCGACCACTGGGAGCCGAAGAGCAGCAAGGGCCCGTCCGACAGCAGGGCCCGCAGTGGCGGCCCCGACCCCAAGGGCAAGAGCGCCGAGGGCGTCGACGCCAACGCATCGAAGGCTCACCTTATGGATATCGCCCGGCGCCTTGATATTTCGGGCCGTTCGACGATGACCAAGCAGCAGTTGGTGAACGCGATCAAGAAGGCCAACCGGAGGTCGACGAGCCGTAGCAGGTAGCGGCCTAACGCGCCGCGGCGGGCTCCTCCGCTTGTGGGTGCGGCTGCGGGTTCGGTTCGGGCTGCGGCCGCGGTTGATCGCGATAGGCCTCGGGATGAGGCTCGAAGCCTTCCAGAAGGTTTCGTTCCTCCGCCAGCACCCTGCGGGCCTTGCGCCGGGTGATCAGGATGCCGACCGTGGCCAGCGCCCAGACGGCGTATTGGACCGTCCACGCCAGCCGGAAAGACTCGAACGAGTAGCCGCCGACGGCGCCGATGACCATGCCCATGGCCTGCATCACCAACAGCGAGGCCAAGAAGCCGCCCATGTTGACCATGCCTTGGGCGGTGCCGAGAGTGGTGCTCGGGTTGAAGGTGCGCGCGAAATCGAAACCCACCATCGAACCGGGGCCGCCCACCGAGATGACGACGACCAACAGCGTCAACAACCACAGCGGTGCGGCCGACGGCAGCGCCAGCACCACCGTCCACACCGCGGCATTGCTCGCGACGATCGCCAGTACCAACCGCGACCTCCGGTGCGGCTTGCGACCGGTGAAGATCCCGATCAGAATGCCCGCCGCGATCGCGGTGATCACCGACAGGCTCAACAGCGAGCCCGCGACATGCACCGAGAGCCCTTGGCCGACGGTCAGATAGGGCAGGCCCCACATCAACGCGAACACCGTCACCGAAAACTGGGTGCCCATGTGCGTGAAGAAGCCGAGCCGGGTGCCGGGGCGCAGCCAAACCGCTTTCACACTGGCCCATACTTCGCCGACCGACATCGCCGGCGGATCGGACACCGTGCCGTTCGGCGTGTTCTTCACCAAGGCAAGGGTCAGCGCGATGGATATGACGCCGAGGGAGACCACCGCCAGATACGCCGTCGTCCAACCCTTTCCGGCGAGCAGCGCAAGGAAGGGCACCGCAGACAGCACCTGCCCGAGTTGGCCGCAGATGCCGGTCAGCTGCGTCACCAGCGGGACCTGGTCGGACCGGAACCAGTGCGGCACCAGCCGTAGCACCGAGATGAACGTCACGGCATCGCCGAGTCCCACCACGGCGCGGGCCGCGATCGCGGCGGGCAGCGACTCGGTGAACGCCAGGGTCAGCTGGCCTGCCGCCATCAGTGCCGCGCCAGAGATGATCAGTTTCTTGGAGCCGAAGCGGTCCAGCAGCAAGCCTGCGGGAACCTGCGCGCCGGCGTACACGACGATCTGCAGCACCACGAACGACGACAGCACCCCGGGGCTGGCAGCAAACCGGTCGGCGGCCTGCAGGCCCGATACCCCCAGCGTGGTGCGGTCGAGGACGGCGACGATGTATGCCAAGAGTCCGGTGGCCCAAACGATCCAGGGACGCACGCGGAAACCTCTCACATTCGAAGGGGACAAAGGACTCGCAATCCATGGTTGCCCAGCAAGCGTCCGGTGCGCCAATTCTTTACCGGTGAGATCACTCACCCGCCTGGCGGGAATACTGCCGACGACGGACAGAAGTTGGCTGAAACCATCAACGTGTGTTGTGAGTTACGTCACATAATTGGTATATCACCTGGTGAGCCATTTAACGAGTGCCGCCGATGTGCTTTTTTGACACCTGTGCACAATTCGCTCAAATTTGGCGGTTCGGTATTAGAGTGGCGGCATGAACGGTTGGTCCCGACGTCGAGGCCGGGTGCGCCAGGGTGGCTGAGTACCGACTCGACGATCTCGCGCGAATCTCTGGGGTCAGCCCACGCAACATCCGTGCATACCGGGAACGCGGCCTACTCGATCCGCCTCGACGGCAGGGCCGCACCGCGTACTACGACGACTACCACCTTTCGCAGCTCAACACGATCACCCAGCTGCTGCGCAAGGGCTACACCTCCGCGCACATCGCCGAGTTCTTCGAGCGGATGCGGGAAGGCCACGACCTGGCCGCCATCCTGGGCATTCAACAGGCGATCCTGGGTCGGCAGGCGCCCGAGGCCTCCGCTGAACCGCGCGCCGCTGTCCTGAAGGTCGACGTCGACTCCGATGAGGTCAGGCGGCTCGTGTCCTATGGATTGGCCGAAGTCGTCGACGACACTGTCACGCTGACCGACCCGGCGATGGCCGAGATCGTCGTGCGGTCGACGGATCACCTGCGCGACGTCCGGATGATCCTTCGGGTTTTCGAGTCGGCCGCCGGGTCGGTCGATGAACTGGCGGCCATGCTCGTGGCCGCCCTGGAGGAAGCCGTCGCCGCCCGCTACGGACCCGGCTATGTGCCGAAGGACGGCGAGACGGACGAGGTGGCCAGGTTGGTCCGGGACTACCGAGACCTCGGCGTCGCCGTCGTCACGCATCAACTGGCGAAATCCATGCGAGGGCACATGGCATCGGGGCGCCTGCGCGACCTCGACTCCGTTTGATTCGCCCGCGTCATACCCGCGTGGTCGCCGGGTCGCCGCCGAACCGCTGGGCCAACCAGACCGGGATCACCGCCACCAGGGTCAGCGCCGCCGCCACCACGTTGATGACGGGCGCCTGGTTGGGGCGAAACAGGTTGCCGAAGATCCAGATCGGCAACGTCTGCACGGTCGGGCCCGCGGTGAATGTCGTCACCACGATCTCGTCGAAGCTCAGCGCAAACGCCAGGATCGCCCCTGCGACAAGCGCGCCGCGCATCATCGGGAACGTCACGAATCGGAAGGTCTGCCATGGTGACGCGCCGAGGTCTTCGGAGGCGTCCTCCAGGCTGGCGCCGAGCCGGCGCAACCGGGCCTGAGTGTTGTTGAAGACGATGACAATGCAGAACGTGGCATGGCCGATGATCACCGTCGCCATGCCCAACGTGATGCCAAGCGCGGACGTGAATGTCGCATTCAGCGCGATGCCGGTGACGATGCCGGGCAACGTGATCGGCAGCACGATGAGCAGGTTGACCACCTCGCGGCCGAAGAACGCGTATCGCTGCACCGCGAACGCCGCCATGGTGCCGAGCACCAACGCGATCGCGGTCGCGCCGAGCCCCACCACGACCGAGTTGGCCAACGACTTCCACATGCCCTCGCTGTTCCATGCGGTCACCCACCACTGCGTCGTGAAGCCGGTCGGCGGAAAGGCGAAGGTGCGCGACGAGTTGAACGCGTTGACGAGAACCAGCGCCAGGGGTGCGTAGAGGAACAGCAGTATCAGCGCGGTCCACGCCCGTAGCATGCGCCTGATGCCGCCGGAGCTCATCAGACGTTCTCCAGCGCGCCGGTGCGGCGCATCGCCAACAGATACAAGATGATTGCCGCCAGCGGGATGATCGACAGCGCGGCGGCGAGCGGCTGGTTGTTAGCGGTCACCAGCTGGCCGTAGATCACGTTACCCAGCAGTTGCGTCTTGCCGCCGACGATGGTCACCGCGATGTAGTCGCCCAGCGACAAGGAGAACGTGAAAATCGAACCCGCCGCAATACCGGGAAACACCAACGGCACCAACACCATTCGCAATGTCGAAAAATCGGAGGCGCCGAGGTCGGAACTCGCGTCGATGAGAGAGTCGGGCACTCGGTCGAACGCGGCGAACACCGGGATGACCATGTACGGCAGCCACAGATAGCTCAGCGTGATCACCGTCGCCGCGAGTCCATATCCAGGCGTGTAGCCGCCGACCCAGGCCAGCGGGCCCTCCGGTGAGAGCAGCATCCGCCAGGCGTAGGCCTTGACCAGATAGCTGGCCCACAGCGGGGTGGTCACCGCGATCACCAGCAGCAGGCGCACCCGCGGTGTGGCCAGCTTGGCCATGTACAGGGCGAGCGGCACCGCGAGCACGATGCAAATGACCGTCACCAGCAGGGCCACCCCAATGGTGCGCAGCGTCGTCACCCGGAACACCGCATCGGTGAACGCCTTGACCACATTGTGGGTGGTGAAGCGGTGCACCACCGCGCCGGTGAAAGTGTTGGTGCTCCAGAACGCCGAAACCAGCAGCACCGCAAGTGAACCCAGATACGCCACGACGAGCCAGGCCATCGGCGGAAGCAGCAGGAGGGTCAAGCCGATCCGCCGCCGCACCGACACTGGGATCGAGGCGGCCTGCGTTATCCCTTGATCTGCTGCCACTTGGTGACCCACTCGTCGTAGGTCGTGCAGTTGTCACCGCTGCCGTCCACGCATTGCTTCTGTGGCGTTGTCCAGTAGTAGATCTGGGCGGCGTAATCGGCATCGGTGGCGTGGAATATGTCGCAGAAGTCCTTCTGCGTGGTGTGCTCGCAAGCCTTCGTCTGCGCCGGCGCCTCACCGAAGTACTCGGCCACCTGAGCATTGACCTCCGGCGAGGTGATCCAGTTCATCCACTTGTACATGCAGTTGGGATGTGCCGCCTTCGACGAAATCATCCATGTGTCAGACCATCCGGTGGCGCCCTCTTTCGGCAACACGGTGTTGACCTGAACCTTGTTGTCGGCGCCGATCAGGTTCGCGATGACCTGCCAGGTGGTGCCGATGACCGAGGTGCCGGACTCGAACGCCTGTACCTCTTTGGTGTAGTCCGACCAGTAGTCGCCGACGTTCTCGCGCTGCTTCATGAGCAATTCGGTTGCGGCGTCGAGCTGTTCGGGTGTCAGCGCATACGGATCCTTGATGCCCAGTTCCGGTTTGGTCTTCATCAGATACAGCGCCGCGTCGGCGATGTAGATAGGGGAGTCGTAGGCGGTCACCTTGCCTTTGTGCTTGTCGGCGTCGTCGAACACCGCGCCCCACGAATTCGGCGCGTCGCGCACCACATCGATGTTGTACATCAGCAGGTTTGCGCCCCAACCGTGCGGGATGCCGTACATCTGCCCGTCGACCGAGTTCCACGCCTTGTCCTTGAGGAAATCGGAGATGGTGGCGTAGTTGGGCACCAGGTCGGTGTTCACCGGTGCGACATCGCCGGCGTAGATGAGCCGCAGCGTCGCATCACCGGACGCCGACACCCCGTCGTACTGCCCGGTGCGCATCAGTTGCACCATCTCGTCGGATGTGTTGCCCAGCTTGACGTTTACCTGACAGCCGGTTTCCTTCTCGAACGGCGTCACCCAGTCCACGGTCTTGTCGTTGGAGCCGTCTTCGGCGTAGCCGGCCCAAGCGATGAGGTTCAGTTCGCCCTCGCCGTTCCCGACTTCACTCAGCGGCTCCATCTTTGGCGGCGCCTCGCCTGCAGTGGAATCCTCCGCGCTCGAGCAGGCGACCATCAGCGCAGAACATGCGGCCAGGACCAGTCCAATGCGGGTGATGGCGGGTTTCATGGCGACTCCTCGGTTGACAGTTGATGAAGCGCATTTTCGGGCCACGCCAGCGTGATTGGGGCGCCGTGCTGCAGGTCGGCAGGCAGCGAGGCGCTGGCCGTGAGAACGGTGGCGGTCAGCGTGGTGCCTTGAGTGGTGGCGGCCGCGATCTTGGTGGTGGGGCCGGCGTAGATGGTTTCCATGACGGTCGCGTCGACCGTGTGGACGCCGGGCCCCGAACCGGTGCCGCGAGCCAGGACCGCGATGCGCTCCGGTCGCACGACGAATGTCCCGGCCCTGCCGACGAGCGCCTCGGCCGTCGCACCGTCGAGCACATTGGAGGTTCCGACGAAATCGGCGACGAAACGGTTGGCCGGATTCTCGTAGACGTCGCGGGCGCGGCCGACCTGCTCGATGCGGCCCGCGTTGAACACCGCGAGCCGATCGCACAGTGTCAGCGCCTCGTCCTGATCGTGGGTGACGATGACGAAGGTGATGCCGAGTTCGCGCTGAATCTCCTTGAGCTCGATCTGCATCTGCTCGCGCAACTTGAGATCCAGTGCGCCCAAAGGCTCGTCGAGCAGCAGCACCCGCGGTCGACCAACCAGGGCTCGGGCCAAGGCGACGCGCTGGCGCTGACCGCCCGACAGTTGGGCCGGCTTGCGCGCCGCCTCACCGCTCAACCGCACCATGTCGAGCGCGTCGGCGGTGCGGCGGCGGCGTTCGTCACGCGGTACGCCCTTGACCCTCAGCCCGTACTCGACGTTCTGCGCAACGGTCATGTGGGGAAACAGCGCGTATTCCTGGAAGACGGTGTTGACGTCGCGCCTGCGGGCGGGCAGCGCGGTGACGTCCACTCCGGCGAGGCGGATGGTGCCCACCGTCGGCTGCTCGAAGCCGGCGATCATGCGCAGCACCGTCGTCTTGCCCGAACCGGAGGGCCCCAGGATCGCGAATAGCTCACCGTCGGCCACGGAGAGGTCGGCGCCCTCGACGGCGACGACCGTGTGGGCGCGGCCCATTCCGCTTCGCGTGGTGTCGCCGAACTCCTTACGCACACCGATCAATTCGATCTGCGGATCTTCAACGGCGGCACCAGAATCTAGGCGCTGGGCGCTGGCCATCCCTGGGGGCACTGGCAGATCGTACGGATTCCGCCGTCCGCCCGCAGACCAATGAGTGATTTCGGCGCGCTAAACGGCGCTCAGCGCACGTTTGCGCGCCGAAATCGCGAATCAGGTGACGGTCGCGAAGAACGCGCGGATGTCGTCGACGAGGAGCTTCGGCGTCTCCATCGCGGCGAAATGCCCGCCACAGTCGAACTCGCTCCAATGCACGATGTTGTGGTTTCGCTCGGCGTAGCGCCGGATGGCCGCGTCCTCGGCGAACAGCGCGACACCGGTCGGCACATCCGATGGCTCCGGCAGCGCGCGGTTGTGCGTCGTCTCGTAGTAGAGATTGGCCGACGAGCCTGCCGTGCCGGTGAACCAGTACACCGAGACGTTGGCGAGCAGGCGGTCGCGCGGCACCGCGTCCTCGGGCAGCTCCTCGGCGCCGTCGGTCCACTCCTTGAATTTCTCGACGATCCACGCCAATTGGCCGACGGGCGAATCGGTCAGGCCGTAGCTGAGGGTCTGCGGCCGGGTGCCCTGCACCTTGAAATAGCCCGTCTTCTCGGCGCCCCACTCGCGACCCTTCGCCACGTGGCGGCGTTCGGATTCGGTCAACGCGGCGTACTCGTCGTCGGGCAGGTTTCTGCCCGGCATGAAACCGAACGCCGGCGCGTTGACGTGCACGCCGATCACGCGGTCGCGGGCCAGGCTGCCCATCACCGGCCCGATGAAGGAGCCGTAGTCGCCGCCCTGCACGCAGTAGCGCGAGTAGCCAAGCCCCGCCATCAGTTCGGTGAAGGCCGCAGCGATGCGGGTCGCTGTCCAGCCCGGCCCGGACAGCGGAGTGGAGAAGCCGTAGCCGACCAGCGACGGGATGACGAGGTGGAACGCCTGGGCGGGGTCGAGGCCGTGGGCGCGCGGATCACTCAGCGGGCCGATGATGTCGAGGAACTCGACGACCGAACCCGGCCAGCCGTGCAGCAGGATCAGCGGACGCGCGTGCGGTTCGGGCGATTCGACGTGCAGGAAATGCACGGTCTGGCCGTCGATTTGCGTGCGGTACTGCGGGTAGGAGTTGAGTTCCGCTTCCTGCGCGCGCCAGTCGAAGCCGTCGGCCCAGTACTCGGCGAGCGCGCGCAGATAGTCGACGGGCACGCCGCGCTGCCACGGTGGTCCCGGCAACTGCTCGGGCCAGCGGGTGGCGGCCAGCCTGGTCTTCAGGTCGGCGAGGTCGGCGTCGGGTATCGCGATGCGGAAGGGCTCGAGGGTCAACGTCACCCGGCCGATTCTGCGCGCACCCCGCGGCCCCCACGTGCGCGGGTGGTGTGAATATTGATACAAGTGTGACCAGTGGCGTTGACGTGAAAACTGGGGTTCTTGTCGTACCCTGTGGCACGTGTCCGCGCGCGATTCGGCCCCTTGGTCGGTGTCCCGGCGCACAGTGCTGAAGTACGCGGCCGCGGCCCCGGCGGTGCTGGCGGCCGCATCGGTGGTGCCGCCGCCAAGGGCGACGGCCGCCCCGCTGGGCGTCCTGCTCGACTATGCCGCAGGCGTCATCAAGGCCGCCGACATCCGTGCCGCCGGGGCACACGGAGCTATCCGCTACGTCTCGGACCGCCGGCCGGGTGGCGCGTGGATGCTGGGCAAGCCGATCCAACTCGCCGAGGCCCGCGATCTCTACCAGAACGGGTTGAAGATCGTCTCCTGCTACCAGTACGGGAAGCAAGACACCGCCGACTGGCTGGGCGGCTACGACGCAGGCATCAAGCACGCCAAGCGAGGATGGCAGCTACATGTCGCCGCGGGCGGTTCCTACGGCGCGCCGATCTACGCCTCGATCGACGACGACCCCACATTTGAGCAGTACAAGCAGCAAGTTGCGCCGTACCTGAAGGGTTGGGAAGCGGTGCTCGGCCATCAGCGCGTCGGCGTCTACGCGAACTCGAAAACCATCGAGTGGGCGATCCAGGACGGCCTCGGTTCGTACTTCTGGCAGCACAACTGGGGGTCCCCGAAGGGGGCCGCGCACCCTGCCGCGCATCTGCATCAGGTCGAAATCGACAAGCGCAGCGTCGGCGGCGTCGGGGTCGACATCAACCACATTCTCAAGCCGCGGTTCGGCCAGTGGGACTAAACCTTACCGATCAGTAAGTCTTGCCAGCAAACTTTTTCGGACGGTCGACGGCCGCGAAGAGACAAATATCGTCGCGCTGTCGACTGCGAGCCGGCGGCGCGACAGACGAAGATGAGACCAAATTCTTAGATAACGATTTGATAACAGTCATGCCTTGATCTGCGCTGTTGTACTTACTCGACCGTAACCACGTGCATGCAGGACGTTTGTCATGGAAGGGTTCGGCCCGCTTTAAGCGGGGTGTTACCCAACGCACGGTTACCCGAGCGTAGAACTCGCCAGTAACCATTTTGGGCGGAAAAATCACCCTCGTTCTTATGACACTCTTAGTACGGCTGGAGTGTCCGTCGGGCGGCCCACCCGAGGGGCCCGAAGCCATTCGGGATTCGACGCCGAATCGTAGGTACCCCGCAGGGGAGCGGGGTGACCTCCCCCGAGACGACAGCCCACACGCCACGAGACGACCAGCGATACGCGCGATGAGCAGCACTGAGGAGATTACGAGACGTGACGATCAATGAACATGACAGGGTGTCCACCGGCCGCGACGACGAATCCGGAGCGCCCCACACCAGTCACGCCCTCGTCGATCGTCTGACCGCAGGTGAGCCCTACGCCGTCGCCTTCGGCGGCCAGGGCAGCGCCTGGCTGGAGACCCTCGAGGAGTTGGTGTCCTCGGCCGGTATCGAGGCCGAACTGTCGACGCTCGTCGGTGAGGCCGAGCTACTGCTGGAACCCATCGCGCGCGAGCTGATCGTGGTGCGTCCGATCGGCTTCAAGCCGATGCAGTGGGTCCGCGCGCTGGCCGCCGAGGAGGACGTGCCGTCGGCCAAGAACCTGACGTCGGCCGCAGTGTCGGTGCCCGGTGTTCTGCTCACCCAGATCGCCGCTGTGCGCGCGCTGGCCCGCCAGGGCATGGATCTGGTCGCCACCCCGCCTGTCGCCACGGCAGGCCACTCCCAGGGCGTGCTGGCGGTCGAGGCGTTGGCAGCCAAGGGCGCCAAGGACGTCGAGCTGCTGGCGCTCGCGCAGTTGATCGGCACCGCGGGCACGCTGGTGGCCCGCCGGCGCGGCATCGCCGCACTCGGCGACCGGCCGCCGATGGTGTCGGTGACCAACGCCGACCCCGACCGCATCGCGGCGCTCCTCGATGAGTTCGCCCAAGACGTTCGCACCGTGCTGCCTCCGGTGCTGTCCATCCGCAACGGCAGGCGCTCGGTCGTCATCACCGGCACGCCTGAGCAGCTGTCGCGCTTCGAGCTGTACTGCCAGCAGATCGCCGAGAAGGAAGAGGCCGAGCGAAAGAACAAGATTCGCGGCGGCGCGGTCTTCAGTCCGGTCTTCGACCCCGTGCAGGTCGAGGTCGGCTTCCACACCCCGCGGCTGTCCGACGCGATCGACATGGTCGGCAACTGGGCCGGTGCCGTCGGCCTGGACGTCGCGCTGGCCCGTGAGATGGCCGAGGCCATCTTGGTGCGCCGCGTCGACTGGGTCGGCGAGATCAACGCCCTGCACGAGGCCGGCGCCCGCTGGATCCTCGATCTGGGCCCCGGCGACATCCTGACCCGGCTGACGGCGCCGGTCATCCGCGGCCTCGGCGTCGGCATCGTGCCTGCGGCCACCCGCGGCGGGCAGCGCAACCTGTTCACGGTCGGCGCGGTGCCCGAGGTGGCCAAGCCGTGGTCGAGCTACGCGCCGACGCTCGTCACGCTGCCCGACGGCTCGGTGAAGCTGTCGACGAAGTTCACCCGGCTGACCGGCCGGTCGCCGATTCTGCTCGCGGGCATGACCCCGACGACCGTCGACGCCAAGATCGTCGCCGCTGCGGCGAACGCCGGCCACTGGGCCGAGCTGGCCGGCGGCGGGCAGGTCACCGAGGAGATCTTCGAGAACCGCATCGCCGAGCTGACCCAGCTGCTCGAGCCCGGCCGCGCCGTGCAGTTCAACTCGCTGTTCCTCGACCCGTATCTGTGGAAGCTTCAGGTCGGCGGCAAGCGGCTGGTGCAGAAGGCGCGCCAGTCCGGTGCGCCGATCGACGGCGTCGTCGTCAGCGCGGGCATCCCCGAACTCGAAGAGGCCGTCGCGCTGATCGACGAGCTCAACGACGTCGGCATCAGCCATGTCGTTTTCAAGCCCGGCACCGTCGAGCAGATCCGCTCGGTCATCCGCATCGCCGCCGAGGTGCCGACGAAGCCCGTGATCATGCACATTGAGGGCGGCCGCGCCGGCGGTCACCACTCCTGGGAGGACCTCGACGACCTTCTGCTGGCCACCTACTCCGAGGTGCGGTCGCGGTCGAACATCACCGTCTGCGTCGGCGGCGGCATCGGCACCCCGGAGCGGGCCGCCGAATACCTGTCGGGCCGTTGGGCGCAGGCCTACGGGTTCCCGCTGATGCCGGTCGACGGCATCCTCGTCGGCACCGCGGCGATGGCGACCAAGGAAGCGACGACATCGCCGTCGGTCAAGCGGATGCTCGTCGAGACCACCGGCACCGACCACTGGATCAGCGCCGGAAAAGCCCAGGGCGGCATGGCATCCAGCCGCAGCCAGCTCGGCGCCGACATCCACGAGATCGACAACGCGGCTTCGCGCTGCGGTCGGCTGCTCGACGAGGTCGCCGGTGACGCCGAGGCGGTCGCCGCGCGCCGCGACGAGATCATCGCCGCGATGGCCAAGACCTGCAAGCCGTACTTCGGTGACGTCGGCGAGATGACGTACCTGCAGTGGCTGCGCCGCTACGTCGAACTGGCCATCGGCGACGGCACCAGCACCGCCGACACCGCGTCGCCGGGCAGCCCGTGGCTGGCCGACACCTGGCGCGACCGGTTCGCCGAGATGCTCAAGCGTGCCGAGGCGCGCTTGCACCCCAAGGACTTTGGGCCGATCGAGACGTTGTTCGCCGACGAGGCCCTGCTGGACAAGCCCGATCAGGCGATCACCGCGCTGCTGGGCCGCTACCCCGACGCCGAGCGCATCAAGCTGCACCCGGCCGACGTGCCGTTCTTCGTGCAGCTGTGCAAGACCCCGGGCAAGCCGGTCAACTTCGTGCCGGTCATCGACAAGGACGTCCGGCGCTGGTGGCGCAGCGACTCGCTGTGGCAGGCGCACGACGCGCGCTACGACGCCGACCAGGTGTGCATCATCCCCGGCACGCAGGCCGTCGCGGGCATCACCCGGATGGACGAGCCCGTCGGCGAGTTGCTGGACCGGTTCGAGCAGGCCTCCATCGACCAGGCGCTGGCCTCGGGTGTCGAGCCCGTCGCCGTCGTCAGCCGGCGCCAGGCCCGCGCCGACGCCACGGGCCCGTTGGCGGTGGTGTTGGACTCACCCGACGTTCTGTGGGCAGGCCGCACCTCCATCAACCCGGTGCACCGTATCGGCGAGCCGGGCGAGTGGCAGGTCAACGAAAACCGCAGCGCGACACACCCTTCCACGGGTGCACGGCTGGAGGCCGCCGATGACGGCACCGTCACGCTGAGCGTTCCGCTTTCGGGCACCTGGATCCAGATCCGCTTCACGCTGCCGACATGCACTGTCGACGGCGGCATGCCGGTGGTCACCGTCGAGGACGCCTCGAAGGCGATGCGTGCCGTGCTGGCGATCGCCGCTGGTGCGACGGATCCGGCGAAACTGCCTGCGGTGCAGGACAACACCGCGCAGATCGTCGTCGAATGGGATCCGGAGAAGGTCGCCGACCACACCGGTGTCACCGCGACGTTCGGCGCGCCGCTGGCGCCCGGCCTGAAGATGGTGCCCGATGCGCTGGTGGGCCTGTGCTGGCCCGCGGTGTTCGCGGTCATCGGTTCGGCCGTCACCGAGGACGGCTTCCCGGTCATCGAGGGTCTGCTGAGCCTGGTCCATCTGGATCACGCCGCGCATCTGCTCGCGCCGATGCCGAAGACGCCGGCCGAGGTCACCGTCACCGCAACGGCTTCGGCGGCCACCGACACCGAGGTCGGCCGTGTGGTTCCGGTCAGCGTCGTGATCACCGACGCCGACGGCACCGAATTGGCCAAGCTGGAGGAGCGGTTCGCGATCCGCGGCCGCACCGGCGCCGTCGAACTCGCCGACCCGCCGCGCGCGGGTGGCGCGATGACCGACAACGCGACTGACACGCCGCGCCGTCGTCGTCGTGACGTCACCGTCACCGCGCCGACCGACATGAGCGCATTCGCGGTGGTCTCCGGTGACCACAACCCGATCCACACCGACCGCGGTGCCGCGCTGCTGGCCGGCCTGAAATCGCCCATCGTGCACGGCATGTGGCTGTCGGCAGCCGCGCAGCAGGTGGTCACCGCCACCGACGGCAAGGCCGTTCCGCCGGCCAGGCTGGTCGGCTGGACCGCCCGCTTCCTGGGCATGGTGCTGCCCGGCGACGAGGTCGACTTCCGCGTCGACCGCGTCGGAATCGACCGTGGCGCCGAGATTCTCGAGATCGCCGCGCGCGTCGGGTCCAACCTGGTGATGTCGGCGACGGCGCAGTTGGCCGCGCCGAAGACCGTGTATGCGTTCCCGGGTCAGGGAATTCAGCACAAGGGCATGGGCATGGAGGTGCGTGCCCGGTCCAAGGCCGCGCGCAAGGTGTGGGACTCCGCCGACAAGTTCACCCGCGAGACGCTGGGCTTCTCGGTGCTGCACGTGGTGCGCGACAACCCGACCAGCCTGATCGCCAGCGGTGTGCACTATCAGCATCCCGAGGGCGTGCTGTACCTGACGCAGTTCACTCAGGTCGCTATGGCGACGGTGGCCGCGGCGCAGGTCGCCGAGATGCGTGAGCAGGGCGCGTTCGTCGAGGGCGCCATTGCGTGCGGCCATTCCGTGGGCGAATACACCGCGTTGGCATGCGTTTCGGGTGTCTATGAACTCGAGGCGCTGCTCGAGGTGGTGTTCCACCGTGGCTCGAAGATGCACGACATCGTGCCGCGCGACGAGTTCGGCCGGTCCAACTACCGGCTGGCGGCCATCCGCCCGTCGCAGATCGACCTCGACGACTCCGAGGTTGTCGACTTCGTCGCCGGAATCTCCGAGCGCACAGGAGAATTCCTGGAGATCGTGAACTTCAACCTGCGCGGCTCGCAGTACGCCATCGCGGGCACGGTCCGGGGCCTGGAGGCGCTGGAGGAAGAGGTCGAGAAGCGTCGCCAGATCACCGGCGGCAAACGGTCGTTCATCCTGGTGCCCGGCATCGACGTGCCGTTCCACTCGTCGGTGCTGCGCGTCGGCGTCGACGACTTCCGCCGCTCGCTGGAGCGGGTCATGCCGCGGGACAAGGATCCCGAGCTGATCATCGGCCGTTACATCCCCAACCTGGTGCCGCGGCCGTTCAGCCTGGATCGCGACTTCATCCAGGAGATCCGCGACCTGGTGCCCGCCGAGCCGCTCGACGAGGTGCTCGCCGACTACGACACGTGGCGCAACGAGAAGCCACGGGAACTGTGCCGCAAGATCGTCATCGAGCTGCTGGCGTGGCAGTTCGCCAGCCCGGTGCGTTGGATCGAGACGCAGGATCTGCTGTTCATCGAGGAGGCCGCCGGTGGCCTGGGCGTCGAGCGGTTCGTCGAGATCGGCGTGAAGTCGGCGCCGACCGTCGCGGGCCTGGCGACCAACACGCTCAAGCTGCCCGAGTACTCGCACAGCACGGTCGAGGTGCTCAACTCCGAGCGCGACGCGGCGGTGTTGTTCGCAACCGACACCGATCCCGAGCCCGAGGACATCGCCGACGAGCCCGCGGCGGAGGCTGCGCCTGCGGCCGAACCCGCGGCGGAGGCCGCTGCGCCTGCACCGGCTCCCGCTCCGACGGCACCCCCGGGTGCGCCTGTGCCCGACGACCTTCCGTTCGACGCGGCCGATGCCACGCTCGCGCTCATCGCGCTGTCGGCGAAGATGCGCATCGATCAGATCGAGCCGCTGGACTCGATCGAGTCGATCACCGACGGTGCGTCGTCGCGGCGGAACCAGCTGCTCGTCGACCTGGGTTCCGAGCTGGACCTCGGCGCCATCGACGGTGCGGCCGAAGCCGATCTGGCCGGCCTCAAGTCGCAGGTGAGCAAGCTGGCCCGCACGTATAAGCCTTACGGCCCAGTGCTTTCCGACGCGATCAACGATCAGCTGCGGACGGTGCTCGGCCCGTCGGGCAAGCGGCCCGCCGCCATCGCCGAGCGGGTCAAGAAGACCTGGCAGCTCGGTGACGGCTGGGTCAAGCACGTCACCGCCGAGGTGGCGCTGGGCACCCGCGAGGGCACCAGTGTGCGCGGCGGCGCCCTCGGCGGCCTGCACGACGGTGCGCTGGCCGACGCCGCGGCCGTGGACAAAGTCATCGACGCCGCGGTGCAGTCGGTGGCGGCCAGGCATAACATCGCGGTCTCGCTGCCGTCGGCGGCCGGCGGTGCGGGCGGCGGCGTCGTCGACTCCGCGGCGCTCAACGAGTTCGCCGAGAAGGTGACCGGACGCGACGGCGTGCTGGCCAACGCGGCGCGGCTGGTGCTCAACCAGTTGGGCCTCGACAGCGCGGTGTCTGCGCCGGAGACGGCCACCGACGCCGAGCTGATCGACCTCGTCACGGCCGAACTCGGTTCGGACTGGCCACGTTTGGTGGCGCCGGTCTTCGACAGTCGCAAGGCGGTGCTGTTCGACGACCGCTGGGCAAGCGCCCGTGAGGATCTGGTGAAGATCTGGCTGATGGACGACGACGAGGTCGACGCCAACTGGCAGCGGCTCTCGGAGCGGTTCGAGGGTGCGGGCCACATCGTCGGCAAGCAGGCCTCGTGGTGGCAGGGCAAGGCGCTGGCCGCGGGACGCAACGTTCACGCCTCGCTGTTCGGCCGCGCCGCGGCAGGCGCCGAGAATCCGGGCAAGGGTCGCTACAGCGACGAAATCGCCGTCGTGACAGGCGCTTCCAAGGGGTCGATCGCGGCATCGGTGGTCGCCGGGCTGCTCGACGGCGGTGCGACTGTCATCGCAACGACGTCCAAGCTCGATGACAGCAGGCTGGAGTTCTACCGCAACCTGTACCGCGACAACGCCCGCTTCGACGCGGCGCTTTGGGTGGTGCCCGCCAACATGGCGTCGTACAACGACATCGACGCGTTGGTGGAGTGGGTCGGCAACGAGCAGACCGAGAGCCTTGGGCCGCAGTCGATTCACATCAAGGACGCGCAGACGCCTACGCTGCTGTTCCCGTTCGCCGCGCCGCGCGTGGCCGGTGACCTGTCGGAGGCGGGCTCGCGGGCCGAGATGGAGATGAAGGTTCTGCTGTGGGCCGTGCAGCGGCTCATCGGCGGCCTGTCGCGCATCGGTGCCGAGCGCGACATCGCCTCGCGGCTGCACGTGGTGCTGCCCGGGTCGCCGAACCGCGGCATGTTCGGTGGCGACGGCGCCTACGGCGAGTCGAAGTCCGCGCTCGACGCCGTGGTGGCGCGCTGGAAGGCCGAGTCGTCGTGGGCGCAGCGGGTGAGCCTGGCGCACGCGCTGATCGGCTGGACCCGCGGCACCGGCCTGATGGGTGCCAACGACGCGATCGTCAGCGCCGTCGAGGAGGCGGGTGTCACCACCTACTCGACCGACGAGATGGCGTCGATGCTGCTGGAGCTGTGCAGTGTCGAGTCGAAGGTGGCCGCAGCGCAGGAGCCGCTGAAGGTCGATTTGACTGGCGGACTTGGCGATATCGACATCGACATGTCGGAACTGGCAGCCAAGGCTCGCGAGGAGATGACCGCCGAGGCGGCCGAGGACGAAGGCGAGCAGGTGGCCACCATCTCGGCGCTGCCGTCGCCGCCACGGGGCTACACCCCGGCGCCGCCGCCTGCGTGGGACAACCTCGACATCGACCCCGCGGACATGGTGGTGATCGTCGGCGGCGCCGAACTCGGCCCGTACGGCTCGTCGCGGACCCGCTTCGAGATGGAGGTCGACAACGAGCTCTCGGCTGCCGGCGTGCTCGAATTGGCGTGGACCACCGGCCTGATCAAGTGGGAGGACGACCCGAAGCCGGGTTGGTATGACACCGAAACCGGTGAACTGGTCGACGAATCGGAGTTGGTGGAGCGCTACCACGACGCGGTCGTGGAGCGGGTCGGCATCCGCGAGTTCGTCGACGACGGCGCGATCGACCCCGATCACGCCTCACCGCTTCTGGTGTCGGTGTTCCTGGACAAGGACTTCACGTTCGTCGTGTCGTCGGAGGCCGACGCACGCGCGTTCGTGCAGTTCGACCCGGAGCACACCATCGCAACGCCGGTTCCGGACAGCAGCGACTGGCAGGTGACCCGCAAGGCGGGCACCGAGATTCGGGTACCGCGCAAGACGAAGCTGTCGCGGACCGTCGGCGGTCAGATCCCCACCGGGTTCGACCCGACGGTGTACGGCATCAGCCCGGACATGAACACCTCGCTGGACCGTGTCGCGGTGTGGAACATCGTCGCCACCGTCGACGCGTTCCTGTCCGCGGGCTTCACGCCGGCGGAGTTGATGCGGTGGGTGCACCCGGCCATGGTGGCCAGCACGCAGGGCACCGGCATGGGCGGCATGACGTCGATGCAGACCATGTATCACGGCAACCTCCTCGGCCGGAACAAGCCGAACGACATCCTGCAGGAAGTCCTGCCGAATGTTGTTGCCGCGCATGTGATCCAGTCCTACGTCGGCAGCTACGGCTCGATGATCCACCCGGTCGGCGCATGCGCGACGGCTGCGGTGTCGGTCGAGGAAGGCGTCGACAAGATCCGGCTCGGCAAGGCCGAACTGGTGATCGCGGGCGGCTTCGACGACCTGACGCTGGAGGCGATCATCGGCTTCGGTGACATGGCGGCCACCGCCGACACCGAGATGATGCGCGCCAAGGGCATCAGCGACTCGAAGTTCTCCCGGGCCAACGACCGTCGTCGGTTGGGCTTCGTCGAATCGCAGGGCGGCGGGACGATTCTGCTGGCCCGCGGCGATCTTGCGCTGAAGATGGGTCTGCCGGTGCTGGCCGTGGTGGGCTACGCGCAGTCGTTCGCCGACGGCGTGCACACCTCGATCCCGGCTCCCGGGCTGGGCGCGCTGAGCGCCGGCCAGGGCGGCAAGCACTCGCAGCTGGCCCGCTCGCTGGCCAAGCTCGGCGTCGGCCCCGACGACATCGCGGTGATCTCCAAGCACGACACCTCGACGTTGGCCAATGACCCGAACGAGACGGAACTGCATGAGCGGCTTGCCGATTCGATGGGTCGGTCCGACGGGGCGCCTCTGTTCATCGTGTCGCAGAAGAGCCTGACGGGTCACGCCAAGGGCGGCGCCGCGGTGTTCCAGATGATGGGCATGTGCCAGATGCTGCGCGACGGGGTGATTCCGCCCAACCGCAGCCTGGACTGTGTCGACGACGAGTTGGCCAACGCAGAGCACTTCGTGTGGGTGCGTGAGACGCTGCGGCTGGGGGAGAAGTTCCCGTTGAAGGCGGGCCTGATCACCAGCCTGGGCTTCGGTCACGTGTCGGGTCTGATCGCGCTGGTTCACCCGCAGGCGTTCATCGCCGCGCTCGATCCCGAGCAGCGGGCGGCCTATGAGGCGAAGGCCAACGAGCGACTGGTGGCAGGCCAGCGGCGGCTGATCTCGGCGATCGCGGGCGGCGAACCGCTCTACGAGCGGCCGCCGAGTAACCGCCGCATCGGCGATGACGCCCAAGAGCATCAGGCGGAGGCCGAAATGCTGCTGGACCCGGCGTCGAGGCTCGGCGAAGACGGCATCTACGTGCGATAACCTTCGCAGCGTGAGCATCGTCGGCGTGGGCATCGATCTGGTCTCAATTCCGGAGTTCGCAGAGCAGGTCGATCGGCCGGGAACTGTGTTCGCCGAGACGTTCACACCGGGTGAGCGCCGCGACGCCGCGGACAAGAGTTCGTCGGCGGCGCGGCACTTGGCGGCGCGCTGGGCGGCCAAGGAGGCCGTCATCAAGGCGTGGTCGGGATCGCGCTTCTCCAAGCGGCCGGTGCTGCCCGAGGGCATCCACCGCGACATCGAGGTCATCACCGACATGTGGGGCCGCCCGCGGGTACGCCTGACCGGCGCGATCGCCGAGCACCTCGAGAAGGTGACGATCCACCTGTCGCTCACGCACGAGGGGGACACCGCCGCGGCCGTCGCGGTCCTCGAAGAGCGCTAGCCCCCGGCGAGGGTCCCCGCGAGTTCTTCTCTTCTCCCCGTGAGCGGGCGTGTCTGCAGGCGACACGCCGTGAAGAAACCGTCGTTTGCGCACGCTCGCAGCGGCGGGGACGCGCGCTGAGACGTGGCTAGGCCGTGGCCTGCCTAGGGGGCGTCCAACCGCGCCGCCGCCTCGGCGAGCCGACGGTTGGCGGCTTTGCGCACGTTCCGCACGTGCGTCTGCGCGGCGCGCGCCGCGGCGGTCGAATCCCCTTCGAGCAGCGCGGTCAGAATCGCGTGATGCTCAAGGCGTGATTTCTCGAGTCGCCCTTCGATGTCGAGGGTCGTCTGAAGACCGGTCATCAGCAGATCGTTGAGAACCCCTTGGGTCTGCTCCAGCAGTCGATTGCCCGTCGCCTGCACGATCCGCAGATGGAACGTCGCGTCGAGGTGTTGAAGCTTGACGTAGTCGCGCGGCTGTTCATGAACCGCCGTGTCGAGGTCGATGAACGCCTGCTTGACGGCGGCCAGCCCGGCTGTGTCCTGCCGCTGCGCCGCCCACCTGGCCGCAGGCACTTCCAGCACCTCCCGCATCGCGAACAGCTCGGAGAGGCTCGCATCGAGTTGCGCCATCGATTCGCGGAACGCTCGCTGCGCGGAGGCCTCGGCGACGAACACCCCCTGGCCGTGCTTGACGACGAGCCGGCCCTCGGCCTGCAACGACCGAACCGCTTCGCGCACCGACGGCCTGCTGACCTTCAACGTCGCGGCCAACTCCCGCTCTGAAGGAAGTCGGTCGCCAGGGGAGAGCCCGTTCTCCTGCATCACGCGCAGGATCTCTGAGCGGATGCGCCCGTTGAGGGTGCCCTGCCCAAGCGGCTTCCACGCCTTGAGCGTCTCCTCCGGGCTCATCCGACTCCCCACCCGTGCGTGCCCATGCGGCTAAGCCTACGCGATGGCCAGATCGGTAAGTGGACAGACCTCTGCGCACTAGCTCGACCGACTTCCGCCGCAACCTTCGGTCATGAGTGTATCCACAGGTTTCGCCAAAAGCGTTATGCACAGCCAATTTCAGGCCATCTCGTGACAAATTGTGTCATTGACAACAATCCCAGCCGGTAATAGAGTCCCGCAAGCAGAGGTCAGACCACTAACCAGATGGAGTACTTCGCCGATGGCGACCAAACCAACTTTTCTTGCGCATCGCGGCGGTGATCACGTCGCAGTGGCAGTCATGGACGCACCCAAAGGGACCGGTCACGTGGTGTTCCTCGACGGCTCGCAGCCACTCGACGTCGAGTCCAACGCCGAGATCCCGCTCGGCCACAAAGTCGCGTTGCGCGACATCGCCGCCGGCGAGGACGTCATCGAGTACGGCGTCCGGATCGCCATCGCCAGTGCCGACATCAAAGCCGGCGACTACGTCCATATCCACAATGTGAGGAGTGCACGGTGGCAAAACAGCGTCGCCTGACCGGATATCGCCGACCGAACGGATCGGTCGGCACGCGAAATCATGTCGTGGTTCTTCCGGTGGACGACCTGTCGAATGCCGCCGCCGAAGCGATCGCGTCCGTCATTCCCGGCTCCCTCGCACTGCCACACGCATTCGGGCGGCTGCAGTTCGGCGACGACCTCGACTTGACCTTCCGAACCCTGATCGGCATCGGCTCGAACCCCAACGCCGCGGCGGTGGTCGTGATCGGGATCGAACCGAACTGGACAGCGCGGGTGGTGGAAGGGATCGCCAAAACCGGCAAGCCAGTCGAGGGCTTCTCAATCGAGGGCCACGGCGACCTGAAGATCATCGAACAGGCGGGCCGGGTCACCCAGCAGTTCATGCAGGACGCAAGCGAGATCGTCCGCGAGCCGGTCGAGCGGTCCGAGATCCTGCTGACGACCAAGGACGGCGAATCCGACACCACGACGGGCCTCGGCTCGTGCAGGATCACGGCCTACGTCAGCGACAAGTGGGTCGCCGAGGGCGGCACGATGATCTTCGGCGAGACCAGCGAGCTCACCGGCGGCGAGCACCTCATCGCCGAACGATGCATCAACGACGAAGTGCGCGCCCGGTTCCAGTCGTTCTACGACGGCTACATCGACATGATCGAAGCGACGGGTGCCAATCTGCTGGGCTCCCAACCCACGCAGGGCAACATCGCCGGCGGGTTGTCGACGATCGAGGAGAAGGCGCTGGGCAACATCGTCAAAACCGGAACGGCGCCGATCGTCGGTGCTCTCGCGCCGGCTGAAGCGCCCACCACGCCGGGTCTGCATTTCATGGACACCTCGTCGGCGGCCGCCGAGTGTGTGACCTTGATGGCGGCCGGAGGCGGAGTCGTCAACCTCTTCCCGACGGGACAGGGCAATGTGATCGGCAACCCGGTCCAGCCGGTCGTCAAGATCACGGCCAACCCGAAGACCGCCAGAACGATGCCCGACCACATCGACGTCGACTGCTCGGCGATGCTCACCGACGGCCAATCGGTCGAAGAGGCCGGGGAAGTTCTAATGGACATCATCGAGCGGACGATCAACGGGCGGCTGACGGCCGCCGAGTCCCTCGGCCATCGGGAATTCACCCTGACGAAGCTCTATCGGAGCGCCTGACGGGCGCCAACCCAGCGTCGACCAAGCGCCGACCCAACCGACCCAACGCAGCACCGCCACCAAACCGAACAGCGCTTAATCCAACGTTTGCAGTCAACTTCGGGGGAGACAGGTAGGAAGCGTGGATCGAGGTCAACGAAGACCTGGCGCGCCAAGACCGCCATGGTGCTCCAGTACGTCCGCGTGGAGGCCGCCAGCGATGGGCCTGCAGCGATCTCGGTTTACCCTGTCAGGCCACGGCGACAACACTTCCCGCTCGCATTCTCATACACAGCTCTCGTTACGACACTCCGCTGCGATCATGCGGAGTTTTTTTCTTGACAGTCGCGTCGCCAGGCCGTGTGATAGGGCCAAACGTTTGCAATGAGACCCCCATCACATCCCACCCTCGACGAAGGGCAGCACGAAGTGAAATCCCCCGAAGCGGAGGTGCTGACCAAGCGCCGGCTCGCGGTCGAAGCTCGTAACGTCACCGTCAGCTACGACCGCCTGCGCGAGAAAGACACGTTGATCGCGCTCGAAGACTTCAGCCTCGACATCGCCGAAGGCGAGTTCGTCGCGATCGTCGGTCCGAGCGGATGCGGCAAGAGCACATTCCTCAATGTGGTCGCGGGCCTGACGTTTCCGGTCGCCGGGGAAGTCAGCGTGATGGGCAAGCCCGTCACGGGTCCCGACACCGATCGGGCGGTGGTCTTCCAGGACTATGCGCTGATGCCGTGGCGAACCACGGAGGCGAACGTCCGCTTCGGACTTGAGCTTCAAGGACGAGTCAACTCTGAAACAAAGGAGAAGGTCGCCCGCTACATCAAGATGGTCGGCCTTGCGGGCTTCGAAAAGGCCTATCCACGAGAGCTTTCTGGAGGCATGCGACAGCGCGTCGGCCTGGCCCGAGCCTTGGTCACCGAGCCGCGGCTGTTGTTGATGGACGAGCCGTTCGCGGCCGTGGACGCGATGACCCGCGAGCTCATGCAGGACGAACTGGCGCGAATCGTCGCCGAGACCGGCCAAGCCATCCTGTTCATCACCCACAGCGTCGACGAGGCGATCACGTTGGCTGACCGGATCGCCATCGTGACCAGCCGTCCGGGCCGGATCCGCGAAATCATCACGGTGGGCATCCCGCGACCACGTGGCCGGGAAAGCCGCAAACTGGCGGAATTCCAAGAGATGCGTGAGCACATCTGGGACCAGCTCACCCAACCCGGACCCGAAGCAGGCTGAGCATGGCGACCATGGTTGCGAACCGCGCAGCGACAGCGTCGAACAAGAACCAACAGTCCTGGTTGGCGAAGCAGGTCAAGAAGCGTTTCCCCGGATTCGTCAGTCTGGTTGCCCTGATTGCGATCTGGCAATTGGCCATCGTGATCTTCAGCCCGTCGCCCGTCGTCCTTCCCGGGCCGAGCGCGGTGTGGGATTCCTTCGTCGAGGCCGTCAAGGACGGATCGGTGTCTGAGGCGATCGCCGGCAGCGCAGGACCGCTCGCCATCGGCATGGCATTCGCGTTGTTGGCCATCCCGATCGGCCTCGCGATCGGCATGTCACCCGTCGCCGATCTCATCACGTCGCCTCACCTATGGGCCTTCTTCGCGCTTCCGAATGTCGCGTTCGCGCCGTTGCTCATCCTGATGACCGGGCTCAGCGAGACGACCCGCATCCTGATGGTTGTCCTGTCCGCGTCGGTGCCGCTATGCCTCAGCTGCAAGGACGGCGTGCAGACAGTCGACGCCGGCCTGGTACGAGCAGCGCGATCGTTCGGCGGCGGCCGACTCTCCGTGTTCTACAAGGTGATTGCGCCGTGCACATTGCCGTTCATCGCGAGCGGTGTGCGCAACGCAATCTCCAGAGGCTTTGTCGGCTTGATTTCCGTCGAACTGCTCATCGGAACTCGCGGGTGCATCGGCGGTGAGGTTCGGGACTCGCTGCGGACCTTCGACACCGCTCGCGGATTCGCGTTCATCTTCCTGCTGATTGCGATCGCCCTGGCGTTGGTGTCGGCGTCGCGCTATCTCGAAGTGCTCGCGAGCCGTTGGCGCGAGGAGGTCGTCCTATGACGACGTCGGTGGCGCTGCCGCGGCGCACACTTGTGCCAGGCGTATTCCGTCGGTCGCTGCCTCGCCGCCGGACGCGTCGGGTCTTCACTCGCCGTCAACGCATCGTGTTCGGCCTGCTGAACCTCGCCACGTTCCTGGTGATTTGGCAACTCGTCGCCACCTACAGCGGCATCCCGTCGATGTTTCTTCCGCGCTTCACCGACGTGTTCGGTGAGCTGATCGAGATGAGCCGCGAAGGCATCCTGTGGAACAACCTCGGGATCAGCCTTTCGGTCTACGTGATCGGCATGGTGATCTCCATCGCGATGGCGGTTCCTGCCGGCCTGGTCATCGGCGGGATCC
Source organism: Mycolicibacterium agri (assembly GCF_002553505.1). GTDB lineage: Bacteria > Actinomycetota > Actinomycetes > Mycobacteriales > Mycobacteriaceae > Mycobacterium > Mycobacterium agri. Next base: position 41,955 of record NZ_PDCP01000003.1, on the reverse strand, counting down.
CCTGGCTGGACCGGGCATTGAGCACGTATGTGTGGGCGCTGTACACGATGCCGCGCATTGTCTTGATGCCGCTGATCCTGCTGTGGGTGGGTATCAACGACACGGCTCGCGTCACGATCATTGTCTTGTCGGCCGTGCCGGCGACCCTCGTGGTGGTCATGGAAGGTGTCAAGACGGTCGACAACTCATTGCTGAGGGCGGCGCGATCGTTCGGCGCCAGCCGCTTTCAGTTGTTCAAGTCGGTGGTCATGCCGTCCACCGTTCCGTTCATCGCCACGGGCATACGGATGGGTGTCGCACGAGGCCTGCTGGGTCTGTTCATCGGTGAGCTGTTCACCGGCACCAACGGCATCGGCTACATCATCACGCTCGCCCAGAAGACCTTCAACAGCGCACAGGTGTACGCGATGTTGCTCGTCTTCCTTCTGTTCTGTGTCGCCATGGTCAGCAGCACCCAGTACTTGGAAAGAAGGGTCATGGAATGGCGTAAGCAGCCGGACTGAGCCGGCTGAAATTGAGGCACGGGTTGATCTCCCGAGCCTGTGTTGTCCATCTTCGAACACTCAAGGCATGGAGGTTTTATCAGTGAAACTACACGGAGTGCGCGCGTTGTCGGCGCTCGCGGTGGCGAGCCTCGCGTTGACGAGCTGCGGAAGCTCGGACCAGGGCGGCGGGGGTGAGGAGAAGTTCACGCAAGTCAAGATGTCCTACGACAACGACGACTTCATGAACCAGATGACATGGATGGTGGCCGACGAGAAGTACTGGCCGGAACTGGGATTCACCGAACCCGCCGACGTGACCGCATCGGATGAGTACATGGCCGCATTGACCGGCGGCGACGTTTGGATCGCGCAGGGCGAGAGCGACGCCGTCTGGGCCGCCATGGCACAGGGCAGCGTCCCGCTGAAAATCGTCGGTGTCATCAAGGACACGGAGGCCTGGTGGCTCGGGGTGCGCGAGGGAGTGGACCCGAACAACCTCGCCGGCCTCAAGATCAGCGGCGGTCCGATCGGCGACCGCAACGTGAAGGTGGCCGAGAAGCTGCTCGAAGAGCGTGGTGTCGATCCCAAATCCATGGATTTCGTATCGATTCCGGGCGGCTCCGATGACCGGCTGACCGCGCTGCTCGCCGGTCAGATCGACGTCGCGGTGCTGCAGCCTCGCCACGAGGCCCCGCTCGTCGAGAACGGCGGCCAGATGATCGAGAAGAAATACCAAGAAGTGCCGCAGGAGACGTGGGTTGTCCGCGAAGAGACCCTGGAAAATCATAAGGACGAGGTCTGTGCCTACATCGAGGGCCGCGTCGAAGCGCTCCAATACGTCTCGGAGGGCCCTGACCACACGGCCAATCGGGATGCGGTACTCGAGATCGTTCGCGCCAGGGGACTCGATCCGAGCCAGGCCGAGATCGACGAATGGACCCAAGAGATGAGCAACCAGCTCGCGCTCGACGGCGGTTCGTCGTTGGAGTCCTTCGAGCAGTGGAATCAGGACATGATCGACAACGGCAATGTGCCAGAAGGGTTCGACTGGAAGGAACACGCCGACTTCAGCTGCCTGACGGCCGCCCAGGAAAAGCTCGGTCTCAAGCCGGATCCCGGCAACATCACCGGATAGTCGCCAGCGCCCTCAAAGAACCGAAAGGACGCCATGCACCTGGTGTCGCATAGTGATGGCTTCGGACGTGTCGAGGACGACAAGTTCGTGCCGATGGGGCGGGATATCCTCGCCTATCTCTCGGGCGAGGAGAAGCCGCACGACGGCGCGCCATGCGGCCTCGACGACGTCGATCTGACGGCCCCGGTTCCCAGGCCAGGGAAGATCATCTGCGTCGGGCTGAACTATCGCGATCATGCGGCCGAAACCGGGAAGCCGATTCCGGCCGAGCCGATCCTGTTTGCCAAGTTCGCGAATTCCGTTGTCGGAGACGGCGCGACCGTGCCGATTCCCGCCGTGACGAGTGAGGTGGACTGGGAAGCCGAACTCGGGGTGGTGATCGGTCGGGTGGCGCGCGCGGTCCCGGTCGATCGTGCGCTTGCGCACGTGGCCGGATACGTGTGTCTCAACGATCTGTCGGCACGCGATCTGCAGCGCAGCGGCGGCCAATGGACACGCGGCAAGGCCATCGACGGGTTCCTGCCGATGGGCCCGGCGCTCGTCACCGCCGACGAAGTGCCGGACCCGCAGCAGATCGACATCGCGTGCACGGTCAACGGCGAGGTGGTGCAGAACTCCAACACCCGCGAAATGATCTTCGGCGTAGCCGAACTCATCAGCGTCATCTCGCAGACGATCACGCTGGAGCCCGGCGACTGCATCGCGACGGGCACGCCGCCGGGAGTTGGAATGGCGCAGAGCCCGCCACGGTATCTGCGCGGCGGCGACGTCGTCGTGGTGTCCATCGCCGGTTTGGGAGATCTGACGACGACGATGGCCGATCCCGTCTGACGGCGCTACTCACCGGCGCAGTGGACCGGGCAACTCCTCGAGGTTCGACGCCAGGTCCCCCGCCGGGAAGAAGCACACCAGCACGAGGTCGGTGTCGCCGTGCGCGACCGTGGCGTGCGGGATGCCGCGTGGAATGACAAGCAGATCACCAACTTTGACCTCTGTGCCCTTGTCGTCCTCCCAGGCGACCCCACGGCCTTCCGCGATGTAGGTCACCTCGTCAGTCGCGGGATGCCGATGCGGATTGCGTGGGCCAGGAGGCACCCGTACGACCCGCACGCTGTAGCCCATCCCGTACCCGTCGGGCACGGGATCGGCGGACAGCCGCCCCGGCAGGTCGAGGAAGTGCAGTGTGTCGGCGGGAATTACCGGCATTAGCGCCTTTCGTCGAGCCGTCAGGTTCTAGGACACCGCGGGGCTCACCTGCGCGTTGTCGATGACCTCTTGCAGCGGAACGGCTTCGCCATTGCGTTTCGACGACTCGATCGCCGCCCTCACGACGGCCAATGCCCGAACGGCTTCGTCGGCTCCGACCTCCACGGTCGCCTGACCGCGAGCCGCCAGACCGAACTCCTCGAGCTGTTCGCGGAACATGTCCGTTCGCGGCAGGTCGACCGACTGGCGCTCGGACTCACCGTAGTACTGTGACTCCAGTGTCGACCAGTCATCGGCCAGATGTGATTCGTCCCAGTGCGTGAAGTCCAGGTCATACATCAGATTCGCTTTGGTCCCAAGCAGATTCATTCGGTACACACCCGGCGATGCCCATCCGGTGCCGATGTAGCCGAGCGCGCCGCTTTCGAACTCGAGGATCGCCATGATCGCGTCGGGAACCTCGGACTTCGTGTAGAGCTTGCGGGCGTGCGCGGTGACGCTCTTCACCGGGCCGAGCAGATACTGCAAAGTGTCGGCGTGGTGCACCCCGAGCTGGATGAAGGCGCCGCCCGGGCTCTTGTCGGCGTAGTAGCGCCAGGTCTGCGGAGTGAGCTCAAGCCCGCGCTCGTTGGAGAAGTTCGCCTCGGCCAGCGACACCTCGCCCAGCCTGCCGTCGGTGATCCACCGCTTCATCTCGCGATGGCCCGACAGCCGACGCGAGCTGTGGCCGACAGCGAAAACGGCGCCCGTGTCACGCACCGCGGCCGCAATGCGATTGGCGTCCTCGAGCGTGTGCGCGATCGGCTTGTCGGTGTAGACGGCCTTGCCTGCTTCGAGCGCCTGAATGATGACGTCTTTGTGGGTGTCGTTCGGGGTGGTGATGATGACGCCTTCGATCATGGGGTCGGCGAGCAATTCCTCGTAGGTGGCGGCACCACGCTCGATTCCGAACTCGCGCTGAAACGCCTCGCGCTTGGCCGCATCTCGGCTGAAGCAGCTGTAGAGCTCCACCGTATCGCCACGCTGCGCGCCGCGGGCGAGGACGCGGGCCCACCTTCCGAGGCCAACGGGGGCGAGTCGCACTTTGTCGGTCATGGGCTCTCCTTCTGTTGGTTGTTCGCGCGGATGCGACGCGCCTTCATCACGACTTCGATACCGGCGAGCACACCGCTCGCGACCACGTGCGTGAAGTCCTTGGATCGGTCGACGGTCGCCCAGTGCGGGTTGCCGTACCAGCCGTCGTCCGCCAACTCGGTGACGTCGGTGATGAACCCGTACACCTCGGGTGATCGCCGCATCTCGTCCATCTCGAAGGCGCCGGGAGGACGGGTCGGTTCGCCGACCAGTTCCGTCTTCGCCAAGGTCTCGTCGTATGCCAGGACGGCAAGGGTTTCGATTCCGCCGCCGTGAGTCAATTCGCCGCCCTCGTCGCGGTACAACCGGGCGGCGGTGTAACACGCTTGTGCGGCAATGAATGTGACGCCGTAACGGTCTTGAAGATCGGTCGCCACCGCATTCATCGACGGGATGTTTCCCTCGTGCCAGTTGACCATGATGACCGTCTCGGCGCCTGCCTTGATCAGCTCCGTGCACACGTCGGTCAGGAGCGCCTCGAACGTCTCGCGGCGCAACGTCACGGTCCCCGGATGGCCGGCGTGGATCGGCGTCACGCCGTACGGGCAGAACGGCGTATACACGGCGTCCAGCCGCGCCGCGACCTCCTCGGCGATGAGCTCTGCGGCCATGATGTCGGTGCCGTTCGGCAGATGAGGACCGTGTTGTTCGATGCTTCCGATCGGCAGCACAACCGTTTTCGACGTCTCGAGGGCTGCTGCCGCCTCACGGCTCGTCATCCGCGCGAGATCATTACTCACCGCAGTGCCTTCCGTTCTTGAGGCGAGACGACGGGATCCCGCAACGGTTCCCCGCGCAACAGCCGGACCGCCTCCTCGGCGGCCTTCTGCCGCATGTCTGCCTCCGATTCCTCTGTGTACCAAGCCATGTGAGGAGTAAGTAGGACGCGATCCTCGACGCCCTGGAACACCGCAAAGTCGAGCGGCTCGGTGGGGAACACATCGAGAGCGGCACGCGCGGGGCGACCCGCGCGCAGACCGTCGACGAGCGCGTCGAGGTCGATGAGGGAACCCCGTGCCGTATTGACGAGCACGCTGCCCGGCCGCATCGCCGCGAGCCGGTTGCGATCAAGCAGCGGTGTGCCGTCCTTGTTGCCGGGAGCGTGGAGCAACACGACATCGCTGGCCGCGAGCAGGTCGTCGAGCCCCATCGCCTGTACACCGGAGCCCGCCGGAATCTCGACGTACTCGTCATGCGCGCAGACTGAAAAACCCAATGCTACAAGATATTCGGCGGCCTGTCGGCCAATGCGGCCGTAGCCGATGACTCCGGCGGTCAGATGGCTCGGAAGGTGTAGCGGGCGCAGGTCGGCGAAGCCCCAGCTACCGGTGCGGATGCTGCGGTCGGCGTCGGGAATGCGCCGCAGCAACGCTGCGGCGGCAGCAACGGTGTGAAAGGCGACCGCCTCGGTGCCGTAATCCGATACGCGTGCCACCGCGATCCCCAAACGGCGCGCGGCATCCAAGTCGATGGAGTCGGTTCCCACGCCGTAGCGCACGATTCCCGTGCAATTGAGCGACGCCAACACGGCTTCGTCGAAGCGCGGCCGAGAGCCCGCGAGTACGACATCCGCCGTCTTGGCGACGTCGACGATGTCCTCGGGCGTGCCTCCGGGACCGCTCACGATCGTGGCACCGAGTGGGCCGAGCGCGCGCTCTTCGATCGCGAAGTCCCGATACCGGGTGCCCAGGATTGCCACCAAGGGTCCGCTCACGCGCTGCCTCCTTCAGGCTTGTCGAGAAACTACATCCAAACGTTTGTATTGGTCAACCACAAGGTTTATGTTCATGCGTATCGCTAGCCCGGGAGCGCAGATCGTGACCACATTCGACGTGCACGCGCATTGCGTTCCGCGCGCCCTGCTACTCGATCTGCGCGACGGCAAATCGCTGGGGGCTACCGCTTCCTGGCGCGGTGACAAATGCTGGTTCGCCATCGGATCACGCGCTCCCAAGGCCCTGCCCGCCGGGATCGACGACGTCGAGAAGCGGCTCGAGTCAATGGACAGAGCGGGAGTCGACGTCCAGCTTCTGTCGACCTGGATGGGGGTGTCGGCATGCGAGTTCCCGGCCGACATCGCCCCAACGTTTGCACGGGTGTTCAACGAGGCGCTGGCCGCGCTCGTCGCCGAGCATCCCGACCGGTTCCTGGCACTGGCCAATCTTCCGATGCGCGACCCGCACGCCGCAGCGGAGGAGCTCCGCTACTGCGTGGCAGAACTGGGCATGGTCGGGGCCGAGATCGCGACGCGCCCCGCAGGTCGCGATCTAGACGACCCGGCCTTCGCGCCGTTGTGGAGCATGGCCGAAGACCTTGACTGCTTCCTACTGGTGCACCCGCTGCACTCGCTGGCTGGCCGCGCGGTCGAACGGCACTTCCTCGGCAACCTGGTGGGCAATCCGGCTGAGACGACAATAGCGATCGGACATTTGATGTTCGGGGGAGTGGTCGAGCGTCATCGTCGGCTGCGGTTGTGTTTCGTGCACGGCGGCGGTTTTGCGCCATATCAGGTCGGCCGGTGGGATCACGCATACCGCAACGACGTACGCGGCGCCGCCGCGAACCTGACGACACCGCCCAGCGAATGGCTGCGCACCATGTATTTCGACACGGTGGTGCATTCGTCGGCGGCCCTGACGCATCTGGTCGCGGCCGTCGGCGGCAGTCAGATCGTGCTGGGCAGCGACTATCCGTTCGAGATGGGCGATCCCGCGCCGGTCGAATTCATCCGAAACGCCGGCGATGTGGGCTCGGCCGGGCTTGACAGGATCGTCGACGAGAATGCCCGTAGACTCCTCGGTCCCGGTGTCCGCAGGCTCCGCCGCGACGACGGCCTAGACTCCCGGCCAGGGGCCAACTCTCGCCGGGAAGGGAGGCAGCGTCATGGCCGGCTCTGATCGACCGCGCGCGCCGACGATCCGCGAGGTTGCAAGCGCTGCGGGACTTGATATTTCGACGGTGTCGAGGGCCCTGCGCCCGGAGACCCAACGGATGGTCAAACCCGAGACGCTCAAGCGGGTGCTGGCCGCCGCGGATGCTCTCGGGTATCGCGCCAACCCCTTCGCGCGCGGGCTCAAAGACCAGAAGTCGATGACGATCGGCATGCTGGTGCCGGATCTCGGGAACCCGCTGTTCCCGCCGATCGTCCGCGGCATCGAGGACGGCCTCCGCGATCGCGGCTACGTGATGATCTTGGGCAATACGGATCAAGATCTGGGCCGCGAGAAGCACCTCATCGACGTGTTCATGCAGAGGCGTGTCGATGGACTCGTGCTGGCGACAGCACGCCGCGACTATCCGCTCGTGGATGTGCTCTCGAAGTCGGGTGTGCCGGTTGTGCTCGTCAACCGTACGGTCGACGATGCGTCGATGTCGATGGTGGCGGCCGACGATCACCAGGGCATCGGCCTTTCCGTCAAGCACCTCGTCGAGCAGGGGCACCGGCGGATTGCTTTCGTCGGCGCGGCCCTCGAGGCTTCGACGGGATTCAACCGCTACCAACACTTCCTGGCGTGGATGCAGACGCTCGGCCAGACCGTCGATAAAGAGTTGATCGTGTTCGCGCCGTGGTTCACCAAGGATTACGGCGCCGAGGCCACGGCAGAACTACTGGCCCGCGATGTCGACTTCACGGCGATCATCGCGCCGAGCGACATGATCGCGCTCGGGTGTTACCGCGCGCTGCGGGCGAAAGGCCTTGAGGTGCCCAAAGACGTATCGGTGGTGGGATACAACGGATCCCGCTGGTGCGATGAGTTTAATCCACCACTGACGAGCATCCATGTGCCGAAGTACGACATCGGCAGGGAGACGGCACGACTGATGCTGAATCTGCTCGACAACCCGGATGCCCCACCGTCGCGGGTGCTTCTGCCGACGTCACTGCAGGTGCGGGCGTCGACCCGGCTGATCAGGTGACCTCTTATATCCATTCGTTTGCACGCCGATGCGTTGACATCCACTTAACCGAGCACTTACTATTCATGCATACGTTTGCATTTTCTGTTGCAGAGCGGAGGCCCAATGAAGCACTTGGAGTGGCCGGACGCCGAGTTGACCCCGATGCAGGCCGAAGTCCTCGTCGTCGGCGGCGGAGTCGCCGGGTGTTTGGCGGCCATCCACGCACGCGATGCCGGTGCCGACGTACTCGTCGCCGACAAGGCGAGATTCCTCGAACGGGCTGGAAGCGTGGCCGGCGGCGTCGACCAGTTCATGACGCCGCTCAACGCCGGCGAGGAGTGGGACACCGCCCAGCACCTGATGTCGTTCGTGCCCAAGCTGACCGACGGCCTGAGCGATCTCGCCGTGGCCGAACGCGCCGTACACGAGCTTCCGCGCGTGTTCGAGCGGCTCGTCGACATCGGCATCGATTTCACGGACCCGACCACCGGCAAGTACTTCCGGACCCGCGCCTTCGGTCTGCCTGGCGAGTATCACCTCAACTTCGACGGCAGCAAGTTCAAGCACCGCCTCGGCCGCTACACGATCGGCCACGGCGCACGGTTCCTGCCGCGCACGATGATCACCGATCTGGTCACGGACAGGACGGGTGAACGCGTGGCCGGTGCTGTGGGCTTCAACTGCCGCACCGGAGAGCGCTATCTGATCCGCGCGAAGACGGTCGTCGTCTCGACGGGGGACATCAATCGCATCTCCCGAAACATCTCCGGAATGCCCTTTGACAGTTGGCATTTCCCGTACAACACCGGCGACGGGCATGCGATGGCCTTCCGGCGCGGCGCCGAGCTGGTCAACATGGAGCTCGTCGAGGCGACGCTCACCCCGCTGGGCTTCTCCACGCAAGGCACGAATTCCTATGCGGGCCAAGGCGCGTACTTCATCAACCGCCACGGCGAGCGGTTCATGTTCAAGTACGACCCCCGCGGCGAGAAGGCGCGCCGGACGATCTTGGTCAACGCCGTCATCGAAGAGGTGCTGGCCGGCAACGACCCCCTCTACGTCGATCTGCGACATCTGCCGGAGGAGACTCTCGACAACTTCGTCCGCACGCTGGGCGTGGACCGCTATACCTTGCCGGGCTACTTCCGGCAGCGCGGCATCGACATTCGCAAGCAGCCGCTGCCGATCGGGCTCTCCGAGATGTCGATTCGGCGCGGCGGATCGTACTTCCGCGGCAGCGGGCTGGTCGTCGACACGTCCGGCGAATCCAACATCACCGGGCTCTTCGCCGCCGGCGACTGCTCGATGGTCAGCGGCGGGATCTCGGCCGCAGCGGCGATGGGCGCCATCGCCGGTCGCGGTGCCGTCGAACGCTTGATCGCCACTGACGACGTCGAGATGGACCGCACGTCGGTCGGCGACGCCGTGGCCCGCATGGAGCAGCCGTTGCTCACCGAGTCCGGCGAGAACTGGGAGGATTTCGAGAATCGGATCCGCCACATCGTCACCGACTATGTGGGGATGCGGCGCACGGACAAGGGGATGCGGCGCGGCCTGTCGCTGCTGCGGGCGCTGGCCGAGGTGGAACCCAAGCTCAAGGCGGACTCCTTCCACGCGTTGATGCGCACGCTCGAATCCAAGAACATCAGGCTGGCCGCCGAGATCATGACCGAGGCCGCGCTGCACCGTACGGAGAGCCGGTCGGGTGCAGCCCATCGCCGCGTCGACCACCCCGAAACGGACGACGCGGCATGGCGGAAGGCGATCGTGCTGCGTCGGGACCCGCAGGGCGACATCGAGTTCGATTACCTCATCGAAGACCGGCCTGCGCCGAGGGCGAGGAGCGTTGCGAGTTGACTGCCAACACCGAGGGCGACGTCGTGACCCCGCACAACCCGATCCACGTCAACCCCGACACCTGCATCCGGTGCATGATCTGCGACTACGTCTGCCCGGGCGATGTCATTCACAAGGAGCCCCGGTCGCAGACGCTGCCGGTGATCAAGTACCCCGACGAGTGTTGGTATTGCGGGTTGTGCGAGCAGGCCTGCCCCGCGGATGCGATCACCGTGGTGTTCCCCGAGAACATGCTGCACCCGCCGACGTCGATGATCGAACTCCTCGGCCGCGACCCCGACTGACCTGTTTACTATTTCCATTCGGCATCTGGCATTCGGCATGTGCCATTCGGCATGTGCCATTTGGCGCGAGCGGGCGTGTCTGCAGGCGACACGCCGTGCAAATGCCGTCGTTTGCGCACGCTCGCGGCCCATGCCGGGGATGCGGGCTGGCATGCGAGAGTTGTCGTCACCGACACTGCCCCGACGATGCCGCTCGACACTGCCGCAGGACAATGCCGGACGATGGCGCGATCGCACTGGCACTCGCATCCCGCGAGCGTGCGCGAACTCCCGATTTTGTACGGCGTGTCGGCCGCAGACACGCCCGCTCGCCGGAAAAAAGGGGGGGCACGACTAATCTCGTCGGCATGAGCGATCTGGTGCAGCGGGTGCGCGAGGTGCTGCCGTCGGTGCGGCGTGACCTGGAAGATCTGGTGCGCATCCCATCGGTGTGGGCCGACCCGGCGCGTCGCGGGGAAGTGCAGCGCAGCGCGGAAGCGGTGGCAAAGCTGTTGTCGCAGGCGGGCTTCGATGACATACAGATCGTCAGCGAAGGCGGCGCACCGGCCGTCATCGCTCGCCATCCGGCACCTGCGGGCGCGCCCACCGTGCTGCTCTATGCCCATCACGACGTGCAACCCGAAGGCGATCACAGCCAATGGCTGTCGCCGCCGTTCGAGCCGACCGAGCGGGAGGGTCGGCTGTATGGCCGCGGGAGTGCCGACGACAAGGCAGGCATCGCAACGCATCTCGCGGCATTCTTGGCCCACAACGGTCGGCCGCCGGTCGGTGTGACGGTGTTCGTCGAAGGGGAGGAGGAGTCGGGTTCACCGTCGCTGGGACGCTTGCTGGCCGCCCACAAGGACACGCTCGCCGCCGACGTCATCGTGATCGCCGACTCCGACAACTGGAGCACCGAAATCCCGGCGCTGACGGTGTCGCTGCGCGGGTTGGCCGACTGTGTGGTCGAGGTGGCCACGCTCGATCACGGCCTGCATTCGGGGCTGTGGGGCGGGGTCGTGCCCGACGCGCTGAGCGTGTTGGTGCGTCTGCTGGCGTCGCTCCACGACGACGACGGCAACGTCGCGGTCGAGGGTCTGCACGAGTCAACCGCCGCCGACGTTGACTATCCGCGCGAGCGGGTACGTGAAGAGTCCGGCATGCTCGAAGGAGTCACCGAGATCGGCTCCGGGTCAGTGCCGGAACGACTTTGGGCCAAGCCGGCGATCACGGTCATCGGCATCGACACCACGCCCATCGCCCAGTCGTCGAACACGTTGATCCCGCGGGCGCGGGCCAAGGTCAGCATGCGGGTGGCTCCCGGCGGCGACGCCCGCGCCCATCTGGAGGCGTTGACCCGTCACCTCGAGAAGCACGCGCCGTGGGGTGCGCACGTCACCGTCGCACCGGGCGACATCGGGCAGCCCTACGCGATCGACGCCACCGGGCCGGTCTATGACGCCGCCCGCGCGGCCTTCCGCCAAGCGTGGGGCAACGAGCCGGTGGACATGGGGATGGGCGGCTCCATCCCGTTCATCGCCGAGTTCGCCGAGGCGTTTCCGTCGGCCAAGATTCTGGTCACCGGCGTCGAGGATCCGGGAACGCAGGCCCACAGCATCAACGAGAGCCTGCACCTGGGCGTGCTCGAGCGCGCCGCGACGGCGGAGGCGCTGCTGCTGGCGAACCTCGGCGACGCGAAGCGCTAGACCGACAGGTCGCGGCGCAGCTTGGCCACGTGTCCGGTGGCCTTGACGTTGTACTGCGCGACCTCGATCTTGCCGTCCTCGTCGACGACGAAAGTCGACCGGATGACGCCCTGCACGGTCTTGCCGTACATCGTCTTGTCTCCGTAGGCGCCCCAAGCCGTCAGGACCTTGCGGTCGGGGTCGGACAGCAACGGGAAGGTCAGCTTCTCCTTGTCGCGGAACTTGGCCAGCTTCTCGGGCTTGTCGGGGGAGATGCCGATGACGTCGAGCCCGGCGTCGTTGAGCTCACTGAGGTTGTCGCGGAAGTCGCAGGCCTGCTTCGTGCAGCCTGGCGTCGACGCGGCGGGGTAGAAGTACACGATGACCTTGCGGCCCTTGTAGTCGGACAACTTCACGGTCTTGCCGTCGGCGTCGGGCAGGCTGAACGCCGGCGCTTTGTCGCCGGGCGTAAGCCGCGCAGTCTGTGCCACAGGGATCCTCTCTCTCGCACCGGCGCGTCGGTGGTGGCGCCGGCTGATCTAGGGTAGTTCGGTAGGGTGACGCGGACGCGGACGCACCGACGACGTGCGGCCGCGAGAAGCACACCAGGCCGGCTGGACGTGACGATGGAGGGTGACAGTGGCGGATCGTGATCCCGAGATCATCAAGCAGGAGATCGATCAGGCGCGCGACCAGCTGGCCCTGACGGTGGATACCCTCGCCGAGCGGGCCAACCCACAGAGGATTGCCGACGACGTGAAGTCCGGCCTGGTCCGCTTCGTGAAGAAGCCTGCCGTGGCGATGTCGCTGGCGGGCATCGGAGCCCTGCTTTTGGTACTGGTGGTGCGCAAGATAAGGCAGTGATCAGCCGTTTTCAACGGCTTTTCATTGACTTTCGGCGGACTTTCAGCGACGGCGTCGTTCCTTCAGCCACTCAGAGAACGAGAATCCGGGCGGATTGGCGCTGCGCCCGAGGCGGTTGCAGTTGCGGATCCGAAGCGGCACGGAGGCGTCGGCAGCCTGCACAGCAACATGCTGCTCGGCGGGCTGATGCGAGGTTCTCGGCGAGAGCATGGAGTGGAACACTAGCATCAGCTAAGTCTCCCTTCCACATCGCCCGACCCGTGCAGTTGTACCCACAACCATCGTCAGCTAATCGCACACTAGCATGAGATTTACATTTTCCAGGGGTTATCCAGGACCTATGATCTTGTTCGATACGCGTCCGTTACTCGCCGGTAGTTCGTCTTCTGGATAGACGAACTGTCAGTCAGTGTGCATCAGCACATATTGACGTTTTCGAAGATGCACTTTGCGTCGCTGCCTGGGACGTTCCGCTGGCAACCATTCGCCGATGGCATTGTGGCGGACAGCCCGCTCTGATCGGCTTTGCAGGGCCTCGCGACGAGTCCTCACCGTGGAGGAATAGGGAAACACCCGATTTCTTCGCGCTGACAAGGCGCTTAGCGTTCAGGAAATGACAGTGCCGGTGCCGTGCTATCTCGTCGAGTGGTACCACTCGGTCACCGACGAACCGCTCGACGACACGGCGGCGCGGCTGAAGGACTCTGCGGTGTCGATGTCGGCTCAGGGTTCACGGGTCCAACTGCTCAACCTGTTATCTGTACCGACGGACGAGGTGTTGTTCGCCGTCTTCACCGCCGACTCGGCGAGCACCGTCGCACAGACCTGTGACCGCGCGGGATTCCCGCCGCAGCGCGTCTCGACCGCCACCGAGGTGGACGTGCTGCGGGCGCCGTGACGAGGTCTCCCTTAGGCGGCGACGGTGACTGTCTGCTGGGACGGGTCCGCAAGCTCTTCAACCACGTTCGGCCCGGGTGTCGGTAGAGAAACGCTCACACTTGAGACGTTGATGAAGCCGTATTGGGTGAAGTTGAGGAACGGGGTGGCCGAGCTGACGATCTGGAGTTCCAGATCGCTTGCGTCGGGCACGGTGTCACCGTAGGTCCAGACGATGTCTTCCATCTGATACGTCTGGGTATGGGTCCTGCCGTCGAGGGTGACTGGAAGCGGAGTGACGATGTTGCCGACCACCAATCCGGTCTTCTTGTCGACGATTTGGGCGTAGACGTGTCTGCTGGTCCCGATCCCGGAATAGGTCATCGTCAACTGGGGCGCCCCGACGACCTGAACACCCGATGTGGTCGGGTCGTTGAGCGGAACGTTGATCGCATTCGTCGCCTGCGAACCGAGCCCAAGTGAATAGGGAAGTGACACAGCCGATTGCGGTCCGGATCCTCCGAGCAGGGGCACAATCGGGAGCAGGCCTCCTGAACCGTTGGTGACGATCGGTGTACCACCGGCGTAGAAGGCGCTGTCGATCGGCAGAACGTCTGCGGTGTACCACGTTCCGTTCTGGTCGACGAACTGGAACTTCGGCACATCGACCTCGTCGTAGGGATTCCCGTCGGCCTCGGGAAGCGTGTTGTTCAACCACGCGATCGTGTTGTTGAGCAAGAGTTCGTTCTGCTCGGCGAGCTGCTCCGGGGTCAGCGTCAGGCAGAACCCGTGGCCGCCGCAGAACCAGATCATGCTGACTTCGGCATTCGGCCCGATGGTCTCGGCGTTGGTCAGCGCCTGCTGCAACGGGAACAGCACGTCGACGGTGCCTTGGATGAACAGCGTCGGAATGTCGATGCCGCCGACGAGGTCCCACGGTCCGCTGCGTGCCAGCAGCTGCTGCTGACCCGGTGTGAGGATGCCCAGCACGGCGCCGGTGATGATGCCCCCATAGATTTGCGGGTTGATGCGGGCACCAGCGGTGACCAGACCCAGCAGCAGCAGTGACGAGTACGCCGTCTTGAACGCTTCGTGCGGGTATAGCGAGTCGTTCAACTTGTTCCACGCGATGCCGGGCACGATCACGTCGACGCGGTCGTCGATCGCCGCGGTGACCAATTGGATCCCGCCGCCGTAGGAGCCGCCGACCATGCCGATCCACGGGTCGTTGGCAGTCTCCATCGCCGGGCGTGTGTACTGCGGATTGTCGGTAATCCACGAGATGATGGCCTTGACGTCCTGACCCTCGAACTCGGGCGAATCGAGTTCCAGCCTGCCCGTGGAGGCGAATTCACCTCGCGGATCCCACGTGACGACGTTGTAGCCGGCGTCGCGCAGCGCGTCGATTCCCGGTACCAGGCCGTCGACCGTGTTCGGCGCCGTCGGGTCGATGTTGCCCGCGGTCGCCAGGCCGGGACCGTTGAGAATCGTCGGCGCGACGTCTGCATCACCGCTGGCAACCCTGGTCGCCGGGAAGTAGTTGGTACTGATCAGCGTGCCGTCGAACGACTCCACCATCACAGTGAAAGCGACGGGCTGACCCTCCTTCACGTACTGGCTCACCGTGATGGGTACCGAGGTGATCTGGGATCGCCCGATGATCGGCGACAGCACCACGTTGACCACCGGAATCTGATACAGCACCACAAAGACCTGAGACGCAAGAGAGCCGACCACCGGGATGCCCGTGATCGCGGAGGTGAACGGCGTCGTCTCCGCCACGACCACGCTGAACGTCTCCGTGCCGCCGGATTGCACCGACGACAGGTCGGGCAGGAAGCTGAAGTCGCCGGTCTGCGGATCGACGTAAACCTTTCCACCACCGGACGGTTGGCTCACCACGAAGTAGTTCACGCCCTCCGTCGGCCCGTTGTTGTCACCGGTGATCACGCCCTTCACCAGCGTGACCGTCGGGTCATAGGTCAGCGAGTTCGTCGACGGCGCCAAAAGCGCTTGCGGAGTGAACGATTCGATGCCGATCTCACGGCGCGCCGCACCGGCCAGCACCCACGACAGCGGCGAGCCCACTCCTGGCGATGCCGGCGAATTACCGGCGAACGGGCTGACCACGTCGAGCACCGCCGTCAACAAACTCGACGTGCTTGTCGTCGGCGCCGTATCCGGTGCTGCCTGCATGGTGCCGAACGGAGCGAGGATCCGTGGTGGCGTCCACAATTTGGTCGGCTGTGGCACCGGGTTGATCGTCTCGACAGCGCGCCCAGCCGCCGCTTGCGGTGACGCCAGCCAATTGCGCGCCGACTCAAGACGGTTCGCAGATGTCTTTCCGACCGGATTGTTTGTCTCGGTAAGCGTGGTCTCGGTAACCGTCGGCGCTTCAGTGGTTTTCGTCGTGCGAGCCGACCTCGCCGCAACGCGCTCTTGCGAATTCGAAGACTTTTCCGTGCGCGACGTCGATTGCACTGAGACATTGTTCAACCCGCCCGCGGCGATATCCTCGAGCGCGTCGGTCACCCGCTTGGTGGCATCCGAGAACCGTTTGACGATCGACGTCGCCGTGACAGAGCCCGGCGTTGTGGCGTCGGCGCGATGGCGCCCGACGATATCGGCGAGGCGGGGAAGTTTGATGTCGATCTTGCCGGGACCGCGCTTGTCGGGGGTCGTGGTCGTCGGCGTGGTGTTCGTGGCGGTATTCGTGGCGGTGTTATTTGTGGCACCGCCTCCATCGCTGTTGCCTTCGGAGCTAACATTGGTGCCTCCGTCGTCGGAGGCTGGCGTCGCGTACGCCACGCCCTGTCCAGTGACGATCGCCGTCCCCACGCCCAGGGCCACCGCCAACCCACCAACACGACCGATATAGCTCGCAGCGCTCATCGCTTCCTCCTCGCCAGACGCGGCAGAGGTTACGCTTTCAACTGCGTAAATGAGTCCAAACACCGAAAAATTTCCAGCTCCGACAATTCGACTACTCTTCGCTGCCGAAGACTTGCGCTGGGCTTGGCGCGGCGTGCGCGAATCGATCCACCCAGGCCATAGGCCATCCGCGTGAATCGAATAACAGCCTGGAAATCATAACTGTGGCGAAGCAGAAAATATTTGCTAAATGGAATACTTCTCGTTAACTGCACCAGCCAGGCGGACATGCTCGAAGTGCGGTTTGCCTCTCATCACGCCTTGCCCAGGCTTTACTGACAGCAGACCTGCACTTGATCGAACCACCGAAAGAGGCGCCGGCGATGCTGACAAGCGCTGCCTGGTTCGCGGCCGGCCTCGCCGCCCTGGTGCTCGGCGCGGAGGTGATGGTACGGGGCGGGACCTGGATCGCGGCGCGGCTCGGAATCAGCCAGCTCATCGTCGGCCTCACCGTGGTGTCGATCGGCACGAGCATGCCCGAACTCGCCGTCGGTGTCGTGTCGGCCGCAGAAGGCAACGGCGCGTTGGCCGTTGGCAACATCACGGGCACCAACGTCGTCAACCTGTTGCTCGTTCTCGGACTCAGCGCGCTACTGCTGCCGCTGGCCATCGAATTGCGCACACTGCGCTTCGAACTACCCGTGATGGCGGTGGCCGCGCTTCTGCTGTGGGCACTCGCCGCAGACGGCGTGCTGTCCCGGTGGGACGGAGCCGTCCTTGCGATCTGCGCGATTGTCTACACCGTCGTGCTCGTCGCGGCGGCTCGACGCGAAAGCGCCCAATTCACAACCGAATTGGCGGCAACCAGCTTCAAGCCCAGGACAACCGATGATCGTCGCGCTGTCACACGATACGTCGCAATGACGCTGGGCGGCATCGTCGTCGTGGTGATCGGAGCGGAATGGCTCGTCGACGCCGCCGTCGACATGGCCCGCGGATTCGGCGTCTCCGACGCCTTCATCGGTCTCACCGTCGTGGCCATCGGCACCTCGGCGCCGGAACTGGTGACCACCGTCGTCTCCACGCTGCGCAAGGAGCGCGATATCGCCATCGGCAACCTGCTCGGCAGCAGCATCTACAACCTGCTGCTGATCCTCGGTGTCACGTGTCTGATCCCGGCCCACGGGCTGGCGCTGCCCGCAGCCCTGGTGCGCATCGATATCCCGGTGATGGTCGCCGTCGCGCTGGTGTGCATCCCGATCTTCATCTCGGGCCGACGGGTCAGTCGCGCCGAGGGCGGCGCGATGGTCTTGGCCTACCTGTGCTTCTTGGCCTTCGTCTTGGTGACACAGGTGTGATGCGGCACACTCAGCCCCCGCTCAGCGGGAATTTAGTGATTGCAATGACCAAACCCATACACTCGCCCGGTGTTACCGAGCCCAGCCGTGGAGAGCCCGCGCGTCGACCGCGCCCCTGATCGGGGCCGCATCGCGTCGCTGACGGGCCTGCGCGCCGTGGCCGCGCTGCTGGTGCTCGGCACTCACGCGGCGTTCGCCACCGGCAAGCTCACCCACGGCTTCATCGGAGTGGCCTATGCGCGGCTCGAGATCGGTGTCGCAATCTTCTTCGTGCTCTCCGGATTCCTGTTGTTCCGGCCGTGGGCTCGGGCCGCGGCGGCCGCGACGGCGGCGCCGGTGATTGGTCGCTACGCGCGCCATCGGCTGCGCCGGATCATGCCGCCGTATCTGGTCACGGTCGCGCTCGCCTTCGGCGTGTACGCGTTCTACTCGACGGGTCCCAACCCCGGCCAAAGCTGGGCGGGCCTGGTTCGCTACCTCACGCTGACGCAGATCTACACCGACAACTATCTGGTGACCTATCTGCACCAAGGGCTTTCGCAGACATGGAGCCTGGCCGTGGAGGTGTCGTTCTACGCAGTGCTGCCGCTGTTGGCCCACTACCTGCTGGTCGTGCACTGCCGCGGCCAGTGGCAACCGAAGCGTCTGCTGCTGGGCCTTGCCGCGCTCGCCGCGATCGCGCCGGTGTGGCTGATTGTCGTGAATACCACTGACTGGCTGCCGAATTCGGCCGGGATGTGGCTGCCAGCCCATCTCGGCTGGTTCGCCGGCGGGATGATGCTGGCGACGCTGCGGTCGATGGACGTCCGGTGGCCGGCGGTCGCGGGGATGCCCTTGGCGGTAGCGCTTTTCGTGGTCGTCTGTACGCCCGTCGCGGGCGCCGTCACGATGGGCCCGGTCCGCCTGTGGGAGCCGTTGACGAAGAACCTGCTCTACGGCTGCATTGCGACGTTGGTCGTGGCGCCGCTGGTGCTCGGCCGCGGCGGGTGGGTCGAGCGAGTGCTGAGCAGCAAGCCGATGGTGTGGCTGGGCGAGATCTCCTACGAGATCTTCCTGCTGCACGTGCTGGTGATGGCGCTGGTGTTCGGCGGCCTGGGGTGGCCGATGTTCTCTGGTTCGCTGCCGGTGCTGTTCGGGCTGACGCTGGCGGTCACGGTGCCGTTGGCGTGGGCGCTGAACAGGTTCACCCGACCGGCCACGCAGCCTGCGCCCCAACGGGATAGCGCGATGGCCCCAGGGAGTCGGCCGGCGGCGGACGGCGCGGCGTTGTGTACAGCTGTGTGTACAGTTGTCGCCTCCGACGGGGCGCCCAGATAGCGAAAAACCCCCTTTGAGCTGGGGGTTTGTTGGTGCGCCGTCAGGGTTTCGAACCCCGGACCCGCTGATTAAGAGTCAGCTGCTCTACCAACTGAGCTAACGGCGCGCGTAGGCGACAATAACAGGCCCTGCCGCGCGGGGTGAAATCACTTTTGTGCGCCCTCGGCTGAGGACGCCCTCAGCGCGGTCGCCGCAGGACTCCAGTAACGCTTAGACTAATGCCAAAGTCCCGGTTAGAAAACTCGTCGCAAGTTGGAGCAAAGTATGTGGCAGGTCAAGACTCTGGCCCGTCCGCGTCGCCTTTGTGCCTGGTTGATGGCCTTCGCCCTGATCCCGGCGTTGGTCCTCGCCCTCAGCGCTTGCGGTGGTAACTCGGCTCCGCCTCAGCCCGAGGTCATCACCGATAAGGGGACTCCCTACAGCGACCTTCTTGTGCCGAAGCTCACGGCGTCGGTCAAGGACGACGCTGTCGGCGTGCCGGTGGACCAGCCGGTGACCGTCAGCGCCGAGGCCGGTGTGCTCGGCGCGGTCACCATGACCAACGACGACGAGGGCGTCCCGGTCGCCGGCGAGCTCAGCCCCGACGGGCTGACGTGGCACACCACCGAACCGCTGGACTACAACACCCAGTACACGCTGCGCGCGCAGTCGCTGGGCCTCGGCGGCGCCACCAGCCAGCAGCTGACCTTCGAGACGCATTCGCCGGAAAACCTGACCATGCCGTACGTGCTGCCCAACGACGGCGAGGTCGTCGGCATCGGTCAGCCCGTCGCGGTCCGCTTCGACGAGAACATTCCGAACCGGTTGGCCGCGCAGCGTGCGATCACCGTCAAGACGGATCCGCCCGTCGAAGGCGCGTTCTATTGGCTCAGCAACCGCGAGGTCCGCTGGCGGCCAGCCGAATACTGGAAACCGGGCACGACCGTGGAGGTCGAAGTCAACACCTACGGCGTGGACCTCGGCGACGGGTTGTTCGGCCAGGACAACGTCAAGACCCGCTTCACCATCGGCGACGCGGTCATCACCACCGTCGACGACAACACCAAGACGCTGACCGTCCGCCGCAACGGGGAGGTAATCAAGACCATGCCGGTGTCGATGGGCAAGAACAGCACGCCCACCAACAACGGCATCTACATCATCGGCGACCGCTTCGGCCACATGGTGATGGACTCGTCCACCTACGGCGTTCCGACCAACTCGCCCAACGGATATCGCACCGAGGTGGACTACGCCACCCAGATGTCCTACAGCGGCATCTATGTGCACGCCGCGCCGTGGTCGGTCGGCAGCCAGGGCTACAGCAACGTCAGCCACGGGTGCATCAACGTCAGCACCAGCAACGCTCGGTGGTTCTTCGAGAACACCAAGCGCGGCGACATCGTCGAGGTGATGAACACGGTGGGCTCGATCCTGCCGGGCACCGACGGCCTCGGCGACTGGAACATCCCGTGGGAGCAGTGGCGCGCGGGCAACGCCAACATCTGACGCCGGCTCACCTCGTTGTGGTCGGCGACGGCGCCAGCGAAAGCCCGGTGTAGACCTCGTCGAGAATGATCGGCAGCAGTGCTTGCGCGGTCGTCTTGTCGTCGAGAGGCGAGATGGTCAGGTTGGTCCAAATCACGACGGACACATCGTTATCCGGGTCGTAGCCCATGAAGGAGTTGAAGCCGGGCATCTCGCCGCCGTGGTAGTACATCGCGGCGGTCGGACTGAACCGCTGATATGAGATGCCATACCCGTACTTCTGGCCGTCGAGATTCTGCGGGTCTTCGGCCTGCACGCTGTCCAGCCACTGCCGGTGGAAGTCGGCGTCGAATACCTTGCCCGACACCAAGTCCCGCATCCACGTCGTCAGGTTGTCTGCGGTGGAGATCACGCCGCCGGCGCCGTGCGCGTAGGACGGGTTTTGGTGGGTGTAGTCGGTCGGCTCCAGCGTCCCGGCCCGCGCCGCGGCCTTGACGTCGGCAGGATAGGGGTCATCGACCATCGCGAACGCCGAGCCGCCGTACATATAGCCGTGCGAGTACGGCGCCGGAATTTGCGTGTCGTCGACGGCGGGCAACGACGTTTCCTGCAGCGCAAGCGGTTTGAAAAGCCGATCGTGCAGCTGCTCTCCCAGCGGACGGCCGCCTGCCTTCTCCGCGACCAGGCCGAGCAACGCGTAGTTCGTGTTGCTGTACTCGTAGGTGGTGTTCGGGGTGTCATCAGGCGGGTGGGCGAAGGCGATGGCCAACACCTCCTGCGGGGTCCACGCCTTGCCCGGATCTGCATCGAGGGCGGCCGCGAATTCCGGTGCGTTCGTGTAGTTGTACAGCCCGCTGCGCATCGTGAGCAGATCCGCGATCGTGACGTCGGTGCCATTGGGCACATCGGGCACGAAGGCCGCGACCGGATCCTCGAACGTCAAATTGCCGTCCTGGGCGAGAAGCACGATCAACGCTGCGATCATGGTCTTGGAGTTCGAGGCAATCCGGAAGTGGGTGTCAGCGTCCGGCGGTGTTTGCGTGCCCAGCTCGGTTGTCCCGACCGCTGCGGTGTGGGTGCCCTGCGGCGTCCGGATCATGACGACCGCGCCGGGCACCAGCATGTCTTTGGCCGCTTTCTCGACGACGGCCAGCAACGCTGCCTGGTCGATGGGCTTGAGGGCCGGTGTTGACTCGGTCGTCGACGGGGCCGTCGCGCACCCGGCGACGATGGCCATGCAGGTGGCAAACGTGGCGATCCCGGCGATGCGCGGCATCCGAGATCGGCGTCGGTTGCTCGGGTTCATCCGTCCCACGCTCCCTCGGAGCTGATCGTCCCCCGAGCGTAGGGGCGTGACGGCGGTGGGGAGGCGATTCGACGCAAGATAAAGGCCGGAGGGTGAATCACCCTCCGGCCCTGTCGGGGTGGCTGACGGGACTCGAACCCGCGACAGCCAGGATCACAACCTGGTGCTCTACCAACTGAACTACAGCCACCATTGCCGCAGGAGCGGCGTCGTAGATACTAGCCGCTCGGACGCTCGGCAGCCGAATCCATTCCCTCGCCGTTCGACGGGGGCGGACCCAACTCGGCGGCGATCGCAGCGATCTCGCTGGTCGAGGGCCCGGGCGGCGGCACGAACGCCGTGCGGCGGTAGTACTTGAGTTCGCGGATCGACTCGTGGATGTCGGCCAGCGCGCGGTGCGCCAGCCCCTTTTCCGGCTGCCCGAAGTAGATCCGCGGATACCAGCGTCGACACAGCTCCTTTATCGAGCTTACGTCGATCATCCGATAGTGCAGGAAGTCGTCCAGCTCAGGCATGTCCCGTGCGATAAAACCGCGGTCGGTGGCGATCGAATTCCCGGCCAGCGGCGCCGTCTTCGCCTGCTTGACGTGGGTGCGGATGTAGTCGAGCACCAACTGCTCGGCGGCGGACACGTCGATCGTCGACGCCCGCACCTCATCTACCAGGCCGGATCGATTGTGCATCTCTGCGACGACGTCGATCATCCCGGACAGCGCCTCGTCGGGGGCGTGGATGACGACGTCGATGCCTTCGCCGAGGATATTGAGGTCGGCGTCGGTGACGAGCACCGCAATCTCGATGAGCCGGTCGGTCTTGAGGTCTAAGCCCGTCATCTCGCAGTCGATCCACACCAGTTCGTCGCGCACAGCGATCAACAGTAGGCCCACAGCCTGCGCGGGGCTTCACCACACCCGGCTGTGCCGCTGGCGCCGCAGTAATGTTTGGACCCATGACGTCGGAGTCGACCGCAACCCCAGCTCAGCAGATCGCCGCCGGATACGCCGTCGAGGGACAGGCGCTCGAACTCGGAACCGTCGTCGTCGACGGCGCCGCCGACCCCGCCGCCCAGGTCCGTATCCCGCTGGCCACCGTGAACCGGCACGGCCTCGTCGCGGGCGCAACCGGCACCGGCAAGACCAAGTCGCTGCAGCTCATCGCCGAACAACTGTCCGCCGCGGGCGTGCCGGTGTTGATGGCCGACGTCAAGGGCGACCTGTCGGGGCTGTCGCGGCCCGGCGAGGCGGGCGACAAGATCCAACAGCGGGCCACCGACACCGGTGACGACTGGACGCCGACCGCGTTCCCCGTCGAGTTCCTGTCACTCGGCACCGGCGGCCTCGGCGTACCGGTGCGCGCCACGGTTTCCAGCTTCGGGCCCATCCTGTTGTCGAAAGTGCTGGGGCTCAACGCCACTCAGGAATCCACCCTCGGCCTGATCTTCCACTGGGCCGACCAGAAAGGTCTGTCGCTTCTCGACCTCAAGGACCTGCGCGCGGTGATCCAGTACCTCACAAGCGACGAAGGCAAGCCCGAGTTGAAGGCCCTCGGTGCGGTGTCGCCGACGACGGCGGGGGTCATCCTGCGCGCCCTGGTCAACCTCGAGGCCGAGGGCGCCGACACCTTCTTCGGCGAGCCCGAACTCGAGCCCGAGGATCTGCTGCGCGTCGATGACCAGGGCCGCGGCATCATCAGCCTGCTGGAACTCGGCGATCAAGCGGCCCGGCCGGTGATGTTCTCGACGTTCCTGATGTGGGTGCTGGCCGACCTGTTCACGTCGCTGCCCGAGGTCGGCGACGTCGACAAGCCCAAGCTCGTCTTCTTCTTCGACGAAGCCCATCTGCTGTTCAACGACGCTTCCAAAGCCTTCCTGGAGCAGGTCGAACAGACCGTCAAGCTGATCCGGTCCAAGGGCGTCGGCGTGTTCTTCTGCACCCAGCTGCCCACCGACGTGCCCAACGACGTGCTGAGCCAGCTTGGCGCGCGCATCCAGCATGCGCTGCGCGCGTTCACCCCCGACGACCAGAAGGCGCTGTCGAAGACCGTCCGCACCTACCCGAAAACCGATGTGTACGACCTGGAGTCGGCGCTGACCTCGTTGGGCATCGGCGAGGCGATCGTCACCGTGCTGTCGGAGAAGGGCGCGCCGACGCCCGTCGCGTGGACCAGGATGCGGGCCCCGCGCTCGCTGATGGACACCATCGGGCCCGACGCGATCAAGGCCGCCGCCCAGGCCAGCCCGTTGCAGGCCGAGTACGGGCAGACCGTCGACCGCGAAAGCGCCTACGAGCGGCTGAACGCCCGGCTGGCGCCGCCGGAGCCCGAGGCGCCTGCCGACCCGTCGCTTCCGCCGCCGGTCGACCTGCCGGGCGCCGGCGCTGGGGGCACCGTCGCCGCCAAGGATGCCGAGCCCGGCTTCTTCGAAAAGATGGTGGAAAGCCCGGCGTTCAAGAGCGCGATGCGATCGGCGGGCACGGTGATCGGCCGCGAGATCACCCGCAGCATCTTCGGCACCGGCCGTCGACGTCGCCGTCGGCGCTAGAACAACGCCGCGGCGCTAGAACAACGCCGTCGGCGCTAGAACAACGCCGTCGGCGCTAGAACAACGCCGTCGGCGCTAGAACAACGCCGCGAAACGGAATCCTCGCAGGAAAACTGCGAGTGAGGGCGTGCGTAGATTCCGTCTCGCGGAGGGGTATTCGCGGGAGGGGTATTCGCGGGGAAGTTATTCGCCGGCGAGCTTTTTGTACACCGCGCCGACGATCGGCGTCACGATCGCGCGCGGCGCGTACCCGCTGGCCACCGACATCGCCTTCGACGTGACACCGGGTACCACCCGCATCTTGTTGCGCTCCAACGCATCCAGCGAATGCTTGGCGGTGTACTCGGTGGAGATCCACAAGAAGTCCGGAATCACCTTCTCCACCAGCGAGCGCTCGTGCTCATCGGGCAGCGTCTCGCGCACCGGCCCAGGCGCTAGCAATGTTACGTGCACACCGGCGCTCTTCAGCTCGCCGCGCAATGCCTCGCTGAACGTGTTGACGAACGCCTTGCTCGCCGCATAGGTCGCGTTGTTCGGGATCGGCGAATTGCCCGCTGCGGAACCGGAAATCAGGATGCCGCCCGCCCCGCGCTCGACCATCCCAGGCAGTACCGCGAGCACAAGGTCATGCACGCCAAGCACATTCAGCTGTACCTGCGCCTTCTCGTCGGCCGGGTCGAGCTTCGCCACCGGACCGAACGTCGCGGTGCCCGCGTTGGCGCACAGGATCGAGATGTTGCGCCCGGCCAGCTCGTCGGCCAGCTTGCCGCGTTCGCTCGGATCGGCCAGATCCACCGGCCGCACCTCGACCGCCACGCTGTACTTCTCGGTGAGCCGGTCGGCAAGCGCGCGCAGCACATCCTCGCGGCGCGCGGTGATGATCAGATGGTGGCCCCGCGCGGCCAGCTCGGTGGCCAGCGCCTCGCCGATGTTCTGCGAAGCACCTGTGACAACTGCTCGGGCGTCCGGGCTGGGAGCGGGTACTGGCATGCGCGGACTATATCGTGGGCGACCATGGACGTTTCCCGGCCGCCGGGGCACACCGCTGGGCGGTCGCAAGTGTTGTCCTGGGCGCTGTGGGACGTCGGCGCGACCGGTGTCAACGCGATCGTCGTGACGTTCGTCTTCTCGGTTTACCTCACCGGCACCGTCGGGGACGACCTGCCCAGCGCGACCACACCGCAGAGCTGGCTGTTCCGGGCACTGGCGCTGTCGGGGCTCGTGGTGGCGCTGCTGGCGCCCGTCACCGGCATCTGGGTCGACGCGCCATGGCGCCGTCGCCGGGTGCTCGCCGTGCTCACCGGCATGGTGGTGCTGCTCACCTCAACGATGAGCCTGATCCGCGACGACCACCGCTACCTGTGGCCTGGCCTTGTGCTGCTGGCGTGCACGGCCGCGTGCAGCGAACTGGCCACCGTGCCCTACAACGCCATGCTGCGGGGACTGTCCACGCCGACGACGTCGGGCCGCGTGTCCGGATTCGGTTTGGGCATGGGCTATTTCGGCTCCGTGACGCTGCTGCTCATCGTCTATGTGATGTTCATCTCCGGAGACGGCGACACCCGCGGACTGCTCGGTCTGTCGATCGCCGACGGCCAAAACGTGCGTGCCGCGATGCTGATGACGGCCGCATGGTTCACGCTGTTCGCGCTGCCGGTGTTCATCGCGGTGCCGCACCCAGAGCCTGAGCCGGGGGAGCGGCGAGCAGTCGGCTTCTTCGGCGCCTACAAGAAGCTGTGGCGCGAAGTCGTCGCCGAGTGGCATCGCGACCGCAACATCGTCTACTACCTGCTCGCCAGCGCGGTGTTCCGCGACGGCCTCGCGGGCATCTTCGCCTTCGGCGCCGTGTTGGGTGTCAGCGTCTACGGCATCTCCGACGCCGACGTGCTCCTGTTCGGCATCAGCGCCAGTGTCATCGCCGCGCTCGGCGCGCTGTTCGGCGGCCTCATCGACGACCGGCTCGGCTCCAAGCCGGTGATCCTCGGCTCGCTGGCCTCGTTGATCACCGTCGGGTGCGTTCTGATGGCACTGTCCGGGCCCGTCACGTTCTGGGTGTGCGGCCTGATGCTGTGCCTGTTCATCGGGCCGACGCTGTCCTCGGCGCGCACGCTGATGCTGCGGATGTCGCTGGACGGCAAGGAGGGCGTCGCGTTCGGTCTGTACACCACGACAGGGCGCGCGGTGTCCTTCCTCGCGCCGGCGATGATCTCACTGTTCATCGACTGGTTCGGCGCGGTGCGCGCGGGGACGGGTGGTCTGATGGTCGTGTTGGGTGTCGGGCTGATCGCCATGGCGGCGGTCCATGCGCCACACCGGGTTACAGTCCGCTAGGGCAGAGCGCTACTCGCAAATCCGTTAGCGCATCGCGGTGCAGGTGGTCAGGCCGTTGCCGGTGTTCGACTGCACCTCAACGCCGTTGACCGTGATCGAGCAGCTGACCTGACGGCCCACGTTGACGATCATCAGGCTCGCGGAATCCTCGGCAGGGCTGGGCAGCCGCACCTCCTTGCTCCACGGCAGCAGCACGTTGAACTCGGTCTGCAGCACGCTGCCGGTGTCGACATAGGTGATGTTGATCGCCCTGCCGCTGCCGGTCACCTCGTAGACGACGGTCTCCGTCGCGCCCGGCGTGACCGTCTCCCGCGGCGGAGTGCTCGGCGGGGTCGTGCTCGGGGTCGGCACCGGCACGATCGGCGGCAACGGCCGCAGCGACGTCGTCGGCGGCGTGGTTCGCGTGGTCGTCGGCTCCGGCATGGGTGGGGGGGCCACGACCGTCTCCTGCTTGGAGCTGTTGGCGATCACCAAGGCGATCACCAGGCCGACGACGAGAAGCACCGCCAACCCGGCCAGCACCCACAGCCACCGCGGCGACTTCGGCGGCGGCGGCTCCTCCGGCGGTTGGCCCTGCGGGTACGGCCCGTACTGGCCGGTGGCGTACGGGTCGTAGCCATAGGGCGGATACGGCGGCAGCTGACGCGTGGGATCGACACCCTGCGGCGCGTGGGGTGCCTGGTATGTCGGTCCGTACGGCGCCTGACCCGCATACGCCGGATCCGAATATCCGGGATAGCTGGAACTCAAGGGCCGGGTCGGATCGGGGCCGTCGTCACGGGGCGAACTGCTCATACCCACCTCATGGCTGCAGGGTACCTGTGTTGCCCGTGAGGCCTTCGCCAGCGCGTAAGCGAATCGCTTAACCGGGCAGGCGTGGCAAGCTGATAACGATGACGCAGACGGTGCGCACGACGTACGGCGCGTCGCTGTCGCCGGACGCGACGGCGTTCGCGCACATCGTCGACGAGGGGGGCTACCCGCGGGCGGTTCAGCGGTTCCTGCGCGGGTGGCGGGCCAGTTCGTCGCGCGATGTCGAGTTGCCCGTCGACGGCCCGGTCTACCGGGTGCTCCATTCCGCCGACGGGCACTGGCTGGCCTGCGAAGTCGCTCCCGAGGGCGGCAGCCGCAGCCAGATCTGGATCGTCACGACCGATCCCGACGATCGCCTCGCCTGGCGGATCGACTCCTGGCCCGCGGGGGCGCAGGAGGGCACCGCCGAGCTGATCAGTTGGGACGGCACGAAAGTGGCGGCCATCCTCACCGGAGACGACGGCGTCGGCAGCTCTTGTCTGATCAATCCGGCCGACGGCACCACCACGGTCCTGGACCGGCGCTCGGGCGGCCGGCTCGTCGACGCGTGGTCCGGTGCGGCGCTGATCCGGGTCGGCCCACGCGGCTATCGCGAACTGATCATGCTGCGCGGCCTGACCGAAATAGCGTTGCTGCCATACGATCCGGGGTCGACGACCGACACCGGGGTGATTCTCGACGACCACGGTCCGCGCCGACTGCGGGCGGGACTGGAAGGTGAGGCGTTCGAGCTGTATCAGCCCGCGAAGACCTACGGGCTCAACAGCACCGAGGGCTATGTCCGCGCCCTGATCCGCAGCGAGAACGGCGCGGAATACGCCCGGCTGCTCGAGGTGACCATGACGGCCGACGGCGTGTCCTATCAAGTGGTGGCCGAGCGGCCGGACTGCGAACTCGACGAGTTCGTCGTCAGCGACGACCTCTCCACGGTGGCGATGCTGTGGAACCTGCACGGCGCCAGCGAATTACAGATTCTCGAGTACGCCGACTACACGCTGCACGACCCGATTCCGTTGCCAGGCATGGTGGCCAGCGAGCTGAGCATCAGCGCAGGCGGATCGATGGTGGCCATGACCGTGGAGAGCCCCGACATCCCGCGCACTGTGGAACTCGTCGACCCGAGAAGCCGCGAATGGGAGCGCATCGGCCGCGAACCCTCCAGCGGGCCCGTATCCGACGCCCCGACACTGGAGACCGTCACCGCTCGAGACGGTCTCGAGTTCACCGGCTGGCTGTTCCGCCCGCCGAAGCACGTGAAGTCGATCGGGGCGATGATGTTCCTGCACGGCGGCCCCGAGGGTCAGGGCCGTCCCGGCTACAACGAGTTCTTCCCGGCGCTGCTGGAGGCCGGCATCACGGTGTTCCTGCCAAATGTTCGCGGCTCCGGCGGATTTGGCCGGTCGTTCATGCATGCCGACGACCGGGAGAAGCGGTTCGCGGCGATCGACGACGTCGCCGACGCTGCGCTGTTCCTGGTGTCGCGCGGCCTGGCGCGGGCCGACCGCGTCGCCTGTTGCGGGTGGTCCTACGGCGGCTACCTGACGCAGGCCGCGCTGGCATTTCATCCGCAGTTGTTCGCCGCGGGCATCAGCATCTGCGGCATGAGCGACCTGAACACCTGGTACCGCAACACTGAGCCGTGGATCGCACAGGCCGCCTACCCGAAATACGGCCATCCGGTGAGCGATCGCGAACTGCTCGACAAGCTGTCGCCGCTGCTACGCGCACACGCGATAACCGCTCCGCTGCTGCTCGTCCACGGCCTCAACGACACCAACGTCCCGCCGAGCGAGTCGCAACAGATGTACGACGCGCTGCGGGCGCTTGGCCGCACGGTCGAGCAGTTGCTGTTCGAGGACGACGGCCACGAGATCGACAAACGCGAGAACCGCGCGGTGCTGCTCAAGGCGATGAGCGAGTGGCTCACCACGGCGTTCAACGCCACGCCATGACCGCGGGCCGAAGTTCTGAACCATTCAAGATCAGTTCGATGCGTTTACTCAAATTATCTGCGGGGTAAAACCTCCTCGCGCGCCAAGTCGGCGCACAACAGGAGGAGGCCAGCATGCGTGGTGGCGGAATTCTCGGCGTAATTGTGTTGGTCTGGTTGCTGATCGGCGTCTTGGCGGCTTATCAGCGCGACTACTTCAAAAGCGAGGCAAACAATTGCGCCACGGCGGGCACCATCGCGTTGACGGTCGTTGCCGGACCGTTGAACTACGCAGGAGTGAACCCCAAGGTGACCAACTGCAATTTGCCTGAACCCAGCCAATAGGCCCAGTAGCCCACGGGTTCAACACATTTCCACCAACAACCGAATATCAATAATCGAATGGAGTCAGCCATGATCATCCTTGGCGTTATCTTGTTAATCCTCGGGATCCTCTTCGGGATCTCAATCCTGACCTACATCGGCGTCGTGCTGATCGTCATCGGCGCGGTGTTCTGGATCCTCGGCGCAACGGGACGCGCGGTGGGCGGCCGACGATATTGGTACTAGCGCCTGATCGCCTAGTCCACTAGTCGCCGCTTCGGCCGGCCGAGGACAGGGCCGCGATCGTCATCTTTCGCAAGATCGCACGCGACCCCGAGTTTCCTTGGCCGGCCGATTTGGCTGTGCCCGGCCGCACGCTGTGCGGCGTCGAGTTCAACAGCCCGAACGCCGCGTGCGCCATCAGGCGCGCATCGGCCTCGGTGTCGGCGCGGTCGAGGCGCAGAAGGACATCGACCCAGATCTCCACGTACTGCCGCTGCGCCTTGCGGACCTGTCGCTTCGCGGGCTCGGGCAGATGGTCCAGATCGCGGTCCTGGATGCGGATCAGGTCGGACTCGTTGAGCGCGAAGTCCAGATGGAAGTCGATCAGCCCGTCCAAGGCGGCTTCGTCGTCGGGCGCCTCGGCGACGACGGCCTTGGCGCCGGCCAGCAAGCGGGTGCTGATTCCGACCAGCAATTCGACCAGCAGCGCTTCCTTGTTGGGGAAGTGGCGGTAGATCGCGGGTCCGCTGATGCCGACCGCCGCGCCGATGTCCTCAAGGCGCACCGCCAGAAATCCCCGCTCGGCCATCAACCGTTCGGCCGCGGCGATGAGCTTGTCGCGGCGCTCGGATTTGGCCCGCGACCGGTTGGTTCCGGCCGGTGAAGACGCAGACGCCGAGGCCGAAACGGGCATCGCGCTACCCCCTGCGGGACGGTGGACATTTCGGTTAATCGTGACTAACATACCATGAGTTAGTCGGCATTAACTCAATCGGAATGGGTCGGCACCGATGACAACAGCGTTGCAGTCGAGTCGCGAGCAGCATCAGGCGCTGGTCGCGGCGCTGCGCGAGAAGATGGCCGCCGCCGCGCTCGGCGGGTCCGCGAAGGCCCGCGAGCGCCATGTCAGCCGCGGCAAGCTGTTGCCCCGCGATCGCGTCGACGGATTACTCGACGCAGGCAGCCCGTTTCTGGAAGTGGCGCCGCTGGCCGCCAACGGCATGTACGACGACGAATGCCCCGGCGCCGGGATCATCACCGGCATCGGCCGGGTGTCGGGCCGCGAATGCATGATCGTCGCCAACGACGCGACTGTGAAAGGCGGTACGTACTACCCGATCACGGTCAAGAAGCACCTGCGCGCGCAGGAGATCGCGCTGCAGAACCGGCTGCCGTGCATCTACCTCGTCGACTCGGGTGGCGCGTTCCTGCCGCGGCAGGACGAGGTCTTTCCCGACCGCGACCATTTCGGGCGCATTTTCTACAACCAGGCGACCATGAGCGCCAAGGGCATTGCCCAGATCGCTGCGGTGCTCGGCTCGTGCACCGCGGGCGGCGCGTACGTGCCCGCGATGAGCGACGAAGCCGTGATTGTCCGCAACCAGGGCACCATTTTCCTCGGCGGCCCGCCGCTGGTGAAGGCCGCGACCGGGGAAGTGGTGACCGCCGAAGAACTCGGCGGCGGCGATCTGCACTCCAAAACCTCCGGGGTCACCGACCATTTGGCGCACGACGACCGTGACGCGCTGCGCATCGTGCGGCGCATCGTCTCGACGCTCGGACTGCGGCGCGACCCGCCCTGGGAGGTGCGGCCGACGGTCGACGCGGTGGCCGACCAGACCGAGCTGTACGACGTCGTCCCGCTCGACCCGCGGGTGCCCTACGACGTGCACGAGGTCATCACCCGCATCGTCGACGGCGGTGAATTCGCCGAGTTCAAGGCCGAATACGGGTCAACGCTGGTGACCGGCTTCGCCCGCATCCATGGCCACCCGGTGGGAATCATCGCCAACAACGGCGTGCTGTTCAGCGAATCCGCGCTCAAGGGAACACATTTCATCGAGCTGTGCGACAAGCGCGAGGCGCCGCTGCTGTTCCTGCAGAACATCTCGGGCTTCATGGTCGGCCGCGACTACGAGGCGGGCGGCATCGCCAAGCACGGCGCCAAGATGGTGACCGCCGTCGCGTGCGCTCGGGTGCCGAAGCTGACCGTCGTGATCGGCGGATCGTACGGCGCAGGCAACTACTCGATGTGCGGGCGCGCGTATTCGCCGCGGTTCCTGTGGATGTGGCCGAATGCCAGGATCTCGGTGATGGGCGGCGAGCAGGCCGCGTCGGTGCTGGCCACCGTGCGCAGTGAGATGACGCCCGAAGAGGAGGAAGAGTTCAAGGCGCCGATCCGCGCCCAGTACGAGAGCCAGGGCAGTCCCTACTATTCGACGGCGCGGTTGTGGGACGACGGCGTGATCGACCCCGCAGACACCAGGACCGTTCTCGGGCTGGCGCTTTCGATCGTCGGGCAGGCGCCGCTGGAACCGGTCTCCTACGGCGTATTCCGGATGTGATGCGATGACTTTCCACACTGTCCTGGTCGCCAACCGCGGCGAGATCGCCGTGCGCGTCATCCGCACGCTGCGCGCGATGGGCATCCGCTCGGTGGCCGTGTTCAGCGACGCCGACGCCGACGCCCGCCACGTCGCCGAAGCCGACGACGCGGTTCGAATCGGCCCCCCGCCTGCGCGGGAGAGCTATCTGTCGATCGACGCGATACTCGACGCTGCTCGCCGTACCGGCGCACAGGCAGTCCATCCCGGATACGGATTCCTGTCCGAGAACAGCGATTTCGCCGATGCTCTGGAGAAGGCGGACATCGTGTTCATCGGGCCACCGGCTGCCGCGATACGCACGATGGGGGACAAGATCGCCGCGAAGGCCGCCGTCTCGGCATTCGGAGTGCCGGTCGTACCTGGCATCTCGCGCCCCGGCCTCACCGATGACGACCTGATCGCAGGCGCCGGCGACGTCGGCTACCCGGTGCTGGTGAAACCGTCGGCGGGCGGCGGCGGCAAAGGCATGCGGGTCGTGCACGAGCCGTCGGAGCTGGCGGCGGCGCTGACCAGCGCGCGGCGCGAGGCCGGCGCCGCATTCGGTGACGACACGCTGTTTCTCGAACGCTTTGTGCGCAACCCGCGCCACATCGAGGTGCAGGTGCTCGCCGACGGCTACGGCAACGTCGTGCACCTCGGCGAACGCGAATGCAGCCTGCAGCGCCGCCACCAGAAGGTCATCGAAGAGGCGCCGTCACCTCTTCTGGACGCGGAGACGCGGGCCCGCATCGGCGCCGCGGCCCGCGACACCGCCCGCAGCGTCGACTACACCGGTGCGGGCACCGTCGAGTTCATCGTCTCCGCCGACCGGCCCGACGAGTTCTTCTTCATGGAGATGAACACCCGGCTGCAGGTCGAGCATCCGGTCACCGAAATGGTCACCGGCGTCGACCTCGTCGAGTTGCAGGTGCGCATCGCCGCGGGCGAGAAACTGCCGATCGCCCAGGACGACGTCACCCTGACCGGACACGCGATCGAAGCCCGCATCTACGCCGAAGACCCGGGCAACGGCTTCCTACCGACCGGCGGCCAGGTGCTCGATCTGGTGGAGCCGCAGGGCCCCGGCGTGCGCGTCGACTCCGGGCTGGCCCCGGGCACCGTCGTCGGCACCGACTACGACCCGATGCTCGCCAAGGTGATCGCCCACGCCGACGACCGGCCCGCCGCGCTCAGAGCCCTCGACCGCGCCCTGTCCGACACCGCCGTGCTCGGCGTTGGGACGAACATCGAATTCCTCCGGTTCCTGCTGGCCGACCCGGATGTGGTTGCGGGACAACTCGATACCGGACTGCTTGACCGCCGTACCGCCGACTTCACGCCCGCCGCGCCCGGCGACGAGGAGCTCATCGCCGCTGCCGCCTACAAATGGCTGCGCAGCTGGCCGCAGGCACCCACGAATCTGTGGGATGTGCCGACGGGCTGGCGCATCGGAGCGCATGCGCCGACGACCGTGCGGCTGCACGCGGGCGAGCGAACCGACCACGTCCATCTGACCGGCACACCGCGCGCCGCCACCGCCGTCGTCGAAGACGGACCACCGCGCATCCTCGCCGCCCGCTTGGACGGCGATCGGCTGGCAGTGACACTCGACGGGCTTCGCACCGAGTACCGCGTCGCGGCCACCGACGGCCACATCTGGCTGGCCCGTGCGGGCCGCACTGCGGCCATCGACACGGTGCGGGAAGCGCCTGTACGCCCCGACGACGAGCACAGCGGCGATGCCGAACTGGTCAGCCCGATGCCTGGATCGGTTGTCGCCGTCAACGTCGAGGATGGCGCGACCGTCGAGACCGGCGCCGTCGTCGTCGCGGTGGAGGCGATGAAGATGGAACACGCGCTCACCGCGCCCGTCGACGGCGTGGTGGAACTCCTTGTCGCCGTTGGCGACCAGGTCAAAGTCGGCCAGCCGCTGGCCAGGATCAAAGCCACCGAGAAGACAGACACTGAGAAAGCAGAACAGTCATGAGCGATTTCCTCTCCACCGGCACGCTGCCCGACCACTACCAGCAGCTGGCCAAGACCGTGCGGGACTTCGCGCAGAGCGTCGTCGCCCCGGTGGCGGCCAAGCACGACGCCGAGCACTCGTTCCCCTACGAAGTCGTGGCGGGCATGGCCGACATGGGCCTGTTCGGCCTGCCATTCCCCGAGGAGTACGGCGGGATGGGCGGCGACTACTTCGCGCTGTGCCTCGCGCTCGAAGAACTCGGCAAGGTGGACCAGAGCGTGGCCATCACGCTCGAGGCCGGCGTGTCGCTGGGCGCGATGCCGGTGTACCGGTTCGGCAACGAAGACCAGAAGCGCGAATGGTTGCCGCTGTTGGCAAGTGGTAAGGCGCTCGGCGCGTTCGGGCTCACCGAGCCGGGCGGTGGTACCGACGCGGGCGCCACACGGACCACGGCCAAGCTCGACGGCGATCACTGGGTGATCAACGGCAGCAAGCAGTTCATCACCAACTCGGGTACCGACATCACGAAGCTTGTGACGGTGACGGCGGTGACGGGGGAACATGACGGCAAAAAGGAGATCTCGGCCATTTTGGTGCCGGTGCCGATCGAAGGCTTCACCGCAGAACCCGCCTACAACAAGGTCGGCTGGAACGCGTCGGACACCCATCCGCTGAGCTTCGACGACGTGCGCGTGCCCGCCGAGAACCTGCTCGGCGAGCGCGGCCGCGGATACGCGAACTTCCTGCGCATCCTCGACGAGGGTCGCATCGCGATCGCGGCGCTGTCGGTCGGCGCCGCGCAGGGCTGCGTCGACGAGTGCGTCCGCTACGCCAAGGAGCGCGAGGCCTTCGGCGCGGCGATCGGCACCTATCAGGCGATCTCGTTCAAGATCGCGCGAATGGAAGCCAGGGCACACGCGGCCCGCACCGCTTACTACGACGCGGCCGCACTCATGTTGGCGGGCAAGCCGTTCAAGAAGGCCGCCGCGGTCGCCAAGATGGTCGCCAGCGAGGCCGCGATGGACAATGCACGCGACGCCACGCAGGTGTTCGGCGGCTACGGCTTCATGAACGAGTATCCGGTGGCGCGGCATTACCGCGACAGCAAGATCCTCGAAATCGGCGAAGGGACAACGGAAGTGCAGCTGATGCTGATCGCCAGGGAGGCGGGGCTTTGAGCGAGAAGAAGGTCGTCGTCCAACGCGGGCTGTGGTTTGAGGAGTTCGAGACCGGAGTGCTCTACCAGCACCGGCCCGGCCGCACCATCACCGAGGCCGATAACGTCTTCTTCACCACGCTGACGATGAACACCCAGGCGCTGCACCTCGATGCGGCGTTCTCCGACGCGCTGCCGCCGTTCAACCAGCGGCTGGTGAACTCGATGTTCACCCTCTCCACGCTTGTCGGGCTGTCGGTCACGCAACTGACGCAGGGCACGATCGTCGGCAACCTCGGCTTCGGTGAGGTCGCGTTCCCGAAGCCGCTCTTCCACGGCGACACGCTCTACGCCGAAACCGAGGTGCTCGACAAGCGCGAATCCAGGAGCCGCCCCGGCGAAGGCATCGTCACCTTCGCGCATACGGGCCGCAACCAGCACGGCGACATCGTCGCGACCGCGTCGCGAAAAACCATGGTGCGCAAGCGACCTCAGGAGGAGGCGTAGTGACGATCACGCAAACCGGTCCCGCCTGGTTGTTCTGCCCGGCCGACCGCCCGGAACGGTTTGAAAAGGCCGCGGCCGCAGCCGATGTCGTGATCCTCGACCTGGAGGACGGGGTGGCGGCCAAGGACCGCGACGCAGCCCGCGCGGCGCTGATCGACATACCGCTTGATCCCGACCGCACCGTTGTGCGCGTCAACCCCACCACCACCGCCGACCACAAACCCGATCTCGAGGCGCTGGCGAAGACCAAATACACGACCGTGATGCTGGCGAAGACGGAGGACCCGCAGCAGGTGCGCGACCTCGCACCGCTCGACGTCGTGGTACTGATCGAAACGCCGATGGGCGCAGTGATCGTCAACGAGTTGGCCCGCGTCGACAACGCGCTGGCGCTGATGTGGGGCGCCGAGGACCTGTTCGCGGCGACCGGCGGCACCGCCAACCGCAACGCCGACGGCAGCTACCGAGACGTCGCCAAACATGTCCGTTCGCAGACGTTGCTGGCCGCCAAAGCTTACGGCCGGATGGCGCTGGACTCGGTGTATCTGGACATCAAGGACCTCGACGGACTGCGCGCCGAGGTCGACGACGCGGTCGCGGTCGGCTTCGACGCCAAGGTCGCGATTCATCCGTCGCAGGTCAACGTCATCCGCGAGGGCTATGCACCCACCCCCGACCAGGTGGAATGGGCGCGACACGTGCTGGCCGCCGCCCGCGAACAGCGGGGCGTCTTCCAATTCGAGGGCATAATGGTGGATGCCCCAGTGCTGCGGCGAGCAGAGCGCATCGTCCAGCTAGCGCCTCACCCTGGCACCTAGCCGGCAGCCTCTCACCAGGGGTTTTGCTCTGATCGCCTCCGTGCTGAGCACCTCAGTCGTCTGACGGCGCGATCCGTCGTCAGTGGCCCTAGGAGGCGGTATGGCAGGGTCCGTTCAGGCACCCTTGACGTCGGCACGAGCTGCCCAAGATGTCGAGCTGGAGCCGATTCAACTGGTCGCCCCCGACGGGACGCCGACCCCCGAGACCAGATACCGCCGAGATCTACCCCCCGAGACGCTGGCCTGGCTGTTCGAGTCGATGGCCGTCACCCGCGCGCTCGACGTCGAATTCGTCAACCTGCAGCGGCAGGGCGAGCTGGCGCTGTTCGCCACGTGTCGCGGCCAGGAGGCGGCCCAGATCGGCGCCACCGCGTGCCTGCGCAAGACCGACTGGCTGTTTCCGCAATACCGTGAGATGGGCGCCTTCCTGCTGCGCGGCATCACGCCGGCGCAGATGGGCGCCGTGTGGCGGGGCCGCTGGCACGGCGGCCTCGGCTTCACCGAGAAATGCGTCGCGCCGATCGCCATCCCGATCGGAACCCACGGTCTGCACGCGGTCGGGGCCGCGATGGCCGCGCAGCGGCTCGGCGAAGATTCGATCACCGTGGCCTATCTCGGCGACGGCGCCACGAGCGAGGGCGACGCGCACGAAGCGATGAATTTCGCGGCGGTGTACAAGGCGCCGTGCGTGTTCTTCGTGCAGAACAACCAGTGGGCGATCTCGGTGCCGGTGAGCCGTCAGCAGGCGGGACCGTCGATCGCGCACCGCGCAATCGGCTACGGCATGCCCGGTGTCCGCGTCGACGGCAACGATGTGCTGGCCTGCTACGCGGTGATGGAGGAAGCCGCCGCGCGGGCGCGACGGGGCGACGGGCCGACCCTGATCGAAGCCGTCACCTATCGGCTGGGCCCGCACACCACCTCCGACGACCCCACCCGCTACCGGTCGGACGATGAGGTCGAGCGCTGGGCGGCGCTGGACCCGATTCCGCGTTATCGCAAGTACCTCCAGCACATCGACGTGTGGACCGATCGACTGGAGCACCGCGTGCAATCGCGCTCGGCGCGGCTGTGTGCCGAACTGCGCGACGCGATCATCAACACGCCCGACATGGACGTCGGCGAGTTGTTTGACACGGTGTACGCGGACATCACGCCGACACTGCAAGCCCAGCGCGACGAACTGCTGGCCGAAATGGCGAAGGAGGCGTGACATGACTCAACTCATCGAA
The DNA here is from genome assembly GCF_002553505.1 of Mycolicibacterium agri. GTDB lineage: Bacteria > Actinomycetota > Actinomycetes > Mycobacteriales > Mycobacteriaceae > Mycobacterium > Mycobacterium agri. The sequence goes on along the minus strand of NZ_PDCP01000003.1, from coordinate 4,027 downwards.
CGGCCGGCAGGCTACGGGGACGACTCGCACGAACCGTCCATCTTCAAGCCGGTTCAAGCGACGACGAATCTCACCATGGTGCAAGCGATCAACAGGGCGCTGCACGACGCGATGGCCGCCGACGATCGGGTCCTGGTGTTCGGTGAAGACGTCGCCAAGCTCGGCGGCGTCTTCCGTGTCACAGAAGGGTTGGCCGAAACGTTCGGCGACGGGCGGTGCTTCGACACCCCGCTGGCCGAGTCGGCGATCATCGGCATCGCGATCGGGTTCGCCATCCGCGGCTTCGTGCCGGTGCCCGAGATCCAGTTCGACGGGTTCTCCTATCCGGCGTTCGACCAGATGGTCAGCCATCTGGCGAAGTACCGGGTGCGCACGCACGGCGACGTGGACATGCCGGTCACCATCCGCATCCCGTCGTTCGGGGGAATCGGTGCGGTGGAACACCATTCGGAGTCCACCGAGACCTACTGGGTGCACACCGCCGGCCTGAAGGTGGTCGTGCCGTCGACACCGTCGGATGCATATTGGCTGCTGCGGCATTCGATCGCCAGCCGCGACCCGGTCGTCTACCTGGAGCCGAAGCGACGGTACTGGTCGCGGGAGGACGTCGACACCAGCGAGCCGGGGCTGCCGATCGGCCGCGCGGCGATCCGTCGATTCGGCGACGACGCCACCGTGATCACCTACGGCGGACTGGTCCAAACCGCCCTTAGCGCAGCCGATCTGGCAGCCGACCAGTACGGGTGGGATCTCGAGGTCATCGATCTGCGCTCGCTCAACCCGCTCGACTTCGACACCGTCGCGGCGTCGGTGCGCAAGACCGGCCGTGCCGTCGTCATGCACGAGGGCGCACGCACACTCGGATTCGGCGCCGAGTTGGCGGCACGCATTCAGGAGGAGCTGTTCTACGACCTGGAGGCGCCGGTCCTGCGGGCCACCGGATTCGACACCCCGTATCCGCCGGCCCGGCTTGAGAAACTGTGGCTGCCCGGTGTCGACCGGCTGCTCGACTGCGTCGAGAAGGCCATGCGGTCATGACGACCACGCGGGACTTCCTGGTGCCAGACCTCGGTGAAGGGCTCGAGGACGCGACGATCACCGGCTGGAGCGTGGCGGTGGGCGACCGCGTCGAACTCAACCAGACGCTGTGCACGGTGGAAACCAACAAGGCCCAGGTGGAGATTCCCAGTCCCTACGCCGGAGAAATCGTGGAACTCGGTGGCGCCGAAGGGGAAACACTTGCTGTCGGGGCGGTGCTGGTACGCATCGCGACGGATTCACCGGTTCCTGCGTCGGAGCTTGCGGCCACAGCTGAGCCCGAGCCTGCGCCTGAGCCCGCAGCTGCAAGCCCGAACGGTGCGCGACGCAGGCCGGTGCTCGTCGGCTACGGCGCCGACGACGACATGGACACCAGCAGGAGAGCGTCGGTGACCGACGGCACTCGACCGCGAGCCAAGCCGAAAGTGCGCAAGCTCGCCGCCGAGTTGAACGTCGACCTGGCCGCCATCACCCGGGGTTCGGGGCCGGACGGGATCGTGACCCGAGACGACGTGCTCGCGGCCGCGGCGCAACCGGGCCAGGCCTCCGACACCGTCGGCGTGCACGGCGTCCAGGCGACGATGGCGCAGCGGATGACATTGTCGCGCAGCAAGATTCCCGATGCTCATGCCAGCGTCGTCGTCGACTGCTCGGAGCTGCTTCGGGTTCGCGACCTGCTGCGCGAATCGGTCGGGCAGGACGGGCCGTCGATCACGCCGTTCGTGCTCACCCTTCGGCTGCTGACGATCGCGCTGACCCACCACCCGTTGCTCAACTCGACGTGGGTGGACACCGCCGGCGAACCGCACATCCACATCCACTCCGCCGTACACCTGGGTTTCGGGGTTGCGGCGCCGCGTGGCCTGCTGGTGCCGGTGGTGAAGAACGCGCAGGACATGACGACACGGGAACTGGCGGCAGCGGTGTCACGTCTGATCGACGAGGCGCGAGCCGGCACCGTGAAACCCGCCGAGCTGCAGGGTTCTACGTTCACCGTGTCGAATTTCGGTGCGCTCGGACTGGACGAGGGTGTGCCCGTCATCAACTATCCCGAGGCGGCGATTCTGGGCATGGGATCGTTGAAGCCGCGGCCGGTGGTCATCGGCGACGACGTGGTGGCGCGTCCGACGATGACGCTGACGTGTGCGTTCGACCACCGCATCGCCGACGGCGCGCAGGCCGCCGCGTTCCTCGGCGAACTGCGTCGACTCATCGAGGCGCCGGAGTTGGCGCTGCTCGACAGCTAGTTCTCGACCGTGCGGGAGAGAAAGTCGCCGACCAGTCGGCTGACCTCGTCAGGCCGGTCATAGGTCGCGATGTGGCCTGCGCCGGGAATGGTCGCCAGCTCGCTCCCGGGCGCTGCCGACGCCGCGGCGGCGAGATCGGCATGGCTGACAAGCGAATCGCGCTCACCGCGCAGCCACAGGCTGGGGACACGCAGCCGAGACACCTCTGGTGTGTAGTCCAGCCGCATCCGAAACGGCCCGACGGCGTTGATCATCCAGTCGTCCAGCACCCGCTCGCCGTGCCGAGATTTGGCCTTCGCCTCCTCAATCGCCGAGGCGACTATCGCGTCGAAACCGGGGGTGTCGGCGCCCGCAGTCAGCGAGTCCGCCAATGACTTTCGCAGTCTCTTCGGGCTGCGCGCGTAATATTTCGCGCTCAGACGCATCAGCCCGGGCGTGTGCACGACGAGCCAGGTGAAGAAGTGGAATCTGCGTTTCGCGCCGATGCCGCCCGGGCCGATGACGACCAGGGCCGAGACTCGGTCGGGATGATTAAGCGCAAATCCGATGCCGATGCCGCCACCGAGTGACAGGCCGACGATCGCCACTCGCGGCAGGTTGAGTGCGTCGAGCAACTCGGCGATCAGTGTGTCGAAGAAGTCGGTGTCGAGGTTGCCGCGCCACGGGCGGCTCGCGCCGTGGCGCGGCAGGTCGATGGCGTACACGCGGTAGTCGCGCGCGAGCGTCGGTGCGACGCTGCGCCATACGCCTTCGGCGGTGTCCAGCGCGCCGCCGTGCAGCAGCAAAACGGCTGGGCCGTGGTCTCCGGAGCGGTAGACCCGCACCGGGCCGCCCGCGATCGTCATGTCCGTGTGTTGGGCGAACACTCCTCCGGTGGCGTCGGGCATGCAGCTATTTGCGCTTGGCTGCGGCTAACCGTTCGGCGAACTCCGGTGAAAGGATCGAAGCCGCTTGCGGTTTCAGCTCGGTGTCGACCGCGATGCGGTGCTGGTCGACGTCCAGCACGCCGGGGTTGGCGGTGGCGCGCATGGACGCCTTGGTGGCGAGCACGACGTCACGCGGCGCGGCCGCAGGTCCGGCGGCCAGTTGTTTGGCGGCCGCGACCGGATCGTCGGCGATTTCGAGGGCAAGCCCGTGCCGCACGGCGGCCTCGGCGTCGAAACGCATCCCGAACAGCAGCGCGGCCCTGGCCGCCTGCACGCCGACAGCGCGCTGCAGCATCCACGTCGCCCCGCCGCCGGGATGAATGCCGAGTTTCTGGAAGCGGGCGTCGAACAGCGCTGCGGGGCCGGCGATGCGCACGTCGGCGGCCAGCGCGAGGTTGAGCCCGGCGCCGACGGCGGCACCGTTGACCGCAGCGATCGTCGGCAGCGCGCAGTTGGCCACCGCGAGGAAGCCGTCATAGATGGTGCGAAGGCCGTCCTCAGTCGCCTCACCCAACGCCGAGAGGTCCGCGCCTGCGCAGAACGCCTTGCCCGCGCCGGTGACGATGAGGGCATGCACGTCGGTGTTGGCCTCGGCCGCGTCGACCGCGGCACGCAGGGCCGCCGAGATTTCGGCGGTGACGGCGTTGCGGCGATCCGGGTCGTTGACGGTGACGACGGCGACGTGGTTTTCGACCTGCACGAGAACGCGATCGGACATCGCTTCAGGTTAATGACCGCCTAGCCTCGATCTTTCACCTGGCGCTCGATTGAGGTTCTTTGTGGGTGCAGGTGAGTGGTTGTGATGCTGGGCGGCCT